>NZ_JAHVJM010000002.1:0-813530 GCF_019801245.1 Halomonas sp. DP1Y21-3
CTTGGCTCAAGGTTCAAACGTCTCGTTTGACGAGTCGCTTGCCTTGATATTTCAGTGACAGTGTCACTGACTCATCGGCAAGCGCCCACATGAATTACCTGATCAATTTTTAAAGAGCTCGCCCTCGGCCAAACCGGCCGGAAGAGCGTCTCGCTTTGCTGCGCCGCAGCCCGAATCGTTAACCCGAGCCCTTGTCACAGCGCCCTGCGAGGAAGGCGTATTCTACAGAATCGAAGCGTTTCGTCAAGGCTTTCTTTTTTCGCCGTGCAAGCAATGCCTGCAGGACCCAAGAGAAAGCGAAGCGAGCCTGACGCGCATCCTGCGATGCCGTCCTGGCGACTCCGATCGAGTGGCGAGCATTTTACCGATTTCTCGTTGCCCGTCAAGTGGAGAATTTTTCGAAGACTTGAAAAAGCCTTTTCAAAACAATCACTTTACCACCCTTCACCGCCTGTGACGTTTGCTCGTCGTCGGCAGCGGATGCGTACTTTACGGATCGGGGCCGGCCTTGGCAAGCACTTCGTGTAAAAAAATTTCGACCAAAGGCTAAGCCTGCCCGGCGACGGATTTTGCAGGCCCATGGGTACGCCCGGGGACAGCGCTGCCCACGCTGCCCAAGCCACCGCCCTCCCCTCGTTGGTCTCTACAGCACCAGCAGATCGACAAAGCGATGAACCGGCGTCGCCGCCAGGCGCTCGGCGTCCTGATACAGCGTCATGATCTCGTCGCAACGTCCGGGGGCGAATCGGGTGGCCAGGTGGCGTCGACACTTGGCCTCGAGCACCGCCATGCCCTCTTCGCGACGACGGCGATGACCAATGGGATATGCCACCTCCACCGTGTCAGTCGCACTACCATCGGTGAACACCACCCTGACCGCGTTGGCGATCGATCGCTTGTCCGGGTCCAGATAGTCCCGTGTATAGCCCTCGTCCTCGACGACCACCATCCTTTCCCGCAGCTCATCAATCTCCGGATGAGCCTGATGAAAGTCATCCTCGTAGTGCTCGGCCTGAAGCTCACCCAGCATCAGCGGTACCGCCACCATGTACTGCAGGCAGTGGTCTCGATCTGCCGGGTTGGCCAGCGCCCCTTCCTTGGAGATGATGCGTATTGCCGACTCATGGGTAGTCAGCTCGATGCGCTCGATCTCATCCAGCCGCCCCTTGACCTCGGGGTGCAGGGTGACCGCCGCCTCGCAGGCCGTCTGGGCATGAAACTCTGCGGGGAAGGAAAGCTTGAACAGGATGTTCTCCATCACGTAGCTGCCAAACGACTGAGGCAGACGTAGACGCCGGGTGTCCTCGGGCTTCAGCGAGAGATCACGATTGGAGTGACTGAAGGAGACATCACAGAAGCCCCACTGGGGAGCGCTCAGGACGCCGGGTATGCCCATTTCCCCGCGCATCGCGATGTCCACCAGACGCGCCGACCGCGAGGTGGCGTCACCGGCGGCCCAGCTCTTGCGCGAACCGGCATTGGGAGCATGGCGGTAGGTGCGCAGGCTCTGACCGTCGACGAAGGCATGGGATAGCGCCGACAGCGTCTGCTCACGACTGGCGCCGCGCAGCCTGGCGATAGCGGCAGTGGACGCCACCTTGACCAGTAACACGTGGTCCAGTCCGACACGATTGAACGAGTTCTCCAGCGCCAGCACGCCCTGTATCTCGTGTGCCCGTATCATCGCATCGAGCACCTCGTGCATGACCAACGGGGCTTCGCCCCTGGCCACGCGGCACTGTGAGAGATGGTCGGCCACCGCCAGGATACCGCCCAGATTGTCCGACGGGTGCCCCCACTCCGCCGCGAGCCAGGTATCGTTGTAGTCCAGCCAGCGCACCATGGCTCCGATATCGAAGGCCGCCTTGATCGGGTCCAGTCGATAGGACGTGCCAGGCACCCGCGAGCCACATGGCACCTGGGTGCCTTCCACCAGCGGCCCTAGATGCTTGGTGCATTCAGGGAAGCGCAATGCCAGCAGGCCACAGCCCAAAGTATCCATCAGGCAGTGGCGCGCCGTATCGAAGGCCTCGTCACTATCGATGACGGCGTCCAGCGCATAGTCGGCGATGGCCTTGAGTTCGTCGTCGTAGTCGGGACGAACATTGGATTCGACGGTGCTCATGTCTGCCTCCTTCCAGTGAGCGCTATCGCCCGCTGCCGGCGTGCCTGCACCTGAGCCAGAGCCGGGAGTCCGAGGACCAGCGTGGGCGGATGGCGAGAGGTTCGAGAATGGGGGAGAACGACAGCGCCGCCTGGCGGCGGCGCTAATGCAAAAGGTCCGTTGTCAGTATCGTCGTGGTGCGCCACTGGCGCCAGTATCGACACTGGCGGGCTTCATCGGTCGAGAGCGTTATGAATCGAGGACGTCAGCCGGCACCCTGACCTTGCCCTCCATCAGAATGCGGGCACTGCGGCTCATGGTCGCCTCCGTGGCGGTCCATTCCCCGTCCAGCTGTTCAGCTCGCGCCCCGACCCGCAGGGTGCCGGAGGGATGACCGAAGACCACCGAACTGCGCCCATCGTCGCCGCCGGCGGCCTGGCTGACCAGGGTCCCCGGCACCGCGGCGGCCACTCCGATGGCCACGGCCGCGGTGCCCATCATGGCGTGATGCAGTTTGCCCATGGACATGGCCCGCACCAGCAGATCGATATCGCCTTCGTCGATCTGCTTGCCGCTGGACGCCCGGTAGCCCCGAGGCGAGGCGACGAAGGCCAGCTTCGGCGTGTGCTGACGGCTCGCGGCCTCCTCGAGTCTCGAGATCAGACCCATCTTCAGCGCGCCGTGGGCCCGTAGCGTCTCGAGCCGATCGAGGGTGGCGGGGTCTGAATTGATATCGTCCTGAAGCTCGGTGCCGTCATAGCCAAGGTCGGCCGCGCTGACGAAGATGGTCGGAATACCGGCATTGATCAGGGTTGCCTGAATGCGACCTCCGGCCACCACCTCCTCGGGAACCTCGAGTTCATCCACCACCTGGCCTGTCGGGAACATCCGCCCTTCGCCGTCGGCGGGGTCCTTGAAGGCCAGGCCGATCTCGGCGGCGGGGAAGGCCACGCCGTCGAGCTCGAAGTCACCGCTTTCCTGCACCTGACCGTCCTGTATCGGCACTCGGGCGACGATGGTCTTTTCGATGTTGGCCTGCCAGATGCGTACCTCCACCTCGCCGTCGGCAGGAATTCGCTCAGGCGGGATCAGTCCGCTCTCGATGGCGAAGGGACCGACCGCCGAGGACAGGTTGCCGCAGTTACCGCTCCAGTCGACAAAGGCCTTGTCGATGGCCACCTGGCCGAACAGATAGTCGACATCGTGATCCGGCGACTCGCTGGCGCTGACGATGACCACCTTACTGGTGCTGGAGGTGGCGCCACCCATGCCGTCGGTGTGCTTGGCGTAGGGATCGGGGCTACCGACCAGACGCATCAGCAGGGCGTCGCGCACGGGGCCGGGCTCACGCGCGGCCTCGGGCAGGTCGTCCTTGCGCAGGAAGGTGCCCTTGCTGGTGCCGCCACGCATGTAGATGGCGGGAATGCGGAGCTGCGGAGCAAAAGCGGCCATCACGCCACCTCCGATTCGAGGAAGTCCTGGGCGAAACGCTGCAGCACGCCACCGGCTTCGTAGATCGACAGCTCCTCGAAGGTGTCGAGACGACAGGTCACCGGCACCTCGACGCTTTCTCCGTCACGCCGCTTGATCACCAGGGTCAGGCTGGCCCCCGGCTGGATGTCGCCGCGGACATCGAAGGTCTCGCTGCCGTCGATGCCGAGGGTCTTGCGTGTGGTCCCCTCCTCGAACTGCAGCGGCAGTACCCCCATGCCGATCAGGTTGGTGCGGTGGATGCGCTCGAAGCCCTCGGCCACGATGACCTCGACACCGGCCAGACGCACCCCCTTGGCGGCCCAGTCACGGGAGGAACCCTGACCATAGTCGGCCCCGGCGATCACGATCAGCGGCTGCTTGCGCGCCATGTAGGTCTCGATGGCCTCCCACATGCGCATGACCTCGCCCTCGGGCTCGAGGCGAGCCAGTGAGCCCTGCTTGACCTCACCGTCGACCACCGCCATTTCGTTGATCAGCTTGGGGTTGGCGAAGGTCGCCCGCTGGGCGGTCAGGTGATCACCTCGATGGGTGGCGTAGGAATTGAAGTCCTCCTCCGGCAGGCCCATCTTGGCCAGGTACTCCCCCGCCGCGCTGGTCGGCAGGATGGCATTGGACGGCGACAGGTGGTCGGTGGTGATGTTGTCCCCCAGCACCGCCAGGGCGCGCAGCCCGGTCAGCGAGCGCTCGGCGGCCAGCGCACCCTCCCAGTACGGCGGACGCCGGATATAGGTGCTCATCTCGCGCCAGTCGTACAGCGGGCTGATGTCCTTCGACCTGTCGAAGGTGGTGTCGAACATCGGGATGTAGACGTCGCGGAAGTGCTCCGGCTTGACGCTCTCGGCGATGATCGCATCGATCTCGTCATCCGCCGGCCACAGATCCTTCAGGGTGATCGGGTTGCCCTCGGCGTCTTCGCCCAGGGCGTCCTTCTCGATATCGAAGCGCACGCTGCCGGCGATGGCGTAGGCCACCACCAGCGGCGGAGAGGCCAGAAACGCCTGCTTGGCGTAGGGGTGGATACGCCCATCGAAGTTGCGGTTACCCGACAGCACGGCGGTGGCGTAGAGATCACGCTCGACCACCTCCTTCTGGATCACCGGATCGAGCGCACCACTCATGCCGTTGCAGGTGGTGCAGGCGAAACCGACGATGCCGAAGCCGAGCTGCTCGAGCTCACCGAGCAGGTTCGACTCCTCCAGATACAGCTGCACCGCCTTGGACCCCGGCGCCAGCGAGGTCTTGACCCAGGGCTTGCGGGTCAGGCCCAGCTCGTTGGCGCGCTTGGCCAGAAGCCCCGCGGCGATGACGTTGCGCGGATTGGAGGTATTGGTACAGCTGGTGATGGCGGCGATGATCACCGCGCCATCGGGCATCTCGCCGTCCTTCTGCTCGTAAGGAGCGGCGATACCGCGACTGGCAAGCTCCCGCGTAGAGACCCGGTTGTGTGGACTAGAAGGCCCCGCCAGGGTGCGCTCCACCTTGGACAGGTCGAAGTGCAACACCCTTTCGTAGTCGGCGTTGACGAGGCTGTCGGCCCACAGGCCGGCGGCCTTGGCGTAGGTCTCCACCAGTTCGATCTGCTCCGGCTCGCGCCCGGTCAGCTTGAGGTAGTCGAGGGTCTGATCGTCGATGTAGAACATCGCGGCGGTGGCGCCATACTCCGGCGTCATGTTGGAGATGGTGGCACGATCACCCAGTGTCAGGTGCCCCGCGCCTTCACCGAAGAACTCGAGATAGCTCGACACCACCCGTTCGCTGCGCAGGTATTCGGTCAGCGCCAGCACGATATCGGTGGCGGTGATGCCAGGCTGGGGCTTGCCGCTGAGCTCCACCCCGACGATGTCAGGCAGTCGCATGTAGGAGGCACGCCCCAGCATCACGCTTTCGGCCTCGAGCCCGCCCACCCCGACGGCGATCACGCCGAGGGCGTCCACGTGGGGCGTGTGGCTGTCGGTACCCACCAGGGTGTCGGGGAAGGCCACGCCGTCACGGGCCTGGATCACCGGCGACATCTTCTCCAGGTTGATCTGGTGCATGATGCCGTTGCCGGGGGGGATCACGTCGACGTTCTCGAAGGCTTCGCGGGTCCAGTTGATGAAGTGAAAGCGGTCCTCGTTGCGCCGATCCTCGATGGCGCGGTTCTTGTCGAAGGCGCCCTCCTCGAATCCCGGGTGCTCCACCGCCAGCGAATGGTCGACGATCAGCTGGGTCGGCACCACCGGATTGACCTTGGCCGGATCACCACCCTTCTCGGCGATGGCGTCACGCAGGCCGGCCAGGTCGACCAGCGCCGTCTGCCCGAGGATGTCGTGGCACACCACCCGCGCAGGGAACCAGGGAAAGTCGAGTTCGCGCTTGCGCTCGATGATCTGGGACAGCGCCGCCGTGAGATCCTCCGGCGGACAGCGGCGCACCAGGTTCTCGGCCAGCACCCGGGAGGTGTAGGGCAGTCGGTCGTAGGCGCCGGGAGAGATGGCGTCCACCGCCTCCCGGGTATCGAAGTAGTCAAGGTCGGTCCCCGGCAGGGGCTTGCGATAGTCGGTGTTCATGGGCGTCACGGTCTCGGGCGCCCGAGGGCACGGCCCTCGCGGCGCGAATATGGTAGGAAGGCGGCGGAGCCACTTGTGCCTGCGCATGACCATGACCACAACCATGACCATGCGCGCGCCCCGCCGCTCGAGCCTCGGGATACCGTTGGGGTACCTTCGGGAGAGCCCCGGGCTCAGTCACGCTCTTCGATGGGTACCCATTCGCTGTGGGCCGGGCCGGTGTAGTCGGCGCTGGGGCGGATGATGCGATTGTTCTCGCGCTGCTCGAACACGTGGGCGCACCAGCCGGTCACCCGAGAACACACGAAGATCGGGGTGAACAGCTTGGTCGGGATATCCATGAAGTGATAGGCGCTGGCGTGGAAGAAGTCGGCGTTGCAGAACAGCTTCTTCTCGCGCCACATCACCGCTTCGACCCGCTCGGACACCGGGTACAGGCGGGTGTCGCCCACGTCGTCGGCGAGCTTCTTCGACCAGTGCTTGATGATGGCGTTGCGCGGGTCGGACTCGCGATAGATGGCGTGTCCGAAGCCCATGATCTTTTCCTTGCGCTCGAGCATGCCGAGGGTTTCGCGTTCGGCTTCTTCGGCGCTCTGCCAGTTCTCGATCATCGCCATCGCCGCCTCGTTGGCGCCGCCATGCAGCGGGCCACGCAGGGAGCCGATGGCCCCGGTGACGCAGGAATGCATGTCGGACAGAGTCGATGCACAGACACGAGCGGTAAAGGTCGAGGCGTTGAACTCGTGCTCGGCGTAGAGGATCAGCGAGACGTTCATCACCCTGGCATGCAGCTCGGAGGCCGGCTCGTCACGCAGCAGGTGCAGGAAGTGCCCGCCCACGGACTCATCGTCGGTCTCGGTGTCGATGCGCACGCCATCATGGCTGAAGCGGTACCAGTAGCAGATGATCGAGGGCAGCGCCGCCAACAGGCGATCGGAGACGTCCTGCTGCTGGCTGAAGTCGGCCTCGGTTTCCAGGTTGCCGAGCATCGAAGCACCGGTACGCATCACGTCCATCGGGTGGGCGTCCGCCGGGATCTGCTCGAGTACCGTCTTGAGCGCCTCGGGCAGACCGCGCAGGCCCTTCAACTTGGTGATGTAGGCGTTCAGCTCGCTCTGGTTGGGCAACTTGCCCTTGAGCAGCAGGTAGGCCACCTCCTCGAAGCGGGCCTTGTCCGCCAGTTCCTTGATGTCGTAGCCGCGATAGGTCAGGCCCGAGCCACTCTGGCCCACGGTGCACAGTGCAGTCGCACCGGCGCTCTGTCCCCGCAGACCGGCTCCTCCAATCGGTTTATCAGCCATGGCGTATCTCCATTTTCGTCATTGGTCGTTGTTATAAAAAGGCATGAAAGGCGTGCTGGACGCCCGAGGGTCTCTCAGTCCTTGCCCTCGTCGAACAGCGCGTCGAGCTTGCGCTCGAAGTCGTGGTAGCCCAGCACGTCGTAGAGTTCATCGCGGGTCTGCATGGTGTCGACCACGTCGCGCTGGTGTCCGTTGTCGTGAATGCTCTGGTAGACCTTGAGCGCGGCAGCGTTCATGGCGCGGAACGCCGACAGCGGGTAGAGCACCATGCTGCACCCCACCTCGGCCAGTTCCTGCTGACTGAACAGCGGGGTGGCGCCGAATTCGGTGATGTTGGCCAGGATCGGGGCATCCACCCGCTCGCAGAAGGCGCGATAGTCGTCGAGGGTGTGCACCGCCTCGGCGAAGATCGCATCGGCACCGGCCTCGATGCAGGCGTTGGCACGGTCGATGGCCGCGTCGAGTCCTTCCTTCTGGAAGGCATCGGTACGGGCGATCAGGTAGAACTCCGGATCGATGCGCGCGTCGGCAGCCGCCTTGACCCGATCCACCATCTCCTGCTGGGACACGATCGCCTTGTTGGGGCGATGGCCACAGCGCTTCTGCGCCACCTGGTCTTCCAGGTGCACGGCAGCGACCCCGGCCCGCTGCATCTCCTTGACTGCACGCCCGATATTGAAGGCGCCCCCCCAGCCGGTATCGATGTCCACCAACAGCGGAAGGTCACTGGCCCCGCAGATGCGATGGGCGTCTTCCACCACATCGTTCATGGTGGTCATGCCCAGGTCCGGCAACCCGAAGGAAGCATTGGCAACGCCACCGCCGGACAGATAGATCGCCTGATGCCCGACCCGCTCGGCCAGCATCGCGGTGTAGGCGTTGATGGTGCCGACGATGGGCAGCGGGCTATTGGCGTTGAGCGCCGCACGAAAGCGGGCACCAGGGGTCGAAGTGGACGAGGATGTCATGGGGGGCTCCAGTCAGGGGAAAGTAAGATCAGGTCACCAGGCCGTTGCCGGCGACCACCTGGGGTTCGTCGCGCCCCTCCAGCGAGGCGGCGTAGCGCGCCATCACGTTCTCGCGGGAGGCGCTGACGTGGCGACGCATCAGCAGCTCCGCCAGCTCGGCGTCACCCGCCTCGATGGCGTCGACGATACGGTGGTGCTCGACGAAGGCCTTCTGCGGACGTGCACCGCTGGCGCTGAACTGGGTGCGGTACATCCGGACCAGGTAATAGAGGTCGTCGCACAAGAGGGCCATCAGCATGCGATTATGGCTGCCCACCACGATACGATAGTGGAAGTCCAGATCTCCCTCGCGCTGATAGTAGGCCTCACCGCTGGCCAGATCAGCCTGCTTCTCGTGCACTGCCAGCACTTCTCGGAGGCCGGCGATCTCGCTGGCGGTCATATGCTCGGCGGCGATCCTGGCGGCCATGCTTTCCAGCGCCTCGCGCACGTCGAACAGCTCCATCAGCTCCTTCATGGACAGCTTGACCACCCTGGCACCCACATGGGGTACTCGTTCGATCAGCCGGTGAGCCTCGAGTCGTCGCATGGCCTCGCGCAGCGGCCCACGAGAAATACCGTAGGCCTTGGACAGTCCCGGCTCGGTGATCTTGCTGCCCGGCGCCAGTTCTCCCCGGACGATGGCGTCCTGCAATTGATGAAAGACCCGCTCGGCGAGGGTTCTGACTTCGGGGGTGGCGGGGGTCTCGTATTCGGCGCTGGTCATGGGATCATTGTCGACAATGTTGGGATAACGGAAATGTAAGATACGCCAAGGCGCGGGTCAATGGCCTGATCAGGCTCATAACCTTAACCATTGGTTGTAGACAATGCCATCCATCTTCCTTGTGCTGTCGACAATGCAGCGTTGACTCGCGCCATCCTTCCACAACGACAAGCCCTGTCGTTGCCCGTAGAATATGCCGCCTGCAACGCCCGAGGCCCCGAATGAACGCCGAGCTCCAGACCACCTCCCTGCCCTACCACGCGACCCCCCTGCGCTATTTCGAGTCTCTGCGCTCGAGGCCCGGAGCGGTGCTGTTGGACAGCGGCCGGCCCCAGGCCCCCGGCGGACGATTCGATATCCTCTCGAGCGACCCCATCGAATGGCTGGAAGTCGATCAGCATGGTCTGCCCAGAGACTCGAGCGGCAGGGCCCTCGAGGGTTCCGCCTTCGACGCCCAGCAGCGCCTGCTCGAACGCCTGCCCCGTCCACGCCAGCCGCTTGATCTTCCCTTCGTCGGCGGGCTGATCGGCTACTGGAGCTACGACCTGGGCCGGCAACTGGCGGGAATCGAAGGGCCTTCACAGACCGCCACCGCACTGCCTCAGGCCCGGCTCGGCCTGTATGACTGGGCGCTGATCCAGGACCACCAGGAGCGCCGCTGCCTTCTCGTCGCCTCCCCCGAACGGCGCCAGCAGGTACAGACCTGGCTGGCGACAGCGACACCTGCCGGCGACTTTTCGCTGAACTCCGCCTTCACCTCCAACCTGAGCGAAGCGGGCTACCGCGATCGCTTTGCCAGGGTGCAGGACTATATCCGTGCCGGAGACTGCTACCAGATCAATCTGGCTCAACGGTATTCGGCGGATTACCGAGGAGACCTGTGGCAGGCCTATCTCCGCCTGCGTGACGCGACGCCGACCCCCTTCGCCGGCTTCATGGCCTGGCAGTGCGCAGGGCGCGAACAGGCGCTGCTGTCGCTGTCGCCCGAACGCTTCGTCGAAAGCCGCCAGGGCGAGGTGGAGACGCGTCCGATCAAGGGAACACGGCCACGGGGAGCCAATGAGCAGGAGGATGCAGCCCTGGCACAGGAGCTGTCCTCGAGCATCAAGGATCGCGCCGAGAACGTGATGATCGTGGACCTTCTGCGCAATGATCTGGGTCGCGTGTGTCAGCCCGGCACGGTGAAGGTCCCTCAACTGTGCGGACTGGAAAGCTACGCCAATGTTCACCATCTGGTGAGCGTGGTGAAGGGACGCCTACCCGACGAGACGCCACCGCTCAAGCTGCTGGAAGCGGCCTTCCCCGGTGGCTCGATCACCGGCGCCCCCAAGATTCGCGCCATGCAGATCATCGACGAACTGGAGCCGGATCGACGCAGCGCCTACTGCGGTAGCCTCGGCTACGTCGATGTGCGTGGCCATATGGATACGTCCATCGCCATCCGTACCCTGGTCGCCGATGCCGGCCGACTGCACATCTGGGGCGGTGGTGGCCTGGTGGCGGATTCTCGGGAACAGGCCGAGTACACAGAAACCCAGGACAAGATTCGCCATCTAATGGCCGCCCTGGGCACACCTGCCAAATAGTAATAAGAAACCTTACCGCTAATCGATAAACGCTATATAAGAACCGAACCAATCGATATTGGGGCGATGGCGGCGGGTTTTGGTAGGGTATCGGCAAAACCCCCAGTGGAGGTCGCCGTGACGTCCTTTGACCCCAATGCGTTCGTCCTGGCCAATGACCAGGCGACACCCAAGAATATCCTGAAAGCCGCCTACGAGGCCTTCGGCGAGCTGACCGTGTCATTCTCCGGCGCCGAGGACGTGGTGCTCGTCGACCTGGCGCTCAAGGTCGCGCCCAAGGACAAGGTCAAGGTGTTCAGCCTGGACACCGGGCGTCTGCACGCCGAGACCTACGAGTTCTTCGAACGAGTCCGCAATCACTATGATATCGAGCTCGATATTCGCTTCCCCGATCAGCAGGCAGTGCAGGCGCTGACCAGCGAGAAGGGACTGTTCAGCTTCTATCAGGACGGTCACCACGAGTGCTGCGGCATCCGTAAGGTAGCGCCGCTGCGCCAGCGCCTGGCAGGCCTGCCGGTGTGGGTCACCGGCCAGCGTCGGGACCAGAGCCCGGGCACCCGTTCGAAGCTGCAGATCGCCGAGCGCGACACCGCCTTCGGCAGTGACGATCAACCGCTCTACAAGATCAACCCGCTGACCCACTGGACCAGCGAAGACGTGTGGAACTACATTCGCTCCTTCGATGTGCCCTACAACGCCCTGCACGAAAAGGGCTACGTCAGTATCGGCTGCGCCCCCTGCACCCGCCCCATTCTGCCGGGCCAGCATGAACGTGAGGGTCGCTGGTGGTGGGAAGACCAGGGTGGCAAGGAATGCGGGCTGCATGCCCTCAACCTGCCCCAGGCGGCCACCAGTTGACGCTCTGAGGTACCTGGCTGCACAGCCTCACAAGATCGCAAAGGCCCCGGACTCGCTTGAGTCCGGGGCCTTTCCGTTCATGACGACGTCAGTGAAGCTCGCCTAGTGCCACCTCGCCGCGGTCAGCGCACCGGCAGGCTGATCTTGTCGAACAGCGCGTGTTCATGGCGCGGTCCCGCTGCCAGGGCAGCGTCGACCAGATCACGGTCCAGATGGTCGGCAAACTGCTGCAGGAAGTCATACATGTAGCCGCGCATGAAGGTGCCGCGGCGGATACCGATCTTGGTCGTGGAGCTCTCGAACAGATGGCTGGCGTCCAGCGCTACCAGATCCTCATCGAGCACTTCGTCCACCGCCATGTGCGCCACGATGCCGACCCCCAGCCCCAGACGCACGTAGGTCTTGATCACATCGGCGTCGGCGGCGGTCAACACCACATTGGGAGAGAGTCCACGGGCACGGAAGGCGTCGTCGAGCTGCGAGCGTCCGGTGAAACCGAACACGTAGGTCACCAGCGGGTGCTTGGCCAGTTCGTCGAGTCCCAGACGCTCGACCTCGGCCAGGGGGTGATCCCGCGGCACCAGGATGCAGCGGTTCCAGCGATAACACGGCAGCAACACCAGGTCGTTGAACAGTTCCAGCGACTCGGTGGCGATGGCGAAGTCGGCCTGTCCCTCGCTGACCATCTGAGCGATCTGCTTGGGCGTCCCCTGCTGCATATGCAGAGCGACATCCGGGTAGCGCTGGGTAAAGTTCTGGATCACCGGCGGCAGGCAGTAGCGCGCCTGGGTATGGGTGGTGGCGATGGACAGGCTGCCCCGCCGCTCGTCGCTGTGTTCCTGGGCCACATCCTTGATGTTGGCAGTCAGCCTGAGCACTTGGCCTGCCAGCTCGATGATCGCCTCCCCTGCGGGTGTCACGCGAGTCAGGTGCTTGCCGCTGCGCGCGAAGATCTCCACGCCAAGCTCGTCTTCCAGCAGACGAATCTGCTTGGATATGCCTGGCTGAGAGGTAAAAAGACTCTGAGCGGTAGCCGACACATTCAGGTTGTGGCGGGAAACCTCCCAGATATAGCGCAGCTGCTGTAATTTCATGGCCGGGGCTTACCTCGTCCGAAGTCGACGGATTGGCACGGTGGTCGCGGAAGCGGACTAGACTGGAGCCATCGCATTGGCGGCGTGACAGCGTCCTTGCCCGGGTTCAAGCACTGGACCTCGGACATGACAACATGCCAAAGCGCCATAAAAAACCACCTTTGTGATTACTTTATAGCATAATGAGATGAGATGCAGCGATTCGTAAGCTGACTAAGAAACTATCGACCCAATATTTGCCAGCGTATGGGCCGACCGCTACCATCGTCCCACCGGACATGGCAGACATGTCCCACATTCCGCTCGATGAAGCGCAACGTAGATGGAGAAACACATGGCTAACAATGTCGATGTCACCAATGCCAACTTCGAGCAGGAAGTTCTGCAGGCCGACTCCCCGGTATTGCTGAAGTTCTGGGCTCCCTGGTGTGGCCCCTGCAAGGTCATGGCACCGGTGGTCGATGAAGTCGCCGAGGAGCGTGACGGCGCCCTCAAGGTCGTCAGCATCAACGTCGATGATGCCCCGGAAATCGCCGCCGAGCAGGGCGTGCGTGGCGTCCCCACCGTGATGCTGTTCAAGTCAGGTGCCAAGGTGGCATCCCTGGTAGGTGCCCAGTCGAAGTCCCAGCTGACCCAGTTCATCGACCAGAACGCCTGATACAGCGCTGTCGACCTCTGCCGTCACCAGACGGGACGTCCAGCCAGGGGCCAAGGCCCCTGAAACATGGCCCGGGATCCTCCTTAAGGATTCCGGGCCATGTCGTTACTGCCCCGAGCGTTATCGCTGAAGCCACGGGCTTGGGCAATGGCAGTGCCCACCCTCGCCAGTGGATGCCATCGTGCGAGGCTCGAGGCAGCGCCGGCATCAGTCCCGCAGCACGTAGCGCAGGATCTCTACCACCTGGTCGGTGGTCGTGGCCCAGGCCTGGGCGTCCGCATCGACCTCCTTGAGCGGATGTACGATGTCCTCGCCGTGCAGCGTCACATAGGGCTTGCCGAGAGCCGAGCAGTAGCCGGCGTCGAAGGCCGCGTTCCACTGCTTGTACTTGTCACCGAAGCGCACCACCACCAGATCGCTCTGCTCGATCAGGGTCCGGGTCCGGATGGCGTTGACCCTGGAAGACTGGTGATCCCGCCAGAAGCCACTTTCCGGCACGCCCAGCATGTCTCCGGCGGCGTCGCTGGCATCATGGTCGGTCACCGCCTGGGTGAACACCACGTCGAGCCCGGCGTCTCTGGCTCCCTGCTTGATCTCTTCACGCCAGTCGGTGTGGATCTCACCGGACAGATAGACGGTAAAACTCATGGCCTCATTTCCTTTTTCTCGGTCTTGCATGAATCATTGTCGGAGTGCCAGGACGCCGCCACCGGCCGTTACCCGAAAGAGGGACCAGGACATTCGGGCTTCATCCTGGCCTTCGGAGCTGATAATTTGCCTATTGGCGGTCCAAGGAACCTGGCCCTCGTGGCTTCTTGCGTGGCGCTCACCATCATACCCGCGCCTCCTGTACTGACAAACCGGTTGCCCGGCGCAGTGACGGCGTGGCGGTATCGACTCGAGCACCACCAGTCCGTCTGACTTCATTCGACAAGGATCTTCGATGCACCCGCAGGACTCCCCTTCCAACCGGCCAACGCCTGTCAGCGCGGACACCCGGGAAGCCAATCGACGCCAGGACCATTTCGGCTCTCGCGAGGCGATCTGGCTGTTCGGCTACGGCTCGCTGATCTGGAAGGCGGACTTCGCCTATCGCGCACGTCGTCCAGCGCTGATCGAAGGCTACGCCCGCCGGTTCTGGCAGGGCTCCCACGATCATCGCGGCACTCCTGAGGCTCCTGGTCGCGTCGCGACGCTGATCCACCAGCCGGGCTCGCGGTGCCTGGGCATGGCCTACCTGATCGGGCCGGAGGTGTTGGCCCCCCTGGACCTGCGTGAAAAGAACGGCTATCTGCGTGAGCGTGTCACGCTGCATTTTCTGGACAACGATCTCGCCGACAATGATCAGCCTGATGTCGATGACCCGCTCGACGATGACGGCCTGACCACCGCCAGGACCGCCGAGGGGCTGGTCTACATCGCCGGTGATGCCAACCCGGCCTATCTCGGTGACGCCTCCGATGACAGCATCGCCGAGCAGATCGCCCACGCCCATGGCCCCAGCGGCCCCAACAGAGACTACCTGCTGCACCTGGCAGACGCCCTGCACGCCATGGGTGGCGAAGACGACCACGTCTTCGGCCTGGCGGCCGCCCTGCGCCGTCGAATGCGCCAGGCGGCGACTCACCCGGCTACCACCGACTGAGCGCCGCCCTTCCCCTCGGCAATGCCGGCCACGCCTGGCTCTCGGATCGAGCCGGCGACCCCGCCGGCGACACCTTGTGCCGGACGACCTCCGGCCATCTGTCTGTTACCCGCTGGAGATCCCGGATGAGTGTGACCCTTGAAGACATTCGACGTGCCGCCGATGCGACCGTCGGCCATATCGCCCGTACTCCCTTTCTGCATTCCGCCACGCTGTCGCGGCTGGCCGGCTGCGAGTTGTACATCAAGTTCGAGAACCACCAGTTCACCGCCGCCTTCAAGGAACGCGGCGCCCTCAACCACCTGCTGTCCCTGTCCGAAGACGAGCGCCAGCGGGGGGTCATCGCCATGTCGGCCGGCAACCACGCTCAGGCGGTGGCCTACCACGCCTCAAGGCTCGGCATCCGGGCGGTCATCGTGATGCCGCGCCACACTCCCAATCTCAAGGTCAGCAATACCCGGGCCCTTGGCGCCGAAGTGCACCTGGTCGGTGATGGGGTGGACGAGGCCGGAGACTACGCGGCTCGCCTGGCCGAGGAGCACGGCTATGTGTTCGTCCACCCCTACGACGACGAGCGCGTGATTGCCGGCCAGGGCACCATCGCGCTGGAGATGCTCGAAGACGTGGCGGATCTGGATGCGCTGGTCATCCCCATCGGCGGCGGCGGCCTGATCGGCGGAAACGCCGTGGCCGCTAAGGGACTCAATCCCGACATCGAGATCATCGGGGTGCAGACCGCCCGCTTTCCCGCCATGCAGCAGGCGCTGGCGGGTGAAAAGATCCACTGCAGCCTCGCTACCATTGCCGAGGGGATCGCGGTCAAGCAGCCCGGCAAGATCACGCGAGAACTGGTGCGCGAGCACGTCAGTGACATCCTGCTGGTCGACGAGGCCACCATCGAGCGGGCGATCCTGATGTTCCTGGAGATCGAGAAGACGGTCGCGGAAGGCGCCGGTGCGGCGGGACTCGCTGCCGTATTGAGCCAGCCGGAGCGCTTCCGCGGTCGCAAGGTGGGGCTGGTCCTGTGCGGCGGCAATATCGACATGCAGGCGTTGTCGTCGGTGATCCAGCGCGGCCTGGTGCGCTCTGGTCGCATCGTGCGCGTTCGCGTGGGCATCTCCGACGTACCCGGCTCGCTGTCAGAGTTGACCCAACTGCTCGCCGAGCAGCGTGCCAACGTCATCAGCATCACCCACCAGCGTACCTTCACCGACCTGTCGCTGCGCGCCACCGAGGTCGAAGCCACCCTGGAGACGCTGGGCAGCGAACATACCCGAGAGGTCATCGAGGCCCTGCGCCATGAGGGCTACGATCCGGTGATGCCGGCCAATGAGGTGCATCCGGACGAACGTTGGGCCAGCGGCGTGGCTCCCGGCGACGTCTAGGCCCCGCCAGCGGCGGGACGTCACCTCATCGAAGGGTCCCGCCCAGGGCCGCTTTCAGGTCTGCAACAGCCCCGCCGATCGCAGAGCCTGGCCGGTCGCCGGGCCCAGCCGGGCGAGTATCTCGAGCTGTGTCTCGAGTTCCGCCTGCTGGCCGTCGTTTGCCATGCGCTCCACTCGGGCGGCCTGCGCCTCCAGGGCCTGGCAGCCCAGCGAAGCAGAGACGCCCTTGACGTCATGAGCAATCTGACCGAGTGCCTGGTGGTCGCCGACAGACAGCGCCTCTCGCATCTGCTCGAGCCGCTCCGGGAAACGCTGCAGATAGTTGGCCACCATGCGACTCAGGCCCTGGGGCGACATCACCTGACGCAGCTCCTCTACCGTGTCTCCGGCAAGCAGCGTCTCGTCGATCCGGGGCCGATCCTCGAGCATCGGGGCAACGACGGCGGGTGCCGCTTCGACAGTGCCGCCTAAGGTCTCGCTATCCAGGCCGCGGTCCGGACCACTCGCCCTGCCATCGCAACCCCTGCCATCGCAACCCCTGCCGGGATTGTCGCCACCTGATGGACTCGCGTCAGCGGAGCTCGGTGCCGCGTGCACCCGGCTGTAACGGCGCAGCGCAGCAGACAGCTCCTTGCGCGAGAACGGCTTGCCGATGACGTCGTCCATTCCCGCATCGAGACAGGCGCGATGATGCTCGGGCATGACGTTGGCGGTCACCGCGATCACCGGCAAACGCTGGACCCGCTGGCCCTGTTCGCGTAGAGCCTCTTCGTGCTGGCGCCAGCGACGCGTGGTCTCCAGCCCGTCCATCACCGGCATCTGCATGTCCATCAAGACCAGATCAAACCGTCGTTGGCCCAGGGCCTCCAACGCCTGCTCGCCATTGCCCACCAGTTCGCAGGTCTGTCCCAGTCTGGTCAGCATGGCGGCCACCAGCTCACGATTGAGGGCATTGTCCTCGACCACCAGCACGTGCTGGCTTTCCAGCGGCTCCTGCTGCCCGGTGCTGGCAGCACCCTCTTCCACCCCCGCCACCACCGGCAAGGGAAGATCGAACCAGAATCGGCTGCCGGACTCCGGCTGGCTTTCCACCTTGAGCTCTCCGCCCATGGCCGCGACCAGCTGCGAGCAGATCGCCAACCCCAGGCCGGCACCCTCATGACGGCGTGACAGGGCGGTATCGGTCTGGGCAAAGGGCTCGAAGATGCGCTGCTGGTCCTGCTGGGCGATACCGCAGCCGGTATCATAGACCATGAAGGTCAGCCGGCCGTCCCCATTGTCGGAGACCCTGAGCATCACAAAGCCACTTTCGGTGAACTTGAAGGCGTTGTTGAGCAGATTCATCAGCACCTGGCGCAGCCGATGCACGTCGCCATCGACCCAGGTGGGCAAGGCGGGAGCGGCACGCATCAGGAACTGCACCCCGCTGCGGCTCTGGGTCTGATAGCCGGTCGCGAGTTGCTCCAGCATTCTCGACAGGTGGAAGGGTTGACGTTCGACCGCCAGGTGCCCTGCCTCGATACGGGTGTAGTCGAGCACGTCATTGATCACCGAACGCAGCCCAGCGGCGCTGTCACGCAGCCCTTCTATCTGACGGCGCCCCTGATCACTCAAGGGTTCGTCATGCAGCAGCTCGGCCATGCCCAGCACGCCGTTGAGTGGCGTGCGGATTTCATGGCTCATGATGGCCATGAAGTCGGACTTCGCGCGATTGGCCACTTCCATGCGCTGATAGGCCTCGCGCAGGGTTTCGGACTGGGATTCGAGCAAATGGGTCTTGTGGCGATGCTGACGCGCCTCCTTCACCAGCGCACGAATCAGCACGCCACCGGCGATCAGCGACAGCAGGATCGAGATCAGCACCGCGATGTACAATCGCCCGAGCACGCCCATGTCCGCGCTGCGCTCTTCTGCGGCGATTCGACCATGATGCAGCATCAATTGCCGACTCAGTTCCTGCGCTTCGCCGAGACGCTCTATCAGTTCGCGTCGCAGTGCAGCGTCATAGGCAACGTCTCCATCGGCCACCGCAATGAAGCGTCGATCCAGCCGTTGCATGCCACGATCCAGCTCGTCGATCAGCTCACGACCGGTCTCGTAGCGATCCAAGAAGTTGCTCGTCTGGCCCTCCAGCAGCACCATGAAGCGCCCGTACAGCAGTTCGAAATCCAAAAGGGTCTCGTCCAGCCGGCTATCGCCGCGCTCCCAGATGGCCAGCCGCAGATCGCGCAGCGAGCGATCGTACTGATACAGGGTCCAGGTGACGGTGTCGACGTCTCGGTGGTAGATCGCCTTGTTGCGGTCATAGATCAGCCCTCCTGTCACCATCACGGCGACAATGAAGACGACGGCGGCAATGGCAGGAATCCTGATGCGCAGACGATGGGCCATGAGAACTCAGTTGACGTCGATGCGGGCGACCTGCCAGACAGATCGACTGAAGTAGATATTGGTCTTGAGTTCCGGCTGGTCGTCGAAAGGATAGACCACGAACAAGGGGCCCTTGTCGCGGATTCTCATGCGCTCTCCATCGCGGCGCATGGCGAGGATCACGCCATGTTCGTGGGCGTCGCTCACCGGCATCAGCGTCTCGTAGTCCTTGATGGCGGCCACCCTGAGCTCGTCGCCCTCGGCCTCCACCGCCGCCAGTACATCGCTGAGCAGCGGCCCCTCAAAGCGAGACTGACCATCGATCCAGGGATTGCCGGTCACCACGACATGCTGGGGCAGCGCCTCGAGCATGGCGCGGTCGAAGTGGGCTTCATCACTCACATTGGTCACGGAGATGCGCCCACCCACCTCGAGGATCACCCTGCCACCGGGGGCGTCCAGCGCAAGAGCCTGTCCGACCATTCCCCATAGCATCACCAACGCGATGGTTCGCCATCCCATGACGCCTCTCCCATTGAAAATCGGTATTCTCGACGAATTTTTGCCGTACCAGCGACATGCTACTGCCAGTTCAACGGCCAGGGAAGGCATTCACGCTCAGGATTCAGCGAAAGCTGTCGAGCACTCCGGTGGTTCGCCAGGCAAGACCGGTGCGAGTGCCGATGTCCTCCAGTTCCTTGATCAGAGGCACCAGCGGCTCGTGACGGCCCATCTCACCATGCTCGATGATCGCCTCCACCACCGCGACCACTGCCGTGCACCCCAGGGTGGTTGACGCATGATGAAGCTCCCTGGCCTCACCGACCAGCATGTCGAAGTCCCTTTCTTCATGGGCCGTGTAGAGCCTTGCGATGCGAGCAGGAAAGCGGGCCAGGTAGCCGCGTACCATGCGCTCCAGAGCATCCGCCGAGACCATCGAGCGCAGCTCTTGAAGCGTCGTTCGCGACAGCAGGTCGGCACTGGCGACTCTTTCTTCCGTCGCCGTCTGGGTGGGCGCGGAGGCCCCTTCGTGGGCGGATGTACTCGGAGGCGTCCAGAAGTTTTCGTCGGGGTCGAGGGAGGGATAGACCCGAGAGGGAAAGCGACCAAGCACCTGGCCTAGATCCTGACGCGTGAAAGGCTTGCCAATCAGGTCATCCATCCCCGCCTCGCGGCTGGCCCGGCGATGTTCCGGCAGAACGTTGGCCGTCACCGCGATGATCGGCAGCCGAGCGTCGTCGTCGCCATCACCACGGTGGATCGCCGCTTCCCGCTCGCGCCAGCGCCGGGTCGTCTCCAGACCATCCATGACCGGCATCTGCAGATCCATCAGCACCAGATCGAAGTCACGCTGTGACAGCGCCTGCAGCGCTTGCTCGCCGTTGGACACGACTTCGCAGGACTGGCCCAGGCGGGCCAGCATACTGGCCACCAGCTCCCTGTTGAGAAGGTTGTCGTCCACCACCAACACATGGTGCGGCGCCAGCGGCGCCGGGGCAGACGCCACCTCGACCTTCTCCTCTTTCTGATCGCTGGCCGGCAAGGGAAGTTCGAACCAGAATCTGGAACCGCTGCCCAGCTGGCTGTCCACCTTGAGGTCGCCCCCCATGGCGCGCACCAGGCTACGTGCGATGGGCAGGCCAAGACCGGCACCGTCATGACGCCTGGCCATCACCGGATCGGATTGTTCGAAGGGCTCAAAGATTCGCTCGACATCCAGCTGAGATATCCCGCACCCGGTGTCGTAGACGACGAAGGCAATGCGCTGATCCTGGGCACAGGAAACCCTCAACATCACGAACCCCTGGCGGGTGAACTTGAAGGCGTTGTTCAACAGGTTCTGCAGTACCTGGCGCAGCCGATGCTGATCTCCTTCCACGCAAGCGGGCAGGTCCGGGGCCAGGCGCATCAGAAACTGCACATCGCCCAGGCGTTGCGAACGATAGCCCAGGGTGGTCTGGTCGAGCATATGGCGCAGCGCAAACAGTTCGCGCTCGACCTCGATCCGGCCGGTCTCCAGCCGCGTATAGTCGAGCACATCGTTGATCACCGAGCGCAGTCCCGTCGCGCTGGCCTCCAGGCCTTCGATATGACGCTTGCCCTGATCGCTCAGGGATTCGTCGCGCAGCAGATCGGTCATGCCCATGACGCCACTGAGCGGTGTGCGCATCTCATGACTCATGATCGCCATGAAATCGGACTTGGCGCGACTGGCGTTCTCGGCACGCTCCACCGCTTCCTTCAGTGCTCGCGACTGGGCCTGCAGCAACTCCGCCTTGAGGGTGTGGGCACGCCCCTCACGCATCAGCGCCAGCACCAGCACGGTACCGGTCACCATGATAAGCACGATGCAGGCCAGTACGACACCATACAGACGCAGCATCGACTGGGTATCTTGGGTGCGCAACTCGGCCACACTGGCCTTGTGTTGCAACAGCATGTCGCGACTGACGTTCTGCAACTGCCCCAGGGTCTGCTTGAGTGCATCCCTGTCGTCGTCGAGCAGGCGCCCCCCCTGCTCCAGAGGCTCGACTCGCCCCCCCAGATCGTCGATCAATTGCTCCGCGCGCCGATACAGTTCCTGGGAGGCACTGGTCTGACGCAGAAAGTCCCGAGTCTGCCCCTGACGCAACAAGTCGCTTCGTCCGTGCAGAATCTCGTAGTCGAGGACCAGGCTATCGATATCATCCGCGCTGACCTCGGCGGCCTGAATGCGCATTTCGCGCACCATGCGATCGAACTGGTAGAGGTTCCAGGTGACGGTATCGAGGATGCGATGCTGCAATTCCTGCTGCCGATCGAAGGTAAGGCCTCCCGCCACCAGTGCCGCCACAAAAAACAGCACCGTTGCGGTGGCCGCCACCCTCGAGCGATACGGCAGTTTCAGCATAATCTGACCTCGGCCACCGGCGGCTCAGTGGACATCGATGGACTCCACCTGCCAGACGGACCGCGTCAGGTAGACAGCGTTGTAGATTTCAGGGTGCTGATCAAAGGGATAAATCACAAACAGGGGCCCTTGATTGCGCACTTCCAGGCGCTCGCCATCGCGCCACATCGCCAGCACAAGGTTGAAGGTCGAGGCATCCTGCACCGGAACCGACGCCACAAAATCGTTCAATGCGGAAACACGCAGCTCGGTACCGCGCGCCTGGACCGCATCGAGTAGCCCCTCGAGCAGAGGCCCCTGATAGACAGAGGCACCGTCAAACCAGGGGAGATGGGTCGTGATCGTGCCCTGGGGTAGCGCCTCGAGCATGTCGCGGTCGAACCATGCCTGATCACCGACATTGGTGACCCCGATGTCACCGGACACCTTCAACAAAGGCGTGCCCGAGGGCGGTTCGAGCGCCATCGACAGGGGCGATGCCAGTGTCAGCCCCAGGACCATGAGTCGCCAGCAATATCTCACATCTCCCCCTATGGCCTCCTGCTTGGGCGTGGAAGCAATCTTCGCTTATATGCTGAATCAGCTACCGATGATGTGAAAAGAGTAAAGCAAAAGACACAAACCGTCACGTTTAGAAACCTGAAGCGCCTCTCTACAATCCTTCCATGGTGAAAGACGGCCCTCGGGAGACACCAGTCGACACGGGCGCGTCTACCCACCAGGCAACAATGGCGTGCTGTTATCGCAACGTCATGGATGTTTCATGGCCTTGTCATGACCACGCCCTGAACGGTGTGTTCCATCCTATAAAACCACGTCTCAAACCCCTGTTTCGACCTGCCCCCCCACCAAGTGGTCTCCTACGCGTGCCGAAGCACATATCCTTGCTGGCTTGCCAGCCGGCCATACAAGGATAAGGCCGCTTCGGACCCTTGCGCACGCTATCAGATCACAGCACGCATCCTCGCTAGCCTGCCGGCCGGCACTACAAGGACAAATGCGCTTCAGGTACTTGCCCACGCTACCAGATCACAGCACGCATCCTCGCTAGCCTGCCGGCCGGCCATACAAGGGCAAGGCCGCTTCAGGTACTTGCCCACGCTACCAGCGCCAACTGCTGCGGGCCACGGCGTCGTGGGCGTGCAGGCTCTCGGCATGGATCACCTTCTGTTCGAAGCCATCGATCCCCGGGATGGTCATCAGGCAACCATGCACACGACGTGCGGCGTCCTCGCAGAACATCAGGTTCTGCCCGTTGGCCAATGCAAAGGCCTGTTCGTCGGGACGCTTGACCGCGGTCTGCAGCGCCGTGCCCAGGCTCTGCTCCACCCTGTCGATGACTTCGACCATGGGGACGTCCTCGACCTCGAGGCCCAGCCTGAGCGCCACGATCACCTGGCTGCGCTGGCTGTGAGGCGTCGCCACGATCCCCGACTCTTGCCCCAGCCAGCGGTGCACCTCATCACGGGCCGGATGAGGCTCTGCGGCAAAGTCTCCGTTGAACTGTTGCTGGATCAATTGACGCGCCAGCGCCGCGGAACAGGGGCAAGTGGAGGAATAGCCCACCTCCAGACGCAGGATTACCGACCGCTGGCCACCTCGTTGCTCGACTTCAAGGTGAAAGGGATAGGCCTTCCAGCCAGCCAGGTCACTGACCAACGCCGGACGCTTCAACAGCAAACGTCCTTCGAGAGACAGACTGGCAGACCGGGAGAGACCCTCGTGACTGTCGAGAAAGCGCGCCAGGCAGGCGTCCAGTCGAGGCAATGTCAGCGCTTCTTCGGTCAGGTCGTCAAGCGCCAGGTACAACCTCGACATATGAATCCCGCGGGCCTCCGGGGCGTCAAGACTGACCCCTGCGTTCACCCTGGCTTCGATCCGCTGTCCCGCCAGTTCGACGGGCAGCGCGATGCCCTCCATGCCGACCCAGTCCAGGGCGACGCCCTGGCTCACCTGCTGCACGGCCACATCCGACAGCCTTTGTGGATCGTCGATGGGCTCTCTCCCCCGGGCGTCTGTGTCGACCGTGTCGTTGACCGTATCGCTGACTGTGTCGTTGACGGCCTGGTTGGCCTCGATCTGTGCGTAATTCATCCTTTCACCGCCGGCTCAGCCTGATAAAAAAATACGTTATAACATAACATTAACAAAGACTGCATTCAGACCTCCTGCCCTACCACCAGCACGCAGCAGCGCGACCAAGCACCCGTTCACAGCGCGGCAAGCCACATCATTGCCGGCTCGCACCTCGTATCAGCCCAGCACCTCGTATCAGCCCAGCACCTCGTATCAGCCCAGCACCTCGTATCAGCCCAGCACCTCGTATCAGCCCAGCACCGGCGCTTCGGCCAGCTCTGCCGCCAACCAGTCGGCCAGATCATTTGCCAGCGGATGGCGCGCCCCCCTAGGCCCGGCTGCCAGTTCCAGCACCAGGCAGGCGTCGGTGGCGACAAAGCCCCAAGGCGCCACCAGGCGCCCTGCGCGCACGTCCTCTTCCACCAGGTAGTCCGGCGCAATGCCGACCCCAAGCCCCACCAGGGTCGCCTCCAGCAGGTAGTTGAGGTGCTCGAAGCCCTGGCCCATCGTCAGCCGCTCCGGCGCGATCCCCTGGCGGCGACTCCAGTCGCCCCAGGCGGAGGGACGTGAACGGGTATGCAACAGCGCTTGGCCGAGCAGTACCCGCGGGTCGGGCGGGCTTGCTGTAGCCCCGCCGGACCGATGCAGCTCAAGCTCACGACTGAGCACGGGACCGATGCGTTCCTGCCCGAGGATACGGGTGACCTCGCCCGGCGGCTCACCTTCCGGCAAGCGCTGAAAGCGCAGCACACCATCGACCCCGGATAGCGTCGCGACACCTTCCTCACCGGCGGTCAGATGCAACTCCAACTGCGGCAGAGCCTGCTTCAAGCGGGCCAGTCGAGGAATGAACCAGCGCGCCAGGAAGGAGCCTGGGCAGCTCAGCACGAAGGGCGACTGGACGCTGGTGCGAGCGACCTCGGCGCAGACCCGTGCCAGGGCGCCAAGATGGAAGCCGGCGGCGTCGGCCAGCTCACGGCCGGCATCGGTCAGTCTCAACCCCCGCCCTTCCTTCTCGACCAGGGCAACCCCCAACTGGTCCTCGAGCAGCTTGATCTGACGACTGACCGCACCATGGGTCAGGTGCAGCGAGGCCGCCGCCCGCGACACGCTACCGTGGCGCCCCAGCGCCTCGAAGGCCCTGAGCGCCCTGAGCGAGGGCAACGGGACGTCCTGGTTGTGCGATGTCATGGCGAACGTCTCTCCCGGCTTGGCATGGGGTGTCTTGTATTGTCTGGGCTGGGCTTGTCTGGGCTGGGCCTGGTGTGCCCCGGCGCCCAGAGGTCAGCTGATGGTGCCACCGCGTGCCGTGCGTGCGGACTTCCGGGGCACGGCTCACGGCCTAGTTCGGGACCACAGTGAAGGGCCGAGTGGTCTTGCTGCCCCTCAACTAGTGAGATTTTCTCACACATCCTGGCCGTTATTTCGATTTTTTCCGGCCTCATGCAGCGCTACGCTGCTGTCCATGCCATTCGGGGCGCAGATCGCGCCTGGTCAGCCTTGGAGCCCGTCATGAACCAGCAACGCCCAACTCCCAGCCTCCGTCACGGACCCGACCCTCGTGGTTTCTTCGGTGACTTCGGCGGTCGTTTCGTGGCCGAGACCCTGATGCCGCTGATTCTGGATCTCGAGCAGGAATACGACGCCGCACGCCAGGACCCGACCTTCGCTGACGAGCTGGCCTCGCTGTCGGCCGACTACGTCGGTCGCCAGAGCCCGCTGTACTTCGCCGAGCGCCTGACCGAGCATCTGGGAGGCGCGCGCATCTATCTCAAGCGCGAAGACCTGATGCACACCGGCGCCCACAAGATCAACAACGCCCTCGGCCAGATCCTGCTCGCCCGTCGCATGGGCAAGCGTCGCATCATCGCCGAGACCGGCGCGGGCATGCACGGTGTGGCCACCGCCACCGTCGCCGCACGCTTCGGCATGGACTGCGTCATCTACATGGGCAGCACCGATATCCATCGCCAGCAGCCCAACGTACAGCGCATGCAACTGCTGGGCGCCAAGGTGATTCCGGTCACCGCCGGCGACGGTACTCTGAAGGACGCCATGAACGAGGCGCTGAGAGACTGGGTCACCAACGTCGACTCCACCTTCTATATCATCGGCACCGTGGCCGGCCCCCACCCCTACCCAGCGCTGGTGCGCGACTTCCAGTCGGTGATCGGGCGAGAGGTGCGCGACCAGATCACCGCCAAGGAAGGACGCCTGCCGGATTCGCTGGTCGCCTGTATCGGCGGCGGCTCCAACGCCATGGGCCTGTTTCACCCCTTCCTCGACGACCCTGAAGTGGCGCTGGTCGGCGTCGAGGCGGCCGGCGAAGGCCTCGACACCCCACGCCATGCGGCCAGCCTCAAGGGTGGGCGGTCCGGCGTGCTGCACGGCAACCGTACCTTTCTGCTGCAGGACGACGAGGGCCAGATCAGCGACGCCCACTCCATTTCGGCCGGCCTCGACTACCCCGGCATCGGACCCGAACACGCCTGGCTGCATGCCATCGAGCGCGCCGAGTACGTGGCAGCCACCGATCGTGAGGCGCTGGACGCCTTCACCCTGCTGTGTCGCAAGGAAGGCATCATCCCGGCGCTGGAGTCTTCCCACGCCCTGGCCGAGGTGATCAAGCGCGCCCCGCGACTGCCGGCGGATCATCTGATGGTGGTCAACCTGAGCGGCCGCGGCGACAAGGACATGGCCACCGCCACCGAATGTCTTGCCGATGAACTGGGCCTGGGAAAGCCCGACCAGCAGGACTGACACCCCGGATTCCAGGAGAGAGACCATGACCACGACCACGACCGCCGAGGGGCGCCTCGCACGTCGCTTCGCCGAGACTCGCCAGCTGGGACGCGCCGCCCTGGTGACCTACATCGCAGCCGGTGATCCCGACTATGACACCAGCCTCGCGACCCTCAAGGGCCTGGGCGAGGCCGGCGCCGATGTGATCGAACTCGGCATGCCGTTCACCGACCCCATGGCCGACGGCACCGCCATCCAGCATGCGACCCGCCGGGCGCTGGATGCCGGCCAGACCATGGACAAGACCCTCGAGATGGTCCGCCAACTGCGTCGGACCGATCAACAGACTCCGGTCGTGCTGATGGGCTACTACAACCCCATCTACGCCCGTGGCGTGACACGCTTTCTCGATCAGGCCAAGGCTGCCGGCGTCGACGGTCTCATCGTGGTCGACCTGCCGCCGGAACACGACGACGAGCTGTGCCTGCCTGCCAATCAAGCCGGGCTCAACTTCATTCGTCTGGCGACCCCCACCACCGATGCCCGCCGTCTGCCGGGGGTGCTCACCAATACCTCGGGCTTTCTCTACTACGTCTCGAGCAACGGGGTCACCGGTGGTGCTGCGCCAAGCGCCGAACGCGTGCAACAGGAGGTAGCCCGCATCCGCGAGCACAGCGATATTCCCATCGCCGTCGGTTTCGGTATTCGCACCGCCGCCCAGGCCAGAGAGATCGGCGCCTTCGCCGACGGCGTGGTGGTAGGCTCGGCGCTGATCGATGCCCAGGCCAGCGGCGACACTCCCGCCGAAGGTACCCAAGCCGTGCTCGAATTGACGCGCGAGCTGGCCCAGGCGCTGACCGGCGCCCGCTAAGCCCTGGCAAAGAACCCCGGTCAGGAACTCCGGTAAAGAACCCCTTATCGCGTGATCCCGGTACAGAGGCCCTGTCGGCGTCTGCTCGACATAAAGACGCCTCGAGGAGACTCACGCCAGGCCTTGCGCCAAGCCACTCCCGGGAAGCGTCTCTTCCCCACGCAAGCCCCGCCGATCAGGCGGGGCTTGCTGCCATCGGGCCGAACATCTCCCCGACCCAGTCAATATTTTCATCGGACACCAGGAATGCAGCCACACCATCTATGCAACTGCTGATCCATGCCAGATTCTTACTGCTGATATCATGCTTAAGTCGAACCGTTGGGTGTGGCCGACGGTGATAGAATCGCCCTCCTTCCGGCCACAAGCCGACGCCCATCCGTCCTGACGCGACGGTCGATGCACACTCCACGCTTCGAGACCAGAGCCATGTCCACCTCCTTGAGCGCCCCCTTCAAGGCGCTGAATCGTCTGGGGCTGATCCCTCAGATCGTGATCGGTATCCTCTGCGGTATCGCCGTCGCCACCCTGTCCCCCGAGCTCGCCACCTCGGTATCGCTGCTCGGCCAGGTGTTCATTTCGGCCTTGAAGGCCGTCGCCCCGGTGCTGGTCTTCGTGCTGGTGATGGCCGCCATCGCCGGCCATCAGCGCGGCCAGCCGACCCAGATCCACAGCGTACTGGTGCTGTATCTGATCGGCACCCTGGTGGCGGCGCTGGTGGCGGTGGTGGCCAGTTTCGCCCTCCCCACCGAACTGACCCTGAATACCGCTCAGGCCAGCGGCAATCCGCCAGGCGGCGTGGTAGAGATCCTGCGCAACCTGCTGTTGAGCGCCGTGGCCAACCCGGTCAGCGCATTGATGAACGCCAACTTCATTGCCATTCTGGTGTGGGCCGTCAGCCTCGGCCTGGTGCTGCGCAGCGCCAGTGCCGCTACCAAGGGCATGATCGAGGACCTGTCCCAGGCGGTATCGACCCTGGTGCGCTGGGTCATTCGTCTGGCGCCGCTGGGTATCTTCGGACTGGTCGCCGGCACCCTGGCCGAAGCCGGAATCGGTGCGCTGCTGGAGTACGCCCAACTGCTGTCGGTGATCGTCGGCTGCATGCTGTTCGTCGCCCTGGTGACCAATCCGCTGATCGTCTTCCTGGCCACTCGCCAGAACCCTTATCCGCTGGTCTTCAGCTGTCTGCGCGGTAGCGCCATCACCGCCTTCTTCACCCGCTCAAGCGCAGCCAACATCCCGGTCAACTTGGAGCTGTGCAAGCGTCTGAAGCTGGACGAGGACACCTACTCCATCTCGATTCCGCTCGGCGCCACCATCAACATGTCCGGTGCCGCCATCACCATCAGCGTCATGACCCTTGCCACCGCCCATACCCTGGGCATCAGCGTGGACTTCGTCACCGCCCTGCTGCTGTGCGTGGTCTCCGCCCTGGCCGCCTGCGGCGTCTCCGGTGTGGCCGGTGGCTCGCTGCTGCTGATTCCCATGGCCGCCAGCCTGTTCGGCATTTCCGCCGACGTGGCGATGCAGGTGGTCGCCATCGGCTTCGTCATCAGCGTGGTCCAGGACTCCACCGAGACCGCCCTGAACTCTTCCACCGATGTGCTGTTCACCGCCGCCGCCAGCCGCAGGGGCGAACTGAGCGACTGACGCCCAGAGGCGCTGCCGCCCCTGCTCATCTCCTGAAACAACAGCTCTCCTGAAACAACAGCGAGCCCCTCTCACCAAAGGGTGAGAGGGGCTCGCTGTGTTGTTCGAGCGGGCGACGACACTACGTCAGCCAGCGATGACCTCCGGGTGATACCGCGAGGCGATCGTCACCAGGCGCTGCATGGTCTCGCCACTCGGTGGCGCCACTCCTGCCAGCGGATAGTGCTCTCCCAGCTCCTGCCACTTGTACTCGCCAAGTGCGTGATAGGGCAGCAGCTCGACACGCTCGACGTTGTCCATCGTCTCGACGAACTCCCCCAACAGGTGCATGGATGCCTCGCTGTCGGTAAAGCCAGGCACGATCACCTGACGAATCCAGGTGGGCTTGCCGATCGCCGCCAGATGACGGGCAAAGGCCAGGGGACGGCGTCGGGGGATACCGGTGAGCTCGCGGTGCACGCCCTCGTCGAGATGCTTGAGATCCAGCAACACCAGGTCGGTGGCGGCAAGCAACTGGTCGAGGACCTCATCGTAGTGGCAGACGTAGCCATTGGTGTCGAGGCAGGTGTGCATGCCCTCGGCCTTGGCCGCCTGAAACAGGTCGCGCACAAACGCCGGTTGCAGCAGCGCCTCGCCACCGGTGCAGGTGATGCCGCCCCCCGACGCCCGCATGAACGGCAGATAGCTCCTGGCTTCGGTGAGTATCTCGTCCACCGTCACCTCACGTCCGCCCTGGCGATCCCAGCTGTCGCGGTTGTGGCAGTACTGACAGCGCATCACGCAGCCCTGCAGAAACACCAGAAAGCGAATGCCTGGGCCATCCACGGCACCACAGCTCTCCAGGTGATGGAGACGGCCAGTGATCATCATCAGGACTCCTCACGAAAAGGGGCTCCGGGAGAGACCCGGAGTCCGGAAAGGGACCGCTGTCGCGGCCCCGGGCGAGACGACTGTCGGCTCAGAGCGTTTCGGTGAAGGTCCGGGAGATCACGTCGCGCTGCTGTTCCGCGGTCAAGGAGTTGAAGCGCACCGCGTAGCCGGACACGCGGATGGTCAGCTGAGGATACTTGTCCGGATTGACCACGGCGTCCTCGAGCATCTCGCGGTTGAGCACGTTGACGTTCAAGTGCTGGCCGCCTTCCTGACGCTCGCTGTGGTGGAAGTAACCGTCGAGCAAGCCGGACAGGTTGCTGCGCTGGGCGCCCTCGTCCTTGCCCAGCGCCCTCGGCACGATGGAGAAGGTATACGAGATCCCGTCCTTGGCGTGGGCGTAGGGCAGCTTGCCCACCGACGTCAACGAGGCCACCGCGCCCTTGGTGTCACGCCCGTGCATGGGGTTGGCACCCGGTGCGAAGGGCTCGCCGGCGCGACGACCGTCCGGCGTGGTGCCGGTCTTCTTGCCGTAGACCACGTTGGAGGTGATGGTCAGCACCGACTGGGTCGGCTCGGCGCCACGGTAGGTATTGAGCTTGCGGATCTTGTTCATGAAGGTCTCGACCAGCTCGCAGGCGATATCGTCGACGCGCGGATCATTGTTGCCGAAGCAGGGGTAGTCGCCCTCGATCTCGAAGTCCACCGCCACGCCGTCAGGATCACGCACCGGGCGTACCTTGGCGTACTTGATCGCCGACAGCGAGTCCGCCGCCACCGACAGCCCGGCGATGCCGCAGGCCATGGTGCGCTTGACGTCGAGGTCGTGCAGCGCCATCAGCGCCGCCTCGTAGCTGTACTTGTCGTGCATGTAGTGGATGGCATTGAGGGCGGTCACGTACTGGCGGGCCAGCCAGTCCATCAGGCCATCCATGCGTGCCCACACCTCGTCGAAGTCGAGCACCTCGGAGGCGATCGGCTCACTCCTGGGGCCGACCTGGATCTTCAGCTTCTCGTCGACGCCGCCGTTGATCGTGTAAAGCAGCGTCTTGGCCAGGTTGGCTCGGGCACCGAAGAACTGCATCTGCTTGCCGATCACCATGGGAGACACGCAGCAGGCGATGGCGTAGTCGTCGGAGGCGAAGTCCACGCGCATCAGGTCATCGTTCTCGTACTGGATCGACGAGGTATCGATGGACACCTTGGCGCAGTAGCGCTTGAAGCCGTCGGGCAACTGTTCGGACCACAGCACCGTGAGGTTGGGCTCCGGGCTCGGGCCCATGGTGTAGAGGCTGTTGAGGAAACGGAAGCTGGTACGGGTGACCAGGGTGCGTCCGTCCAGTGCCATCCCGCCCAGGCATTCGGTGGCCCAGATCGGGTCGCCGGAGAACAGCTCGTCATACTCAGGGGTGCGCAGGAAGCGCACCATGCGAAGCTTCATGATGAAGTGATCGACCAGCTCCTGGGCGCGGGCTTCGTCGATCACGTCTTGGCGCAGGTCACGCTCCAGGTAGATATCGAGGAAGCTGGAAGTACGTCCCAGTGACATGGCGGCGCCGTTTTGCGACTTCACTGCCGCCAGGTAGCCAAAGTAGGTCCACTGGATGGCCTCCTGGGCGGTGGCAGCCGGGACCGAGACGTCGAAGCCGTACTTGGCGGCCATTTCCTTGAGCTGGCCGAGTGCACGATGCTGCTCGGCGACTTCCTCGCGCAGCTGGATCACCGCCTCCAGGTCCTCGCCCTGTTCGAAGCGCTGCTGCAGCGAGGCAAACTGCGCCTGCTTGTCACGCATCAGGAAGTCGACGCCGTAAAGGGCGACCCGGCGGTAGTCACCGATGATGCGTCCACGACCATAGGCGTCCGGCAGTCCGGTCAGCACCCCTGACTTGCGACACTTGAGGATGTCCGGGGTGTAGACATCGAACACCCCCTGATTGTGGGTCTTGCGAAATTCGGTGAAGACCTTCTTGACCTGAGGATCGAGTTCACGACCGTAGGCCTGGCATGAGCCCTCCACCATCTTGATGCCGCCGTTGGGCATGATCGCCCGCTTCAGCGGCGCGTCGGTCTGCAGTCCAACGATGGTCTCGAGACGCTGATCGATATAGCCGGCGTCATGAGCGGTGATGGTCGAGACCAGCGAGGTGTCGAAGTCCAGCGGTGCATGGGTGACGTTTTCCTGCTTGACGCCTTCCATCACAGTGTCCCATAGCTCGCGAGTGCTGGCCGCCGGCTCGCTGACCAGGAAACGCTCGTCACCCTCGTAGGGCGTCACATTGGCCAGCAAGAAGTCTCGTACGTCGACGTCCTTCTTCCACTCGCCCCCGGCAAACCCTTCCCACGCTTGCGCGAATTGCTCTTTCATCGACTTGCACCTCAACAGAGTAAATGACAACGCTAGTCCTGCATGCTGAGCGACGGCCATCCCTCGGAGATGGCAGCCGACCCGCCTGTTCGGTGGCAGCAGCGGTCGCCGCATCGGAGGCGGCGGGTGTGCTGCACGCTTCTCGATCGGCGAAAAAACACCTGCCCTCGAGAGCACAATTCGACCTTAGCAGTAGTCCCGTCGCCCCTACTTGACCCGCATCATGGCGCCACGGGACGGCGATACAGCACGAGCGAAGCGGCCAAGAAACCTGTACCAGGCCAATTTCGCGCGGCGAGGACGGCCGCCTGCGCTATGCTGACAAGGGCATACGTAGGCCTGAGCCCTGTCCCACCGCCGGGTGCCCGTGATGAACAGCTTTCCCACGCTTCTGGAGTACGGTCTGCCAGGCTTCGCCGTGGTGCTGCTGATCCTCGGCTACCACCTGCTCAACAAGACCCACACCCTGTTGCTCAATGAGCGCTCTGGCGAGACCAGTGAGGGCACCGAGTTGCGCATTCGCTATCTGCAGGAGATCTCCAAGAACGCCAGGCTGTTCATGGCGCTGAGTCTGCTGTTCTTCGTCGGCGGGCTGGCCATGGCAATGATGAAACCCTCGAGCCAGGTCAATCTTTCCATCGCCCCGCCGGAAGGCGTACTGCCGGTCATCCGTCTGCAGGAGCGGGACATGCCGCTGGATGGCCGGGGCACGGTCGTGCTGAAGGTCCAGGACGACAATGTGCTGCGCATCTTGAACAACGATCTGCACGGCCGGCTGATCGCCATCGAGCAGGAGCGCGACGCCTTGAAGAGCCAACTGGCCGACGTCATCGCTGCAGCGGAGCGAGATTCTCCGCAGGTAGGCTTCTAATGAAGAACAGGCAGGGCGCCTTGGCGTCGCGCGCGATGGCGACAGACCTGGCCGGGCCAGCGAAGGGAAAACGACGGCGCCACCCCACGTCTACGATAAACGCCCTGCTGATCGTGCTGCTGAGCGTCGGGGTGGCGTGGCCGGTGATTGCCCAGCAGGCCCCGCTGTCCAGGGCCAAGGCGCTGTTGCAGCAGGGTGACAACCAGGCCGCCCTGCGCGAACTACGGCCTCTGCTCGAAAGTCCTGATCCGCTGGCCCGGATGGAAGGCTTGAACGCCCAGGGCTGGATTCTGTATCGGGAAGGCCGCCACGCTGACGCCTCAGCGCTGTTCGAGCAGGCGCTCAGGGCGAGTCAAGGTCATGACGGCTTGCGTGAGGTGCGCCTGAAGGCTCTCAACAACGCTGGCATCAACGCCTTTTCCGCCGGAGAGCTCGACAAGGCTCGAAGCTACTTCGAGGCCGCACTGGCCCTCGGCAGCGACGTGGCCCCGCGCTACCTGACCATCATCACCCGCCAGGCCCCCATGCAGTCGGCCCAGCAGCAGGTCAGCGCAGGACGTGAAAAGCGCATCGAGCGCGACTTCGAGGGGGCGGTGGCCGACTACACCCGGGCGCTTGCGATCGACCCGAACAACAACGACGCGCTCTCCTACCGCGGCTACGCCTACTACCGCTTGGGCCAGTACGACAGGGCCCGGGCGGATATCGAGGCGGCCCTGGCGAGTTCTCCCCAGCGGCTGGACGCACTGATCAACCTGCTCAAGGTGAGCTGCGCCAGCGGCGATGACATCGATGCGGTGCTCAAGCGCCGAGGTCACGCCATCCAGCGTCAGCGTGAGGCCATGCTCGACGACAGGGAGCTTCAGCGCCAGTGCCCCGACCTCTTCGCCAGCCTGAAACACTGAACAACCGCCATCGGCGCGGCAAGGACGTCGCCTTGCAGTTGCCTGAACGCAGCGACGCCACCCGAAGGTGGCGTCGTGGTTGGGGCGCTTGAGCTCTTGACGTAGGCAGCCAGCTTGTCAGGCACTCAGCAGGGCGTTGAGACGCTTGACGTAGGCGGCCGGATCGTCGAGATGACCACCCTCTGCGATGATCGCCTGATCGAGCAGGATCCGCGCCAGATCACCGAAGCCGTCACCGTCGGCCCCTTCCAGGCGAGCGACCAGGGCGTGGTCCGGGTTGAGCTCGAGGATCGGCTTGACCTCGGGCAGGCTCTGGCCCGCAGCCTCCATGATACGGCGCATCTGGAAGCCCATCTCGTGCTCGGGTAGCACCACGCAGGCAGGTGAATCGGTCAGGCGGTGGGTGATCTTGACCTCCTGGACCTCCTCGCCGAGCGCTTCCTTGACCCGCTTGACCAGATCCTCCTTGGACTTGGCGGTCTCCTCCTGGGCCTTCTTCTCGTCCTCGTCCTCGACGTCCCCCAGGTCCAGATCGCCCTTGGCAACATCGGCAAACTTCTTGCCATCGAACTCGGTGAGATGGCTCATCAGCCACTCATCGATGCGATCGTGGAGCAGCAGCACCTCGATGCCCTTCTTGCGGAAGATTTCCAGGTGGGGGCTGTTCTTGGTGGCGTTGAAGCCATCGGCGACGATGTAGTAGATCTTGTCCTGACCTTCCTTCATCCGCTCCACGTAGTCGGCCAGGGACTGATCCTGGGTGGCGCTGTCGGTGTGGGTGGAAGAGAAACGCAGCAGGCCGCTGATCTTGTCGCGGTTGGCGTAGTCCTCCGCCGGACCTTCCTTGAGCACCGAACCGAAGGTGTTCCAGAACGTCTGGTAGGCTTCCTTGTCCTTGGCCAGCTTCTTGAGCATGTCCAGGGCACGCTTGGTCAGCGCGGACTTGATCTTCTCTACCTTCGGGTCCTGTTGCAGCAGCTCACGGGATACGTTCAGCGACAGATCGCGGGTGTCCAGCACCCCCTTGATAAAGCGCAGGTACAGCGGCAGGAACTGCTCGGCGTCGTCCATGATGAACACGCGCTGGACGTACAGCTTGACCCCACGGGCACCGTCACGCTCGTACAGGTCGAAGGGTGCGCGGCCCGGCACGTACAGCAGGCTGGTGTACTCCAGGTTGCCCTCGACCTTGTTGTGGCTCCAGGTCAAGGGGTCGGAGAAGTCGTGGGCCACGTGCTTGTAGAAGGCCTTGTACTCGTCCTCGGAGACCTCGCTCTTGGGCCGCACCCACAGCGCGGTCGCCTCGTTGACGGTCTCCCAGGTGGTGACCTCGCTACCGTCGACCTCGCTGCCATCGTCGTCGGTGGCCTTTTCGGTACGCGGCATCTTCACCGGTACTTCGATATGGTCGGAGTACTTGCGCACCAGGCTCTGCAGGCGATAGTCGTCGGCAAACTCCCTGGCGTCCTCCTTGAGGTGGAGGATGATCTCGGTGCCGTGCTTCTCGCGCTCGATCTCGGCGACCACGAACTCGCCCTCGCCTTTCGAGCGCCACTCGACGCCGGCATCAGCGGCGTCACCGGCCTTGCGGGTACGCACGGTAATCTCGTCGGCGACAATAAAGCCAGAATAGAAGCCGACCCCGAACTGGCCGATCAGCCGGGCGTCCTTCTGCTGTTCGCCGGAAAGCTGCTTGAGAAACTCGGCGGTGCCACTCTTGGCGATGGTGCCCAGGTTGGCGATCACGTCCTCGCGGTTCATGCCGATACCGTTGTCACGAAGGGTGACGGTGCCGGCCTCGCTGTCGTGCTCGATCTCGACGCGCAGCTCGCTGTCGCCCTCGTAGAGCGCATCATTGTCCAGCGCCTGATAACGCAGCTTGTCGCAGGCGTCGGCGGCGTTGGAGATCAGCTCCCGAAGAAAGATCTCGCGGTTGGAGTACAGCGAGTGGATCATCAGGTTGAGAAGCTGCTTGACCTCGGTCTGAAAGCCCAGGGTTTCTTCGTGGGTAGCGGTGGTCATGGTAGATCGAACCCCTTTCGACATGGCGATTTCCGGGCCAGCGATGGCTCGCTGGCGGTCCAGAGTGCACGGCTCGCGCCGCACGTCATTCAAGATGACAATCGATATGGGGTCCGTGCTGCGCTTTTCAAGGCTGGCGCCACCAAGTCAAGGCTGGCCAGACCTGGGCCGACGTCCCTGGCCGTGGTCACCCGGCTAAAGGCTGCCCGGGCCGGCTCTCACCTACGCCGGCGCCCCCAGCACGTAGGTCAAGCGAGCCCGGGCAACCGGCGCGTCTTCGTCGTCCTGCCATGCCCATGCCTCGACATTGGCCATGCGCCGCCCTTCGCGCACCAGGCGACAACGCGCGTAGGTTGGCTTCACCCCGGCCGAACTGAGGTAGTCCACGGTGACGTTGACCAGCCTCGGCAAGCGCGGCTCACGGGTCTGCGCCAGGGTATCCAGCGCTGCCGCAGTCTCCAGAAAGGCCGACACCACACCACCGTGCAGCGCCGGCAGCATCGGATTGCCAACGTTGTGGGGACGCGTCTCCAGTACAAAGCGCCTGCCGCGCTCATCGCTGTCCTCCTTCACCCCGATGAAGTCGGCGTAGGGCACCTCGCCAAGCCAGGCGTTGATCTCACCGCTGGCACGCCCACGTTCCAGCAAGCCGCTGACACTCTCGTGTGGAGCCGACGCTATCGCGACACTGGCGGCATCGCCAACTGGGGCCTTCTCTTCGATAAGGGGATCGCCCTCGTCTTCCACAAGACCGGCGAACATGGCCTCGGCAAAACCTGCTGGCGTGTTGCGCGGCCCCAGCCGGGCAAAGTGCCCGCGGGCGCAGGCCACCACCTGTCCTTCTTGCTGCCAGGCTCGGGCCTCGGTGAACACCACCGAGTCGGTGATGGCCTCCACTTCGGCACGTACCCACAATGACGCCCCCTGACAGGCAGGGCGACGATGGCTGATATGCAGATCCAGGGTGGGACAGACCTCAGGACTTGGCAGTGCCGGCAGGACCGAGGCACCGCAGGCGGTGTCCAGCAGTACGCTGAGCACCCCGCTGTGCACCAGGCTTCTCGAGCGATCACCGCATAACTCGGCGCCCCCGGGCAGATATAAGGTGACGCCGCTGGCATCCACCGCAACGACGCGCATGCCGAGCGCCTGGGTATGTGGAATGACATCGACAAAGCGCTGAAGCGCCTGCCGCCAGAGCGACACGGAGGGTGGCTGCAGAGTGCGGTGCGAGGAGGACATGAGCGGGCTCGAATTCAAACGTTTGACTGACAATCTAGACCCAGCCCGCCAACGCCACAATACGTCCTTGGTCCGCATTTTTACCTTTTACCCGCCAAATGCTCGCCAAGCGTCAGAAACAGACGAACGTATCCTGAAGCAAACGCAAAAAGCTCGAATCCGCACACTTCGAGCCAGAAAACCAAGAACAAGGCACCTTAGATGTCGTGGATATCCCGCTCCTCCCGCGGAGCATCGTCCTCGCCAATACCACGCCAGGCGCGATAGTCGGCCAGACTATTGTCCACCTTGGTCAGCAACCAGCCGACGATGACCACATCATCGAGAAGACCGAACAGCAGCAGCACATCGGGAATCAGATCCAGCGGTGACACCAGATAGGCAAAGGCCACCGCCATCCAGCCGAAAGCCGCCCAGGGCACCGGGCGGTAGCGACCGCTGAGCACGTCCTGCAGCATCGGGATAAACAGCTTGAGCGCCCGCATTATATGCTTGAACGCTCGGGTGCGTTGGGTAAAGCGACCAATAACGGGGATTCGATCAAACAGGGCCATGGATAGTCTCCTCGACTCAATTCAGCACCAACGATTGCCGATGGTATTTATCGGGTGTCAACGGCTATCTTCATGGCGTCGACGTCGTCTTATCGCAACATGGGGGCGAAGCTGACCGGGGTCAAGTCTCGTAACCTGGCCGGGCAACTGTTCAAGGCCCGCCGGTTCGGTCACCATGTGGCTTCGATCCGACATCGATTCGCCGTCTACGGCACAAAAAGGCAGCAATGTCTTCTTCTTCACAGACCAGGAGGGTCTCCATGCCATTCGCCTTGTTTCGTCGCCTCGTGCCGCTGGTGGCAGCCACGGCACTGTGCATGCCATTGACGGCTACCGCCCAGGGCAGTGACGGCGCCATGCGCAGCGCCCTGGAAGCCGCCCGTAGCGGCAACTTCCACAACATCAACGACGCCGCCATTCGCGGCCACGAACTGGCCGGCTATGTGGCGTACTATCGTCTGCGCGATCGCCTGCCCAACGCCAGCCCTCAGGAAGTTCTCAGCTACATCTCGGCCAATGCCGATGCGCCGCTGGGTGACTGGATGCGTGAGCAGGCCATCCTGCGCTACGGCAAGGCCGGGCGCTACGGCGATCTGCTGGCCGTCGCCGGCGGCGTTCCCGAGACCACCGCCGAGCAGTGCTACTACTACACCGCGCAACTGGGCCAAAGCCCCGCCGTCGCCGCTCAGGGCGGCCGCGAACTATGGCTGGTGGGTCGCTCCCAGCCGGATGCCTGCGACTCCCTATTCTCCACCCTGCGCGCCCGCGGCGAGATCGGTGGCACGGAAATCTTCGAGCGCATGATGCTGGCCTGGGAAAACGGCGAAGACGGACTGGTCAGCTATCTTGGCCGTCAATTGGGACCCGCCTGGAGCTCCGCTGCAGCAGCGCAGCAAAGCGTGGCCGCCAACCCGTCGCGACTGGCAAGCGTAGCGCGCTGCGTCGGCCCCAACTGCGCCGGCACCGCCTCCTTTGTGCGGGCCGCCATCATCGCCACTGCAGAGTCATCCCCGGCGGCGGCGCTGTCCGCCTGGCAGCAGGTCTCCGGCAGTGTGAGCCTGCCGGCCCAGTCTCGCCAGGCGCTGGAGCGCGAGATCATCTATTACGCCCTGCGCCGCGACCAGCGCAGCCTGCTCGGCTGGATCGACGGCGCCCTGGCCGGCCAGCAGGATCCGGAGGTGTTCGAACTGCGTGCACGCCTGGCCATCCGCGATCGCGACTGGGCCGCCGTCGAGCGCACCGTTGGCATCATGCCCGCCGAGACCCAGGCCAAGGCGCGCTGGCAATACTGGCTGGGCCGCGCGCTGGCCCTGCGCGGGCAGCAGGCAGACGCGCAGGCCGCCTACGCCCGGGCAGCGGGTCAACGCGACTTCTTCGGCTTCGTCGCCGCCGACCGCCTCGGCCAGTCCTACGATCTCAACATGGAAGACACGCGTTTCAGCGAAGCCGAGCGCGCCCAGGTCGCCGGCTGGCCGACGGTGCGTCGCACCGAGGCGCTGCTGCGCGTCGGACAGGAAGGGCTTGCCAACCTCGAGTGGAATCACGCGGTACGCAGCGCAGGCCCCACCGACGCCCGGCGCCTGGCGGACTACGCCGCAGGACGCGGTTGGCACGTACGCCTGGTGCAGACGACCATCGTCGGCAAGATGCTCGACGCCCTGCCCTGGCGCTTTCCCGAAGCCTACCGGGAGGACTTCCGCCGCTGGGGCCAGGCCAACAACGTCGACCCCTACCTGCTGATGGGGATCGCCCGTCGCGAGAGCGCCTACAACCCCGAGGCGCTATCACCCGCCGGGGCCAGGGGCCTGATGCAGTTGATGCCGGGTACCGCCGCCCTGGTGGGACGCCAGGTGGGCATCGGTGATCCTGGACCCTACGGCGTACTCGACCCGGCCACCAACATTCGTCTGGGCAGCACCTATATCCGTGACATGATCGCGCGCTACGGCGGCAACCGTATCGCCGCGGCGGCGGCCTACAACGCCGGCCCCCACCGGGTCGACACCTGGCTTGCCCGCGCGCCGGGCGAATTCGACCTGTTCGTCGAGGAGATCCCCTTCAAGGAAACCCGCCGCTACGTCCGCGCGGTGCTCGAGTACCGGGTAGTGTTCGAGAGCCTGGCCCAGGGCTCGACCCAGGGCGTGCAGGTGCTGACAGCGGCCGAGAAGAGCTCGCGCTACGACGGTTCCATGGTACGTCGATGATGTAGCGGAGCCCCGGTGCGTCGATGAGGTGAGATCGCCTCGGAAAGCAAGAACCCCCGGCCTGTGGTCGGGGGTTCTTGCTGTCGAGGTCCGGTTTTTTGCGGTAGCTTCGCTGGCCTGTGTCTCGGGCTATTGGCCTCCGCGCCGATCGCGTCGGCTTAGGACGGCGCTCGCGTCAACGCCAGCTTGACCCCGAACGCCACCAGCACACCACCGGTCAAGCCGTTGAGCACGCGCGAGAACGCCGGCCGAGCAAGCCAGTGGCTGGCGCTGCCCACCAATACCGCGACCAGGATCTGCCACAGGTTGGCAATCACGAAGTGGATACCGGCAAGCCACAGGGACTTCAGCAAGGCCGGATCCGTGGGGGCGATGAACTGGGGCAGAAAGGCCATGTAGAACACCACCGTCTTGGGATTGAGCACGTTGGACAGCAACCCCTCGCGCAGCGGCCGCCACGGCGACACGCGCTGGCGGCGGGCGCCACTCGCCGCCGACACCGCGAGCCCCTTGCCGGCCCAGGCCTGACGCAGGCTGGCGACTCCCAGCCAGGCCAGGTAGCCGGCCCCGATCATCTTCAACGCCGAAAACGCCCAGGCCGACTGCAGCAGGATCAGCGATACCCCCAGGGCGGAGATGGTGGCGTGGACGAACAGCCCCGAACAGATCGCCAGGCTGGTCAGCACACCGTCGCGCAGACCGCCCCGAGCGGTGTTGCGAATCACCAGCAAGGTGTCGACCCCGGGAGTGACGCTCAACAGCGTGATCGCCACCACGAAGCCCAGCAACTGGGCATCGATCCAGCCTTCCATCAGCGCACGGACTCGAGGCTATCGGAGTGTTTCAGCGAAATCTGGTCGTTGAGCGTCCAGAAGTCGTAGAGGATACCGATCAAGAACAGACCACCGGTGAGCAGATAGATGATGCCGGTCACCCATTTGCCCATGTAGAAACGGTGCAGGCCGAATACCCCGAGGAAGGTCAGCAGCACCCAGGCCAGGGTGTAGTTGGTGGGACCACCGCGGAACCGCAGGTCGGCCTCGCGATCCATGCTCGGGATCAAGAACAGGTCGATGATCCAGCCGATGAAGAACAGTCCGAGGGTCAGAAACCAGATGGTGCCGGTCACCGGCTTGCCGTAATAGAACCGGTGGGCGCCGAGGAAACCGAACAGCCACAACAGGTAGCCCACCACCTTGGAGTGGGTATCGTCGCTATGGATCACGGGGGCAGTCATGTGAATTCCTTGTGTCATCTTTTCCGTTAAGAGGCAGCAACGGGCGTCCGGCTGGACGCTGCTGGCCTTTCGATCTACAGTAACTTGGCGAGTCGAGGTAAGCCATTCTCGCCTGCCAGGGGTGGTCGACACCAGAGGTGTCGTTTCCCGGGTAATCGGAATCGCGAACTCGACCGCAGCGTAGGACAGCAAGTAGAAACGTCAGCAGTGGTAGTTCGATCGCTCTATTGTCGAAACACGCAATGCGCCCTTCTTTCTTGTCATGCCCACGCAACAGGGTTCAGACCACACGACGGGAGAAAAGCTCCCCGGGTGGTTGAGCCTGCACCATCATTTAGCGAGTTAAGGAAATCGACAATGGCAACTGGCACTGTCAAGTGGTTCAACGATACCAAGGGCTACGGCTTCATCTCTCCGGACGACGGCGGAGACGACCTGTTCGCCCACTTCTCCGAGATTCAGGCTGAAGGCTTCAAGTCCCTGCAGGACGGCCAGAAGGTCTCCTTCGAGGTGACTCAGGGCAAGAAAGGCCTTCAGGCCTCCAACATCAAGGTCGCCGACTGAGCCTAGTGCCTGTCTGACCTTGTCACGGGGAGATCGCATTCTGCGTGATCTAGCCACCCCGTGAAGCAACAGCGCTTGAGCAGGATTGCCGCAAGTTGTGACGATCCTCGATCATGCGACAAGAAGGCCCACCATACGGTGGGCCTTTCTTGTTGGTCGGCAGAGCCTGCCGGGGGGCCGATCAGGTGCCGTAAGAGCTTGCTAGCACGCCTTGGGCCCATGACTAAGCCATGACTAAGCCCTGACTAAGCCACCCGGACCTGATGCCCTGCCAATACCAGCTCAGGGCGCATTGTCGGTACGGGTCTCGACGTCGCCTTCGGCGTTGACGTCGGCATCGAAGGACGCGTCCGCGTCGGCGGGCACCTCCTCGGGGACCTGGCGCTCGGCCTGCTCGAAGGTCTCGTCGATCTTGCGCTTGGCTTCCTCGAACCGGCGTTCGGTTTCCTGAAGGATGGCGTCGACCTCCTCGCTCGATCCCTCGAGTTGCACCGGTTCCTCGACAGGATCCGGCACCGAGGGTGCCGAGGCTTCTTCTCCGCCTGCGTCGCTCGGCTGCCCTTCACTGTCCGGTGTGCCTTGGGTAGCGCTCGTTGCCTCGGCCTGCTTATAGGTCTCGTCGATCTTGCGTTGCGCTTCCTCGAAGCGACGCTCGGTCTCCTCCAGGATGGCATCGACATCTGACTCGGTGCTCTCCCCCGGCAGCGCCTGGCCCTGCTCCAGGGTGTCGGTGGCGCTGCTGCCGAGGTCTACGTTGGCTCCGTCGGCGCCACTATCGCTCTCCGCCCCGCCGGCCCCGCTCGACGCCGCTTCACTCGATGACTCTGACTGGGCTGCGGACATCCCGCTCTCGGAATCGGATGGCTGTTGTTGAGTCGCTGAGGGCTCTTGCTGAGTCGCTGAAGGCTCTTCCTCAGTAGCTGAGGGCTCTTCTTCAGTGGCTGAAGGCTCCTCCTCAGTAGCTGAGGGCTCCTCCTCAGTAGCTGACGGCTCTTCCTGAGCAGCTGAAGGCTCTTCCTGAACAGCGGAAGGCTCACTCTGAGACGCCGGGGGCTCCTCTCCATCACACCCAACCAGCCACAGCGGTACGCTCAGTGCCACCAGGGCCGCCGCCATTCGAGGGGTCATTGCCATCGTCTTCTCTCCATAAAGCCTTTGTCCATGCGCCCAATCTCCATGATTGATCGCGCGCTATTGCACCAAAGCCACCCCGGCCACGCAACTTGCGTTGACGCTGCAGCACGCCGCAATCTCGCCTATCGGGCGACGTCTATGGCGGCTCCCGCCCTGATCATTCTCCCCGGGGTGAGGCCATTCGACAGCTGTCGGGCATGGTCAGACGCAGCGCCAACGGCATGACCCGGGCCTCGAACGCGCGCTGATAGCAGGCTTCGCCGTCCAGCGTCAGCGGCAGGCGCGCCTCGCCATCGGCTTCAAAGCGCAACCAGGCGCTGCGAAAGGCGTCGACGTACTGCCCATGGTAGGGCCTGGCCCGCAGTTCCTGCATCATCGCCCGAAGCTGGCGCAGCGAGCGGAAGTCACGCACCAGCAGCACGTCGAACAGGCCGTCGTCCAGTCGCGCCGCCGGCGTCAACTGCTGACCGCCACCGGCCTGGATGCCATTGCCGATACCCAGCAGAAAGATGCCCGCTCGACTCTCCCCGCCATCCCAGGCCAGGTGGCCCTGGTAGAGCTGATAGCGCCAGGCCTTGAAGGCACCGAACACCGAGTAGGCTCCCCCGCCCATCAAGCGCTTGAGTGGCTTCGGTGTCGATGTGGTGATCTCGGCACCGAAACCACCGGTGGCCATGTTGATGAAATAGCGATCGTTCATCCTTGGCACATCCACCCAGCGGCTGGGCAGACGACAGGCGGCGTCCAGCGACGCTGCCTGGCCGAGCGGCAGGCCCAGGGACTTGGCCAGGTCGTTGGCGCTGCCCAACGGCATGATGGCAAGCTCCGGACGCTCTTCGCGCGGCAACTGCATCAGCCCGTTGACCACCTCATGCACGGTACCGTCACCACCGCCGGCGATGACCCGCTTGACCCGATCGCGTCCAGCCTGGGTAGCCTGGCGTTCGCCGTCGCCCTTTTCCCAGGTGACACGCACATCGACATCGAGGCCGCCTCGCCGACAGGCGAAGACAGCGCTTCGCACTTCCGGCAATTGCGCCGATTGTCCGTTGAGGATCAGCCGATTGGTGCCCGGCGGCTGGGTCATCCTGACGCTTCCTTTTTCACATGAGGTTCATGAAAGTCGCACATCCTCCCTGTGCGGCGCCTATTTCATCACATCCTTCCCCCGGCATGGAGGCCCGCAGCGGCGATCCGATACCTGCCGGCCTAGCCACGTCCTGCTGCCGACGCCGCACCTATGCTGTTGCGGGACGGGCACAATCGCAGCCATAGCGCTGACTTGACCCGTATTTCCCTTACAATTGATCAAGACACGCCCCCCTTTGCGACCGAGTTCCTGCATGATTGAACCAATTTTTGTGCTGACCGCCTTTGTTTCAGGCCTGGCCGCCATGGCCCTCAGACTACCACCCTTGGTGGGTTTTCTCGCCGGTGGCTTCATCCTCAATGCACTCGGCTACGACGAAACGCCGGTCCTGACGCTGATCGCCCACCTTGGCGTCACCCTGATGCTGTTTACCATCGGTCTCAAGCTCAACGTCAAGACCCTGCTGCGCCCGGACGTCTGGGGAGGCGCCAGCCTGCATATGCTGGCAAGCGTCGTGCTGTTCGTAGGTATTCTGGCTGTCCTGAAGGCGATCGTCACCCTCGGCTGGCTGACGTCACCCAACGGTCTGCTCGCCGGACTCGACCTGACCACGCTGCTGGTGCTGGCGTTCGCCCTGTCCTTCTCCAGTACCGTCTTCGTGGTCAAGGTCCTCGAAAAGCGAAGCGAGACCCATGCGGCCTACGGACGCCTGGCCATCGGTATCCTGATCATGCAGGACCTGTTTGCGGTGATCTTTCTCACCGCCTCCACCGGCAAGCTGCCGAGCCCCTGGGCCCTGGGCCTGTTCGCGCTGCTGCCGCTGGCGCCGCTGCTGCGGCGGCTGCTCGACCGCATGGGCCACGGCGAGATGCAGATGCTGTGTGGCGTGGTGATGGCCCTGGTGCTGGGCTACGGCCTGTTCGAGGCGGTCGGCGTCAAAGGGGATCTCGGGGCGCTGATCATCGGCATGCTGCTGGCGCCCCACCCCGCCGCCCAGACGCTGTCGCGCTCGATGTTCAATATCAAGGAACTGCTGCTGGTCGGCTTCTTTCTGAGCATCGGCCTTACCGCCCTGCCCAGCTGGTCGCTGTTCGGCATCGCCCTGCTGCTGGTGGCGCTGTTGCCGCTGAAGAGCCTGCTCTACCAGCTTATTCTGATGCGTTTCGGCATGCGCCACCGTACCTCGGTGCTGGCCACCCTCAGCCTGAGCAACTATTCCGAGTTCGGTCTGATCGTCGGCGCCATCGCGGTATCCAGCGGCTGGCTGGCGCCGCAGTGGCTGGTGGTGGTGTCGCTCGCGGTCGCGCTGAGCTTCGTGGTATCGGCGATCCTCAATGCCGTCAGCGAGCAGTTCTACCGCTGGCTCGAGCCACGCCTGCCACCGGTCGACGAGGCGTCGCTGTCCCCCAGCGACCGCCCCATCGAGGTCGGCGACGCCGAAGCGGTGGTGCTGGGCATGGGCCGTATCGGTCGCAGCGTCTACCGTCGCCTGACCAAGGAGTATGGACTCAAGGTGCTGGGGGTCGACTCCAATCCCAAGAGCGTGAAGATGCTGGCCGACAAGGGCTTCAATATCGTCGAGGGCGACGCCGTAGACTCGGACTTCTGGGACAAGATGCTGATGTCCTCTCAGGTAGAACTGGTGGTGCTGGCGATGCCCCACCATGCCGGTAACCTGTTCGCCCTGAAGCAGCTGCGAAGCCGCCACTTCCCGGGCAAGATCACCGCCGTGGTCGAGTACCTGGAGGAGATCGACACCATCCGCGAACTGGGCGCCCACGCGGTCTACCACGTCTACGACGAGGCCGGCCGCGCCCTGGCCGACAGCGCGGCGGAGGAAGCGGGAATCATCTCGCGTACCGAACAACTCGGCTAGGCGCTGTCCGAAAAGTCGACGAGCGAAGGTTAGACAAGGCAAAAATCGGTGAGACAGCGCAGTTTACGGGGTGTAAATGAGCATGTTGATCCGATTTTTAACGCCGTATTACCGAGCGCAGGCACTTTTCAGACAAGCCCTAGCAAGTGGCGCGCGCAGACCTGTGCAACACCCAGACGCGCTCGGCCACGGGGCTTGCCGTGGACAGGTCGGATGCGGATACTCGGGGCTCCCATGGCCAAGGCTCGTGCTCAAGGCGCGCGCCGAGGCCCTTTGCAAGCTCCACGACAAGGATGCATGGCGGTGGAAGACGTCTTTACCTGGCTGGGCGAGGCCCTTGGCACCCTGATTCGCTTTGTGGTCGATACCCTGGGCACCTTCTTCAACAGCATCGATGACGCCGCCGCCGGCTTTATCGACGGCCTGTCTCGCTCGCTGGGCATCGCACCGACCTTCTTCACCCTGGCGCTGCTGGTGCTGGGCCTTTTCTTTCTTTGGCGGGGTCTACGCGCGATCCTCACAGGCTCCCCCATCGCCGCCCTGCTGTGGGCACTGCTGGGCCTCTTGATCCTGGGCATGCTGCTGCCCTGAGGCAGGACGGTCTTCAAGGCCAGCCGAGCCGGTAGCACACAGCACAACGCCGCCCCGAGGGGCGGCGTTGGCATTTGTGACGGTGGATCCAGCAGCGATCGTCGTCGCTACATCAGGCCAGCGCCTTTTCCACGATCTCATAGACGTTGGGCGAGAGTTCCTCGCCACGGATGCGCTCCAGCTCGGCGCGCATCAGCGCCTGGCGAGCCTCGTCGAAGCGCTGCCAGCGGGTCAGCGGCGTGATGATGCGTGCGGCGATCTCGGGGTTCAGCCGGTTCAACTCGATCACCACGTCGGCCAGCAGGCGATAGCCTTCGCCATCCAGGCGGTGGAAGTTGACCCGGTTCTGCCCGGCAAAGGCACCGATCAACGCGCGCACCTTGTTGGGGTTCTTCAGCGAGAAGGCCGGGTGCTCCATCAGATAGCGGACCCGGTCCAGGGCGTCCGCCTGGGGACGGGTCACCTGCAGGCTGAACCACTGGTCCATCACCAGCGGATCGTGGGACCACTTGCGCCCGAAGGCCTTGAGTGCCGGATCGGCGATATCCGAGCGGCTACTGTGGACCAGCAAAGTCAACGCTTGGCGCACGTCGGTCATGTTGTGGTCGGCCTCGAACTGGGCCTGGGCCAGCTCGATCGCCACCTCGTCCTCGATGCTCATCAGGTAGGACAGCGCGACATTCTTCAGGGCGCGCTGGCCGATCTGCTCGGGCGTGGGCGCGTAGGCGGCGTCGCTCTGGTTGTCGCGATACAGTGCCAGCAGCTCGTCACGCAGCTCTTGCGCCAGAGACTGCTGGATGAAGGTGCGCGCGGCGTGGATGGCGTCCACGTCGACCAGCGGCTGCTGTTCGGCGATGTAGGCCTCGCTCGGCAATTGCAGCATCTCGGCCAGCACCGCCTTGTCGTCATTGCCTTCCTCGATCAGTGCGCGGAAGGCCTCGACCAGGCGCGTATCCATGACCTTCTCGACGCCATTGCGGTGGGCCGCGATCAGATCATCGAGGGCCAGCAGGGTCAGCCGCTGGCCGGCGTCCCAGCGGTTGAAGCCATCGCTGTCGTGGGCCATCAGGAAGGCCAGATCCTCCCGCGAATAGGGGAAGGACAGCTTGACCGGCGCCGAGAACCCGCGCAGCAGCGAGGGCACCGGAGCCTCTTCGATATCGGTGAAGATGAACTCCTGCTCGTCTTCACGCAGATGAATCACGGCGTCTCTACCCAGGCTCTCGCCGTCCAGGGTCATCGACAGGTCGCGGCCGCTCTTGGTGCCGACCAGGCCCAGGCGAATGGGGATATGCAGCGCCTGTTTCTCCGGCTGGCCGGGGGTGGCCGGCGTGCGCTGACGCAGGATCAGGCGGTAGCGGGAGTTGGCGTAGTCGTATTCGCCGAAGGCGTCGATCTCCGGCGTACCCGCCTGGGAGTACCAGCGCATGAACTGCTCGAGATCCTGCCCGGACACCTCGGCCATGCAGTCGACGAAGTCCTCGATGGTGACCGCCTGCCCGTCGAAGCGCGAGAAGTACAGATCCGAGCCCTTGCGGAAGGTCTCCGGCCCCACCAGGTTGGACAGCATCCGCACCACCTCGGCACCCTTCTCGTAGATGGTCAGGGTGTAGAAGTTGCCGATCTCGATGTAGGAGTCGGGGCGAATCGGATGCGCTGTGGGGCCTGCGTCCTCGGCGAACTGGGCGGTGCGGAAGAACGACACTTCCTCGATGCGCTTGACCGGCGCGGAATTGACCTCGGCCGAGAAGCTCTGATCGCGAAAGACGGTGAAGCCTTCCTTCAACGACAGTTGGAACCAGTCACGGCAGGTAACGCGGTTGCCCGACCAGTTATGGAAGTACTCGTGGGCGACGATTCCCTCGACCCGCTGGAAGGCAGCGTCGGTGGCGGTGTTGGGGTGGGTCAGCACCGCCGCCGAGTTGAAGATGTTGAGCCCCTTGTTCTCCATGGCGCCCATGTTGAAATCATTGACCGCCACGATCATGAACAGGTCCAGGTCGTACTCGCGACCGTAGGCCTTTTCATCCCAGCGCATGGCACGCTTGAGTGAGCCCATGGCGTGGTCGGTCTTGTCGAGGTTTTCTTCCTCGACCCAGATCTGCAGGGTGACGTCGCGGCCGCTCATGGTGGTAAAGCGATCCTCGACCTTCTTCAGGTCACCGGCCACCAGCGCAAACAGGTAGGCGGGCTTGGGATGAGGATCGTCCCAGGTCACGAAGTGGCGGCCATCCGGCAGCTCTCCCCGCTCCACCGGATTGCCGTTGGACAGCAACACCGGCTCACGAGTCAGGTCGCCGATCACGGTGGTCGAGAAGGTCGCCATCACGTCCGGGCGGTCCGGGTAGAAGGTGATGCGGCGGAACCCTTCGGCTTCGCACTGGGTGCAGAACATGCCACCGGAACGGTAGAGGCCGGATAGCGCGGTATTGTCCTCGGGCGAGATCTCGATCTCGGTGTCCAGAACAAACGCCTCCGGCGCACCGGTAATCGACAGCCCCTTGCGGGTCAGTTCGTACTCGCCTTCCTCCAGCGGCTGGCCATCGATGGCGATGGCCTTGAGCGAAAGCTGCTCGCCATCCAGCCAAAGCGGTGCACCAGCCTCGCGCTCGGGATGACGCTCCAGATGCAGGCGTGCCTTGACGCGGGTGGTGCCAGGCGCCAGGTCGAAGGTCAACTCGGTGCGTGAGACAAGGTAGGCCGGCGGACGATAGTCGCTCAGATGGATCGGCTGGGGGTCGGACATCGGGGATGCTCCAATCAGAAAAGTCGACGATATTGTACGGGTACGGACGTGCCGGGCTCAAAGAACCGGCGCGACCCGGAGCACGTCGGAACCATCAGGCGAAACGGATCAAGGCGGAAGACGTCAGGACGAGGAGGCGGGCTCGGGCCGGGTCACGATCCAGATGGCAATCCCTATCAGCATGACGGTCAACCCAAGCTTCAACCACCACAGTGACACCGTGATCAACAGCACCACCACCGACAGTGACAGCATCGCCAGCGCCATCCACTTGGCATGACGGGGAATCGCACCGGATTCTTCCCAGGCCACCACCGCAGGGCCGAACCGAGGATGACTGCGAATCCAGCGAGCGAACCGCGGCGACCCCTTCGACGCCGCCCACACCGCCACCAGCAGAAAGCAGGTACTGGGCAACAGCGGCACGAAGGCCCCGATGACACCGAGGGCAAAGCTGGTCCAGGCCAGCAACTGCCAGGCCAGGCGACGGGTGGTGGAAATCAAGGGCGAACTCCGGCGGCGCACTCGCCACGCCAATTGGTCAAGAATTCACTTATTGAAACGCAGCAGGTGCGACGAGGCCAATCGGACGCCGCTATCAGGCCAGTAGCCTGCCGAACCCGCAGGGCCACTCGCCTCACGATGCCGGCAACAGAGACATGTCAGCCGCCGATCCTGTCAGTCGCGGAAATTGTCGAACTGCAGCGCCAGATCAGGGCCCTCATCACCGCGCAGCAGTGCCATCACACTTTGCAGGTCATCGCGCTTCTTGCCGGTCACGCGTACCTTGTCGCCCTGAATCTGGGCCTGGACCTTGAGCTTCGAGTCCTTGATGCGCTTGACGATGTCCTTGGCTTCCTTCTGCTCCAGCCCCTGCTTGAGGGCGACCGTCTGACGCGCCTTGACGCCGGAAAGCTCAGCGTCCTGAACGTCCATGATGCGTGGGTCGATGCTTCTGGCGATCAGCTTGTTGCGCAGGATGTCGAGCATCTGCTTGAGCTGGAAATCGACCTCGGCGTGCAACGCCACGGATTCATCGGACAGCTCGAAACCGGCGTCGACACCGCGAAAGTCAAAGCGCCCCTGAACCTCACGGTTAGCCTGGTCCACGGCGTTCTGGGCTTCGTGGCGATCGAATTCGGACACAATATCGAAAGAGGGCATGCTCGCTCTGCTCCGCTGACAAAAACGCTAGTCTACCATCGACGGCGACCCGCAGGGTGTCACTACCGAGTCCTCCCCGGATGTCACGGAGGACGGCTCGGAAGGTGGTGTAGAAGACGGCGCAGAAGATGTCGCAGAAGATGTCGCTGGAGTTGCCACGGACGGTGAACCCTGAGGCACGACGGCAGGCTCCTCTCGAGACAGGCCCAGCGACTTGACCATGCGCCAGGCGGCACAGCCATCCTCGTAGTAGTCGTCGAGCCAGCAAGCCAGGCGAAAGCCCGCCCGTCGATAGAGGCCGAGAGCAACACGATTGTCGGCCCGCACCTCCAGCGTCATGCGCTCGCAGCCACGCTTGCGTCCATCACGCTCGAGCGCCTCGAGCAAGGCCTTGCCCACTCCTTGGCCACGCGCCTCGGGGGCCACACACAGCGAATAGAGGCGCGCTGCGCGGCTATTGCGACGAAACAGCAAGGTACCGTAGCCGAGAGGCACAACGGAGCCGGCGGCGTCCTCGGCGATCAGGGTCAGCCCATGGGCGCGCTGGAGCAGGTGGCGCAATTGGCGACGAGTGAAGCGGTCCCCCGAAAAACCGCGACTCTCCAGTTCCTCCAGGGCATCGAGATCGCTTGGGGTGGCCGAACGCAAGGCAAGTGGCATAGTGAGAGGTCCCGTCTCGGCAGCCCGACGCCCGACTCGGGCGAGGTGTGTTATCTGTTGATTCTGTCTGGCCCACACGCCGCTGTCAGCCGTCGACAAAATGAATATTTTTCACTTTCTTGCCGTATTGCTTTGCCGCCAACCCAGGCGCATCCTGCCACCGTCGGCCCTGACCTCTACCCCGACTCGTGCGGTGTCCTCCGGCTTCGGGCTATCACCTTGTTTCGGCCTTGCTTCACCCTTGCTCCGCCATTGTCTCGTCCCAGTTTCGCCCCTTGTCTCGCCCCTTGCCGAGGAATTCTTGCGATGTGCGCCCTGCGTATCGTTGTCGACCGCCAGCGCGACTGGCAGCCCTACCACCCCAGTGACGATGTGATCGACGCCGACCACTATGTCGACGCCGCGGACATCGCCGATGCCAAGGCCACCTCGGGCGCCACCAGCGCACAGGTCATCAACCTGTGTTCCGACCTCGGCTACCTGGGCCGAGGCTACTATGTCTCGCTGCTCGCCCAGGCGCGAGGCGCCAGAGTGATCCCCAGTGTCGATACCCTCAACTCCCTGCGCCGCAAGTCGACCACCGACATGCAGCTCGAGGGCCTTACCGGACTGCTCGATGAGCTGAGCCGGCCCGCTGCAGTCGAGCGACTCGGCGATGACGTCCATTTCAGGGTGCTGTTCGGCGAATGCGTCGAGCCCCTGCTGGCACGCGTCGCCCGCCGCCTGTTCGAGCGCCTGCCCTGTCCGCTGATGGAGGCGCGCCTGAATCGCACCGCCCAGGGCTATCGACTGGTGCGGCTGCGTCCGCTTGCGCTTGGGCGGCTTCATGAAGACGAGCAGGACGCCTTCGCTCGCGCCCTCAATCGCCATTCGCTGAAGATCTGGCGTACCCCCAGGGCGCGGAGGCGCTATCGCTTCGACCTGGCCATGTTGATCGACCCTGAAGAACACCTGCCGCCCAGCAACAAGGGCGCGCTCAAGCAATTTATCCGCGCCGGTCGGCGCCAGGGAATCAATGTCTCGCTGATCACCCATCGCGACAGCGCCCGGCTGGCCGAGTTCGACGCTCTGTTTCTGCGCCAGACCACCGCCCTCGACCACCCCACCTGGCGCATGGCCCGACGTGCCGAACACGAAGGCCTGGTGGTCATCGACGCGCCCCAGGACATTCTGCGCTGCACCAACAAGGTCTATCTGCATGAACTGCTTCGCACCCGGGGGGTCGCCGCTCCCGAGGGACTGTTGCTCAAGCGTTCGGATCGAGCACGTCTCCTCGAGCAGACGCAGGGTCTCAGCTACCCGAGGGTGCTGAAGGTCCCCGATGGCGCCTTCTCCCGTGGCATCGTCAAGGTAACGTCCAGCGAATCGCTGGCTCGGGAAGCCGATACCCTGTTCAAGAGCTCGGACCTGCTGTTGCTGCAGGAATGGCTGCCTACCGAATACGACTGGCGCATCGGCGTGCTCGACGGTGCTCCACTGTTCGCCAGCCGCTACTACATGGCCCGTGGCCATTGGCAGATCTACGATTATTCCGGTGCTCGCACCCGCAGCGGCGGCTTCAGCAGCCACCCCATCGACGAGGTGCCGGCCGCCGTGCTGCGTGCGGCGCTCAAGGCCACCCGGCTGATCGGCAATGGCCTCTACGGTGTCGACCTCAAGCAGGTCGGCGACCGTGTGCTGGTGATCGAGGTCAACGACAATCCCAACATCGATGCGGGCATCGAGGACAGCGTGCTGGGTGCGGCGCTCTACGATCGCCTGATGGAGGTCTTCGCCAGGCGCATGGAGGCGCGCCGACAGGCACGCTCGGCCAACACGGCTTCGCCCCAGGCGGGACGCCAGAGCCTTCCAGCCAATGATCCCGGCTGAGGCGGAAAGGCATATCCGGGCTGACGCCGGCGTCCGCCTCGGCTACCCTGCGCTTTTGACCAGACAGCGGGAGCCGGCATGAGCGAGCAGGACAGAAACACCCGACACAAGAAGGCCATGGAGAAGCTCAAGTCCCACGTCGACGCCAAGGTCGCCGCCGCCGACGAGGAGCGCGGGCTGATGCTGGTGTTTACCGGCAACGGCAAGGGCAAGACCACCGCCGCCTGGGGCACCGTCACCCGCGCCCTGGGTTACGGCTACCGGGTGGGCGTGGTGCAGTTCATCAAGGGACTGTGGGAGTGCGGAGAACGCGACCGTCTCGAGGCCGACGACAACCTCGAGGTGGCGATCATGGCCACCGGTTTCACCTGGGATACCCAGAATCGCGAGTCGGACACCCAGGCATGCCGCGAGGTCTGGCAGGAGGCCAGCCGCATGCTGGGCGACCCCGAGGTCTACCTGGTGGTGCTCGACGAGATCACCTACATGCTCAAGTTCGGCTACCTGGACATCGACACCGTGCGCACGGCCATCGCCAACCGGCCTGCCGAGCAGACGGTCATCATCACCGGGCGCAACGCCCATCGCGAACTGGTTGCCATGGCCGACACCGTGACCGAGATGCAGGAGGTCAAGCACGGCTTCACCAATGGCCTCAAGGCCCGCCGCGGCATCGACTTCTGAGCGCACCCGACGCCAGCAAGCGCCGCGAGCGACGATAGGCACCTCGCGGCACAAATGCCCTCGACCCGACGACACAGAGCCCGACGCCAGCCGGGCTCTGTTCCTTTTCACTCGCCGAGACCGGACAGCCCTGTCCGGCGTTGGCCTCCCCCGGGCGCGCCGAGGGAGACCGCTGCCCTGCAACTCAACCTGCTATTCCACCTGCAACTGGCCGTCGTCGATCATCTGCTGCAGGAAGGTCGCCGAGTCCTGTCCCCCCATATCGACGCCATTGAGGGTAATGACCTGATCGGCATCGCCTCCTGTATTGCCGATGCCACCATCGCTCTTCACGTACAACACGGTATTGCCGCCGCCGTCCTCCTCGGCGTAAAGATAGTTGTTGACGGTTGCCTCGGTCGCCCCGTCGAGCAGGTCCGCCATCTCCAGGCGATCGGCCTCGGCGTCACTGCCGACGTCTCCCAGGGTAAAGTCATTGATCTCATCACTGGCAGGCGCAGCACTGGTCCCAGCGTCGCCATCATTCCAGGCGACCACATCGGCACCGGTGCCCAGATCGATGATATCGTTGCCCGCGCCGCCATCGAGCGTATCGTTGCCCTTGCCACCAACCAGGGTGTCATTACCTTCGCCGCCAAGGAGGGTATCCCCCCCGGCGCCGCCGATCAGGGTGTCGTTGCCGTCGCCGCCGTCCAGGGTGTTGATCCCGCCTTCATCACGCGACTCGTCAATCAGGTCATCGAGATTGTCCCGGATATAACCGATCATTTCGCCATCGGTGGGTTCGGTACCACCATTGACTCCCCACTTGACGTATTCGTAGAGCCCTTCGTAGCCCAGACCGTCATGCCCACCCGCGGTAAAGACCTCACCGGTGTCGGTATTCGTCCAGGCCAGATGGTCACTGTTGAGCACATCGCCGATCAGGATGTCGTCGCCGCCTCCGCCCGACAGGACGTCATCGCCAAGTTGCAGAAGCCCTCCTGCGGCTTCCTGGATGGCACTGTTGAGACCGTCCTCGTCGTTGACGATCTGAACCTGGCCGACCGGATCATTAAACGTCGTACCGCCAATGGTCAGGCCTCCGGTGCCATCGACGTTGCTGTTGTCGAAGTACTCAAGCGTTTCTTCGTTGATCCCGTTGCCGATGCCGATAGCGGCCACCTCGACTTGCGGATAGCCAGCTCCCGGCGTGGTTGGTGCAAGATCCTGGAACGCTTCCAGGGAGTTGTTCATGACGGGGACGCTGTTGTTTCCCCCGGGGCCGTAGCGGCCGGGGGTGCCATCTCCATCAGCGTCGTCCAGATAGAACGTCGGCTCACCGTCGGTGAGAAACAGGGCCAGGTTCTTGTATCCGGGTGTCGACGTGTATTGTTCGCTGAAGAACTCCTGAGACTCACGGAAGCCCGCCTCGTAGTTGGTGCCGCCTTCGGCCACCATGGCGTCGATAAAGGCCATGGCGGCGGCCAGATCCGAAGCGTCAAAGTCTTCGATAGTAATCGAATCGACCCCGACCACACCGCCACCGTCCGTACCAACCCGGACGCCACTGTCAAAGTCCACGATCTGCAGATTGATGGTCCCACCGTAGGTCTGGAGATGGACAAGAAGATTCTCCAGGGCGTCCTTGGCCAGCTGCATCCGCGTCTTGCCGGCGGTGCCCGACGCATTGCCCATGCTGCCCGAGCTGTCGATGATCAGTGACAGGTTGTAATTCTCCGGCTGCGCCTGGGCCACCCCGCCGGCGTCGCCGATCAGCACGTCGTCGCCATCACCACCGGCCTGTTCGCTGTTGTCGTTGTCATCCACGTACAGGGTATCCGGCGCCTCTCCGTTAAGGGTCAGGGTGCTCTCGAGCCGATCGCCGTCGCCATCGACACCGACCAGACCGAGGGGCACCTCGAAGTCCTCGCGCTGCTCGCCGCTGCGATGGTTGATGTCACCCAGTGACAGATCGCCAGGGGACTCACTGCCACTCTGCTGCGCCTCGATGGAGACCGCCTCGAAGGGGCGATCGTCACCGGTGCTCAGGCGCACCTCCCAGCCATCCTTGAGGCCGTCGACCTCAATGCCATCGCCGGTATCGACCAACGACACCCTTCCCGTGACATCCACGCCCCGAGCGTCGAACACCTTGACGTCATCGACGCTCAGATCCATGGCGGCACCGCTGGTCGCCCCTGGATCACCGCTGCCTGCGCCTTCAGCATCGAACACGACGGCAGAGAGCAACAGAGCGGCGGTGACGCCGTTGGTCACATGGACCTTCTGCGAATAGCTCGTCAGGCCGACGTGGTCCTGCCATTCAGGCGTCGTCCCGGAAGCGGTGATGCCCTTGAGCGCATCGATGCGCAGGGTCCCGTCGGTACCAAGGGCGATACGGCCGTCGCTATCCTGGTCGGTCGTTCCCGACAGCAAGAGGTCGTTGACCGCGACGTCATCGCCGGCGTGCAAGGCCAGATAGTCACCGATCGTCTGTGCATCTGCCGGGCTTGAGTCGAACGCCTCGCCATTGGTGATCGCACCGATCACCTCGACGCTGTAGCCGTCACCTGCTGCGTTGAGCGTGACGCTGAAGCCGTCCTCGGCACCGTCGGCGCTTTCGGCATACAGCGTCGTTCCATCAGCGCTCAAACGATAGCTCAGCGGCTTGCCGTCGACTCGCAGCGCGTTGCCCTGGCTATCCGTCGCCGGCTGTCCGTCGAGGGCGGCGGCAAAGACCACCTCCCCGACCCCATCGGCTCCGACGTTGGGCCCGAAGTCCAAAGTGCCGTTGCCACTCTCCAGGGCGTGCTCCGCCTCGGAGAACACCTGGGGCACGTCATCCTTGATGTCGATGGTCAGGGTGGCCGGATCACTGGCGTCACCGTCGGAGTCGGTCACCACCACGCTGAAGGCGTCCTGCACAGCGTCGCTGGCGGTGCCCTGGCTGGTGTGGTCTGTGCTGTTGTCGGTCAGGGTATAGCGATACTGATAGGTCCCCGCGCTATCCTTCCACACCTCCAGGGTGCCGAGGTCTCCGTCGACCTCGACCGGATTGGCCTCGGTACCGTCGGTCACATCGATACCATCGATCTCCACCTTGGCCAGGGTGTCACTGCCGGTGTCGATGGTGAGCGACCCCAGAGTGGTCTCGAGGTCGGTGGCGGCCTTGCTCCCGCCATCGTCGAGACCCGCCTCGTCCACCTCGCTGTTACCCGAGGCGTTGGGCGACTCGGGATTGACCTCGACCTCGGGCGTGGCGTCCACGGTGATCGTCAGGGTCGCGCTGCTGATATCACCGTCGGCGTCGCGGATCGAGTAGTTGATCACCGCGTCACCCTCGAAGCCGTCGGCCGGCGTGAAGGTGATATTGCCGTTGGCGTCGACGTTGGTGATGGTGCCGCTGCCGCTTTCCAGGCTCACGCTGTCGGTGACGAAGGTGTAGGGACCGTCGGCCCCGGCCACGTCAGGCTCGCCCGCCGTACCGTCGAGCACATTGACGGTGATCGGCTGGTTCTCGTCGGTCTCGGCGGTGTCATCCTTGGCCTCGGGCACGTCGTCCTTGATGTCGATGGTCAGGGTGGCCGGATCACTGGCGTCACCGTCGGAGTCGGTCACCACCACGCTGAAGGCGTCCTGCACAGCGTCGCTGGCGGTGCCCTGGCTGGTGTGGTCTGTGCTGTTGTCGGTCAGGGTATAGCGATACTGATAGGTCCCCGCGCTATCCTTCCACACCTCCAGGGTGCCGAGGTCTCCGTCGACCTCGACCGGATTGGCCTCGGTACCGTCGGTCACATCGATACCATCGATCTCCACCTTGGCCAGGGTGTCACTGCCGGTGTCGATGGTGAGCGACCCCAGAGTGGTCTCAAGGTCGGTCTGCGCCTTGCTTCCGCCGTCATCGAGACCCGCCTCGTCGACCTCGCTGTTGCCCGAGGCATTGGGCGACTCGGGATTGATCTCGATCTCGGGCTCGTCGTCCTCCACCTCCACCCGCCAGGTCGCCTGGCTGGTATCACCGTCGTTGTCGGTCAGGGTATAGAGGATTTCGGCGGTCCCCTCGAAGCCCGCCGCCGGAGTAAAGGTGATGGTACCGTCGGCGTTGAAGTCCAGGCTGCCGGCGGTGCTGTCCACCAGTTCTGCAGCGGTCAGCTCGGCGCCATCGGCACCGAGCGTATCGGCGCCTGGCCCATCGTTGATAACGTTCAACATGACCGGAGCGTTGTCGGACGCGCCGATAGTCTCGTCATCCTTGGCCTCGGGCACGTCATCCTTGATGTCGATGGTCAGGGTGGCCGGATCACTGGCGTCACCGTCGGAGTCGGTCACCACCACGCTGAAAGCGTCCTGCACAGCGTCGCTGGCGGTGCCCTGGCTGGTATGGTCCGTGCTGTTGTCGGTCAGGGTATAGCGGTACTGATAGGTCCCCGCGCTATCCTTCCACACCTCCAGGGTGCCGAGGTCTCCGTCGACCTCGACAGGATTGGCCTCGGTACCGTCGGTCACATCGATACCATCGATCTCCACCTTGGCCAGGCTGTCGCTGCCGGTGTCGATGGTGAGCGACCCCAGAGCGGTCTCGAGGTCGGTGGGGGCCTTGCTCCCGCCATCGTCGAGACCCGCCTCGTCGACTTCGTTGTTGCCCGAGGCGTTGGGCGACTCTGGATTGACCTCGATCTCGGGCTCGTCGTCCTCCACCTCCACCCGCCAGGTCGCCTGGCTGGTATCACCGTCGTTGTCGGTCAGGGTATAGAGGATTTCGGCGGTCCCCTCGAAGCCCGCCGCCGGGGTAAAGGTGATGGTACCGTCGGCGTTGAAGTCCAGGCTGCCGGCGGTGCTGTCCACCAGTTCTGCAGCGGTCAGCTCGGCGCCATCGGCACCGAGCGTATCGGCGCCTGGCCCATCGTTGATAACGTTCAACATGACCGGAGCATTGTCGGACGCGCCGATAGTCTCGTCATCCTTGGCCTCGGGCACGTCATCCTTGATGTCGATGGTCAGGGTGGCCGGATCACTGGCGTCACCGTCGGAGTCGGTCACCACCACGCTGAAGGCGTCCTGCACAGCGTCGCTGGCGGTGCCCTGGCTGGTGTGGTCTGTGCTGTTGTCGGTCAGGGTATAGCGATACTGATAGGTCCCCGCGCTATCCTTCCACACCTCCAGGGTGCCGAGGTCTCCGTCGACCTCGACCGGATTGGCCTCGGTACCGTCGGTCACATCGATACCATCGATCTCCACCTTGGCCAGGGTGTCGCTGCCGGTGTCGATGGTGAGCGACCCCAGAGTGGTCTCAAGGTCGGTGGGGGCCTTGCTCCCGCCATCGTCGAGACCGGCCTCGTCCACCTCGCTGTTACCCGAGGCATTGGGCGACTCGGGATTGACCTCGATCTCGGGCTCGTCGTCCTCCACCTCCACCCGCCAGGTCGCCTGGCTGGTATCACCGTCGTTGTCAGTCAGGGTATAGAGGATTTCGGCGGTCCCCTCGAAGCCCGCCGCCGGGGTAAAGGTGATGGTACCGTCGGCGTCGAAGTCCAGGCTGCCGGCGGTGCTGTCCACCAGTTCTGCAGCGGTCAGCTCGGCGCCATCAGCACCGAGTGTATCGGCGCCGGTCGTATTGGTGATGACGTTGATACTCACCGCCGTATCGTCGGTGGTCTCGACGGTAGGATCGTCTTCAGCGCGGGGCGCGTCATCCACGATCAAAATGTCGAGCGAGCCGCTGGCGCTACTGCCATCCACGTCCACCGCCTGAACATTCAGGCTCTCGAGATAGCCGCCATCGGTGGCGCCGGCAACGCTGTCATTGTCGACGTTGTCGGTCAGTTCATAGGTGTAGCTGACGGTGCCCCCTGCGGCCGACCCGGTGAAGCCGGTCAGCGTCACCACACCATGATCGGTGACGATGGTGACCGGCGAGGTCCCCAGAGCATCAAGCTGGGCAAGCGTCAGGGAAACCGGCCCCACCGTCAGGGTGGCCAGGCCATCAGGTGAATCAAACCCAAAGGAGCCGGTGCGAACCAGCTGGGTGGCGTCACCACGGCTACCGCCGGCCAGGTCGGCTTCGAACAGCACCTGTTCGGCACCGGCGGCGCCAATCGGCAGCTCGCCAGGACCGCCAGGGCCGCCAGGACCACCAGGGCCGTCAGGACCGCCGGGTCCATCAGGGCCATCAGGACCACCGGGGCCAGTGGGATCTTCGGGGCCATCGAGACCGGTCAGGGTGACACCTTCGTCATCATCGCCGGGATCCACCGCGTCGACACCGGTGAAATCGCGCTCGATGGGAACATCGCGCCCCTCAAGGCCAAACTGGAAGGCCAGCGGATCTACCGTCTCCACGATGCGCAGCAGACGGACAAAACCACTGCCCTCGTCGTCCCCTCCCCCGCCGGTGCCGCCGGCCGCCGGATCCTCAAGATCATCGAACAGGTCGCCTTCGCCGGAGTCGATGGCGGCCAACAGCTCGTTAAGCTCTTCGTCACCCAGCACGTTGTCGGCCTGCTCGGCGATCTGGGCGAGAGCCGCAAGCTCATCGTCCGTGGAGCCGGACGCCTGGGTTCCCTCGGGTACCGGTGCGTCAATGCCGACAGCCGCGCCAGCCGTCGCCGGGCTGCCCAAAGGGGTCGCGGGTGCAGCAATGGGCGCCGAGTCGTCGGTGGTCTGCACAATACCCTGATCGACCAGCGAAGGGCCGGCCGGCTCGGTGGTGGAAGGCAACAGGCGCACCTGTCCGCTACCGGAAAGTGTCACGGGGTCGCCGACGCCACCGGGCGAAATCGAGATTTCACCACCCTGTGACGTCACCAGGCGCTCCCCGTCGCTGATCACGTCTCCCGGCCTGAGTTCGCGAAGGCTACCATCGGTGCCCTGAACAAAAGCCTGCCCCTGTACCATCACCACCGTCGCCGTGCTCATGTCGCTTCCCCTGATGCTCGTTGTCGTTTATCGAGCGCGCCCAAGGATATTTCTGCCCTCGATAACGCACCTTATCGGCACACTGTGGAAGTAGTATTAGCGAAGCTTTTTTATGACTAGCATTGGACTCAAGTACAGTGACTTTGGGATCCATCTATTCAATTGATGTTTTATGCAAACTTCTGAAAACAAAGCTCATATAATTAACGCCAATAACTTCGCGTCATTCATACTTAACTAACACCAATAATGGCGATAAACCTCATACTCTCCAGTGGACGCATGTGAGCTTCGGTCCCTCCCGGCAACCCTGCCCGCCCCTCATTCAAAGCCTAAGCCACTGTTCAAAAAAAGCATTCCTCCCCTCATTCGCTGATGGCGCTGTTTCACTGCCGGGTCATCCAGCTCGACGTTCGCCGCGGCTCGACGCCTGGCAGCTCTGCCGCTACTCGGCGTCGACAACGTCAGCATGGCGATCGTCATGCCGCAAAAACCGTCTCAAGCATGATGCTCCGATCGGGTGCTGATCGGCGAAACGTAAAAAAAACAGTGTTTTCACTTTATTTTCAAAAGCTTATCACACAAAAAATCATTGGCGTATCCATAGAGCAACATATAACTAGCTGATTTTAAATGCTTTATACGAACGTCGCGCACCATTGTCTGTTAATGGCGACATTCCGGCCGACCATCGGTCATCCCGGAGAACGCTCACTAGAGCACGCATCCAAATAAGTTGTTGTTTTTAAAATACAAAAAGATAACTGGATCGATCCTTGCCCTCATTGCGGTCAGAACAAGGCTTTCCCGGCGTCCCTCCGACGCCCGAGGCAAGGCCGCCAATATCACAAGCGACGGCAAGGAGTGAGTTCATGAAAATCACGATTCACGGCTCGGGTTACGTAGGACTGGTCACCGGCGCCTGCCTGGCCGATGTGGGACACGACGTGATGTGTGTGGACGTCGATCAGGTCAAGGTCGCCCGCCTCAAGCGCGGTGAGGTACCGATCTACGAACCAGGCCTCGAGGATCTGATCCGCCACAATATGGAAGACGAGCGCCTGACCTTCTCCGATAGCCCGGAGGAAGGAGTGGCCCATGGCCTGTTGCAGTTCATCGCGGTGGGAACGCCCCCTGACGAGGACGGCAGCGCCGACCTGACCCACGTGCTTGGCGTGGCCCGTACCATCGGCCAGCACATGGACGGATATCGCGTCATCATCAACAAGTCCACCGTCCCGGTGGGGACCGCCGACAAGGTTCATCAGGCGGTGGCCGATACCTTGGAGGGACGCCAGGCCGAGGTCGACTTCGACGTCTGCTCCAACCCGGAATTCCTCAAGGAAGGCGCGGCTATCGAGGACTTCTCGCGGGGGGCGCGGATCGTCATCGGTACCGACAGCGACAAGGTCCGCAAGCTGATGCGCGAGTGCTATGCCCCCTACAGCCGCCAGCGCGACAAGCTGATGTTCATGGACGTGCGCAGCGCCGAACTGACCAAGTACGCCGCCAACGCCATGCTCGCCACCAAGATCAGCTTCATCAACGAAATCGCCAACCTGGCCGAGCACCTGGGTGCGGACGTCGAGCAGGTCCGCCACGGTATCGGCAGCGACCCGCGTATCGGCTACCACTTCATCTATCCCGGCTGTGGCTACGGCGGCTCCTGCTTCCCCAAGGACGTCAAGGCACTGGCTCGCACCGCCAGCGAGGTCGGCGCCCCCGCCCGCATGCTGCAGGCGGTGGAAACGGTCAACGACGCCCAGAAGACGCGGCTGTTCGACAAGCTGGAACTGGCGCTCCACGGCAACCTCAAGGGCCGCACCATCGCCCTGTGGGGACTCGCCTTCAAGCCCAACACCGACGACATGCGCGAGGCGCCGAGCCGGGTACTGATGGAACAGCTGTGGCAAGCCGGCGCCCGGGTCCAGGCCTACGACCCCGAGGCCGCCGCCGAGTGCCATCGCATCTACGGCGAGCGCTCGGACCTGTGCCTCTCCAAGCAGCGTGACGCTGCCCTGGAAGGCGCCGACGCCCTGGTCATCTGCACCGAGTGGAAGGCCTTCCGCACCGTCGACTTCGACAAGATCGCGCGCACCCTCAATCACCCGCTGGTGATCGATGGACGCAACCTCTTCTCACCCGAGGACGTCGAAGCGGCGGGTCTCGAATACTACGCCATGGGTCGCGGCGCCTCCCTGCAACACCCCCGGGTGTAAGGACGCCACCATGTCATCGCTACCCAAGCACACCTCCGTGGCCAGCAAGGCCACGGAGCTGACCACCCTGGCGCTGCTGCTGTCGCTGCTGATCGTGCTGGTCAGCGAGTTGCCCTCCGAGGTGTTCTCGCCGGCGTCGAAGAGCTTCTTCTTCGCCATTGGCGCGGTCGGAGCGTGGCGCTATTCATGGTGGTTCGTCCAGGCGCTGCGATCGGTGTGGTACAACCGCCGCGTCTTTCCACAGATGCGGGCCGAGGCCGACGCCCTGGGAGAGTCCGGCAAGCCGTCAGAGCTCTACGTGCTGTGCACCTCCTTTCGCATCGACCCCGACGTCTGTTTTCGGGTCTACGACGCGCTGATCGAGGAGACCCGGCACTATGGCGTGCCGACCACCATCTTTGCCTCGGTCTCGGACCAGACCGACGTGGACATCATCTCCCACGTGCTGCAGGAACACCGCTGGCCGTCGCATATCGAGGTCCGCTACATGTTCCAGAAGGGCGACGGCAAGCGTTCGGCCATGGCCGAGGTGCTGCGTGCGATCTCGCGCCGGGCCCCGGCCCCCGACGCCCTGCTGGTGTCCATGGACGGGGATATCCTGCTCGAGCCCGGAACCCTGGAGCGCTCGCTGTCGTTCTTCGCCCTGCGCGATGATCTCGGCGCCCTGACCACCAACAACAGCGCCATCGTCACCGGCAACGATGCCACCAAGGAGTGGTACGACCTGCGTTACGCCCAGCGTCATCTGGTGATGAGCTCGATGTCGGTGTCCGAGCGGCTGCTGGTCCTGACCGGCCGCTACAGCGCCTTCCGCGCCGACCTGGCGACCCACCCGGACTTTATCGACATGGTCGAGAACGACCACGTCGAGCATTGGCGCTTCGGCAACTTCAAGTTCCTGTCCGGGGACGACAAGTCGACCTGGTACTGGTTGCTCAAGAACGGCTGGAAGATGCTCTACCTGCCGGACGTCTACGTCTCGGGATTCGAGGAGCTGCCGGACCGCAAGCGCTTCTTTGCCTCGACCACCGACCTGATGCGTCGCTGGTACGGCAACATGCTGCGGACCAGCGGTCGCGCCATTGCCCTGGGGCCGAGGCCGATGGGGCTGTTCACCTGGTGGAGCCTGATCGACCAGCGGCTGTCCATGTGGACGACCCTGATCGGCCCTATCGTGGCGATCCTGGTGACGCTGTTCGTGCGGCCGTCGTTCATCTTCGCCTATGCCCTGTGGATCCTGTTCACCCGCGGGATCTCCACCTCGATCCTGGCCTGGCAGCGTGGTCGCTTCAGCCTTCTGTGGATCCCGCTGATCTACTACAACCAGGTCTACGGCGCCCTGCTCAAGACCTACGTGAGCTTTCGCTTCAACCGTCAGAAGTGGTCACGCCAGGGCATCTCCGCCGGCGAGCCAGGTGATGAAAAGGCGGTTCGCCGCCAGCGTCGCATGGGTCACCTGCTGCATGGCTTTCATGTGTGCCTGATGTTGTTCGTGCTGACCCTGGCCACCGGCGTACTGAAGGTACCTGACGCTACCTCGCTGAAGATCCTCGAGCGTGCAGGCCCGGTGCCCAGCGACAGTGCCGCGCTGCCTGACGCCAGTCGCTGGCTGGCCAGCCGCATCGAGGATGGCTCGGGCGAGCTGCGCCTGCCTGCCGGCGAGCTGCGGATCAGCGATCGGCTGATCGAACGCCTGGGCGCAAGCAGCATCGGCGAGGCCACCAATCTCAGCGGCAGCCCCCAGGGCACCACGCTAGAGGTCCCGCCGGCGTTGATCGACCGCCTCAAGGACGCCCAGGGGACCACTCCAGCCCCCGGCGATCTGTTGAGCTGCACCGACCAGCAGCGCTGCTCGCTTGATCTTCACGACACCAGGCTGTCGCTGAGTGACCTGCGCATCCAGGTGCAGCCACGCCACGGCTGATAGCCACGCCACGGCTGACAACGACGACACGGCCACACTTTGTCGCTGAGCCGCATGTACGGCCAGACACCGCCACGGCTCAGCGAATACTGACTTCAGGACACCGATATGAGCGATTACTTCGACGACAAGGACACCTCCACACCTCGCCACGAGCCCACACACCAGCCGGAACCCGCACCGCGCGCCGAACCCCATCTGGGCGATACGCGCTCCCAGCCGCGCCAAGAAGAGGCACCGGCAGGCTCGGGACTGGCCCATGAGCGCCGCGATGAGCGCCGCTACATCCGCGTTTCGCCGACCTTCGAGGTGCGCTTCGATGACGGCAACCGCTTCCGCGGGCTGGACCTGTCCCAGGGCGGCTTCGCCATCGAGAGCCCGCGCCCGATGCGCCAGGACGCCAGGGTGCGCGGCAGCATCGCCATCACCACCGCCAGCGGCGAGCTACTGGTACCCGTGAGCGCCCAGTGCCGCCATAGCCTGGCGCTGGAAGGTCGCGGTGGCGCACACCACGCCGGCTTCGAGATCACCGACATCTCCCCCTCCCACCTTGAGCTGCTGCGCCGCGTGGTCCGCGCCCATCTGGCCGGCCGGCCGCTGGACGTCGAGCAGATGGTCCAGGGCGAGGATGCCCAGACCCCACGCAAGCGTCGCGGCACCGGCAGCACGCCCCAGGCGGCGGCTCGTCCGCCGAGGCCCATGGGCCGCTACGTGGCGCTGTTCATTGGCTTCGCGGTGCTCGCGGTGGTCGCGGCGGCCACCGCCTATCGCAACTTCATGCTGATCGAGCCCAACTTCGCCGCTGTCACCGCGCCACGCATCGACATTCGTGCACCGAGCCCCGGCATCCTGATGGCGCACGAACTCAAGGCAGGTGACCGTGTCACACGGGACGAGCAGCTCACCCGAGTCAAGGACGTCGATCTGGAGTCCGACCTGATCCTGGCCGAGGCCGCCCAGCGCTACAACAGCCAACTGATCGAGAACCTTCAGGAAAACCTCGACGGCGCCAATGGCGGACAGGTCAGCCTGGCCAACTCCGCCGAGCCCGGCAACGGTGACGCCGTGAGCTTCGAGACGGTGTCCCCGGACATCGCTCGTGCACGTATCGATCAGTTCGAGACCGCCCGGGACTTCCAGGCGTCCAGGGTCACCGCGCTGCAGGCGCGCCAATCCCAGAACGAGATCTACAGCCCCTGCGACTGCCTGGTGGCGTGGGCGCTGTCGAGCTCCGACGGCACCTATATCAACGAAAGCGAAAAGATCATGACGCTGATGCGTACCGGCGACGACGAGGTCATGGTCGAGGCGCTGGTGCATATGGACGACATCGATCGCATCGAGCCCGATCAACTCGCCTATCTGTCGCTGCCCAACGCCTCCGGCCCGATCAGCGCTCGGGTGCGCAGCGTGGCGCTGGACATCGAGCGCCAGCCGCGCGCCGGCTTCCCGAGCTGGGTACGCCAACAGCAGAACGTCGCCAGCGTGCTGCTGGTACCGGAAAAGCCGCTGCCGGTGGAAAGCGTCGGTACTCCGGTGGACGTGCGCTTTACCGAACAGGCCCTGCTGGGCGCCACCGCCGAGTGGATCTGGCAGAGCGGCCGCCGGGTGGTCCAGCAGGCCAGCCAGCTGTTCTCGGGCATTGGTGACAACGACGCCGCCGACACCGCCGGCTGAGCCACGCTCTTTCTTTACACGTATCCGTCCCACTTGCCACGACCACCGCGGTGGTCGTGAGCCAACAGGAGATCGAACGCCATGTCGACACTGACGACGCGCCTGTCCGCCACCCTGCTGGCCATCTGCGCTACCCAACCCGCCCTGGCGGACAACGGCGCCAATGACAGCGACGCCGATCAGCAGAGCCCCGGCGTCCCCCAGGTCGCCGCCTGCTCGGCGCGCCATCCGCTGGTCGCCTCACCCGCCCCTGCGATGGGTGAGAAAAGCGCCCACGACGCCATCCGCGAAGGCTTCGACACCACCCGTACCTGGGGCACCGAGGAGAACGTCGAGCTGTTGTCGGGTCATTCGGCGACACCGGCGCTCAGGGTCCTCTATCCCGAGGACACCTCCTCGCCCGGCGACACCGACACCGGAGGCGCCGGCTTCTACACCGAGCCTTCCGCGCTCGAAGGGCGCGATCACGCCTGCCTGAGCTACCGGGTTCGCTTCGAGAGCGGGTTCAACTTCGTCAAGGGCGGCAAGCTGCCGGGGCTCTACGGCGGCGAAGCGCCCAGCGGCGGTGACGATGTCACCGGCGAGAATGGCTTCTCCATGCGCTACATGTGGCGCGAAGACGGCCAGGGTGAACTTTACGAATACGTGGTCGGCGGCGAGGGCGACTACGGCGACTCGGTGGCCCGAGGCCGCTTCACCTTCCCCACCGGTCAGTGGGTCACCCTGGAGCAGGAGATCATCCTCAACGACCCCGGCAAGGCCAACGGCATTGCCCGGGTGTGGGTCGATGGTCGGCCGGTGCTCGAGCAGACCAATCTCACCTACCGTACCGACGACGACGTGCACATCGATGGCCTGATGTTCTCGACCTTCTTCGGTGGCCACGGTGAGGACTGGCGCACCCCCAGTGACCAGCACGCCGACTTTGCCGACTTCCGTTTCTACGCCCCCCGTTCATGATCGCGGCGCCCCCAGGGGCGCCGCCAAGGAGACGCTTGATGCACCCATCCCATGGCTCATCCCCCGGTCCCCTCCCCACCCGAGGCCTGGGCCCATCGATGCCGGCATTCGAATCCGGCCGGTGCCACCACTTCGACCAACGCTCGGCAAATCCGCTCAAGCGTCTGGCACACAGAGTGATGGGATGGCCGACGGCCAGGTTGTCGGGAAAGCTGGCAACGGGCCTGACGCTCGGCCTGACGATGGGTGCCGCCCTGGTATCGTCCGCGCACGCCATGACCCTGGAAGAACGGGCCGAGCTGGACCTCAGCGACTACCGAGTGACCAGACCTGACGCCTCCTACTTCGATGTAGAGGCCCGCATGGAAACACTGGCCGACACCGACAACTCGATCCTGTTGCAGGAGCTCGATCAACTGACCAACGGACCCAGCTGCCAGCAACTGCTGGCCCAGGAGCCGATTACCACGCGCCTGCGGATCCCCGGCTATTATCCCAGCCCCAAGGAGTGGGAACTGGCATCCGAACCCCTGTTCGACTTCGAGGACAGTGTGTCGATGCTCGCCGGCTCCTTCGTGGCCACCGGCGACACCTACTACGCCGACTGCCTGGTGACCTTTCTCGATCAATGGGCCCAGCACGATGCCCTGACCGACTTCCACTACGATCCCAAGGAGCCTCAGGCCTGGTTCGCCACCGAATCGATGATCTTCGCCGCGGGCATGGCCTACTCGGTGGTGCGTCCCCGCGTCGAGGGCAGCGACCAGGCCAAGCAACGTGTCGAGCAGTGGCTCAACCGGCTCGCCCACAAGCACGCCGCCATTCAGGGGCAGCCCGGCAACAGCTGCTGCAACAACCACTTCTACCGCCGCGCCCTCTACGCCAGCATGATCGGCGTGATTACCGAGGACGATGAGCTGTTTCGCTTCGGCGTCAGCGCCATCCATTCGGCGCTCTCCGACATGACCGAGCGCGGCGCCTTTCCGCTGGAGATCGAGCGTGGTCGTCGCGCCACCCACTACCAGAACTATGCGCTGCTCTACCTGATCACCAACATGCAGGTCATCGCACGCCAGGGCTATGACATATTCGAACTCGAGATCAACGGCCATGACATCCACGACGCCGTGGACTTCGCCATGACCATCTTCAACGATCCCGAGGCGCTTGGAGACCTGGCGCCCCACGAGCAGTACACCGGCTTTCTCAAGGACAACCAGTACTTCGCCTGGATGGAGATCTATCAGAGCCGCTTCGATGACCCGCGCATCGAACGGTTCCTGGCCCAGGTGCGTCCGGTCTACAACCGCAGCGCCGGCGGTTACCAGACGTTGTACTTCATGTCACCCGAGGCGCAGCAGCACCTCGTCGTCGATGAACAGGAGCGCGAGACCACCGCCTTCGAGGGTCTCGACGACGACAGCGCGTCGCAGTGACAGCACACGATCAACCAGGAGGCCTGCTTATGATGCTCCCCCGTTTTCGCCCCCACACCGCCCAGGGCCAACGCTGGTCCCGGGCCTTTCCGCTCACCGCCTCGGTCGCCGTGGCGCTGTGGCTCGGCGGCTGCGCCGCCCCCGGTACCGAGTTCCAGAGTACCGGCGTCGACCCGCTGCCTGCCGAGTATCAGGACTTCTTCGACAAGGAGCAGCCACGCAACCCCGAATGGATGCATGACAACACCCTGGAAGAGGCGCAGCAGCTCGTCGCTGCCGGCCAGACCCGAGAGGCGATCCTCAAGCTCAAGGGGCTGGCCGCCCAGGACATACCCAAGGCCTACTACGAACTCGGCAAGATCTGGGATCAGGGCAAGGGCATCCAGGCGGACCCCGCCAAGGCCGCTGCCTACTACGAGGACGCCGTGCGCACGCCGTCCTATATCCTTGGCCACGCATCGCTCAACCTGGCCAAGCTGAGCCTGGAACAGCAGGGTGCGCCCTATCGTCCGGTACTGGCCTACTATCTGCTCGAGCAGGCCATGGAAGAGGAAATCGGCCGTGACGAAGGCGTGGTGATGGCCTCATTGCTGGCCCGCGGCGCCGAAGGCGTCGCGGCGGACCCCCAGCGCGCCCTGGCGCTGTATCGTCAGGCGGCGAACAACGGTAACCCGGATGCCATCCTGGCACTGGCCAACGCCTACGCCGAGGGTGGTTGGCTCGACACCGACAAGGCACGCTCGCGCGAGTACGCCGAGCGTTACGCCGAAGGCCTGCGCGAGCGCGCCGGCGGCGGCGATATCAAGGCGATGACCGAACTGGCTGAGCTGTACTCGGCCGACGGCCTGCTGGCCGGCAACGACGATCGCCGCCTGCACTGGCTGACCCAGGCCGCCCAGGCCGGTGACCCCGACGCGGTGGCCAAGGCGGGCCGCGAGATGCTCGACAGCGGCCGCGCCGAGCAGGGCGTGACCCTGCTGACCCAGGCGGCCGAGAACGGTGACGTCGACGCCATGGAGCGCCTGGGCCGGATTCTGCTGGAGGGCGACGGCCTCAGGGCACGGCCAATCGAGGCACGCAATTGGCTCGAAAAGGCCATCGACGAGGACTCGGTCGACGCCCGCGTGACCCTGGGTCGCGCCTTGCTGGAAGGCGATGCCCTGCCGGCGGAACCCCAGCGCGGCATCCGCCTGCTCGAGCAGGCCGCCCGACACGAGGACCCGCTGGCACTGGCGATGCTCGGCCAGGCCTACCTGGCCGATGAGGTGGTGCCGACCCAGCCGGTGATCGCCGCCCGCTATCTCGAGCGCGGACATGAGCTGGGCCATCCCTTCGCCACCGAACAGCTGGGCGCGCTCTACCTCAGCGGCCGTGGCGTGGCCACCGATCCGGCCCGGGGCGAACGGCTGTTGCGCGAGGCCATCGACCAAGGGCAGAGCGGCGCCCTGCGCACCCTCGGCGAAGCCTATCTGGCCGAGGACGGCCCCCTGCCCTATCAGCCCCGTGAGGCGGAGCGCCTGCTGACCCAGGCGGTGGAAGCCGGCGATACCAGCGCCGCCACCCGCCTGGGCGAGGCCTATCTGACTGGCGAGCTGACCGGCGAGCTGAGCCCCGAGACGACAGGCCCGAACCCCACCCAGGAACCGGGCGGCGACGCCATGGCCGTGGCCGATGGTGCTTCGACCCAGCGAGGAAATTCTCGGGTGGATCACGGACGGCGCCTTCTGGAGAACGCCGCCGAGCAGGGCGACGCCTACGCCATGGTCGTCCTCGGCCGCGCTTACCGCGACGGTACCGGGGTGAGCCGTGACCTTGCCCAGGCCACCGAGTGGCTCGAACGGGCCGAGGCCGCCGGCCATCCCTCCGCCGCCGAGGCGCTGATGCGCACCCAGCGCGATCGCGGCCAGGCCGGTGACATCCAGGCGCTGATCGCCTCTGCCCGTCAGGGCAACGTCAACTCCATGGCGGACCTGGGCCGCGCCTATCGCGACGGCCAGGGCGTCGGACGCAACCTGTCCGAGGCCAGCCGCTGGCTCGAGCGAGCCGCCCGCCAGGGTCATCCAGGCGCCGCCGCCGCGCTTGGCCGCATGTACCTCGACGGTGAAGGCGTCGCCCGCGATCCGGCCAAGGGCGCCGAACTGCTCCAGGTGGCGGTGGCCGGTGGCCACGCCGGCGCGCGTGCTGACCTCGGCGGCATGCTGCTGACCGGGAACGGCGTGGAAGCCGACCCCGAGCGGGGTCGTCGCCTGCTGAGCGAAGCCGCCGAGGCCGGCAACGAGTATGCCGCCCAGACCCTTGGCGAGGCCTACCTCGAAGGCAATGGCGTCAGCGCCGACCCGGCCGAGGCCGAGCGCTGGCTGACCCGGGCCAGCGACGCCGGCAGCCTGTCGGCACGCGCCCTGCTTGGCACCGCCCTGGTGCGAGGCGACCAGAGCCTGGCTCAGGACCCGAGCCGGGGCGAACAGCTGCTGACCAGCGCCGCCGACCAGGGACACGCCGGCGCCCAGGCCAGCCTCGGCCGCGAGTACCTGCGTGGCGAAAACCTCGAGCGGAACACCCGCCAGGGCGCCGACTACCTGCTCAAGGCCGCGCGTCAGGGCCACGAGACCGCGCGGCTGGCGCTGGCCAAGGCCTACCTGGCCGCCAATGGCCTGGAGAACGCCAACCGTGAGCAGGCGCTGGTATGGCTCGACGGGGTCATGGACGGCAACTCCCAGATGGCGTCCCAGACCCTGCACGACCTGCTCTCCGACGAGGCTACCCTGGCCGCCATGCCGGAGACCATGAACGCCGGCGGCTGACCCCTGCCCCCTGACGTCATGCCCCTGGCGTCACGCCCCAGGCGCCATGTGCCCACTAACTGGCACATGGCGCCCTGGGTTACCTCACGGCTTCTCATGCCCGCAGCTTCACCGTCGCCTGAGTCCCCCTGAGTCTTCTCCCGCTCGCCTTTCCAGGCGCTCACCATCTTGCCCGCACTGCGCCCTTGCCTGCGTGCTGCCCGCCTTCACCTGGCTTTTTCGGGGCGGCCCTTTTGGATACCTCGACAAACACAGCTAAAGTGCTGAGACGACAGCCTCGGCGCCCGTGCGCCCTGACAGGAGACCACCATGAGCTATCGTCCCGCCGAAGACCGTTACGAACGCATGCGCTATCACCGCTGCGGTCGCAGTGGCCTCAAGCTGCCCGCCCTGTCCCTCGGGCTGTGGCACAACTTCGGCCACAACGCCCATGAAGACAACGCTCGCGAGATCTGCCGTACCGCCTTCGATCACGGCATTACCCACTTCGACCTGGCCAATAACTATGGCCCGCCGCCTGGCAGCGCCGAGTCCATGTTCGGGCGCATCCTCAAGACCGACTTCGCCGGCCACCGCGATGAACTGATCATCTCCACCAAGGCGGGCTATAACATGTGGCCTGGCCCCTACGGCGAGTGGGGCAGCCGCAAGTATCTGCTGTCGAGCCTCGACCAGAGTCTCAAGCGCCTGGATCTGGACTACGTCGACATCTTCTACTCTCACCGCTTCGATCCCGAGACACCGCTGGAAGAAACCATGGGCGCGCTGGACCAGGCGGTACGCTCGGGCAAGGCGCTCTACGCCGGTATCTCGTCGTACAGCCCTGAGCGCACCCGCGAGGCCGCTCGCCTGCTGCGCGAACTGGGGACCCCCTGCCTGATCCACCAGCCCAGCTACTCGATGATCAACCGCTGGATCGAGGACGACGGGCTGCTCGATGTGCTGGACGATGAAGGCATCGGCTCGATCGTCTTCTCGCCACTGGCCCAGGGCCTTTTGACCGCCAAGTACCTGGGTGGGGTGCCTGACGACAGCCGTCTTGCTCGCGGTGGTGCGATCCGCGAACAGCACCTGTCCGACGACAACCTCGAGCGTGTCAGGGCGCTCAACGCCATCGCCGAGCGGCGTGGCCAGAGTCTGGCGCAGATGGCGATTGCCTGGGTGCTGCGCGGCGGCCGCGTGACCAGCGCCCTGATCGGCGCCAGCCGCCCCGATCAGGTCAGCGACTGCGTCGAGGCCCTGGACAACCTCGACTTCAGCGACGAGGAGCTGGCCGACATCGACCGCTACGCGGTGGATGGTGGGGTCAATCTATGGGCCCAGTCCTCCAAGGCCTAGGGCTTGTCTGAAAAGTGCCTGCGCTCGTCGACTTTTCGGACAGTGCCTCGGCAAGCCAGCTCGGCAAGCCAGAAAGCATCAAGCCTGCCGCGCACACCGAAACTGCGCCTGCGCTCGATCACAAGGTGACCAGTTGCACCCCGCTGCAACACACCAGTGACTTGTCGCCAAGATCGGGCCAGGCCTCGCGCGTATAGGCGTAGATCTGGATGTCCAGGGTGCTCTTGCCGGCGTGCAGATGGCGCTTCAGGGCCTGGGTCACCGGTACCCGCTTGAACGCCGGTGTCATCGGATGGGAAGGCCGGGTATCGAAACGTCTGAGACCATCCGGGCCATGGCAGTGTCCTGGCGAGCCCCAGCATTCGGCGTGGCCGAACAGCGCAAAGGTGCCGGCATAGCCCCGGCTTTGCGGGGTCACCCTGGCCGGCAGGCGCGCGCTGAAGAAGAGCCAGGCGGTGTAGCTGGGGCGCAGGTGGTGGATGCCATAAAGCTCGACGAAGGCTTCCTCGAACTCATCGGCGCGAAGCGCGCCCAGGTCGAGCCGCGGCAGGCGATAGCGTTGCTCGATCATCAGGTCTCCTCCAGACCGCTGCCGGCCAGGGTCAGGTCCGCCACCGAACGGGCATACTCGTAGCCCAGCGACTGGACATTGAGCACTTCACCGACGGTCAGGCCGAAGGGTTCCAGCACGATATCCTCGAGCCCCGGGGGAAAGTTGGTGATGCCGTGGCGCTTCTGCCACAGCGACCAGAGCCGGTCGATCATGCAGTGGTGAGAATAAAAGATCGGATCATAGGCGGCGTAGGTGGTGCTGGCCATGGTCGCACCGACATAGACGTGGAGCTGATCATGCACCGTCTCGATCAGGTCGTTGAACTGCTCGAAGGTGTCCACCCGCTCCACCAGGAAGGCCGCGATCTCGCCCAGCGTCGCCCGGCCATCGCCGTTCACGTCGGCCACTGGAAAGGAAAACACCGGCAACAGGCCGTCGGGATTGCGCTCGGTGACCAGGTCCACCGGTTCGGGCACCTGGGGGGGATAAAGCTGGATGCGCGAGGAGTGAAGCGGATTCTCCTCGCCATCGATCAGCGCAACATCGAAGGCCTCGGGAATGCCCTCGCCTTCGGTCCAGTCCCACCAGGGGATCGAGACCTCTTCATCGATATCCTGCAGCGACTGCTCCAGGCGATGGAGGTAGGCTCGGTGCCAGGGCAGAAACAGCCTGGCGCTAAGGCTGGTGCGAGGCGAGAACTGATGATGCCAGCACCAGCGCCCCGGGGCGCCATGGATGCCGGCGTAGTGGTAGAAGCCTCGATTATCCTGTCGAGCCTTGGACGCGCCCAGTGCAGCGATGTAGCGGCGCATGTGCACACGCTCGACAGCTTCCACCGGCAGGCGATACATCATCTGACCCGACATGCTTCCCCCTTGCCGTCGCTGTCGACGGCAGTCCCGGGAGCCGAAGGACGATTATCCCTGGCTCGTTTCAGCCTAGTTCAGTCCACAGGGCTCGGCCACGCCGCCGTTCGCCCTCATTACCGGCCAGCCAGCCGGCTCGGCTCGCCCCCGAGACATCGTCCTGATGGTCCCAGCCTGCACGGAGCGACCGCCCGTTATTGAGCAATTACTCAAAATGCGTTTGAATGGCGTCCACCCACGACATCACCGAATCGTCCCGCGCCCTTCCAAGGAGTCCCCATGGCAAGCGTCACCAATCGAACCCTGCTGGATCTGGGGCGGCTGACCGCCAACCTGGTCACCTACCCCGAAGGCCACAGCGTCTATCGCCACAACGACCCCATGGGTGGCGGCCGCTACTACAAGCTGAACCTCATCCTGAAGGCCCCTCGGGCCGGCGGGGTATTCGAGACCGAAAAGGTGATCTTCAACCTGTTCGACCGGGTGATCCTGTTTCGTCCCGACCTCTACCAGCACAGCGTCTCGAAAATCGAAAAGGGCAAGCGGGTGCTGTTGAGTATTGCCCTGCACACCCCCTAAGCCTACGGCTTGCGCCCCCACCGAAGGCTCTGACCTGAGGCGTTGTCGTTGGCGTTGGCGTTGGAGTTGGCGCGACACGCCTATCGAAAATGCACGAAAGGTGCGCCTTAGGCCGGTGCAAGCGTAGCCCTGGCCTCGGACCTGGGCCTGCTCGATCATCCCCCCCTGCTCGGCTGAACGCCCCCGCCACCTACCGACCAAACTGTTGGCGATCCCCGGCGCCTCACCCCAGGGCCGGCCCCCGGCATCCTGCCCCAGGCTTCGTCAGCCATGCCAACAGGAGGCGTCAGCTGTGACCACCACCCTCGTTCAGGCGGAAATCGCCGCCAATCGCTTTGGCCTCGGCGCGGGGCCAGGTGAGCTTGCCGAGATCGCCAAGGACCCCCAGGGCTGGGTGCTGGCGCAGATCGACGAGGCCGAACGAGCGCCACTGATCGAGCCTCTCGCCGCCCTGCCATCCACCATCACCTACCTGGAGCGCTTTGATCGCTTTCGCCGCGACCACGCGGCCGCCCGTCGACGCATGAGCGAGGCCGCCGCCAATGACAAGCCCACACAGAGCCTGCCGACCCTGCTCGAGCGTTTTGGCGCGATGAAACAGGCCGAGATCCAGGCCAGGGGGCGCCAGCAGTGTCTGAGTCCGTTTCCGGTACTCGAGCGCTGGGTGATGTTCTGGAGCAACCACTTCACCGTGTCCGCCGACCGCGGCGGCGTACAGTTGCTGCCCGGGGCCTTCGAGCGCGAGGCCATCCGGCCCTATGTGTCGGGTAGCTTTTCGGCCATGTTGCTGGGCGTCGAGCAGCATCCGGCCATGCTGCTCTATCTCGACAATGCAGCGTCGGTGGGCCCCGATTCGCCGCTGGCCAGAAGTGCCAGAGCCTCTGCCGGACGGCTCGGGCTCAACGAGAACCTGGCGCGGGAAATCCTGGAGCTGCATACCCTCGGCGTCGACGGCCCCTATCAACAGCAGGACGTGATCGAACTGGCCAGGGCCATCACCGGATGGCGGACACGGCTCGAACTGCCGCCATCGACCGAGGCGCCGGCCCTCGGACCCTACGGCAGCCTGTTTCATGGCGCGGCCCATCAAGGCGGCGAGCGAGAACTGCTGGGGCGGCGCTTCGCTGCAGGCGGGGCCAGGCAGGGGCGTGACATGCTGCGCTTTGTGGCCGGCCAGGAGGCCACCGCAACCTTTGTCGCCACCAAGCTTGCCCGTCACTTTGTCGCCGACGATCCACCCGGTGAGCTGGTATCGGCCTTGGCCTCCACCTTCCAGCGCGAGAACGGTCGCCTGTCGGCGCTGTTTCGCACCCTGTTCAGCCACCCCCAGGCGTGGCAGCCGCAAGCGCTCAAGTTTCGCCGTCCGCAGGAATATCTCGTCGCGCTCTATCGCGCCCTGGGCAAGGCACCCTCGCCCGATGGCAGTGACTGGGGCCAGCAGCTTCGCCTGCTGGGCCAGCCACCTTTTCTCGCCGGCGCCCCGGCCGGATGGAGCGATGATGCCAACGACTGGATCGGTGCCGACGCCTTGAACAAGCGACTGCTGGTGGCCCAGCGCCACGCCGGTGACGCCAGCGGCGAAGCCATGGAGCTGGCCCAGCAGAGCCTGGGCCCTCGCCTGCGTGAAGCCACCGCCGTGGCGCTCAGTCAGGCGCCCCGCAACCAGGCGCTCGCCATGGTGCTGGCAAGCCCCGAGTTTCAGTGGCGCTGAGCGCCGTCGCGACACCACCCAATGGAATCCGCCATGTTCAACCGACGCGAGTTTCTCAAGGCACTGGGCGCAGGCACCAGCCTGCTGCTGTGGCCCTCGCTGGCTGCGGCCGACTCCCCGCTCGGCAAGCGCCGCCTGGTCGTCGTGCTGCTGCGCGGTGCCCTCGATGGCCTCGCCGCCGTCCCCTGCGACAGCGACCCCGCCTACCAGCGCTTGCGCGGTAGCCTGGCATCGCAGGAAGGAGTCGTTGCACCACGACTGGACGGGACCTTTTCGCTGCATCCGTCACTGGCCTTCTGCCACCGTCTCTACCAGGCCGGCGACTTCGCCGTGGTTCACGCCTGCGGACTGCCCTATCAGGGACGCTCGCACTTCGACGCCCAGGAGTGCCTGGAAAACGGCACCGCCACCCCCACAGGAAGCCGCACCGGCTGGCTGAATCGTGCGGTGGGCAGCCTAGGCGACACCCAGGGACTGGGCCTCACCTCCTCCCGCCCGTTGTTGATCCGTGGGCCGGCCCCCTTCGCCACCTGGTCGCCGTCGGCGCACGGCACCACCCAGCCGTCACTGGCCCAGCGGGTCGCCGCGCTCTATCGACAGGATCCCCGGCTGGGCCCGGTGTTCGAACGCGCCCTGGCGATGCAGCAGATGGCCCCCACCGATATCGACAGCGGTGGCCTCCTGAAGGACACCCTGGCGGCGGCAGCACAGTTCCTGGCCGTCGCGGATGGCCCCCAGATCGCCATGGTGGAAGACGACGGCTGGGACACCCACGCTCGCCAGAATGCGGTGCTGTCACGCAAGCTTGAACAGCTGGATAGCGGGCTTGCAGCGCTGCAAGGCAAGCTCGGCGAACGCTGGCAGCACACCGCCGTAGTGGTCATCACCGAGTTTGGCCGCACGGTGGCCGTCAACGGCACCGGTGGCACCGATCATGGCACCGCCAGCTGCATCCTGCTGGCCGGTGGCGCCATTCGGGGGGGGCGCGTCCACGGCCAGTGGCCGGGGCTCGCCCGGTTGCGTGACGACCGTGATCTGATCGCCGCCCAGGACACCCGCGCCGTCCTCAAGGGTGTGCTGCGCGACCACCTTGGCCTCGATCTCGATCCCCTGGCCGAGCAGGTCTTTCCCGACAGCCGGCAGGTGGCCCCTCTAGCAGGCCTGATTGGCTAAGCGGTTGGCCCGAACTGACCGGCCCGAACTGACTCACTGAGCCAGCGTCGATAGCCTGGTTTTACCAGGCTGGGAAAGGGTCATCCGAGTCGACCCAGGCGTCCATGCCGAGGGCCAGCTCCGATTCGCTCAGCAGGCACTCATCCAGGGCCTGGCGAATGCGATGCTCCGCCAGGTTCTGGCCGATGAACACCAGTTCCTGGCGCATGTCACCGAAGGGCTCCTGCCATTTGGCCAGAATCGCCTCGCGATACTCCGGGTCCTCGGGCCACTGCTCCTCGGGTACCGCCCGCCAGAAGCGACCCGCCAGGCCGTGGTGAGCGATGCCTCCCGCCTGACTCCACTGACCGGCGAACTGAGGACGGCTGGCAAGCCAGAAGAACCCCTTGGAGCGCAGCAAGGTGCCACCGAACCAGTCGCCATGCAGCAGTTCATGAAACCTGCGCGGATGGAAGGGGCGGCGCGCCTCATAGGCAAAACTCGAGATACCGTACTCCTCGGTTTCCGGCACATGCTCACCGCGCAGCTCCTTGAGCCAGCCCGGCGCCCGCTGGGCCCGCTCGAAGCTGAAGCGTCCGGTATCCAGCACCCGCGACAGCGCCACCTCGCCCTGGACCATGTGGACGATGTCGGCCTCGGGATTGAGGGCGCGCAGTACCGCCTCGACCTCCGCCAGTTGCTGCGCCGAGATCAGGTCGCACTTGCTGATCGCCAGCACATCGCAGAACTCGATCTGGTCCACCAGCAGGTCCGCAACATTGCGCTCATCGTCCTCGCCCAGCGACTCCCCCGCCTCCTTGAGGGAGCGGGCTTCAGCGTACTGGCTCAGAAAATTGGCGCCATCGACCACGGTGACCAGGGTATCGAGTCTGGCGATCTCGGACAGGCACTGACCGTCCTCATCGGCGAAGGTAAAGGTCTCCGCCACCGGCAGGGGTTCAGAGATCCCGGTGGATTCGATCACCAGGCTGTCGAAGCGCCCCTCCTCGGCCAGCCTGCGGACCTCGATCAACAGGTCCTCGCGCAGGGTGCAGCAGATACAGCCGTTGCTCATCTCCACCAGGCGCTCTTCGGCGCGGTTCAGCGTGACCCCGTCCTCCAGCTCGTCTGATGCCACTGGCCCACCGCGCACCAGAGCGGCGTCGATATTGACCTCGCTCATGTCGTTGACGATGACCGCGACCCGACGCCCCTGGCGATTGGCCAGAAGGTGATTCAGCAAGGTGGTCTTGCCGGCTCCCAGAAAGCCTGACAGTACCGTGACCGGCAACCTGGCATCATTCATGAACCTGTTCTCCCCATGTGCGCTCGCAAAGGAAAGCCCCTCTCTGCACGAGGCGCTTTCCTTGTTTTAAATGTTACGTTATAACATTGTAAACACATCCCATGGAGACGCCAAGATGTCGCTGTCCAGCTCACTGTCCACCTGCGTCGACGGGGACGCCCCGACCGCGTCTTGCGAGTCGCAGTCAAGTGTCCACTGGGCCCAGGGTATCGATGCCTCGATCCTGCCGCGCATCTTCGAGCAAGGCATCACCATCGCGGTGATGCAGCGCGCGCTGTCCCCCAGCCTGGAACGCAGCATCCAGGCACAGTGCGATACCGAGCGTCGCTGGAGTTTTCAGTGGCTGGGAGTTCCCGACGCCGCCATGAAGCGAGAACTCCGGCGCAGCATGCCCGCCCCGGAGCAAGCCTGCCCCCTGGTAGACGACGTCGTGCTGTTGACCCAGGCCATGGCGATGCTGTTTGACACCGACACTCTGGGAATACGGCTGCGCCTGCTGGACAGCGCCATGTGTCCACGCTTTCACTGCGACAAGTTGCCGGTGCGACTGGTCACCAGCTATCGGGGGCCGGGCAGCGAATGGCTGCCCGAGTCTGCGGTCAATCGCGCCGGGCTCGGTGCGCCTTCGCCGGACAAGCCCGAGACGCTTCGCCAGGCCCATGCCATTCAGCGGCTGGGCACCGGCGACCTGGCACTGTTGAAGGGAGACGGCTGGAGCGGCAACGAGGGCCGCGGACTGGTACATCGCAGCCCGGCGCAGCAGGCAGGGGAGACGCGCCTTTTGTTGACCATCGATCCGAGCTGAGTCGAGCGGCCGCCGACGCTTTGCCAGGGGCGTGGCGGCCGCCGGCGCACGCAACGCGTGGTCAGTGGATCTTGAGGCGTGGCCCGACCGAGCGGCCGAGGACGTCGCTCAGCGCCTCGGCGGTACCCTTGAGCGGCCCCAGCAGGATGAACTGGTGCTGGCGCTGCAGTCCCTGGTAGGCCGCCCGCGCGAGTCGCCCGCGCAACTGGACGTCATCGGCGAACCAGCCTTTCACTTCGCCGACGCTGCCGGCCTCACCCAGCGACAGCAGGGTACCCTTGTCCTCGTAGACGAAGGGCGCCGGCGTTTCCCCCGCGAGAAAACGCGGCAACTCCTTGGCCAGATGTTCTGCCTGCTCGCTGGCCGCCTGGGCGGTGGGCGGTGCGGGCTCGTCGTCGATAACCGAGCAGTCACCCAGCGCAAAGACGTGATCACTGTCGACACTCTGCAGGGTCGGCTTCACCCGCCACTGGCGCTTCTTGTTGGTCGCCAGCGCGTCGATCGAATCGGCCACCGGCGGCCCCACGCGACCGGCCGCCCAGATGGTCAGGTCCGCCGGAAACTCGTCGCCGCCATCGGTGGTCAGACGGTCGCGATCGACGCGACTGACCTGTTGTTCGGTATGGATGTCGATGCCGACATTCAAAAGGCGCTTGCGGATGGACTGGCGCACCTCATCCTCCATGCCCGGCATGAAGGTATCAGTCGCCTCCAGCAGGGTCACCTTGACCCTGGGCTGGCACTCTCGTGGGGCCACACTCGAGGCCCGCGCCTCGGTGGCCAGCAGCCCTGCCAGTTCCACCCCGGTGGCCCCTGAACCGACGATGGCGATATGGAAGGGATCACTGCGCTGCCCGGCGCGATGCGCCAGCAGACCCGTCGAGAAGCGCTCGAACAGTCGCTCGGCGTCGGCCTCGCTGTCGAGCATCAGGGCATGCTCGAGCACGCCCTCCACGCCCATGTCCGGGGTCACCCCGCCAATCGCCAGCACCACCGCCTGGTAGCCGATGCAGCGACCGGGCACCCTCACCCGACCGTCGTCTTCGGGCCACTCGGCCAGGGTCAGGGTACGCGCCTCGGGATCGATGTCCGCGAGTTCACCGCGCTCGAAGCCAAACCCCCAGTGCTCGGCGAGTCCTGCGTAGTCCAGCTCATCGACCTCGCCACGCCGAAAACCGGCGGCAAGCTCATGCAACCGCGGTTTCCACACATGGGTGGCGCTACGGTCGATCAGCAATACGTCCTTATGGCCTGCCTTGGCCAGCCGGATGGCAAGCTCGAGGCCGCCGGCACCACCACCTACGATCACCACGCCTTCACTGCGAACGTTCATGGGACCTCCTGTCATCGCCCCTGCGGGGGATCCACAGGGACGTCCGGTGTCGATTCGTCCCCACCCTACCACTCCGAGCCCGGCTTGAGGACATGCTCGTTGCAGCGTAGTTTGGGGAGGTCGGAAACGGAACTTCTTCAGGAGATTGCCCCTATGCACACCCCTGAGAACCAGCTGATGACTGACCATGCCTATCTTGGCGGACGTTGGGTCGAGGCCAGTGACGGCAAGACCCGGGAGGTCGAAGACCCGGCCACCGAAAAGACCATCGGCAAGGTGCCCCAGCTGACCGAAGACCAGTTGGGCGAGGCCATCGATGCCGCCAGTCAGGCCTTCGAGCGCTGGCGTGACACCCCCGCCCTAGAGCGCGCCGACGCGCTGATGGCCTGGTACCAGGCGATGCAGGACAACGCCGAGGCGCTGGCCCGCCTGATGACCCTGGAGCAAGGCAAGCCCCTGGCCGAGGCCCGTGGCGAGGTCGATTACGCCGCCAGCTTCCTGCGCTGGTTTGCCGGCCAGGCGCGACGCATCGCCGGTGATACCCTGGCCTCGGATGACCCCGACATCTCGCTTGGCACGCTGCGCCAGCCGGTCGGCGTGGTGGCCATCATTACCCCCTGGAACTTCCCGCTGGCGATGATTACCCGCAAGGTCGGGGCCGCGCTGGCAGCGGGCTGCACCACCCTGGTCAATCCAGCAAGCCAGACCCCTTTCTGCGCACTTGCCCTGGCCAGACTGGCCGAACAGGCCGGGCTCAACCGGGGCGAGTTCAATGTCCTCACCTGCCCCGGCAAGCGCTTTTCCGAAAAGGTCTGTGACGACAATCGCGTTCGCGCGCTGTCGTTCACCGGCTCCACCGAGGTCGGCCGGACGCTGCTGGCTCAGGCCGCCGACACGGTCAAGCGCAGCGCCATGGAGCTGGGTGGCAACGCCCCTTTCATCGTCTGCGAGGACGCCGACCTGGACGCCGCCGTGGAAGGCGCCATCGCCGCCCGCTTCCAGACCAGCGGCCAGGACTGCGTGGCGGCCAACCGCCTGTTCGTCCACCGTTCTCTCTACGACACCTTCATCGAGCGCTTCACCCAGCGCATGAATGACATGCCGGTGGGCAACGGCTTCGATGAGGACAGCAAGATCGGCCCGCTGATCAACCGCGACGCGGTGGCCAAGGCCCGCGAACTGGTAGAGGACGCCAGATCCCGGGGGGCGCGCGTGCTCGGTCGCGGCCAGGGCCAGGCCCCAGGGCCACGCTTCTTCATGCCGACCCTGGTGGCCGGCTTCACCGATGATATGCGCATCGCCAGTGAAGAATCCTTCGCGCCCCTCGCCCCGGTGCGCGCCTTCGACAGCGATGACGAGGCCATCGCCGCTGCCAACGACACGGTCTACGGTCTGGCCGCCTACGTCTATGCCAGCGACCATCAGCGCATCCGTCGCTACCAGCAACGTCTGGAAGTCGGCATGGTCGGTACCAACACCATGGATATCACCGGGCCCCAGGTCCCCTTTGGCGGCGTCAAGCAGTCCGGCCTCGGTCGTGAAGGCGGCCTCGAGGGCATGGAGGAATACCTCGAGACCAAGTACCTGTGCACCGCCCATGGCTAGCGTGTACACACCCTGAGTCCCCCGGGAGAAGCGCAGCCTTCTCCCGGGGAGCACGGTTATCTACTGCGACCCCGTCCCGCCGAGGATACCCGGCAGGGCCTGCGGCGCCCCCACCGCCCCACAGATCCCCCCTCCAGACTCCGTCAGAAACTTAAGAAAAGCTGGCTTTTCAGGAGATTGCCTCACCTCCTGCACAAGGCTGAGGGTAAAGTGAATGCGACACCTGGCCGATACTAATACTTTACTCTCAAGGATCTCACCTGCATGGACCACTCGCTTGCGTCCTACAACCCGGCACTGGTCGCCCTGAGCCTTGGCATCGCCGCCATCGCTTCGCTCACTGCCCTCGATCTCGCCGGACGCGTCAGAGCGAGCCAGGGCCTTGCCCGCCACCTGTGGCTTGCCGGCGGTGCCTTCGCCATGGGCACCGGCATCTGGTCGATGCACTTCGTCGGCATGCTGGCCATGGACCCCGACTCTCACTTCGCCTACGGGATCCCCCTTACCCTGGCGTCCCTGCTGGCGAGCCTTCTCGCTTCCGCCTTGGCACTGGCAACAGTGCAGTCAGGCCACCTCACCGGTCCTCGACTGGCCGTCGGCGCACTGATCATGGGTAGCGGCGTCTGCCTGATGCACTACATCGGTATGGAGGCCATGCTGTCGGTAGACAGCCTGCGCTACCGACCGGACCTGTTTGCCCTGTCCGTGGTCATCGCCGTGCTGGCCTCGGCGGTCGCCCTCAGCCTGGCCTTTCGACTCAACCCGGTGGGGGGACGCTCCCCGCTGTGGCAACGTGGCCTGGCCTCGCTGGTCATGGCCGCAGGCATTTCGGGCATGCACTACACCGGCATGGCCGCCACCAGCTATCGCACCCTGAGCTACTCGGCCTCGGCCCCGGGCATCGGCACCGACCAGCTGGCCATCGTGGTGGCGCTGATCGCCACCTGCATCATGCTGGCAGCGTTGATGATGTCGATCTACGACGCCCATCTGTCCTCGCGCAATGCTCAGCTGGCACGTTCGCTACAGCAGGCCAATCAGGAGCTCAAGGACCTGGTCCATCATGACGTCCTGACCCAACTGCCCAACCGACTGAAGCTCGAGGAGCACCTCGACGAACTGCTCGAGGACAACATCGATACCTTCGCGGTGTTCTTCGTCGACCTGGACCGCTTCAAGCAGGTCAATGACGGCCTCGGCCACCATGTGGGTGACGAGCTGATCAAGGGCGCGGCCCGACGCCTGCAGATGGCGGTGCGCGACAGCGACCTGGTCGCCCGGGTGGGCGGCGACGAATTCATGGTGGTCACCCATCAGGTTGCCAGGCGCGGCGACGCTGAAGCGCTGGCCCAGCGCATCGTCAGTTCGCTGGACAAGCCCTTCCAGATCGGCAACAGCATGGTCAAGGTCTCCACCAGCCTGGGCATCAGCCTTTACCCCGACCACGGGCGCAGCAAGCACGCCCTGATGGTCCACGCCGACGCCGCCATGTATCGCGCCAAGCAGCAGGGACGCAACAACTTCCAGTTCTTCGCCTTGGACATGACCTCCGAGGCAGACCGTCGCAGTACCCTCGAGCGAAGCCTGACCCAAGCCATCGAGGAAGATCGCCTGAGCCTGGCCTATCAACCGAAGATCCGCGTCGACAGCGGTGAGGTCTCAGGCGTCGAAGCGCTGCTGCGGTGGCACGATGAGGAACTCGGCCAGGTCACCCCTGACGAGATCATTCCCGTCGCCGAAGACTGTGGCCTGATCCTTCCCCTGGGCGCATGGGTGCTACGCACCGCCTGCCGGTTCTCGAGCGAGTGGCTCAAGGAGTCCGGCGAGCCATTGCCGGTGGCGGTCAACATCTCGGCCATTCAGCTCAATCATCGCGGCTTCGTGGCCACCATCGAGGCTGCGCTTGCCGAATCGGAGCTTCCCCCTCACCTGCTGGAACTCGAACTGACCGAAAGCACCCTGGTACAGAACCCTGATCGCGCCCTGGAAGTACTGAGTACTCTGCGCAACATGGGTGTGCTGCTGTCCATCGATGATTTCGGCACCGGCTATTCCAACTTGACCCAGTTGAAGTATCTGCCCGTGGACCGTCTGAAGATCGACCGCACCTTCATGCAAGGCGTGGTCGATTGCGAACAGGACGCGGCCATCGTCCAGGCGGTGATCTCGCTGGCCAGGTGCCTGGGGCTTCATATCATCGCAGAAGGTGTCGAGAGCGAAGAACAGCTGGCCTTTATCCGCCAGCTGCAGGGCCACGAGTACCAGGGCTACCTGTTCAGCAAACCGGTCCCGGCCGAAGAGCTCAAGGCACTGTTGGCCAAGGGTCACCTCGTGGCAGCGGCCGCAGCGGAACCCCGACACGCCCCCCGGGACACGCCGGTGCGCGAGGCCCGCCTATCAGGACTCGAGCCTGAAGGCAGACCTTCCCACCCCACTGGCATCGTCTAAACGGCAGCCCGATACCGTCGATACAGGCTGCTTGACCTTGCCGGTCAGGCAGCGTCACCCTTCAGCCACCACGACAACAACACTCCGCAGCGCAGAGATCGCCGCCATGTCCAATGCCTTTCGCGCCCCGCCCCCGGCGCACCAGGAATCCCCGCCGCTGTCCTCCCCGGAGCGGCTGGTTCATCTGCTCTCCAGAGTCGCCGACAAGGACCGGGAGGCCTTCGCCGAGTTGTACGAGGCCAGCGTGGCGAAACTCTTCGGCACGGTGTTACGTATCTTGAAGCAGCAGGCCTGGGCCAACGATGTCATCCAGGAGGTCTACGTGACCATCTGGCAGAAGGCCGGACGCTTCGAGAGCGAGCGCGCCTCCGCCATCACCTGGATGGTGACCATCGCCCGCAATGCGGCCATCGACGAGCTACGCAAGGCACCGACACGGCCCACCGAGAGCGACAGTATCCTCGAGAACTGGGTCGCCGAGACGCCCTCCGCCTACGATCAGCGTCACCAGGACGAGACGTCGACACAGCTGACGTTGTGCCTTGATGAACTGGAAGAGAGCCGGCAGCAAATGGTGCGCCTGGCCTATCTGGAGGGCTGGTCGCGGGCCGAACTGGCAAGCCACTTCGACCAGCCGGTCAATACCGTCAAGACCTGGCTGCATCGTGCACTGAAACAACTCAAGGGGTGCCTGGGATCATGAGCGACCGCGACGACAAGGACATGCTGGCCGCCGAGTTCGTGCTGGGCACCCTGGATCGTGACGAGCGCGACAGGGTGCACCGCCAGCGTCAACACGACAGCGAACTCGAGCAGCGTATCGGTGAATGGGAGAGCCGGCTGGCGCCTCTGGCCGACGAGATCCAGGACCTCACCCCGGGCCCGGACCTGTTGCCGCTTATCCAGCAACGCATCAAGGCCATCGAGGACGCCGCGCGTGGCGATACGGCATCCGACGCCCCCCCGAGCACCGCCAGCGTCACGCCGCTGCACCGCCGTCTGGCCTTCTGGAAGGCCGCCACCGGCCTGTCCAGCGCCGCGGCGGTCATCCTGGCGGCGGTGCTGCTGGCACAGCCGTCGCCGTCCACCAGTGAGTCCAACTTTGTGGCGGTGTTCCAGCAGGACGATCGCCAGCCCGCCTTCATGCTCAGCGTCAACCTGGAGCAGCGCCGCCTGCATGTCCGCCCGGTCAGCGCCGAACCTCTGCCCGACCGCTCCTATCAGCTCTGGATCAAGCATGATGATCTGGGCTCCGCTCCCCGGTCCGTCGGTGTACTCGACGATGACCTGAGCCTCGACCAGGCCGCCCTGCGCGACTACGAACCTGAATTGCTGAAGCATGCCACCTTTGGCATCAGCGTCGAGCCTCCGGGTGGCTCGCCCACCGGCCAGCCCACCGGCCCCGCCATCCACGGCTACCTGTACCCCACCGAGCCCAGCGGCGGCCAGCGTCTCTGAGAATTTCAGCCCTCACTGAAACCTTTTCGCCTCCCCTGCGTAGCTAGTCGATGACCCCGCCACCGGCAACGGCCGATGGCGGGGTCATCGTGGCGGGCGTGGGTTTCGACACCCTCGATGCGTACGCCCCGCACCACGACTTCCCTGCTTGGCCACTCGTTCGAGTGGCCTTTTTTATCTGGACGTCGGCTCTCTCAGGGCACAACAATTTTTTTCGATGATGTGAAACCCACCGTGGCATCGGCACGTAGCTGTTATCAACTCGGCAGCCATCCTGTCGTGGAGCACCTTCGGCAAGCCAATCAGCAACACCAGGAGACCATCACCATGTTCAAGCCATTGGCAGCACGTACCCTCATCACCTCAGCCCTCCTCGTCGGCGCAGCCACCCTGGCCACCGGCGCCCAGGCCGCCCACCATGGAGAGATGGACGAAGCCGGCCATCTCGGCGTCTGGGCCGAAGATCAGTCGGTGGAGAGCGGCACCGTCACCGCCGATCGCATCGTCGCCGAGAACAACGGTTGGCTGGTCGTCCACCGTACCGACGAAAGCCACAAACCAGGGCGCGTTGTCGGTCACGCCCCGCTCAAGGCCGGTGAGAACACCGATATCGCGGCCATCCTGACTGAAGAGGTCAGCAGCGGCGAACATCTGATGCTGATGCTCCACGGCGAGGACGGCGGCATGCAGACCGGCATCTTCGAATACACCCTGGGCGCCAGCGAAGACGGCCCGGTCAAGGTCGACGGCAACCTGGTGATGAGCGTAATCACCGCTCAATGACACCAGCCCCCTCCTTTTGACGACTTGGCGAGGGCCCTGCCCCTCGCCTTTTTTGTGCCTGCTGCTCGCCCTTCGTACCCCACCGCTGTCCTTCCGCGCCGGCCTCCCGGTCTTTCCTGTGCCTGCCGCTCTTCCTGCTCGCGCCAGCCCCCGCAAAGAATCCTCTTTGATGACTTCACAACGTCTCTTGAAGATTGTATAAAATATAAAACCTGATCAACGACGCCCAGATGATCGTCGATCACCACAACCGACAACAAACCGGGGTACTCCATGCAACGCGTACACGTCATCGATTCCCACAGCGCCGGCGAGCCCACGCGCCTGGTCATGGACGGCTTTCCGACGCTTGCCGGCGCCACCATGGCCGAGAAACGCGACTGTCTGCGCGACCGACACGACCACTGGCGCCGCGCGGTGATGCTGGAACCCCGCGGCCACGACGTGCTGGTCGGCGCACTCTACTGTGAGCCGGTATCTCCGGACGCAACCTGCGGGGTGATCTTCTTCAACAACGCCGGCTACCTGGGCATGTGCGGTCACGGCACCATCGGCCTGGTCGCCTCGCTGCATCACCTGGGCCACCTCAGCCCCGGCGACCACCGCATCGACACGCCGGTGGGCCAGGTCGAGGCGACCTTGCATGCCGACGGTGCCGTGACCGTACGCAACGTCCCCTCCTACCGCTACCGCCGGCAGGTCGCGGTGGAAGTGCCCGGCCACGGCATGGTCCATGGCGACATTGCCTGGGGCGGCAACTGGTTCTTTCTGGTCAGCGACCATGGCCAGCGCATCGCCCTGGATAATGTGGAGACCTTGACCGGCTATACCTGGGCCATTCGTCAGGCGCTTGCAGGCCAGGGCTTCACCGGCGATGACGGTGGCGAAATCGACCACATCGAGCTGTTCGCCGATGACGACGAGGCCGACAGCCGCAACTTCGTGCTGTGCCCCGGCAAGGCCTACGACCGATCCCCCTGCGGTACCGGCACCAGCGCCAAGCTGGCGTGCCTGGCCGCCGACGGCAAACTCGCTCCCGGCGAACGCTGGCGCCAGGCCAGCGTCTGCGGCGGCCTGTTCGAGGCGAGCTATGAATGGCAAGGCGATCAGATTCGCCCCAGCATCACCGGACGCGCCTTCATGAGCGCCGACAGCACCCTGCTGATCGACGAGCAAGACCCCTTCGCCTGGGGCATCGGCGGCTGAAGCCCCAGCGGCTGGCGCCCCAGTACCCGACGACGGCCATTGACGTTTTTACCCATCGGCGGCTGCCCAAGAAGGGCGGCGCCTCCCTGACCCGTGACATCGTCCCACTCAAGGACCCGACATGAACGACAATATCTTCACCGGCTGCATCCCCGCCCTGATGACCCCTTGCACCAAGGACCGCCAGCCCGACTTCGACGCCCTGGTCGCCAAGGGCCGTGAACTGATCGAGGCCGGCATGAGCGGCGTGGTCTACTGTGGCTCCATGGGCGACTGGCCGCTGCTGACCGAGGCCCAGCGCCAGGAAGGCGTCGCCCGCCTGGTGGCAGCCGGCATCCCCACCATCGTCGGCACCGGCGCGGTCAATTCCCGCGAAGCGGTATCCCACGCTGCCCACGCCGCCAAGGTCGGCGCCCATGGCCTCATGGTGATTCCCCGGGTGCTGTCTCGCGGCACCTCGGTGACCGCCCAGAAGGCACACTTCGCCGCGATCCTGGACGCCGCGCCGGACCTCCCCGCGGTCATCTACAACAGCCCCTACTATGGCTTTGCCACCCGCGCCGACCTGTTCTTCGAATTGCGTCGCCAGCATCCCAACCTGATCGGCTTCAAGGAATTCGGTGGCGCCGATGACCTGCGCTACGCCGCCGAGCACATCACCTCCCAGGATGATCAGGTCACCCTGATGGTCGGCGTCGACACCACCGTCTTCCATGGCTTCGTCAACTGCGGCGCCACCGGCGCCATCACCGGCATCGGTAACGCCCTGCCCCACGAGGTGCTGACGCTGGTGGCCCTCAGCAAGAAGGCTGCTAAGGGCGATGTCGAGGCACGTCGCCGGGCCCAGGAACTCGAGCAGGCCCTGGGGGTGCTGTCCTCCTTCGATGAAGGTGCCGACCTGGTGCTCTACTACAAGCACCTGATGGTGCTCAACGGTGACGAAGAGTATCGCCTGCACTTCAACGAGAGCGACGCCCTCAGTGATGCCCAGCGTCGCTACGTCGAGACCCAGTACGACCTCTTCCGCACCTGGTACGCCGGCTGGTCAGCCTCGCTCGACCTGTCCTGAAGCCCGATATGTCCTGAAACCACCGGGGAGGCTCGCTCGACGCCGGGCCTCCTGTTGTTTTCGGCATGGGCGACAGGGGCGTTGGCACAACACCCCTGTCGCCCATGCTGCTTCCCGCACGTCCCCCTCGACAGGAGAGTCAAATGACACTGGAAGGCAAGATGCTGATCGGACAGGACGCCGTGACTGGCAGCCAGGCGCCGATCCACGCCATCGACCCCGCCACCGGCAAGCGCCTGGAGCCGGCCTACCCGGGCGGCAGCCAGGCCGAGGTGGAGCGCGCCTGCGCCCTGGCAGAGGCCGCCTTCGATGACTACCGCGAAACCACGCTCGAGACACGCGCCCGTTTTCTCGAGACCATCGCATCGGAAATCGAGGCACTCGGCGATGCGCTGATCGAGCGCGCCATGCAGGAAACCGGCCTGCCCCAGGCCCGCCTTGCCGGAGAGCGCGGACGCACCTGCGGACAACTCAGACTGTTTGCCGACACCGTACGCGCGGGCGAATGGCTCGACGTTCGCATCGACCCTGCCCAGCCACAACGCCAGCCCATGCCCCGTGCCGACCTGCGTCAGCGTCAGATCGCCCTGGGGCCTGTCGCGGTGTTCGGTGCCAGCAACTTTCCGCTGGCCTTCTCGGTGGCCGGCGGCGACACCGCTTCGGCCCTGGCCGCTGGCTGCCCGGTGGTGGTCAAGGCTCACTCGGCCCACCCCGGCACGTCGGAGCTGGTCGGCCGCGCAGTACAACAGGCGGTGGCCCGGTGCGAGCTGCCCGAAGGCGTGTTTTCGCTGATCTTCGGCTCCGGCCGCGTGGTAGGCCAGGCGCTGGTCGAGGACCCCCGCATCAAGGCAGCCGGCTTCACCGGCTCTCGCTCTGGCGGCATGGCCCTGTGGCAAAGCGCCCAGCGCCGACCGGACCCCATCCCCTTCTACGCAGAGATGAGCTCGATCAACCCGGTGTTCCTGCTGCCCGAGGCGCTCAAGGCCCGCGGCAAGGACCTCGGCGAGGCCTTTGTCGGCTCACTGACCATGGGCGCCGGACAGTTCTGCACCAACCCGGGGCTGGTGATCGCGGTCAAGGGCGAGGCCCTGGACGCCTTCATCGAGTCGGCCGCCGAAGCCGTCAAGGCCGCGGGCGCCCAGACCATGCTGACCCCGGGCATCCATGACGCCTACACCCAGGGCGTAGAGACCCTTGGCGACAGCGACAAGGTCCGGGAAATCGCACGTGGGCCGCAAGGCGAAGGCGTCAATCAGTGTCAGGCGGGACTGTTCGTGGCCACGGCCAGTGACTTTCTCGGCGACGAAGCGCTACAGGCCGAGGTATTCGGTTCGACGTCCCTGGTGCTGGAGTGTGCCGACACAAGTGAGGTCAAGGCGCTGGCCGAAGGTCTCGAGGGCCAGCTGACCGCCACCCTGCAGATGGACGACGGCGATACCGAGACGGCCCACGGCCTGCTTTCGATCCTCGAACGCCGGGCCGGACGTATCCTGGTCAACGGCTGGCCAACCGGGGTCGAGGTATGCCACGCCATGGTGCATGGTGGCCCCTTCCCCGCCACCTCCGACGCCCGAACCACCTCGGTGGGTAGCGCCGCGATCCAGCGCTTCCTGCGCCCGGTGTGCTATCAGGATCTGCCCGAAGCGCTGTTGCCCCAGGCACTGCGCGACGACAACCCCTGGGCCCTTGGCCGCCTCGTCGACGGCAAGCGCGAGGCCTGAATCAGGTCCCTTGCCCAGGCGGCGGCCCCCTGGGGCCGCCGCCTGCCCATGGACATTCATCGCGGTTTGTATACAGTGTGCAATAACATCCGATGGGCAGAGAGAGGCTATGGCGACTTTCAAGACACGCGCACAGTTCGTCGCGGATGACCTGCGCAGGCGTATCCTGGGCGGAGAGTTCCAGGGGGGAACCCAGCTGCGCCAGGATGCCCTGGCAAAGGACTATGACGTCAGCCGTATTCCCGTGCGCGAAGCCCTGCTGACCCTGGAGTCCGAAGGGCTGGTCGAGTTCCATGCCCACCGCGGTGCTTTTACCACCGAACTGTCGGTCGCCAAGATTCGCGAGCTGTTCGACCTGCGAGTATTGCTCGAGACCTACGTCCTGCGCCATGCCATCAGCGAGTTGACGGAAGACGACCTGCTCAAGGCAGAGCGCATCCTCGAGAAGTACGACGATGCCCTGAACAGCGGCGGCGAGATCGACAACTGGAGCGAGTACAATTTCGCCTTCCACCAGGCCCTCTATGCACCGGCCAGGTTGCCCGAAACCCTGGCGTTGATCAGTCAGCTCAACACCAAGTCGGATCGCTACATCCGCATGCAACTGCTCTACACCCAGGAGATCGAAAAGGCCGAGCGCGAACACCATGGGCTGCTCGACTTCGCCCGTCAGGGCAAGGCCGACGAGGCCTGCGAATTGCTCCAGCGCCATATTCAGGAAGCCTGTGAAGGCATCGTGACCCTGCTCGAAGAACGCGCCCAGCGCGGCGACGCAGACTGAAGCGCCATCCCTCCCCTTGTGCTTGCCCTGTCGGCGCCTTGCGGGCGCCGACTCGCTAGAACCCTGGCGTCAACGCCATAGCCCCCTGAACGTCCGCGGGTGAGCTGCCCGCTTTCGCGGTCGTCGCCCTTGGCCTGCCAGTGGCGTTATCGCCCCCGTCGGCGCCAGCCGCCTGTCATCAAGGTTCCCTCCTGCGCTGGCTTGTTCAAGTCCCTGCCCTGAAAGCACCGTCCTGACGCTCCATCCCCTTGGCACGTTTTCAGCGCTCCGAACACGGCGCATTCCTTTGCGCTCCAACCCCAGCGCGGCTTTCTCGGCGCCCCGAACCCGGCGCGGATTTCCAGGCGCCCCGAACCCGGCGCGTTCCTTTGCGCTCCGACCCCAGCACAGCTTTCTCGGCGCCCCGAACACGGCGCGTTCCTTTGCGCTCCGACCCCAGCGCGGCTTTCTCTGCGCCCCGAACACGGCGCATTCCTTTGCGCTCCGGCCCCAGCACGTCGTTCATGCGCTCCCCCTCGGTGCGTCGCCCATGCAGACCGTCCAGCGGATAACGCCAACGTTTAATATCGCCGCTATTGATCCGAAAGGGCACCTATCTTATATTTTATACAATCGACAAAGACAAACGCTGCAGAGGCAAACCATGGGTTCACCCGGCTCGCGACAAGACCGCCAACCCGGCGACACGCGCATTAACGTGATCGGTGCTGGCGTCATCGGCCTCGCCTGCGCACTCGAGCTGCGCCGCCAGGGCTTTTCGGTGCAGGTACTGGATCGTCAGGCTCCCGGCATGGGGGCGTCATACGGCAACGCCGGGCATATGGCCACCGAGCAGGTCTTTCCCATCGCCGACGCCTCGATCCTGACGCAGCTTCCCGCCATGCTGCGTGATCCGATGGGGCCGCTGCGACTGGACTGGCGCTACCTGCCCCGCGCCCTGCCCTGGTTCACTCGTCTATTGCTGAACCTGCGCTCTGCCCCCTACGCCAACAGCGTGGCCGGGATTCGTGCCCTCAACGAGGCCAGCCTGGACGCCTGGCGCAAGCTGCTCGATTCGATCGATGGCCGCCATCTGATGAAGGAGGACGGCTCGCTGCTGGTCTATGAGCAGGACCTGTCAAAGCCCCGGATCGACCATCTGGCTGGTGCCATGTCGGCCCAGGGGGTAGCCCTCGAATCCTGGTCGGGTGACGCCATACGCGAGCTTGCGCCGTCCCTCTCGACCAAGCTCCGTGGCGGCCTCTTCTTTCCCGCCACCGCCCATGTGGTCGACCCCGCCGCCATCTCCCGGGCCCTGGTCGACGCCGCCCGCCATGCAGGCGTTACCTTCGCCACGGCGGAGGTACGCGCAGCCCGTGTCCATGGCCAGGGCGTCACCCTCCAGACCGATTCGGGGGCGCTGGACTGTGAACGGGTACTGCTGGCCTGCGGCGCCCACTCGGCCCGCCTGGCCGCACACCTCAGCGGTCGCCGTGTGCCACTGGATACCGAGCGTGGCTATCACCTGATGCTGCCGGCAGAGCGGCACCGATTGCCGGTGGCGGTCACCTCGCTGGAGCGCCGCTTCATCATGACGCCGATGAGTGACGGCCTGCGCCTGGCCGGCACTGTCGAATTCGCCGGCCTCAAGCGCCCCCCCAACATGGCCCGCGCCTGGCAGCTCCACCGCCTGAGCCAGGGTCTGTTCGAGCACGACCTGGACAGCACCGATGCCAAGCCCTGGATGGGCTTTCGCCCTTCCCTTCCCGATTCGCTGCCGATCATCGACAGCGCCCGGGACGGCCGCGTGCTGCTGGCCTTCGGGCACCACCATCTGGGACTGACCCAGGCCGCTGTTACGGCACAGCTTGTCGCCCGCCTGGCGACGGGGCGGACGGGCCCAGCGACCGGATCCGGCCCGGTGTCACTCCCGCCACCATCGCCACTCCCGCCACTGTCGCCCTATCGGCTCGAGCGCTTCTGAGCATGACCGCTCGGCCCCTGCACCGCAGAACCCACAACAACACCAAAGGAGATCCCATGACGTCGTCTTCCACCCCCATCCGCCTACCCGGCATGGCCGAGGTTCTGGCCGTCATGATCGGCTTCATCGCCATCATGTTCTTGAGCATCAATGTCCTTGGTCTGCCCATCCAGCTTGCCCTGTTCGCCTCCTGGTTTCTGGTCATGGCGCTGGGCGTCAGGCTCAAGATCCGCTACGCCAGCATGCAGGAAGGACTGATCAACGGCATTCACAACGGCATGGAAGCCGTACTGGTGCTGACCACCGTCGGCGCCCTGATCGGCACCTGGATCGCCGGTGGCATCGTGCCGAGCATCATCTACTACGGTCTGACGGTGATGGACCCGCAGATCTTCCTGTTCGCCGCCTTCATCATCTGTGCCCTCACCTCGCTGGCCACTGGTACCTCCTTCGGTACCGCAGGCACCGCCGGTGTCGCCATGATGGGCATCGGCCACAGCTTCGGCATCCCGCTGCCGCTGGTCGCCGGCGCGGTGATCTCCGGTGCCTACGTCGGCGACAAGATGTCGCCGCTGTCCGATACCACCGTGATGACCGCCTCGCTGTGCAAGGTCAACCTGATCGACCATATCCGCTCGATGATGCTGGTCAGTGCACCGGCAATCCTGATCGCCGGCGTGCTGTTTCTGGTGGTCGGCTTCTTCTTTATCGACGGCGACGTCGACACCTCCCGTGCCACCGTCGCCATGCAGGCGCTGGAGACCCACTTCACCATCAGCCCCTGGCTGTTGCTGCCGGCGGTGATCGTGATCGGCCTGCTGACGCGCCGATTCCCTGCCATCCCGGTAATCACCTTCGGCGCCGTGCTGGGCAGCATCTGCGCCTGGTGGGCCCAGGACGTGTCTCCGGTCGATGCCATTCGCATCGCCTATGACGGCAACGCCATGGCCTCGGATGTGGAATTCCTCAATACACTGCTCAATCGCGGCGGCATCCAGTCGATGCTCGGCGTGGTGGCACTGATCCTTTTCGCCCTGGGCCTCGGTGGCCTGATGGACCGGGTCGGCATCCTCAAGGCGATCAGCAACGGCTTCCTGCGCTGGGCCAACAACCCGGGCCGGCTGACCCTGTCGACCATGCTCGGTGGCTTCTTCGGCAATTTCTTCGGGGGCGCCGCCTACGTCTCGCTGATCACCGCCAGCACCATCACCGAGAAGAACTACGACGACCAGGGCATCGATCGTCGGGTGCTGTCGCGCAACGCCGAAGCCGGTGGCACCGTGACCACCCCGATGGTGCCCTGGACCGATGGCGGCGTGTTCATGGCCACCACCCTCGGCGTGTCCACCATGGCCTACCTGCCCTTCCTCTGGTATCACATGCTGGTCATCGCCATCTCGCTGTTCTACGGCTACGCCAATATCGCCATCTGGCGCACGACGTCGTCCGCCGAGAAAACGACCACCTCCAGCTCCGAATTTCAGACCACCTGAGCCGTCACCAACAGCAGGCAACCAAAAGCCCCCGCTCGCCTTCACGGTGAGCGGGGGCTTTATCTTGTAGCGGGGCTGGGCAGGCGCGCGCCAGGCTCGCCCCCGGTCGAGGCATCCAGGTCTGGTTCGTGCAGGACGCTTCCTGCCTGGCCTTCTGCTCACGGCGGCGTGTCAGCAACGGCCGCGCGGGTGTCGACGCTGGTCCAGGCATCCTGCAAGCCGAGGACGCCGAACGTCGATCAGCGGCCTTCTGTACCTTCCAGATAGGTCAGGGTGGTTTCCCAGCTTTGGCTACTGACCTCAATCGCGGCCCTGACGGCCGTCTCGTCGCCCGCTTGGAAAGCCGTGTAGATCGCCTTGTGGTCCTTCAGCGCGACCTCCGGCAAGGTCTGCATCGACGTCTCGAGGCCGGCCTCGACCAGTTGAATCAGCGTCTCGCCGACACGAATCGTCATGGGGTTGTGGGTGGCGGCCAGGATCGCGCGATGAAAGGCCGTGTCGTGGCAAGCGGTCTGCTCGTCATTGGCAATGGCTGCCTCGAGCGCGTCAATGGCAGCGCCAATCGCCTGATGATCCTCTGGCGTGGCATTGTCCATCGCCTGCAGCGTATAGGCGGGTTCAAACATCTTGCGAAACTCCAGAACGTCACGGGTCATGCCTCTGGCCAGGATCATGCCAAATGCCATCGGATCGACCAGCGGCTCTCCGGGCTCCTTGCGAATCAGCGTCCCCTGCCCCCGCTTGACCTCGACGATGCCGATCGCCTGCAGCATCTTGATCGCCTCGCGCACACTGGACTTGCCGATTCCCAGGCTATGGGTCAATTCCGTCTCCGAAGGCAGATAGTCTCCTGGCTTGAGCTCACCGGCGATCAGCGCCGTCTTGATGCGCTCGAGCAGCTGCACCGCGACCGACTGGCGGTCGATTGAACTCCCGAAGAGATCCATTGGCTTTATCCTTGTTGATGCGTTTCGAACTTGGCGTGGCGCGGCTGGGTAACACGTCCAAAGCGGTCAGCGACAGAAAATATCCAACCAATCTGCGCATCGACACAAGACGGCCGCGACGAAAATCTATTTTTATCGGTTTTATCATTACTTTTTGAGCGCCAGGACTTGCCTGGACAGCAACCTTGAGTCTAGCATGATGACAGACATCTGATGTCTTATGACAACAACAACGAGACGCGAACATGTCCTCCCTACCCCGTATTCTGGTGATGACCACCGGAGGCACCATTGCCAGTGCCCTGGATAGCTCCGGGCGCAGTCTGTCCGGTGCGCTCCCAGGCGACGCCTTGCTGGCAAACGTTGCGCTACCCGAAGCGCTCCGCGCTCGCGTCGACGTGGTTTCGGTCCTGCAAAAGCCAAGCAACGCCATCAGCCGCGCCGACCTTGTAGCGTTGCACCAGCGTTGCCTGGACGCCATGGCCGACCCAGGCGTGCAAGGCATCGTAATTACCCACGGCACCGATACCCTGGAAGACACGGCGTTCTTCCTCGATCTGACCCTGCCGTCGCACAAGCCTGTCGTGGTGACTGGCTCCCAGCGACCGCCACACCAGGCCGGGACGGACGCTTTCATCAATCTGGCCGACGCCATCCGGGTGGCCGCCGACGAGCAGGCACGTGGACTGGGCACACTGGTCGTGTTCAACCAGTCGTTGTTCGCGGCTCGGCAGGTACGCAAGGTCTCGACCTATCAGCTGGACGGCTTTGCCGCGCCTGCCGCTGGCCCCGTTGGCCGAGTGGATGGAGAGAACGTCCACCTGCTGCAGCACCCCGTCGATCACCAGGTCTTCGAGTTGCCCATGCAGGCACAACTTCCTCGCGTCGACATCGTTCCCGCTTACCTCGACGCCAGCCCCGCACTGCTCGAATGCGCCATCGACAACGGCGCCGCCGGCATCGTCATCGACGCCCTGGGTAGAGGCCATGTTCCTCCCGACTGGATGCCGGCTGTTCGTGATGCCTGCTCGCAAGGACTTCCTGTACTGGTCACGAGCAGTTGCCTGTCGGGCCCGCTCCACCAGAGCTACGAATTCTCGGGAAGCCTTGTCGATCTGTGTCAGGCAGGCGCACTGCCGGTCAGCGGGCTTGGCGCACGCAAGGCGCGAATTGCCCTGTCGATATTGCTGGCCAGCGACACTCCACTGGCGGCAACACTCGATGCACTGGCTCGTTGAATCGAAGCACCAGGTCTTGCTCAGCCATCCCCGATGGTGCTCCACCATTTTCATCGCGTTGTACCGACCACAACAACAACCACGACAACAACCACGACAAAAAAGGAACCATCCATGAAAATGTCCCTGAAGCTGGCCCTGCCCCTGGCCATCGCCGCAGCCTCCATCTCCGGCCAGAGCCTGGCCGCCGACTACACCTTTTCCTTTGCCCATGTGTTGATTGAAGACACGCCCAATGGCAAGGCCGCCCTCGCCTTCAAGAAGGAGGTCGAGGAGAACTCCGACGGCCGTATCAGCATCAACGTGCTGCCCGCCGCCCAGGTCGGTGGCGATGTCGAAATCATCGAACAGATCCAGATGGGGCTGGTGGATATCGGCATTCCCCCCACCGCAACCCTGGGTAACTTCGAACCCCGCCTGCAGATTCTTGACCTGCCATTCCTGATCTCGACCTACGATGATATGGAAGCGGTGCTTGATGGCGACGTGGGACGGGAAATCCTCGATACCCTCGAAGATGATGGCATGCATGCCTTCAACTTCTGGGGCGCGGGTTTTCGCCATATGACGAATAACGTGCGTGCCATCGAGTCCCCCGAAGACCTCGACGCCATTCGCATGCGCACCATGCAGGCCCCGATCATCATCTCGACCTACGAGAACTATGGCGCAAACGCGACTGCGATGGCGTTCACCGAGGTCTACAACGGCTTGCAGCAAGGCGTGGTAGAAGGACAGGAAAACCCGCTGGCCAATATCTACACCATGCGCTTCCACGAGGTTCAGGACTACCTGTCACTGACCAGCCATGCCTACCACGCCTACGCCGCCGTCATGAACAAGGATGCCTGGGAATCCCTGCCCGAAGACCTCCAGCAGGTCATGCTCGAAGCCTTCGACAACGGTCGCGATGCCTCACGCCAGATGACGCTCGAGGACGAGGAAGTGATCATGTCCGAGATCAAGGACGAGATCGCCATCAACGAGATCAGCGATGAGGCTCGCCAAGCCTTTGTCGAGGCCAGCATGCCGGTACACGAGGACTACGAAGACGTGGTGACGCCGGAACTGCTGCACAAGGTCTACGACGTCGTCGGTATCGAATACTAAGAGAGAGCTCCGATGATCAAGACGCTGAATGCAGCGATTGATCGCCTGGAGAGCGTTTCGATGGTCGCGTTCATGTCGATCGCGACCGTCATTACGGCGGTTCAGGTGGTTTATCGTTATGGCTTCAACAGCTCGCTGTTCTGGGCCGAGGAAGTTGTCATCTATTCCATCATCTGCATGAGCTTCGTCGGTGCCAGCATGGGGGTGCGACACGGCGCTCATATCTCGGTCGATGTGCTCAATGCCATCGCCTCGCCCAGGGTCAATCGCCTGTTGCATCTGGTCTCGGCGGTACTCGGCATCATCTTCGCCGGATTCATGGTCTTCTACGGGTTCCAGCTATTCGGAAAGACCATGGATCGCGGACAGCTGACGGCAGCCCTGAGACTGCCGATGGCATGGTTCTACCTGCCGATCGGTATCTCGGGAGTGCTGCTGATCATCCGTTACCTTGGACTCTTGCAGACGATGTGGTCGAGCCCCCCCATGAGCCACGCTGAACAACTCGCCGCAGAGGCAGACAAGCTCGTCTAACCAGGAGACTCCCATGATTACGGCGCTTCTGCCAATCTTCTTCGCGGTGTTATTGCTCGGTCTACCGATATTCGCCGCACTCTCACTCGCCGTTTTTGTCGCAATTGAGCTGTTCGGCTCGACCAGTGCGCTGATTGTTCCCATGCGCATGTTCACGGGCATGAACAACTTCTCGCTGATGGCGATCCCCTTCTTTATTCTAGCCGCCGAATTGATGCGTATCGGCGGGCTGTCCGACCGCCTGATCAACCTGGCCAAGGCACTGGTCGGCTGGGTGCCCGGAGGACTCGCAGCGGCCACCGTGCTGTCATGCCTGTTCTTTGGCTCCATCTCAGGTTCCAGCCCAGCCACCGTGGTGGCCATCGGCACCATCATGTTTCCCGCCCTGGTCGCGGCAGGCTACAACCGGCTTTTCGCCATTGGCCTGATCGCCACGGCCGGCACCCTTGGCCCGATCGTGCCCCCCAGTATCGCCTTGATCATCTATGGTTCGGTGACTGGCACCTCGGTGGGTCAGCTATTCGCTGCGGGGTTGCTGCCGGCCATCCTGATCGCCTCTCTGTTGATCGGCTACTGCATGGTCTACGCCAGCCTCAAGGGATATGCGCGTGCGCCGATTCCCTCTTTGGGCGAGATCCTGCGTGCCTTCAAGGCGGCAGCCTGGGGCCTGGGACTCCCCTTTATTCTGCTGGGCGGCATCTACAGCGGCGTCTTCACCCCCACGGAGTCAGCGGCGGTGGCCTGCGTCTACGGACTCTTCATCGGCATGGTCGTGTATCGCACCATTGGTCCCCGGGAGCTGGTCGCCACCCTGAGAAGCTCTGGCTTGACCTCTGCAACCTTGCTGCTGATCACTGCCGGCGCCTCTGCCTTCTCATGGCTGCTGGCGATCACCGGTACGCCAACCCAGCTGGCCAGTCAGGTGCTATCACTGACCGACGATCCCATTCAGGTCATGGCGCTGTTCAATGTGGTGATGATCGTCGCGGGCTTCTTCCTCGACAGTGCCTCGGCCATCATCGTGCTGTCCCCTCTCCTTCAGCCTATCGCCGAGCAGGTCGGCGTCGACCCCGTGCATTTTGGCGTGATCACCCTGATCAACTTCTCGGTGGGAATGATCACTCCCCCGGTCGGGCTGAATCTTTTCGTGGCCATGTCCATCTCGAAGATGTCACTGCAGGAAGTGTTCAAGGCGTGCCTGCCCTTCATCGCCATGATGCTGCTGGCGTTGATTGTCATCAGCTATGTTCCCTGGTTCAGCACCTGGCTACCCTCACTCATCTATTGAGACGAGCACAATGCAACAGCACAGCACATTAGGTCGAGAGGTCGATATCGATCGCTTCTGGCAGGACGTTCAGACCCAGGCGCGCATCGGCGCGCTACCCGAAGGCGGCCTCGGCCGCCTGGCATTGGACGAAAGCGACATCGAGGCACGTCTGTGGCTGATGCAAGAGGCGGCTTCCCTCGGCGCGAGCGCCTTCCACGACCCCATCGGCAACCTCTACCTGCGCCGAGAGGGGCGCTCCCCGGAGCTCCCGCCGCTGTTGATCGGCAGCCATATGGACAGTCAGCCTCGAGGGGGAATCTACGACGGGGCGCTGGGCGTCATCGCAGGCCTCGCCGTGCTGCGCACCCTGCACGAACAGGACATCACGCTCGAGTGCCCTGTCGAAGTGGTGAGCTGGACCAACGAGGAAGGCGCCCGTTTCGCCCCGGGAACACCGGGGTCTGCGTGGTTCGCGGGGGTTAGAGACATCGCGGCGATCATGGCGTCACGCGATGATGTCGGAGTGTCATTCGAACAAGCCCTGGCCCCTTGTCTAGAGGCCATGGAAGCCCGGGGGTCGACCAAGCGAGAAACCCCCTTTTCACCATCGGCCTACCTGGAGCTGCATATCGAGCAAGGTCCCGTGCTGGATGCAGGCCAACTTCCCGCCTGTGTGGTCGTTGGTATTCAGGGTGTCAACTGGTACCGCTTTCGCCTCCAGGGACGTGCCAACCACGCCGGCACAACGCCCATGGACATGAGACGAGACGCAGTGATGGGGGCACATGCCCTGATCAGGGAGCTGGAGAACTGCGTCAACCGGCGGGGCTCGCAGGTACGTTTCACCATCGGCAAGTTCAGCGTGGCACCAGACTCGATCAATACCATCGCCGACGAGGTCAGCTTCACGGTCGATCTGCGCCACCCCGATGGCTCGGTACTGGCAGCCATCGACGACGATTTTGCCGCCCTGGCAGCGACTCACTGGCAGGGCTGTCCGGCCACACTGGAACGGTTGTCCTCGATCGCACCGGTCACCTTCGATTCGGCCATCCTGGCATCACTTGAACAGAAGCTTGAGACGTACGCCACCAAAGCCCCCCGACTGGTGTCTGGCGCCTTTCATGACGCCATCCATCTGGCCAACCTGTGCCCTGCTGCGATGCTGTTCGTCGCCTGTCGGGACGGCATCAGTCATCACCCGGACGAACATGTCGAGAAGGACGATGCCGCAGTGGCCGTCCGAGCCCTGACCGACACCGTCCTCGAGCTTGCTCAAGGCTAAACACGACTGGCCAGGGCACTCTCGTTCGTGGCAACGGGCTAGGCCTGGCGCTCCAGCACCTCTTCCATGGCCTCGACCAGGCGACGGCATCGGCCATCGTCCATGGCGTGGGCATGCGGCGACGAGAAGCCATTGCCATCGTTGTCGTAGTACTGGCCGCCGGCGTTGCCGAACTCCTCGGACAACGCCGCCCGGACCAGGATGTCGACGCCGATGGACAGGTCGTTGCCGGCCACGCCAAAGCCTTCCTTGACCATCTTGCTGGCCAGCAAGGAGCCGGGGTTGACCGCCACTACCATGGGATCACCGGCACTGGACCTGGCGGCCAGGTCGCGGGTCCACATGATCAGCGCCAGCTTGCTCTGGGCGTAGGCGTCGAAGTCACCGTCGGCGTCGGCGGTGCCGGCAAGCGCCGCCAGCGACACCGGCGCCTGGGCGGCAGAAGCCAGATTGACCACCCGCCCCTTGTCTCCGAGCAAAGCCGCCAGGCGACGGGCCAGCACATAGGGCGCCAGGGTATTGACCGCAAATCGCACATCGAGGCCGTCTGCGGTGCGGGTGTCCGGGGTGCGGTAGACCCCGGCGTTGTTGATCAGCACATCGATGCGCTCATCGCTCTGCTCGACCTCCGCCGCCAGCGCCGCCGCTTCGGCCAGGCGTGATAGGTCGGCGACATGCCCTGCGGGCACCTCGCCTTGCGAGATCACAGCCAGCTGCTCACGGGCCGCCGCGAGCTTGTCCGGGTTGCGTCCGTGCAGGATGACGCGATGGCCCTGGCGCGCCAGCTCGCTGGCGGTGGCAAGGCCAATCCCATCGGTGGACCCGGTGATCAATATCGTCTTCATGGCAATCTCCTGGCGGCGCCGGTCACCGGATAACGGTGCGGCGACATGTTTTCCCCCATGCTAGTGCAGCCCTGTGCCGACGATAAGCCGGCAAGCGGCGCAATCAGTTTTCGGTTTTCTTGCAAAGCCATCGCCTGCGCCACGCTGGCAGCCTCGCCTATCCGACCCTGGCGTATGGCCTGCGCCTTGCGCCCGACATAAAAAAAGCGCTACCGAAGGAGGACGGAAGCGCCAATGGGCGATACAAGGAGACGAGGCCTAGGCGCTGTCCGAAAAGTCGACGAGCGAAGGTTAGACAAGGCAAAAATCGGTGAGAAAGCGCAGTTTACGGGGTGTAAATGAGCATTTTGATCCGATTTTTAACGCCGTATTACCGAGTGCAGGCACTTTTCAGACAAGCCCTAGGCTTTGGTCAAGCCTTAGAACAGCAGGTGGGTCGCCAGCGCCACCATGGGCATGGCCACCAGGGTGCGCAGCAGGAATACCACGACCAGGTCACGCACCGTCAGCGGGATGTCCGACTCCAGCATGGCGTTGGCACTCTCGGTGAAGAAGATGATCTGCACCGACGACAGGGTGCACACGAAGAACACCGCCATGGGGTCGACGTCGGCGCCGGAGATGATGATCGCCGGCAGCGCGATCTCGGCGATCGACACCAGCACGGTGGGGGCAATGGCGCTGGCATCCGGCAGCTGAAGCGCAGAGATCAACGGCTCCACCAGCACGCCCAGGTAGTCGAATACCGGGGTGTAGGTCGCCAGCAGCAGCGCCAGGGTGGCGATGGCCAGGATGTAGGCGACGATCTTCTGGGCAAAGGTGATGGCCTCCCAGAAGCCCTTGTAGAACACATCGAGCCGAGTCTGGGAGGCGCGCTCGGCGGCGGCGCCACAGGCACGGGCCAGGATGTGTCCATCACTGGAAACCTCAAGATCCTGAGCCGTCTGGGTGTTGCCCTGATGGTAGACGTCGAGCTTGCGCGACAACGGCGGAATCCTGACCATCAGCGCCGCCAGGGTGAAGTTGATGATGAAGGAGACGATGATCATGTGCGGCAGGTAAGCCATGATGCCGCCGATGGACGCCAGCAGGGCGAAGAAGCCCAGGCTGCAGATACTGAAGTTGGTGGCAATGCTGGCCGACTCCCGCTGAGTATAGTGGCCTTCCAGATAGAGCTTGTTGGTGATGAAGATGCCCACCGCCGGGGCGGCGACGAAGGAGGCAACCGCGTCCACCGCAGACTTGCCCGGCAGACGATAGAGCGGACGCATCAAGGGCTCCATCAGGGTGCCGACAAATTCCAGGAAGCCGAACTCGGTCAGAAACAGCACAAACAGGCCGGCGATGGCCACGGTCAGAAAGACGCTGCCCCCCAGGTACAGCGCCAGCCCACCGACATCCTTGTGCAGCAGCCAGTCGGGCCCGATCTGGAACACCAGCATGAAGGTGAACACCGCCGCCAGCAGGAAGGTCAGCCCGGTCATCGTGCCATCCTTCTCATGGTAGGCGGCGACGGCTTGGCGCCATGGAGACGGCGCCCCGGAGGAAGCCACCAGGCGTGACAGCAGCCAGGTCACACACAACAGGGCGACCAGGCCAAGCGTCAGATACTCGAGGGCCCCGCCGAGCGAAGACTTCAGATAGTCGATGATGATCACCAGCGGGATCTTCAGCGCGCCATCTGCCGTCGGGAAGGGGAAAAAGAAGATGCAAAGGCCAATCAGGCTGCCAACCAGCGAGGTCACGCCAGCGCTGCGTGGAGGGGCTGCCACCTTGGGATTGTTCATGTTGTGTCTCCAGTGGGGCTTGGGAGGAGCACCGCCCGCAGGGGCGGATGCTCGGTGGTGCCGGCGCCGTCATCGGCGCCAGCGGAACGGATGATATTCAGGGGTTGAATGGCCAGCGCCGTTAAGCACGGAACTGTGGCCAGCTGCGTCAGCGCTCGGCCAGTGCCTGGTCGAGTTCGGGCAGTGCCTGGAACAGGTCCGCGACAAGACCGTAGTCGGCGACCTGAAAGATCGGCGCCTCCTCGTCCTTGTTGATGGCGACGATGACCTTCGAGTCCTTCATCCCTGCCAGGTGCTGGATGGCGCCGCTGATACCCACCGCGATGTACAGCTCCGGCGCGACCACCTTGCCGGTCTGCCCCACCTGCAGGTCGTTGGCCACGAAGCCGGCGTCCACCGCCGCCCGCGACGCCCCGATGGCGCCGCCAAGGGTATCGGCGATACCTTCGAGCAGGGCAAAGTTGTCACCGCTGCCCATGCCGCGACCGCCGGAGATGACCACCCTGGCAGCGCCCAGCTCCGGGCGCTCGCTCACCGCCCGGGTCTCGCCGACGAGGCGCGAGTGCTGATTGACGATGGCGATGTCGACGGACTCGATGGGTGCTGCGCTTGAGACCTCGGCCACCGCCTCGAAGGCGGTGACCCGCACGGTGATGACCTTGACCGGGTCCAGACTCTGTACCGTGGCGATGGCGTTGCCGGCGTAGATCGGCCGCTTGAAGGTATCGGCGGACTCGACCGCGATGACCTCGGAGAGCTGGGCGACATCCGCAAGCGCCGCTACCCGCGGCAGCACGTTCTTGCCGCTGGTCGATGCCGCCGCCAGCACGTGGGTGTAGTCCCCGACCAGCGCCGACACCAGATCTCCCATTGGCTCGGCCAGTTGATGGGCAAGGCTCGCCTGATCGGCCAGCCGCACCCGGCTTACGCCTTCAAGCCTTGCCGCTGCCTCGGCGATGCCCGCGACGCCCTCGCCTGCCACCAACACATCGATATCGACGTCGCTTGGGTCTGCTGCGGTCTGTGCGATCTGTCGGGCGGCGGCGACTACCCGCGCGGTGGCCTCGCCGAGCTGTCCTTGATGATGTTCCCCCACGACCAGAATCTTCATGCGATCACCTTGGCGTCGTTCTTGAGCTTGTCCACGAGTTCGGCCACCGAGGCCACCTTGATGCCGCCCTGCCGCTCGGGCGGCGGCTCGACCGCCTTGAGCCTGAGCCGAGGGCTGACGTCGACGCCCAAGGCGTCGGGCGTGGTCACGGCCAGGGGCTTCTTCTTGGCCTTCATGATGTCCGGCAGCTTGGCGTAGCGAGGCTCGTTGAGGCGCAGGTCGGTGGTGATGACCGCCGGCAGCGCCAGCGACAGGGTCTCGAGGCCGCCGTCGATCTCGCGGGTGACCTTGATCTGGCCCTGCTCTACCTCCAGGGCGGAAGCGAAGGTGCCCTGGGGCATGCCGCCGAGGGCGGCCAGCATCTGACCGGTCTGATTGTTGTCACTGTCGATGGCCTGCTTGCCGAGCAGTACCAGCTCCGGCTGCTCCTGCTCGACGACCGCCTTGAGCAGGTGCGCCACCGCCAGCGATTCCAGCGCGACCTCGGTGTCGATGTGCAGGGCACGGTCGGCGCCGAGGGCCAGCGCCGTGCGCAACTGCTCCTGCACCGCCTTCGGCCCGGCACTGACCACCAGCACCTCACTGGCCACGCCGGCCTCCTTGAGGCGAACCGCTTGCTCCACGGCGATTTCACAGAACGGGTTCAGGGCCATCTTGACGTTGGTGAGGTCCACGCCGGAGTGGTCCGGCTTGACCCGGATCTTGACGTTGTGATCAATGACGCGCTTGACCGCGACAAGGATTTTCATGGGCTATCTCCCTTGCTGGGCGGTCAGGCGGTGATGGCACGGCCGATGATGATCTTCTGGATCTCCGAGGTGCCCTCGAAGATGCGGGTGATGCGGGCGTCACGGTAGTAGCGCTCGATCGGCAGGTCGGAGATGTAGCCGTAGCCGCCGTGGACCTGCACCGCGGCGTCGGTGACCTTGGCCGCTGCCTCGGAGGCCACCAGCTTGGCCACCGCCGACTCCAGGCTGAAGCGCTGGCCGGAGTCACGTGCGTCCGCCGCCTTGTAGGTCACCAGCTTGGCGGCCTCGAGCTGGGCGTGCATCTCGGCCAGCATCCACTGGATGCCCTGGTGCCGGCACAGCGGCTTGCCACCGACGATGCGCTCCTTCGACCAGGCCAGCGACGCATCCCGAGCGGCCCGCGAGATACCGACGCTCATCGCCGCCACCTCGACCCGGCCGCGATCCAGCACCTCCATGGCGGTGGCGAATCCGGCCCCCTCCTCTCCCATCAAGGCATCCAATGGCAGCACACAGTCGAAGCCGATCTCGTAGATGTGGCTACCGCGCAGGCCCAGGGTCTTCTCGGGACTCGAGAACTCGAGACCCGCAGTGTGGCGATCGACCAGAAAGGCAGAGATGCCGCGGTGGCCCTGATCGGGGTCGGTCTTGGCATAGACCACCAGGAAGTCGGCGAAGGCGCCGTTGGTGATGTAGTGCTTGGTGCCGGTCAGGTGCCAGCCGTCGCTGGTGCGTACCGCCCGGGTGCGCATCTCGGCGGGATTGGAGCCGGCCCCGGGTTCGGTCAGGGCGAAGGCGCCCAGCTTCTCGCCGCTGGCACACTGGGGAAGCAGTGTCTGCTTCTGATCCTCGGTGGCGCCGATCAGCACCGAGTCGGTGGCCAGAAAGTGAGCGGTCAGCGATGAACAGGTGGCCGCGCAGTGGTAGGCGATCTCTTCCACCGCCAGCGACATGGCGATGCTCGAGATCTCCACACCGCCATACTGCTCGGGCAGGTTCATGCCCCAGAAGCCCAGCTCGCCCAGGGCGTCGAGGCTCTCGCGGCAGAACTCCCGCGTTTCGTCGTAGCGCGCCGCATTGGTCTTGAGCACCTCAGCGCAGACGCGGTGAGCGGCGTCCTGGAAGGCGATGTCATCTTCATTGAAGGTAAAGTTCATGCGTCGATCTCCTTGTCGAGGTGCTGTGATTCGAGACAGGCGTTGTGTTGGCCAAGCGTCGGCGCGGGGCGATCGCAGACGACCCGTCGGCCATTGAAGAACACCGGTTGAGCCGGCGAGCGCCAGTGCCCCATATCGAGCAGCAGCTGGCGGTCTTCGGCATGCCGGGATTCGGCAAGCTGGGCGATGTTCCAGATCGGAGACGCCGGCACTCCCGCCTGATCGAGACGCGCGCAGACCTCCTCCACGGTGAACTGGCCGGTCCAGTCTTCGATCAGCGACTTGAGTTCGGCCTGGTGGAGACAGCGCTGCTCGTCGTCGACAAAGCGCGCATCCTCGGCGAGCTCTGGCGCCTGCATGCACTCAACCAGGCGAGAAAACAGCGTGTTGTTGATCACCGCGATGATTACCTGGCCATCGTTGGCCTCGAAGCTGTCGAAGGGCGCCGACAGCGGATGGCGGTTGCCGATAGGAGAAGGCGCCTGGCCGCTGGCGACGAACTGCGCCAGGTTGGTGACCTGCATCGAGAACAGGCAATCGAGCATGGACACATCCAGATGGCAGCCCTGGCGCTCGGGGTCACGTTCACGGGCGAACAACGCCGCTGCGATCGACCAGCTGGCGAACATTCCGGCGCACACATCGCCCAGCGACTCGCCGATGCGGGTCGGCATGCCGCCATCGGGACCGGTGGCCGCCATCATGCCCGACAGCGCCTGGGCGATGATGTCGTAGGCCGGCTTGGCGCGCATGGCACCGCTCTGACCGAAGCCGGAGATCGAGCAGTAGATGAGACGGGGGTAGCGCGCACGCAGCGTCGCCTCGTCGATTCCCAGGCGCTCGGTCACCCCGGGCCGGAAGTTCTCCACCACCACGTCGGCGCGCTCGCAAAGCCGATGAAAGCGCTCCAGGTCCTGGGGGTCCTGGGGGTCCTTGAGATTCAGACACAGGCTCTTCTTGCCACGATTGAGCATCGAGAAGTACAGGCTTTCGCCCTCGACGTAAGGCGCAATATGACGGCTGTCATCGCCCTGCCCCGACTCGACCTTGACCACTTCGGCGCCCAGGTCGGCCAGCATGGCGGTGCAGTAGGGCCCGGCGAGCACCCGGGACAGGTCGAGGACGGTGATCCCCTTGAGTGGTTGCATAGCGTCTTGCCTCCGGTCTTGTTGTTGGCAGTGACATCGAGCGCTGACGGCCGCTCAATATGTATATACATATCTATCGCCAAACTGCTCAGCTTTCCACCCAGACATTCTTGCCAAAAATCTCACAACAAAACTTATTTATTGTTTTTTAAACATTTTCTATAAACCAGGCCTTGAAAATTATCGACCAAGGTCTAATGAAAAATGGTGACACCAGGCGCTTTTGGCACATATTGGTATATACATATAGCGTCATCGACGGCCCGCACCGATGTCGAGGGAGTCCGCGGCACGACACCCTGAAGCCCGCCGGGAGCCCGAGAGATGGTCATCGAGGGCAACGTCAGGGAGGGGGGAGAACGACGGGCGCCAAGCGTTCGTCAGCGCTGCCAGTAGAGAGACAGCAGAGAGATAGCAGGGTGATAGGAGGGAGTTCGGCGAGAGAGCTTGCCGGGGGGGGGGAGATCACCGAGAGAGGGAGGTGAAAACGCAAGCGCTGCATGACACCAAGCCACAGCCGTCGCCACCTTCACAGCAAAGACCTGCGAAGGAAGCCTTCCGAACAGCGGCGGTGATGCGCCAGGGGAGCTTCAGGTATTGCGGGAGGCGTTCAGCTTGTAGCGCTTGCCGGGATGCAGAAGCTGGGTGTAGCTGATCAACAGCTCTCCTGACCAGGTACGCCGCACCACCAGCAGGCAGGCGTCGCTGGGAGACATCTCCAGCAGCGCCGCTTCCTCGTCACTTGGCAGCATCGCCTCGACGCTGTTCTCGACATCGGTGACCGGATAACGCGCCACCAGGATGGCGTTGGGCGTCTGGCGCTCGAAGTCCTGCTGCAGGTAGTCCGGCGCCAGCTTCGGGTTGACGTGGCGTCGCTCGAGCTGGACCGCCACGCCATTTTCCCGATGCACGATCTCGGAGTAGAACACCCGGGTCCCGGTCCTCACCCCCAGAAAGACGGCGACCTCTTCGGATGCGGCCACCTCCTTCAACGCGATGATCTGGCTTGAGTGCTCGCCGCCTCGCAGGCGGATCTCGTCGGCGATATTGCGGATGTCGAACAGCGACGATTCGGACTTGCGCTGACTGACGAAGGTACCGGACCCCACCCGGCGCACCAGCAAGCCCTTCTGTACCAGATCGCGTATGGCCTTGTTGGCGGTCATGCGGCTGACCCCAAACTGGGTAGCCAGCGCATTCTCGGCAGGGATTCGATCACCGGCGACGTAGGCCCCGCTCTCGATCTCGGACAGCAGATATTCCTTTATTCTTGCGTAGCTGGGCCGCGAGCTTGCCATGCAACGTCCTGTGGGCAATGGGAAACGCCAAGTGTAGCCATGCTCCCGGCCCCAGGGAAGCCGAGGTGAACATCAAAGCATCGTCGTCAACGGCAGGCACGTCTCGATGCAGGGATTCCGGCTCCCCTCCGAGCACAGCGCTAACACCGTCTCTTGGTCGCCCGGCGGCAGAACTTCACCTCCGTCGCCCCCCCCTGCTGCTCACTCACTCCCGTCATGACTCGCTGCTGCCTCGATTGAAGCGTTGAGCCGCGAGCAAAAAGTCCGCCAGGCAGCCTGCATGGGTCTCAGCCTGGGAAGGCCATGCAGCGCGCTATGCACCATGCCTTCGGCGATATCCAGAGAAACATGCACTGAAGCGCCCGACCATCGCTCCACGGCATCTGCCGTCATTGCCGTCAGCGGGTCGTGCTCTGCCGCCAGCACATGAACGTAGCGCGACGGCGGAAGGCTCACATCATGACAGGGAATATCGGCCGCGACCGACCGCCACAACGCCATGACATCGTCGCGTGTCAGCAGCGGTGCGTCCGGCCCCAGCGTCGTCATATGCGGCGTACCGACGACCGGATAGATCAGCCCCAGCGGTGGTACGCCAACGCCTTCCCGAGTTAGCGTGGCTGCTGCATCCATTACCAGCCTGCCCCCGGCGCTATCCCCTACCGCGGCGACAGGATCACAGGTTCGCCACACGCCAAGCACATCCGCCAGTGCTTCGCGGTAATTCGCTTCAGGCAGCAGGCGATAGTCCACGCTGACCACATCGCGGCCCAGCGCCAGCACCAGGGCTTCAGCGACGCCGCGATGGCTACGACTGGACCCGAGCGACCAGCCTCCTCCATGGGCATACACCACCACGCCATCGCCTCGACCCACGCCATCACGCGCCCACAGCCTGGTGACCGGCACACCGGCGATCTTGGTGACGTCGCAAGCGATTGCCGAACTTCTCACCTGAAAACTTTCGCACAGGCGCTCATAGCCAAGCCGGGAGTCGGCGACCGTCATCCCGTCAAGCTGATTGAGCCCCTTTTGATAACAGTTGATGAACTCTTCGATTTCCATGCGGCTTTCCGGGCACCTTTCCACATAATGAAGCGTGAGATCATGGTAGCGATTTCTGCAACTTTCAGGCATTTGCATCTGCAATCGTGCCCATTGCAAAGACTCGTGCGTCCCCCCTTGGCAGCGAGCCCCGTTGGCCTAGACTTAAGGCTCCACCCCATAACCGGACTTCTAGATGACACTTCAACGCCGTGCCACGACAACAATCACCGTCGGACTGCTCACCCTCTTTGCCATGACATCTCACGCTGACGACAACATCGTGGTCGGTGGCAAAAACTTTACCGAACAGCAGATCATCTCGAGCATGACCGCCCAGTACCTTGACCATCTCGGCTACGACGTGGACAAGCGCGCCGGCATGGGCTCGGCGGTGCTGCGTCAGGCCCAGGAAAACGGCCAGGTAGACCTCTACTGGGAGTACACCGGCACTTCCCTGATCGTCTTCAATGGGGTCGAGGAAAAGCTCGATTCCCAGGAAACCTATGACCGCGTCAAGGCGCTGGATGCCGAGAAGGGACTTGCCTGGCTCGAACCTTCCGGCGTCAACAACACCTACGCGATCGCCATGCGAGAGGCCGACGCCGAGGCCATGGAGATCACCAGCATTTCGGACATGGCAGAAGCGGTCAACGCCGGCGAGGACCTGCTGTTTGCCTCCAATGCAGAATTCTACGCCCGACCTGACGGACTGCGGCCGATGCAGGACATCTACGGCTTTCAGTTCGAGCGTTCCGACATCAAGCGCATGGATACCGGCCTGACCTACACGGCGCTGAGAGACGATCAGGTGGACATCGCTATGGTCACCACCACCGATGGACGCGTATCGGCCTTCGATCTACGTATCCTCGAGGACGACAAGGGCTTCTTCCCGCCCTACGCCATGACCCCCGTGGTGCGCCAGGAGACGTTGGACACCCACCCCGAGCTGGAAGCCCAGCTCAATGCTCTCGTTGCCAAGCTCGATGACGAGGTGATGACCCGCCTCAACGAACAGGTGGACGTGAACCGCGACGTCGTCGAGACGGTCGCCGAGCAGTTTCTCGTCGACCAGGGACTGATCGACTGACCATACGCCAACATCCCCAAGATCCCTTCCCCACCAACCGGTCACAAACGGCCTGGCAGGCGGTTTGTGGCCGCTATTTCGTCTGCATCCTGAGGGCGCCATTGTCCGGGAATTCCGAATAGTGTGTTTGGCGGCCGCCGGTGTTTCACGACTCCATAGCACGCTAAGGTGTTGCCATTGATGAACACCTTACGGGAGATCCCATGAAAGCTATCGGTTACCACGCCCCCGGCCCCATCGACCGCGACGACGCCCTGGTCGATCTGACCCTCGACACGCCTCAAGCCAGCGGCTTTGACCTGCTGGTCAAGGTCGAGGCGATTTCGGTCAACCCGGTGGACGTCAAGATTCGCCAGGCCCGCGCACCCGAAGAAGGTCAGCCTGCGGTGATCGGCTGGGACGCGGTCGGCGAGGTGGTCGCCGTCGGTGACCAGGCCTCACGCTTCGCCGTGGGCGACCAGGTCTGGTACGCCGGCGATATCTCCCGCCCGGGCACCAATAGCGAGTACCACCTGGTCGACGAGCGCATCGTCGGGCATGCGCCTCGCTCCATCACTACCGCCCAGGCAGCGGCGCTGCCGCTCACCACCCTGACCGCCTTCGAGATGCTGTTCGATCGCCTGCGGGTGCTTGATCCGGTCCCCGGTGCCGCCCGTGCGGTGCTGGTGATCGGCGGTGCCGGCGGCGTGGGTTCCATCACCATCCAGCTGTTACGTGCCTTGACCGACCTGCAGATCATCGCCACCGCCTCGCGCCCGGAGACCCAGGCCTGGGTGAAGGAACTCGGCGCCCACCATGTGATCGACCACAGCCAACCGCTGCCCGAGCAGGTCGAGGCGCTGGGCCTGGGTGCGCCCGCCTTCGTGTTCTCGACCAACTATTCGGAGCACTATGCCCCCCAGGTGGCCGAGTTGATCCCCCCCCAGGGCCGCTTCGGGCTGATCGATGACCCAGAGACGCTGAACATCACCCCGTTCAAGCCCAAGGCGGTGTCGATCCACTGGGAGCTGATGTTTACCCGCGCGCTCTTCACCACCGACGACATCGCCCGCCAGGGCGAGATCCTCGACAAGGTGGCGGGGCTGATCGACACGGGACGGATTCGCTCCACCGCCACTGACAGCTACGGCACCATCAACGCCGACAACCTCAAGCGCGCCCATGCGCTGATCGAGAGCGGCAAGGCCAAGGGCAAGATCGTGCTCGAAGGTTTTTAAGGCGCAGACGAAAAGACGCCCGCTCGGCACTGCCGAACGGGGCGGGCGTCTTGCGCATCGCAGACGGTCCGATCGAATCGAAACCACGATCAGCGTCAGTCGAGCTCCAGAACCTCGGACTCGAACCTCGGCCTCGCACCTTCCACTCTGCCGTCAGGACAGGCGTTCGCGGAAGTCCTGATAGCCGAACTCGCGGATCACCCTGAGCTCACCGGTCTCGGAGTTCCACACCGCAATGGCCGGCAGGCGCGTGCCATTGAAGGTGGTGGTCTTGACCATGGTGTAGTGGGACATGTCCTTGAAGATCAGCTTCTGACCGATCTCAAGCGGCTCGGGGAAGCTGTAGTCGCCGATCACGTCCCCGGCCAGACAGGTCAGCCCGCCCAGTCGGTAGGTGTGCGGGTACTCGCCTGGCTCCCCCGCCCCCAGCAGACCGGGACGATAGGGCATCTCCAGCACGTCCGGCATATGGCAGGTGGCCGAGGTGTCGAGGATCGCCTGGTTCAGCGCATTGAAGCTCGTGTCCAGCACCGTGGTCACCAGCACCCCGGAACCGATGGCAACCGCCTCGCCGGGCTCCAGGTAGACCTGCACCTGGTGACGCTCGGCGAAGTCACGCACGCAGCGGATCAGGTCGTCACGCTGGTAGTCGGGACGGGTGATATGGTGGCCACCGCCGAAGTTGACCCACTGCATGCGCCCGAGCAGATGGCCGAAGCGCTCTTCCACCGCCGCCAGGGTACGCTCGAGCGGCGGGAAGTCATGCTCGCACAGGGTATGGAAGTGCAGACCGCTGATGCCGTCGAGGCTCTGCTCGTCGAGCTCGGACAACGGGATACCGAGCCGCGACCCCGGTGCGCAGGGATCGTAGATCGGCACATCGCCCTCGGAGTGCTCCGGATTGATGCGCAGCCCGAAGCGCAGCCCCGGACGACGCGCCAGCGCCTCGCGCACCAGCGGCTGGGCCCTACGCCACTGGGCCGAGCTGTTGAACACCACATGGTCGGCGATCTTGAGGATCTCGGCCAGATCGGCGTCGCTGTAGGCGGCGCCGAAGACGTGGACCTCGCCACCATAGTGCTCACGCCCGAGCTGCGCCTCGTGCAGGCCGCTGGCGCAGGTGCCGCTCAAGTAGCGCGACACCATCGGCGCGAAGTGCCACATGCTGAAGGCCTTGAGCGCCGACAGCACCTTGGCACCGCTGGCCTCGGCGACCTCGGCGAGGATCGCCAGGTTGCGCTCCACCGCCACCTCGTCGACGACGTAGCAGGGTGACGGCAGCGCTTCGGCGTCCAGCCGCGTGATATCCGTGAACTGAAGGATCTCCACGCCTTAGAGGTCCTCGCCCTTCTGCACGTCCAGACGGAACGACGGATCCAGCTCGATGACCTTCCACGGCAGACCGTACTCGTTCATGTCGGCCATGAACGGATCGGGATCGCACTGCTCCATGTTCCACACGCCCGGACGCTTCCAGTGACCCTCGAGGATCATCTTGGCGCCGATCATCGCCGGCACGCCGGTGGTATAGGAGATCGCCTGGGACTTCACCTCGGCGTAGCAGTCCTGATGGTCGCAGATGTTGTACAGGTACATGACCTTTTCCTGGCCATCCTTCTTGCCGCGCACCACGGTGCCGATGCAGGTCTTGCCCTTGGTGCGCGGGCCCAGGGTGGAGGGGTCGGGCAGCAGGCTGGCCAGGAACTGGATCGGCACGATCTGCTGGCCGTTGTACTCCACCGGCTCGATGCCGGTCATACCGACATTCTTCAACACCTCCAGGTGCTTGAGGTAGCTGTCGCCGAAGCTCATCCAGAACTGGGCGCGCTTGAGGCTCGGGAAGTGCTTGGACAGCGACTCCAGCTCCTCGTGGTAGAGGCGGTAGATGTTGTAGTCACCGACCTCTTCGGGGCAGCTGAAACGGGCCATCTTGGACATCGGCGGCGTGGTGACGAACTCGCCATCTTCATAGTGGCGGCAGTCCGCGCTGACCTCCCGGATGTTGATCTCCGGGTTGAAGTTGGTGGCGAAGGGGTAGCCATGATCGCCGCCGTTGACGTCGATGATGTCCAGCTCCTCGATCTCGTCGAAGTAGTGCTTGGCGAGATAGGCGGTGAACATGTTGGTGGCGCCCGGATCGAAGCCGCTGCCGAGCAGCGCGGTCAGGCCGGCCTGCTTGAAGCGATCCTGGTAGGCCCACTGCCACTTGTACTCGAACTTGGCGGTATCCAGCGGCTCGTAGTTGGCGGTGTCGAGGTAGTGCACGCCGGCGGCCAGGCAGGCATCCATGATGCTCAGGTCCTGGTAGGGCAGCGCCACGTTGATGACCAGCTCCGGCTTCTCGGCTTCGAGCAGGGCAGTCAGCTCGGCGACGTTGTCGGCGTCGACCTGGGCTGTGCGAATCGGGCGCGGCAACTGCTCGGCGATGGCCTTGCACTTGGATTCGGTGCGACTGGCCAACAGGATATCGGTAAACACCGATTCAAGCTGCGCACACTTGTGAGCGACGACACTGCCCACACCGCCGGCACCGATGATGATCACTTTTGACATAACAATACGCTCCCGCCTGAGTACAACGACCCGTCAAGATGGATAGGCCCGGTCGAGGTGAGCCGAATCGCGACCCACGAGGCTCGTCCACCCGACGAGCCCCCTACCCTACTACCGGACGGCGCATGCTAACCAGATTTGCCGTTTCACGCCACGGCTTTTCGCCCCTTAGCTGTGCGTCGCCGAGGTGGATGTCAAGGCGTGCCACCGACCTGGCGACAGTGTAGTCAATCACCACCAGATGACAGCTTGATGTGACGCTGTCGAGCGCCTGGTGCGAGCCCATGTACGAGCCGCCCTCACCTCGCGCCAGCTCACTCCACCTCACGCCAGCCCACTCCAGCTCACTCCACCTCACGCCAGCTCATTCCAGCTCACTCCAGCTCGCGCCAGCCCACTCCACTTCAGGCCTCCTGACGTCACTTGCCCCAGCCTCCACCCGACGCTACAAAGCGCGCACGCCACCCATCAATCCACAAAAAAAAGACTACGTAGTCACTAAATTAAACTAAAGTATATTTAATTAATATTCAGCAACTTACTTCACATACATGGATCATGGAATTTTCTATTGTTGAATACGTATGTCGTTTGGATTTACAAGTGTGCACTCCGCAGCGCCACCACCTCGAGCGCCGCCGATTGCCCCTCGCTGCCGGCCAGGGGCTCACAACGACAACAGGAGAGCTCCATGCGCCACTTTCACCCCCTCCCCTTCAGCCTGACCGCCCTGACCGCCGCTGTCGGTCTTGGCCTGTCCGCGACCGCCCTTGCCCAGCAGGAACGCACCATCGACGTCAGCCTGCCGCTGGGACCCGAGTCACAGCAGGGCATCGGTATCCTCAAGTTCGGTGAGGAACTTGAGCGCCTGTCGGATGGCCGTCTGACCATCGAACCTCACTACGACAACGCCCTGGGCGCCGAGCGTGAGGTCATCGAGGGCATGGGGCTTGGCATCATCGACGCCGGCATCGCCTCCACCGGCCCCATGGGCGGTTTTGTCGACGAGTTCCTGCTGTTCGACCTGCCCTACATCTTCGAGGACCACGAGCACGCCTACGGCTTCCTCGACAGCGAACACGGCGAACAGCTCGCTCAACTCGCCGAAGAGCAGATGAACGTCAAGTTCCTGGCCTGGATGGAAAACGGCTTCCGCCACAACACCAACTCGGTACGCCCGCTCGAGCACCCGAGCGATCTCGACGGCATCAATCACCGCACCCAGGAAAGCCGCGTTCAGGTGGACACCTGGGAAGCGCTGGGCGCCAACGCCACGCCGATGGCCTGGACCGAGGTCTACACCGCGCTGCAGCAGGGGGTCATGGACAGCCAGGAAAACCCGCTGGCCACCATCTACGACGTCAACTTCTACGAGGTCCAGGACTACCTGAACATCACCCAGCACGTCTATTCGCCGGCGCCGCTGATGATGAGCCTGAACCTGTTCAACTCGTTCAGCAAAGAAGATCAGCAGATCATCCTCGAAGCCGCGCAGATCGCACTGCCGGTGCAGCGTGAGGCCAGCCAGGAGCTGGAGCAGCGCTACAAAGGCGAACTGGCGGAACTCGGCATGACCGTGACCGAGCCGGACCTGGGCCCCTTCCGTGAGGCCGTCCGTCCGGTGATCGACAAGTGGGCACCGACCGTGGGCGAGGGCCTGGTCGACGCCGCGATCAACTTCGACCACTAAGCAACAAGGCGCCCGCCGAGCCCATGGCAAGGCGGGCGCCGTCTCTTCCTGCGAGGCATCCCATGCAATCCTTCCTGCAATTCGTCAACGCCGGGATCGGGCACTTCAACCGCTTGATCGGCTGGGGCCTGGCGCTGCTGCTGCTGGTCATGACCGTACTGATCTTCTGGCAAGTCTTCGCCCGATTCGTGGTCGGCAGTCCCTTGTTCTTCTCCGACGAGATCGCGCGCTTTTCGATGCTCTGGCTGACCTTTATCGGTGCCGGCTACGCCTACCGCAAGGGCACCCTGATTTCGGTCGACATCGTGCTGGAGTATTGCGGCGAACGCGTGGGCCGCCTGATGCGCATCCTGGTTGTGCTGTGCTCGGCGGTGTTCGCCTTCGTCATGATCAAGTACGGCTTCGAGCTGGTCGGCCGGGTCTCCAGCCAGACCGCCCCCAGCACCCGAATTTCGATGATGTGGCCTTACCTCGCCATCCCGGCAGGCGGCATCGTGATCATGGTCAATAGCCTCGGCCTGCTGATCGACGAAGCCCTGGGCCAACCGGTCCACCACCATCAGGAGGTGAACTGACCATGGCACTGTTACTGTTCGTCCTGCTGATTTCACTGTTCATTCTTGGCGTCCCCATCGCCTTCTCGCTGGGCTTGGCCTCGGCCATTACCGTCTGGCACGGCGACCTGATGCCGATGCTGATCGTCGCCCAGCAGATGCTGGCCTCGGTCAATTCCTTTCCGTTGATGGCGATCCCGTTCTTCATCCTGGCGGGCTACCTGATGCAGGGTGGCGGCATCTCCAAGCGCCTGGTCGACTTTTCCAACACCCTGGTGGGCAGCATGACCGGCGGCCTGGCCATGGTGGCCATCGTCACGTCGCTGTTCTTCGCGGCGATCTCCGGCTCCGGCGCCGCCACCACCGCCGCGATCGGTGCCATCCTGATTCCCGCCATGCTGTCCAAGGGCTATCCCGGTGGCTACGCCGCCGCCAACCAGGCCGCCTCCGGCGCCCTCGGCGTGATCATCCCGCCCAGCATCCCGCTGATTCTCTACGGCATCGCCGCCAACGTCTCGGTGGGCGACATGTTCATCGCCGGTATTCTGCCGGGCATCCTGGTGACCCTCACCCTGCTGGTGTTTGCCTACTTCTTTGCCCGTGCCAATGGACTTGGCGGCGGAGAAAAAAGCTCGCTCGGCGACGTCTTTCGCGCCGGTAAAAAGGCGATTCTGGCCATCCTGATGCCGGTGATCATCCTCGGTGGCATCTATGGGGGTGTCTTTACGCCCACCGAAGCCGCCGTCATCGCGGTCGCCTACTCCTTCGTCATCGGCACCCTGATCTACCGAGAGATCAAGTTCGCAAGCCTGGTAGGCATCCTCAAGCAATCCGCCGTGACCACCGCGGTGGTGCTCAGCATCATCGGCGCCGCCGGGCTCTATGGGCGCATCCTGCAAAGCCTGCGGGTCCCCGACATGATCTCGGACTTCGTGATCTCGGCCATCGACAGCCCGCTTCTGTTCATCCTGCTGGCGAACCTGTTGCTGCTTCTGGCCGGCATGTTCATCGAGGCCGCCGCCGCCATCCTGATCTTCGTGCCGATCCTGCTGCCGATCGCGGTGAGCTACGGCTTCGACCCGATCCACTTCGGCATCATCATGGTGGTCAACCTGGCCATGGGCATGTTCACCCCGCCGGTCGGGCTCAACCTCTTCGTCGCCTCCCAGATCACCAACATCGGCATCGCTCGTCTGACCTGGGCGGTCATGCCCTTTGTCGCGATCGTGCTCGCCAACCTTCTGATCATCAGCCTGCTGCCGGTGTTGTCCACCTGGCTGCCGTCGCTGTGACCCCACACAAGGAGAACACCATGAACGTCGTTGAAAGCCTCACCCCGCGCCAGGGACTGCGCGTGCTGGTCACCGCCGGCGCCTCCGGCATCGGCCTGGCCATCGCCAAGGCCTTCGTCCAGGCCGGCGCCAGGGTCCACGTCTGCGACATCGACAGCGAGGCCCTGGCCGCCCTGCCAGACGGCATCACCCATACCCGTTGCGACGTCAGCCGCGAAGACGAGGTCGCCCGCCTGTTCGATGACGCCCGCGCACTCGGCGGTCTCGATGTGGTGGTCAACAACGCCGGGATCGCCGGCCCCACTGCGGGCATCGACGAGATCGATCACGCAAGCTGGACCCAGACCATCGACATCAACCTGAACGGCCAGTACCGCGTCGCCCACCGCGCCGCGCCGCTGCTGCGCGAAAGCCAGGGACTGCTGGTCAACCTGGCCTCGGTGGCCGGACGGCTTGGCTTCGCCTACCGCACGCCCTACGCCGCGAGCAAGTGGGCGGTGGTCGGCCTGACCAAGAGCCTGGCCTGCGAGCTCGGCCCGGACGGCGTGCGGGTCAATGCCATCCTCCCGGGCATCGTGCGCGGGCCACGAATCGAGAAGGTGATCGAGGACCGTGCCGCCAAGCGCGGCATCAGCTACGCCGAGATGGAAACGGAGAACCTGTCGAAGATCTCCATGCGTCGCATGGTAGAGCCCACCGATATCGCCGCCATGGCACTGTTCCTGGCGGCGCCGGGGGGCACCAACATCAGCGGCCAGGCACTCAGCGTCTGCGCCAACGTCGAATCCCTGTGACCACGGAAGCCTCCTTATGACCAGACCCGTAGGTATTCTCGGCGCCGGCCTGATCGGCCGCGCCTGGGCCATCGTGTTCGCCCGAGCCGGCATCGACGTGCGCCTGCATGACGCCGCAGACGAGGCGCTCGAGCGGGCCCGCGACGCCATCGCCACCTCCCTCGACGACCTCCACCAGGCGGGGCTGATCGAGGACCCGGAGCGGGCGATGTCGCGTATCCGCTACGACAGCGACCTGGCATCGGCCATGGCCGGGGTCGGCTACGTGCAGGAGTGCGGGCCGGAAGATGTCGAGACCAAGCGGCGCATCTACAGTGACCTTGAAGCCGTGGTGGCCAAGGACACCGTGCTGGCCAGCTCGACCTCCGGTATCGCCGCTTCGCGCTTCACCGATCACCTCCATCATCCTGACCGTTGCCTGGTGGCCCATCCGGTCAATCCGCCCTACCTGATCCCGCTGGTGGAAGTGGTGCCGGCGCCGGCCACCGGGCAAGCCGCGGTGGCGTCCACCATGGCGCTGCTGGAGCAGGCCCGGCAGACACCGATCCTGGTCAACAAGGAAGTCCCTGGCTTCGTGCTCAATCGCCTGCAAGGCGCCTTGCTCAACGAGGCGCTGAGACTGTTCGCAGACGGGGTGTGCTCCGCCGAGGATCTGGACAAGACGGTCAAGCACGGGCTGGGCCTGCGCTGGTCGTTCATGGGGCCCTTCGAGACCATCGACCTCAATGCGCCCGATGGCGTGGTCGACTATGGCAACCGCTATGGGCCGCTGTATCGCGACGTCGACCGCGAGCGCGGTGACGACGATCCCTGGCAAACCACGACCCTGGCGGCACTCGACCAGCAGCGCCGTCAACAACTGCCGGCCCAGCGCCTGGGCGAGCGACAGGCCTGGCGCGACCGACGCCTGATGGCGCTGATCGCCCACCAGCAGACGCTGACAAACGATTGACCCGGGCCAACGACGGACCCAGACCAGCCACTGTCCCACCTTACCCGCCTATCCATCATTCAAGGACCCGACCCATGGCAAAGCAACGCAAGGTCATCATCACCTGCGCGGTCACCGGCGCGATCCACACCCCGTCCATGTCGCCGCACCTGCCGGTCACCCCGGAAGAGATCGCCGAGGCAGGCATCGCCGCCGCCGAGGCCGGCGCCTCGATTCTGCACCTGCATGCGCGTGATCCCGACAACGGCAAGCCGACCCAGGACCCGGCCATGTTCGAGCGCTTCCTGCCCCGCATCAAGGACGCCTGCGACGCGGTCATCAACCTCACCACCGGTGGCAGTCCGCACATGACGGTGGAGGAGCGCATGCGCCCGGCCATGGAGTTCAAGCCCGAGCTTGCCTCCATGAACATGGGCTCGATCAACTTCGGGCTGTTCCCGATGCTCGACCGCTACGCGTCGCTTGAGCACCAGTGGGAGCGTGAGCACCTGGAGAACAGTCGCGACCTGGTGTTCAAGAACACCTTCGCCGACATCGAGAAGGCGATGACCCTGGGCGCCGAGAACGGTACCCGTTTCGAGTGCGAGTGCTACGACATCGGACACCTCTATTCCCTGCGCAACCTGCTCGACCGCGGCGTCATCGGCGGCCGCGTGTTCGTCCAGAGCGTGTTCGGCATCCTCGGTGGCATCGGTCCTCACCCGGAGGACGTGATCCACATGCGGCGCACCGCGGACCGGCTGTTCGGCGACGCCTACGAGTGGTCGGTGCTGGGCGCCGGCAGCAGCCAGATGCGCATCGCCGCCCAGGCCGCCGCCATGGGGGGACACGTGAGGGTCGGGCTCGAGGATTCGCTGTGGCTGGGCCCGGGCAAGCTGGCCGAGACCAACGCAAGCCAGGTCGCCAAGGTGCGCGAGATCCTCGAGGGTCTGTCGTTTGAGGTAGCGACCCCGGACGAAGCGCGTCAGATGCTGGGACTCAAGGGCGCCGACCAGGTCGGCTTCTAGGGAGACGGACGATGACCCTGTATCGACTCGGGGGCGAGGCCCCCGATATCGCCGCCAGCGCACTGGTGTTCGACGAGGCCACGCTGATCGGCGACGTACGCCTGGGTGAGCGCGTCAGCGTGTGGCCCGGGGCCGTGCTTCGTGGCGACAATGCGCCTATCGTGGTGGGAGACGACAGCAACCTGCAGGACGGCTGTGTGGTTCACTCGGACCCCGGCTATCCGGTTACCATGGGACGCCAGGTCACGGTGGGTCACCTGGCCATACTGCACGGCTGCCGCATCGGCGATGACGTGCTGGTGGGAATGAATGCCACGGTACTCAACGGTGCCGACATCGGTGATCGATGTATCATCGGCGCCGGCGCGCTCGTCACCTCGGGCAAGCGCTTTCCCCCTGGCTCGTTGATCATCGGCAGTCCAGCCAAGGTGGTCAGAGAACTGACCGAGGACGAGATACAGTCGGTGCGCGACAATGCCCGCGTCTACACCGACAAGATCGCCGCCTATGCGTCTCTGGAGCCTGTCGAGCCGGCGTGATCGCCGGCCATTTCTGCCACCCGACACGACATGACTCGATGAAAAAGAAATCCGTCACCTCACACGATGTCGCCCGTCTTGCCGGGGTCTCGCAGTCTGCCGTCAGCCGGACCTTTTCGCCGGATGCCAAGGTGTCGGACAAGACCCGCAAGAAGGTCATGGAAGCGGCGCGGCAACTGGGCTATCGGCCCAACACCATCGCCCGCTCTCTGATCACGCGATCGAGTCGCACCATCGCGGTGGTCGTCTACAGCCTCGAGAATCCCTTCTACAGCTATATGCTGGAAAAGGCGTCCCGCTTCTTCAAGCAGCAGGGTTACCACCTGCTGCTGTTCTCGGCGTCCAGCAGCGACGGCTTCGATGACGTGCTCGACGACATCCTGAGAAGCCAGGTCGAAGGCATCCTGATGCTGGCGATTACCCTCAATGACGACCAGGCGGCTCTGGTCTGCGACTACGGCATTCCGGTGGTAATCATCAACCGTACGGTCGACTACGCGGGCATCAGCCAGGTCGCCTGTGACAACTTCCAGGGCGGCTACTGGGCGGGCCGCCACCTGGTCTCGCTGGGCCATCGCCGCATCGCCTACCTGTCTGGCCTGGTCGATTCCTCCACCGACATCCAGCGTCGCGCTGGCTTTGTCGAGGGCCTGGCCTCCATGGGGGCAGCCCTTCACGACAGCGGCATCGGCCACTACCAATACACCAGCGCCTGCCAGGCCACCCGTCTGCTGTTCGCCAGCACCACCCCACCCGACGCCCTGTTTGCCGCCAACGACCTGATGGCCATCGCCGCCATGGAAGTCATCCAGAGCGAGTTCTGCCTCAAGGTGCCCGAGGACGTCTCGGTCATCGGTTTCGACGACGTGCCCATGGCCGCCTGGCCGAGCCACTCGCTGACGACCCTGCAGCAGCCGGTACAGACCATGATCATGCGTGCCACCGAGTTGCTGCTGGCCCAGATCGACCAACCGGACACCCCACCACAGCAGATCACCCTGCCGGTCACGCCGATGCTGCGCGGCAGCGTCAGGCGGCCTTCAGGCGACGTCAACGACACCTAGTGAAGCGACGACCCTCTCGCCATCCGCCGACGCATGCGTGAGCATGCGCCGGCGAATGAGCCAGCGCCTATTCCACCTCGAGCTGTCCATGGTCGATCAATCGATCGAGGAAGGCGTCGCTGGATGCTCCGCCCATGCGCACGCCGGCCAGGACGATAAACTGATCGGCGCCGGCGCCGTGTGCGCCGATACCACCTTCGGACTTGACCGCGATGACGGTATCGTCACCCTCCTGACGGGCGTGCAGGAAGTCCGACACCTGGTGGTCACGGGCGTCATCGAGCAGATCAGACAGATCGAGCCGGTCTGCCTCAGGGTTGCGGGCGGTGTTGCCCAGGGTGAAGTCCTTGATCTCGTCTTCTGCAGGCCTGCGCACACTGCCCGCATCCCCCGCCTCGTAGCCAAAGGTGTCGGCGCCAAAGCCGCCCCACATCACGTCGCCACCGCGACCGCCGATCAGCACGTCGTCACCACCACCGCCGATCAGCACATCGCGCCCCCCTTGCCCAAGCAGGGTGTCGTTGCCGCCATCGACACGGTCTGTATCCATCAGCTCCCGGTAGTGGTCCTGGATATAGGCAATGATCTCTGCGTCGCTCGCCTCGGCGCCATTGCCATGGTGAACCGACCACTTGAGGTACTCGGTCAGCCCTTCGTAGCCGAGGCCGTCGTGGCTGCCGGCGGCAAAGCTCTCGTTGGTATCGCCGTCTCTCCAGCGGAGGTGGTCGGAGTTGACGGTGTCGCCAAACAGAATATCGGCCTTCACCCCGCCGGCAAGCACATCGTCACCGAGCACCTCGAGCGGTGCGTCGGGGCCACCCTGCGCCAGCGCGGCGTTCAGTACCTCCTGGGTGTTGACGATGACCGACTCACCGGCGAGTGACGTCCACTCGGTGCCGTCCTGCAGGGTGATGGTGCGAGCCCCCTGGGTCTCGGTATTGTCGAAGATGTCCAGATAGTCCTTGCGCAGCAGACCCGCAGGATCCGGCTCCCCCGCGACCTCTTCACCGATGCCGAAGGTATGCACCTCGGACAGCCGACCGAGTTGAAGGAACTGTTGATACGCCTTTTGGACAGGGGTAAAGGCCCCCGCCACATCGCTCTCCACGATGTGTCCACCCTCCCGGTAGGAGGTTGGGAGACCATCGGTCAGGAACATGGTCAGCGACCTGTCACCTTCATCTTCCTTTGCGACATGGTATTTTCTGGCGGCGGAGAGGGCTGCCTGATAGTTGGTGGAGCCCTGGGCGGCCGCACCGTTGACGTAAGCGATAAGGCCAGCCACGTTATGTTCGTTCAGACCATCGACCGCTCTGGGTGAATGCGCCTTGTCGTCAAAACGCACCACTTGTACGTCGACATTTCCGTCGTGACCCGCCAGACGTGTGAGCAACAGATTGACGTTCTGCTGCAATAGCTGTAGCCGAGTCAGACCATCGGTGCCGGACGGCTGGCGCATGCTGCCGGACTCGTCGATCAGGATCGAGATGTTGTAGTCGACACCTGACGCAATCAATCCCTGCTTGCCGCCCAGGTCGCCGATCAGGACGTCATCACCCGGGCCGGTCGACCCATGATTGTCCCCGTTGTCACCGACATAGAGTTCGCCATCTTCCCGGCCCGCCATCACATCGACCGTCAGTGACGCCGAGGTGATATCACCGTCGCCATCGGTGCCGGTGTAGTCGATCACTGCGTCACCGGCGAAGCCCTGGTGCGGGACGAAGGTCAGGGTGCTGTCGGGGTTGATGGTGACGCTGCCGACGCCAGCACCACCCTGAACGCTGGCCCTGATGACACCGCCCGGGCCATCGGCACCATGCTCATCGTTGGCCAGCACATCCACACGCACCGGCGTGCCGCTGGCGGTGGTGGCACTGTCGTCATGGGCGATTCCGCTGTCGTCATCGATGATGATCTGCACAGCTCCGTCAGCGCTGTCGCCGTCCCCATCGGTGACGGTGTAGCCCACCGTGAACTTGATATCGTCTTCAAACCTGCTGCTGCGGTGGTCCAGCGGACCCTCGACAAACAACTTGTAATAGGGGCCCGTTGCAGGGCCATGCAGTATCCAGATAACGCGGTCACCGTTGTCGTCGAAACCTTCCAGCGAACGACCGTTACCACTGAGCTGCCAATTGATCGGGACGCCGCCGGAGGTCAGTGCCGGCAGCCCGGCGGTGTGCCAGGTGAAGGAGCTCACGCCGTCGTTACCGACGTCATAGTTCAAACGAGCGGCGGTAAAGCTTTGGCAAGTCAAGGCGTCCCCTACGCCACCTCGAATGCCGCCGGGCAGGCCCTCTTCGTCAACCACCGACCTGATCAGACCGGCGGTCGGGGTATGGTCGTGTGGACTGTCGATCGAGGTGTAGGTGCTCGCATTGTCTGTTTCGGAATCGGTATTCATGACAGTCTCCTGTCCTTGGGTGGGTCGAAATTCGCGTATGACTCCTTGAAGCTAGGCGGTCGATACCGACCTCGACACTGGACTGGTGGCCACCACTTTTCGCCCCATTACTCCTCGATATCTTGCGCCAAACGCGACTTTCATAAAAAACCGACACTTGCGAATCAGCAAAAAACCACTTCGCACAAAAAGCCACGCGAAAGAAAATTCACGAAATCTCTTACCGACTGATACATAACAACTTTATGTTTTTCCACCGATTTTAATACATGAGATTCCGGCATCGAAAAACTCGAAACAGCACAGTTCTGTAGGCCGGATAAACGCCGGCGCTGCCATGGCTTATAAAAGCCAACAGACCACCTTGTAAGTCAACGCCACCTTTTGGAACATTGATCGTTAAATATTGATCACACGACAGGAAAAACATCCATCGATCATCGAGACGTCGAGGCAGAATTTCAGCTGACTTATCGACAAAAAAGATGCAAAAAATATCGCGATAGCCGACAAGACATCACCCAGCCAAAGGCCGGGTGATTGAAGGGGATCTTCGCAGGAGTGATCCACCGCTTACTCCACTCTCTACTCCACTCTCTACTCCACTGCCTACTCCACCAGCAGCGCGACCTCATGGCCGATGCGCTCCAGGGTGGTGTCGCCGGCACCGGCGCCGTTCAGGGCCAGCGCTTGTTCGCTGTCTGCGCCGCTGTCACTGCTGCCACCACTGCCGCCGCCACTGCCGCCTGCCGACGCGGGGCCTACGCTGTCTGTCTGGTCCTGTTCCGGCGGCAGCCAGGCCGCTACCTCCTCGTCGCTCTCGTCATCGAGCAATTCCGACAGCGCCAGCCGGCCCGCCTGGGCAGCGATTTCCTCGCCTGTCACAAGCACACCCGTGTCGCCAATGGCAGAGGCACTGACGTCAGCATCCGCTGGCGCTGGCGCCACGTTGACTTTATCGACACTGTAAGCGCTATCGTATTCGCTATCAGCAACAGTTACCCAGACGCGCGTTTCACTGATAAAGCCCCCGTCGTACAAGAACGTCACCGTATGATCGGGATTGATCGTCACCTGGCCACCATCACCGCTGGAGACTCTCACCTCCAGGGAACCGTAGCCATCGCCGCCGAAGTTCACCAAATCGAGGGTCACCGGAATGCCGCTATAAAAGGTAAAGCCTTCCAGATCAGCAGTGATCACAGGCGTGTCGTCATCTACCGTCAGCCGGAGTTGTCCTTCAGCAGTATCGCCGTCACCGTCGGTAATGACGTAGCCGACCGCGACATTGATATCAATCTCCCCAAAGCCACCTTTGTGGTCCAACGGACGATACAGCTCGACGCGGTAGTCGCCGCTGTCGATATCGGTCATCTCGATGCCAATCACAGTATTACCGTCGCTATCGGAGGCCAGGAGGCTGTGGCCGGAGCTACCGAGTGACCAGGCCAGGGGGCGTCCTTGCGACGTTAAAGACGGCATGCCTTCTGTCGTCCAGCGGAAGCTGCCACGCCCTCCCTCACCGAAGTCATAGCCCAGCGAACCGGTCACCACGGTCTGCTCACCGGGAACGTCATTGAAACCGCCGGGGTTGCCGCCGAGGCCATCCTCATCGACGACGGCCTCGGCCACCATGGTGGCGGGGTCGCCATCGGTTTCCGGGGTCGTCGGTCTGGTGGGGTCGCCACCCGTCACATCGATAGAGAGCGTCGCCTCGCTGCTGTCACCGTCGTTGTCGCTGCTGCTGTAGTCGATCTCCGCCACGCCGGAGAAGCTCGGGTTGGGTATGAAGGTCACGGTGTCATCGGCATTGACCGTGATGCTGCCGACCCCTGCCCCTCCCTGAAGGCCAAACCCGCCGATACTCCCCGGCCCATCGGCGCCATATTTATCGTTGGTGGACACATCCACGGTAATCGGGGTGTCACTGTCGGTACTGGCGCTATCATCGCTGGCGCTGCCGGCGTCGTCGTCGACAAAGAGCAGGAAGACACCCTCGGCACGGTCCCCGTCGCGATCGGTGACGGTATAGCCAACCTCTAAGGCGCGGTTATCCTCTACAACATAAGACAACGAGGGGGACGGCTCGTGATCCAACGGCTGGAACAGCGCCACTCGATAGCTACCGCTGGCAACATCGGTCAATTGCACCGAGATCACCCGGTCGCCACTGCTATCTACGCCTACCAGCGAACGCCCGTTACCGCTTAACTGCCAGGTCACCGGATCTCCGCCGGTCGTCAGCGTCGGCAGATCGTCGCTATGCCAGGTAAAACCACCCTGACCGTTATTTCCGAAGTTGTAGCCCAGCAAGCCGGTGGCGACGGTGCGTTCGGTGGCAACATCCCCATCTCCTCCCGGGATACCGCCTGGCAGCCCGTCTTCGTCGACGAAGGTCCTGACAGGGACAGTGTTCGGATCGTCATCGGTTTCCGGGGTAGTCGGGATGTCATCGGTTTCGACGTCCACGACAAGCGTGCCGGTACTGATGTCACCGTCGCCGTCCATTGCGTCATAGTGAACACGCGCAACGCCAGAGAAAGACGAATCGGATTCAAAGGTCAAGGTACTGTTAGGGTGGATCTTGAGGGTGCCGACGCCGTCGGCGCCACCCTGAATGCGGGCGCCGACAAGACGTCCCGGCCCATCGGCGCCGAACTCATCATTGGCCAGCACATCCACCCTGACCCGGTCACCGCTCACGGTGCTGACACTGTCATCGTTGGCGCGAACGCTGTCGTCATTCACGCTGACATTGAGCACGCCTTGCGCAGCCTCGCCGTCACGATCGGTGATCACGTAGCCCAGCGCCATGTCGATACTGTCCTCGCTCATGGCATCATCGTGATCAAGCGGTCGGAGCAGTGACACGCGATACTCTGCGTTGAGAATATCGATGATTCTGACGCGCAGGACGTCATTGCCCTCGGTATCGGAGGCCGTCACGGTATGGCCGGTGGCATTGAGCGACCAGCTCAATGGGCGGCCTTGTGACGTCAAGGAGGGCAGACCGTCGGTGCTCCAGCGGAAGGTTCCACGCCCATCAGAGCCAAAGTCATAGCCCAGCGAGCCGGTCACGACGGTCAGCTCGCCTGGCGCATCACCCGGACCACCGGCAACACCACCGGCCAGGCCGTCCTCGTCGACAACCGCCGTGGCGGGTCCGGTGGCTGGATCGTCATCGGTCTCCGGGGTGGTAGGACGATCCGTGCCCTGGTCGACACTGACGCTGAGCTGTCCAGCGGTAATGTCGCCGTCTGCGTCGCTGCCGGTGTAATCAATCAGCGCGGTGCCGCTAAAGCTTGCCTGTGGCACAAAGGTCAACACGCCAGCGCTGGTTAGCGTGACGCTGCCGACATCCGCGCCTCCCTGGACACTGGCAGCGATCACCCGTCCCGGGCCATCGGCGCCGTGGTCGTCGTTGGCCAGCACGTCCACTTCGACCGCTGTCGCGCGATCGGTGCGCGCACTGTCGTCGTTGGCACGACCACGGTCATCATCCACGGTCACGCGCAGCACACCCTCAGCAGTGTCACCGTCAGCGTCGCTGACGCTGTAGCCCACGACGAAGTTGAGGTCGTCCTCGACCCTGGCGTTGGCGTGGTCCAGCGGCCTTGCCACTGCCACCTTGTAGCTGCCGGTCGCCTGATCGACAAGCTGAACCGAGATGGCCCTATCGCCATTGCTGTCAAACCCCACCAGCGAACGACCGTTACCGTTGAGCCGCCAGGTCACCGGATCACCGCCGCTGGTCAGCGACGGCAGGCCGTCGGTGCTCCAGCGAAAGTCTCCCTGGCCATCGCTGCCGAAGTCATAGCCCAGCACGCCCGTCGCGACCGTGAGTTCGGTGGGCGCATCCCTGACACCGCCGTGGATGCCGCCCGCCAGGCCATCCTCGTCGACCACGGCCTTGGCGGGGTTGGACAGGGGGTCGCCGTCGGTCTCCGGAGTGATGGGAATACCGGCATCATCGCTCTTGACCACAACGCGGAGCTGTGCACTGCGGGTATCACCGTCGGCATCGCTCGCGGTGTAGTCGATCAGCGCACTCCCTGAGAAGTCAGGGTGGGGGATAAAGGTCAGGGTGCTGTCGGGATTGATGGTGACGTTGCCAACCGCTGCCCCACCGCGCACGCTGGCGGAGACGAGACCACCCAGGCCATCAGCGCCGTACTGGTCGTTGGCCAGCACGTCCACGCTGATCGGGCTGGCCTTGTCAGTAGTGGTGCTGTCATCGACCAGCAGCATACTATCGTCATCCACGCTGATCCTTAGCTGGCCCTGGGCAGTGTCGCCGTTGCCGTCGGTGATCATGTAGCGAACGGTCAGATCGATATTGTCCTCGAGGCTGGCATCGTCGTGGTCAAGCGGCCGGTGCAGCTCGACACGATAGAGCCCCTGCTCGAGATCGGTGATGCGGACGCTGATCACCTCGTTGCCAAGCGCATCCACGCCCGTCACCTCATGCCCGGTACCGTTGACCAACCAGCTCAACGGGCTACCCTGTGAGCTCAGCGCCGGCAGGCCATCGGTGACCCAGTGGAAGGGAAACAGCCACGGGCCATCCTTGCCGAAGTCATTGCCCAACGATCCGGTGACAACCCTGGCCTCTCCGGCCACGTCCCCCGGGCCGCCGGCGATGCCACCGGCGAGGCCTTCCTCGTCGAGCACGGCCCGGGCCGAGACGGTGGCAGGGTCGCCATCGCTCAGCGGCGTGATCGGTACATTGTTGCCAGAGGCGCCGACACTGACCTCGACACGTCCGCCGGTCTCATCGCCATCACCGTCAGTGTATCCGAGCTGCAACAAGGCCTTGCCGTGGAACTCGGGATGCGGCGTGAAGGTGGCATAAAAATCACCCTCTTCGTGGCTGACCTGGCCAACGCTATCGCCGCCGACGACCTCGGCGCGAAAGTTGGCGACCCGCTCGAAGTCGGCGCCGATAAGGATGTCATCCCGCAGATCAAACCTGACCGGGGTATCGGTGCCAGTGAAGTACCATCCCCTGTACCCACCACCACGGGGACTGTCGTCGTCCACCAGGATGTCCAGCGAGCCTTGCGCACTATCGCCGTTGCCATCGGTGATGACGTAGCCGACGCTGAAGGTGATGTCGTCTTCCAGGTAGGGGTCGCTGTGATCCAGTCCCTTTAGCAGTTCAACTTTGAAGATGCCCGGCTCCAGGCCCAGGAGCTTTATACTGATCACGTCTACCTGGTCATAGTAGCCGAAAATATTGAGACCGCGGGCCTTGCCGATCAGGCTGTTACCAGCGGCGTTGAGCGACCAGGTCACAGGCTCACCATTCGCACTCAATTCGGGCAAGCCATCGGTGGACCAGCGGAAGCTGCCAGGCCCAGCCTCTCCAAAGTCGTAGCCCAGAAAACCGTCGTAATAGGCTTGGTAGTATCCGATATCGCCGGAACCACCTTCCAGGCCAGTCATTTCATAGGCATACAAGTAAAGCCGGTCCTCATCGACGATGGCGGTGGGCGCCACGTTCTCAGGATCACCGTCGCTGTCCGGGGTGGTGGGGCCGCCGGCGTCGCCACCTTCGACGACGACGCTGAGTGTGGCGGCGGCGGTGTCACCGTCGGCGTCACTGACGACGTAATCGATCAGCACCTCTCTGCCGAAAAGCTCCGGGTGAGGCACGAAGGTCAGGCTGTTGTCGGGGTTGATCGTGATGCTGCCGACCGCTGGCCCGCCGAGCACGCTGGCGTCGATGATGCCCCCAGGGCCATCGGCGCCCAGCCCGTCGTTGTCCAGCACCGCTACCCTGATCGCCGTGTCGACGGCGATTGTGGCGCTATCGTCTCGGGCCACCAGGCTGTCGTCGTCCACCACGATGTCAAGCCTGCCGGCGGCAACGTCTCCGCCACCGTCGGTGACGGTATAGCCCACCTCGATAGAGAGGTCGTCCTCGATGCCCGAAATGACATGATCCAGCGGCTTGTCCAGCGTCACCTTGTAGCGGCCGGTCACCACGTCGACAAGCTGCACCGCGATGACCCTGCCGCCACCGCTGTCGACGCCCAGCAGCGAACGGCCATTGCCGCTTAGCCGCCAGCTCACCGGATCGCCACCGGAGGTCAGTATCGGCAGGCCATCGGTGTGCCAGCGGAAGCCACCCGGACCATCATTGCCGAAGTCGTAGCCCAGCGATCCGATGGTCACGCGACTCTGGGTAGCCGTGTCGCCGGCCCCCCCGGCGATACCGCCTGCCAGGCCATCCTCGTCGACCACCGCCTTGGGCGACCGGGTGTCGGGGTCGCCATCGGTCAGTGGCGTGATCAGCCCGTCAGGATTGACGGCCGCAACAGACACGGTGAGGGTGCCGACGGGGAAGTCACCGTCGCCATCGGAGCGGGCGTAGTCGATAAGCGCATCGCCGGAGAATCCCACAGCGGGAACAAAGGTCAGGGTGCCATCGGGATTGATCGACACGGTGCCCACAGCGTCGCCGCCCTGAACGCTTGCCTGCATGACCTTGCGTACGCCCTCGGCGCCGATCTCGTCGTTGCTCAGCACGTCCACGATGACCGGGGTGGCACTGAGGGTGGCGGCGCTATCGCTGTTGGCGCGGCCGGCGTCGTCATTGACACGGATCTCGAGTACGCCTTCAGCCGTGTCGCCGTCACCATCGGTAACGACATAGTCGATCACAAAGTCGACATTGTCCTCGATGCTTGGATCCGAGTGATCCAGCGGCTGGAACAGCTCGAAGCGATATTCACCCGTCGTGATATCGACAAGTTCAAGCCTGAATACCGAGCCGAACTGCTCGTCCTTGGCAATCAAGGTCCGTCCATTATTCACCAGTGACAGGCGCGGCACTTCCCCTCTCACCTCCACATCTACCAAATAGGAGCTACGAATCCAGGAGAAACCAGCAACCCCAGCGTCGCCAGCGTCATAACCCAGGAAACCGGTGGCGACCGTTGACTCGCCGGCGATATCGCCGATACCGCCAGCAATGCCGCCGGGCAGACCCTCCTCATCGACGACGACCCTGGCCGGTTGGGTGTCGGGGTCGTCGTCGGTTTCCGGAGTGGACCGCGTCGTCGAGGCAGCGTCGCGGACATTGACGGTCAGACCTCCTTGGGTGGTGTCACCATCGCCATCGCTGCTGGTGTAATCGATCAGGGCATCGCCCAGAAAGTCCGGGTGAGGCACGAAGGACAAGCGGCCATCGCCCCGGACCGTGACGCTACCGACATCGGCTCCCCCTTGAACGCTGGCCGCGACAACCCCACCCGAACCGTCGGCACCGAGAACGTCGTTAGCCAGCACGTCGACGATGACCTGGGTGTCCTTGGACGTGGAAGCCCTGTCGTCGTTGGCGCGAGGAGCGTCATCATTGACCGTGACCTCGAGCACGCCGAAAGCGCTGTTGCCAGAGACGTCGACGACGACATAGCCCAACTCGAAGTGAATACTGTCATCGTTGCCAGCGCCTGAGTGATCCAGTGCGGCAATCTGGTCGCGGTCAGCAAAGTGTCTAACGTCAGGCAACCGTACCTCATAGCTGCCGGAGGCTAAGTCGGTAAGCACCACCTCGATGACCGCATACTCCTCCTGGGCGTCACTATCGTAGGCAACCCCACGCACCCTGTGGCTACTAGCGTCAATCAACCATGACACCGGATAGCCGTCGGCGGTCAGACGCGGCAAACTGGCGACATCCCAACCGAAGCTGCTCACCCGTTGATTTTCGTAGCCAGTTTCTTCCGAGCAATCGCTGCCGAGGTCATAGCCCAGCGACCCGGCCGCCACGACCGTTTCGCCTGTGCCTGAGCCGCTGGCACTGCCGTAGTAAGAGGCGGCTTCATCGACGATAGCGTGGGCCGGTTCGGTGGCAGGATCATCATCGGTCTCCGGGGTGGTCGCCACCTCGCTGTTCTCACATTCTCGGATATCGAAGTGGGCCTCGATGTTCACCCGGTCGCCGTCACCATCGATGACAACGATCTGAAACTCGAACGATCCCTCGGCATCGGGGTCGGCCTTGAACACCCAATATTCCAAGTTGACGGCGAGCAGGCCTTTGTCGGTGTCGATCATCGCCCCCAGTGGATATTCGGTGTCGTCACCGGGCAGGCTGACAAAGACGCGGTCGAGGCCTTCTTTGCCAGCATCCATCCTCCAGCGATCGACGACAAAGTTCCCCGGAACGACCGAACTGGGAGTATCGATGCCGTTGTACCCCGAGTAGGTGGGTGGCGCTACATCAACCACATTGATGTCGACCCAGGCCTTCTCTTCCCTGCCCTCGTTGTCGGTGGCGATGAAAGGAAACGATAACGACAGAATGTCGTCGAAATCAGGCCCGGTATGGTCCAGTTTCCGATTCACCGAAACAGTGACCAACTCGTCGTCGTCAGTCACTTGCAGGATCAACAGGGCTCGACTCGGATCCTCGTTCAGCAAACTCTCCTCGAACAGCATCAATCGCTGCCCGTCGGGTGAAATCCGAAACCCCACTGGCTCACCGTCCGCCGTCAGTTCGGGGAGGTCAGGAGCCACCCAGCGATAGGGCTCATTGCTGGCAGGATCTCTGTTGTATCCAAAGTCGTGGTTCAGCCTGAAGCTATAACTCCCACCGCCATCGGTGACAGAGAGAAGGACAGCGGGCTCCACGCCGCGGGTATTCATCAGCGCAGTGGCGCTGGCATTGGCTCTTTCAGTGTCGGTATTCATGGGAGTGTCCTCGCCGCCGGTTGGTGGCGGCAAACAACGAAAACAAGGCAACAAGCACGGTGTGATTCCTGCGTCTGCCTTAAACCTAGGCACTGATTTTCGCTCTCGACACTGGACTGACGAACATCATTATCACTCGAAGCCTCGTTGTTTTCCGACATCAAAAATTTCTTTTTTATAAAACAGATAATTGCGCGTCAGAAAACGCCTCAGCCACCAATTCACACTTTGTGATAAAAAACTCACAAATTTTTAAATGATTGATAATTCGACATTTTACTTTATAAATAAATACCAAGGTCGCTGCCATCAAGCGACTACACAATCGATTAAGCACAATTTTGCATGCTTATTCCACGCCTCAGGCAACGATGACTGCGAACAATCACACAAAACACTCTAGATTTTACGTCACGATTTTCTTCCCTTGTCAGTTCGACAACTGAAAAAACAAAAACCACGCTTCCATCTTTCCATAAGCGAGTACACGCCGACCTTTACGCACGTCGCTATAACGCCATAACAAAAAATTATCACCTTTTGATAAAAACCCCGATTGGCCGAATTCAAGTGCTGATGTTGTGGGTCGAGATCACCGCCCGAAGAACAGCCGATAGTTGCTGCGCTTGCAGGGTGCAGTGCACGGCCCTGTCGCTGGGAGGGGGCTGGGAGAGAGGGCTGGGAGAGAGGGCTGGGAGAGAGGGCTGGGAGAGAGGGCTGGGAGAGAGGGCTGGGAGAGAGGGCTGGGAGCGCTCGTAGCGATGCGAGATAGCCGAGGCGTCTCGTACTCGAGGGAGGCTCGTCGCTATGCAAAAAACATCACCCGGCCAAGGGCCGGGTGATCGAAGGGGACTTTCGCTGGAGTGATCCACCACTTGCTCCACGGCCTATTCGACCGCTTGCTCCACTCTCTACTCCACTGCCTACTCCACCAGCAGTGCGGCCTCCTGGCCGATGCGCTCCAGGGTGGTGTCGCCGGCACCGGCGACGCTCAGGGCCAGCGCTTGTTCGCTGTCTGCGCCGCTGTCACTGCCGCCACAGCGCCATTGGGATGATCAGCCCAGCAGCCTTCGAAGCTCGAATGATCGCATAGACCGGTGTCCACTTTTGTTGGGCAAGATCAGGAAGCACCCGCCTGGCGATGGAGCCCAGGCCGTTATGCCTTTCGGGGGATGGCGCTCTCCCACCTCACTCGCCACACTGCGACCACGCCCGAGCAACACACCAATGCTGCACATCCTGGCACCACCCGACGGATACCGGGAAGACATCAGGCGCCAGACAGCGTCCTGCTTCAGTGATCACATGTCTCCCCTGGCACCGCGGCTCTCTTCTTTCCCTGGGCCCGACACATGGAGTGGAAAATGAGGACTTCCATCGCTGCGACAATGCTGACCGTGGCCCTGTCGGCAGGCCTGTTGGCGGCCAAGGCCCCCATCGCCATGGCCAGCACGCTGTCCCGGGCGGTGGCGGAAAACGACCATCGCCAACCGGCCATTCCCCACCCCCAGCAGCAGGCTGCGGCCGCCCAGGCACTGGCGGACTTCGAGGCCCGCGCGGGCCAGAAGCCTAATATCCTGCTGTTTATCGTCGATGACCTGGGCTACGGCGACCCCGGCGCCTTCGGTGGCGGCGAGGCCGTCGGCGCCCCCACCCCGCATATGGACCGGCTGGCCGATGAAGGCCTGATGCTGACGTCGACCTATTCGCAGTACACCTGCACGCCCACACGTGCGGCCATCTTTACCGGCCGTCTGCCGGTACGCACCGGCCTGATCCGCCCGATCCTTGCCGGCGACAGCGTCAGCGTGAATCCATGGGAAGGCGAGACGTCCATTGCCAGGCTGCTGTCGAACCAGGGCTACTACAGTCTGCTGGTGGGCAAGTGGCATATCGGGGAAGAAGAAGGCATGCGCCCCCACGATGTGGGCTTCGACGAGTTCTACGGCTACTATCGCGCGCAGAAGGAATACACCCAGCGCTTCGATGAGCGTCGCTATCCCGACCTGGTACTGGATGACGACAAGCTTGAGCGCTACGACCGGATCAAGGCCGATGACAACCTGATCCATGGCCTCGCCGACGGCACCACCGAGGTGGTCAGCCAGGTCAGCTCCATCGAGGACATGGCCGAGGGTGACGCCCGACTCAGGGACTACACCGTCGACAGCATCCAGCGGCTGTCGCAGCAGGACGCGCCCTTTTTCATCACCCACGCCTTCATGAAGGTGCACGCCGACAACTGGCCATCGGAGGCGTTTCGCGGCGCCAGTCCATCGAAGTATCCCTACAAGGACGCCGTCGTCGAGGTCGACAGCTATATCGGTGACATCGTTCAGGCGCTGGATGACAGCGGCGAGCTGGAGGACACCTTCATCTTCGTCACCTCGGACAATGGGCCCCAGATGGATAGCTGGCCGGACAGCGGCTACACCCCCTTCCGTGGCGCCAAGGGCACCACCTGGGAAGGCGGCGTGCGGGTCCCGGGCATCGCCTACTGGAAGGGCATGATCCCGCCCGGCCAGCGCTCCGACGGCCTGTTCGATCTGATGGACCTGTTCAATACCTTCGCCACCCTGGGCGGCGCCGAAGACGGCATCCCTCAGGACCGCTACATCGACGGCATCGACCAGACGTCCTTCCTGCTTACCGAGAACGGTCAGTCCCACCGCGAGCAGGTCTACATGTGGCTGGGCAACCAGTTCACCGCCCTGCGCATGCGTGAGTACAAGATGCATACCGCTGTGGTGCGCGCCGACGATGGCCTGCGCTGGATCGACATGGCGACGGTGGAAAGGACCGCCCTGGCCCCTTGGCTGTTCAATCTCTACATCGACCCCAAGGAACAGATGACCGTCGGCCACCGACGCAACGCCTGGCAGGCGTCCATGGTGGCCGAAGCCGGCGCCCATCGCGCCACCTTCGAGAAATTCCCGGCCAAGAACATCGGACTGGAGTAGCCCGGGCGCCGAGCTCAAGGCCCGCAGCGCCCCTCGCAGGACTCGTCTCTGCCAGGTCGACAGACGGTGAAGACCGTGGAGCCGACGACGTCCGCGCTTTCTCGAGGCGACTTGCCTACTCTGAGGCTGTCGCCGCACGGTGCTTGAGCAGGCTGATACCCGTCACCGCGCCGAGAATCAGCAGCATGCCCCCGACCTGAGGCAGGGTCAGGCTCTCGTCCAGCACGAACAGCCCGAACAAGGTCGCGGTGACCGGTTCGACCATGGCGACGATGGAGGCCATGGTCGGCAGCGTATAGCGCACGCCGACAACGTAGCAGAAGAACGACAGCGCGCCGCCCAGCACACCGACCAGCAGAAACAGCGAAACGTCAGCGGACGCCGGCACCGAGGCCAGCGTCGAGAAATCCGCCAGCGGCAGGATCAACAGGGCGGCGGTGGCCAGCGCCATCGGCAGCGCCGCCGTGGCCGAGCCATGCAATGCCGCAAAGCGAAAGCCGAAGATGAAGAAGGCGTAACCGACGCCTGCCAGCAAACCGGCGGCGATGCCGAACGGCGTCACCACCCCGGCGTCGGCGCGATAGATGCCGGTCAACAGCACGATACCGCCCATCACCACCGCCATGGCCAGCCACTGCACCAGTGACGGACGCTCGGCCCCTGTGATGAAGGACACGACGAACACGAAGATCGGCGCGCTGTACATCAGGGTCGCCGCCACCGCCACACTGCTCTCGCTGATGCTGATGAAGTAAAAAGTGAAGTTGGCGGCGATACCGCACCCGGCGAGCATCGCCCACATCACCATCCGGCGGTTGACCGTCGGTCGCCCGCGCCGCCACCAGGACAGCGCCAGCCACACGAGCATCACACCCACCCCCACCAGCGCCCGCCAGAAGGACACCGCCTCAGGCGTCCAGTCGCGCTGCAACAGCAGGCTGCCGAAACCACCGGCGAGCCCCCACTGCAGCGATGCCAGCATCACCAATAACGTCCCTGTCATTGCCATGACATGCCCTCGCTTCGAACAAATGAGCTCTCGGTCGGGCGTCGCTGCCCAACCGTTCCCCAGCGTAGGAAATGATCACGGCGCGTCCTAGAGGCGCAGCAATGACTTCGTGTAAGCCTCATGTACCTTCGGTCGGGTGACGACACCTTCGGCTAAGGCGCCCCGCGTCACCTCACGCCAGCAGCGCCTCGATATCATCGAGCAGCGCCTGGGGCACCCAGGCGCCACGGGATTCACTCAGCGCCCGCTCACGGTAACGACGCTGGGCCGGCAAGCGTGCGCCCTGGCCCAGCAGCTCGTCGAACAACCGCTCGGCCCTGTCCATGTGCGCCTCGCTGCTGGCGCCTGCGGTGCGCGCCGGGTCGATGGCGATGATCAGTTCGCCGTGGTACGGAAGTCCTGCGCGACCGGCGTCGTGCTCGCTTGACTCGACGCTCAGCAGGTCACCGATCATCGGGCCGGCGATCAGCTCGACCATCAACGCCAGCGCCGAACCCTTGTGCTGACCAAACGGCAGCATGGCGCCATGATCCAGCACTTCTTCGGGGTCGGTGCAGGGCGCCCCGTCGCGATCGACCCCCCAACCCTCGGGGATCGGCTTGCCCTCGCGGCGATGCAGCTCGATATCGCCCCGGGCGATGGCGCTGGTGGCAAAATCAAACACCAGTGGCTCGCGCCCGGGCCTGGGCCAGCCAAAGGCCAGCGGGTTGGTGCCCAACAGCGGACGACTGCCGCCGTGGGGCGCCATGTAGGCCTGGGTGGGGTTACAGGCGATCGCCACCAGGCCCTGTTCCGTCAGCCGCTCGAGTTCGACCCACAAGGCGGTGGAATGCACGCAGTGATTGATCGCCATCAGCGCGACCCCGGCGTCGCGGGCCTTGTCCACCAGCAGCGGCAGCCCCAGCTCGAAGGCCAGCGGTGAAAAACCACCGCCGGCATCGACCCGCACCACCCCCGCGGCCACGTCTTCGACCTCCGGGACGGCGTCGGCGACCGCCGCGCCCTGGCGCAGCGTCTGGACGATCCCCAGCAGACGGTAGAGCCCGTGGGAGTGGCTAGCGTCCATCTGCGCCGCCACCAGGGTCTCGCCGAGGGCCCTGGCCTGCTCGGCACTGAAGCCCTGGTGCTCCAGCACGCGGCGACTGAGCGACATCAGCGCCTCGCGGGTCAGGTAGGCCCCGTTGTCGGCGGTGGTGTCGGTGTCCTTCATGGGGGCGTCTCCTTTGTCAGTGTCCGGGGTCATTTCCACGAGGGGCCGCTCAACTGCTCGGGTAGCCACAGCGCCAGCGACGGGAAACTCAGTACCAGCGCCAGCACCACCAGCTGTACCACGATAAAGGGCACCACCCCGATGTACATGTGCTTGAGCGTCACCTCCGGCGGTGTGATCGCCCTGAGGTAGAAGATCGACGGTGCCAGCGGCGGCGTCAGATAGCTAGTCTGCATCACCACCAGGAAGGCCACGCAGAACCAGATCTCGTCGAAGCCGAGTGCACGCACGATGGGCATGGCCACCGGGATGACGATCAGCACCACCGAGATCATGTCGAGCACGAAGCCGGCCAGGAAGGCGATCAGCAGGATCATGCCGAGGATCATCCAGGGGCTCATGCCGGTGTCCATCAACAGCGACTGCACCGTGGCCATGCCACCGGCGGCGAAGAACACCCCGGCGAACATGTTGCCCCCCAGCACGATCAGCAGAATCATCGCCGAGATATTCAAGGTCCGCTTGGCCGAGTTCCACAGCACGTCCAGCGTCAGGTTGCGATAGGCCAGCGCCAGCACCACCGATCCCAGGGCACCGCAGGCGGCCGCCTCGGTCGGCGTGGCGATGCCGAGCAAGATCGTCCCGAGGACCGTCATGATCAGCGCCATGGTCGGCAGCAGCGCACCGAAGGTCATCTTGAGCTTCTCGCCGAGGGTCGCCCGCTCGGCGTCATCCTGCGCCATGCGCGGTGCCATCTCCGGCTTCAAGTAGGCGATCAGCACGATGTAGAGCAAGAAGAACAGCGCCATCAGGAAGCCCGGGAACATCAGGCCGCTGAACAGCGACCCCACCGAGACGCTGGCCACCGGGCCCAGCACCACCACCGTGATAGACGGCGGGATCGCCGTCCCCAGCGAGCCGCTGGCACAGATGGTGCCGGACATCAGCGACTTGCTGTACTGATGCTTGAGCATGACCGGGATGGCCAAGAGCCCGATCACCGCCTCGGTGGCACCGACCACGCCACTGGCTGCGGCGAACAAGGTCCCCATGACCACCGCGCCGACGCCCAGTCCCCCCGGCAGCCGACGGGTCCAGAAGTGGATCGCCGTGAACAGCCGCTCGGCGATACCGGAGCGCTCGAGCATGGCGCCCATGAAGATGAACAGTGGCACCGCCGCCAAAATCGAATTGGAGGCGGTGTCCTCGATCTTGGTCAGCAGCTGATAGGCGGCAGCGTCGCCGAACTGCATGATGCCGAACAGCGTCGCCACCAGAATCATCGAAAACGCGATCGGAAAGCCGGCGATGATGAAACCGATCAAAGCCGGGAACATCACCAGCGCAAGATAGTCGCTCATGCCGCGCCCCCTTGTTCGGGCGTGCGCCCTTGCATGATATGAACCGCCTTGAGGATCTCGGCCACGACCTGCAGCGCCAGCAGCACGAAGCCGGCCCACCAGGTCAGAAATACGGGCCAAATCACCGGGTTCCAGGCCGAGCGGCCGGAGCGTTCATTCGAGGCGAAGGCCTCCAGCGCATACTGCCCCAGCTCCCACACCAGCCAGCCCAGCACCGGCAGAAACAGCAGGTAGCCGACCAGGCGCACCGCTGCGTTGGTGCGATCCGACCAGCGCAACGTCAACAGATCGACGCTGACGTGCTGGCCCAGGCGCAGGGCGTTGGCCATGCCCAGCATGAAGATGGCACCCATGACCATGTAGCTGACCTCGAAGGCCCACAGGGTCGGGCGGCCCAGCACGTAACGGCTGAACACCTCATAGACCAGGGCCGCGATCAGCGGAAAGGTCAGCATGGCGCCCAGCCCTCCCGCCAGGCGGGTCAGCCGCTCGATAGCGTGAATAAGCTTCATCTCGTTTGCCCACAGGTGGTGGTAAAGACAGCGGCCCGACCAGGCAGCAAGGGGGTTAGCTCCTGCTGTCTGGCCGGGCCGCAAGGCGTGTGGTCAGTCGCGACCCATGGCACCGATCGGCAGACGATACTGCTGCCAGTTGGTCATGCTGGCCTTGAACTCACGCTGGGACTCGAGCACCCGGGCAAACCACTCGTTGCTCTCGGCGTTCTCGTCTTCCCACTTGCGCGTTTCTTCATAGATGGCGTCGATGAACGACTGATCCAGCTGGACGATCTCGTTGGGGCCGTCGACCAGCTCCTGATAGGCCTCGAGGTCGGCGTAGGAGCTCGCGAGCCAGGAGTCGAACACGCTGAGCTTGCCGGCCAGACGCAGTAGCTCCTGCTGTTCGGCGCTCAGCGCATCCCAGGCGTCCTGGTTGACCTGGCACTCGAGGAAGCCACCCGACTGGTGCACGCCAGGCAGGATCACGTACTGCGCCACATCCTGGAAGCCGGTGGGCTTGTTCATCTCGGGGCTACCCCACTCGGCGGCGTCGATCACGCCACGGTCCAGGGCGTTGTAGATCTCGCTGCCCGCCATGACCACGGTGGACGCACCCAGCTGGGAGGCGATCTCGGCCCAGGCGCCGGACGTGCGCAGGCGCAGACCCTGGAAGTCCTGCAGCGTCTCGACCTTCTTGTTGGAGTGCAGGAAGATCTCGGTGCCCAGAATCGAACAGGGGAAGGCCACCACATCGAAGACGTCACGGCGGAACTCTTCATACAGCTCCACGCCGCCGCCCTCGTACATCCACATCATGAACTCTTCCGGCGTCAGGCCGCTGGAATGCCCGGCCAGCAGCGCCGCGGTGGGATCGGTGCCGTAGTCGTAGTTGACGTAGTTGTGGCTGACCTCGGCCACCCCGGCCTTGACCGTATTGGTGACCCGCAGCGCGCCCCCCAGGGTGCCACCGGGGAACACCTCGATGGCGATGTCGCCGGCCGTCAGCTGGTCGACGTAGTCGGCAAAGGTCTGGGCATCGCGCTCAAGCCAGGGACCGCCGCCCCAGGGAGTGGCCATCTTCCAGTTCATTTCCTCGGCGTTTGCACTCAGCGAGGCACCCGCCAGCGCGGCCGCCAGGGCGACACCGCCCGCCAGTCGATTCAGTTTGTACATTATTATCCCCATTGGATTTTCTTGTGGAAATTAGGCGCTGTCCGAAAAGTCGACGAGCGAAGGTTAGACAAGGCAAAAATCGGTGAGAAGGCGCAGTTTACGGGGTGTAAATGAGCATTTTGATCCGATTTTTAACGCCGTATTACCGAGCGCAGGCACTTTTCAGACAAGCCCTAGGAGCGCAATGACCGTGCTGGCAAGCGCTTTGGCAACCCCGGGATCACGCCGGAGCGCCCGCTCACACGCACACACCTTGCTATTGTCGCGTTCGTGAATGAGGATTGCATATACGCAATATTCAGTCAAAACTATAAAAAAAGACCAACAATCAACGCTTTTTCTTGAAAAATTCGAGACGAAGGCGTCGGAGGCCAGCATGAGCGACACCGTCACCCCGCCCCCACGCGTCAGGGAGCGTCCGCGCAAGGCAGGTTCCATCGGCACCAACCTGAAGGCACTCAGAAGCGATAGGGGCCTGACCATCGCCCAGATGGCCGAGGCCTCGGGCAGTTCCGCCGCCAGCATCTCGCGTATCGAGAACGGCCGGCTATCCCCGACCTACGACGTGATCGTCAAGCTGGCCGCCGCCCTGGAGGTAGATGTCAGCGAACTCTTCTATCACAACGAACGCAGCGCCCTGAGCGGCTGGCGCACCCTGACCCGGGCGGGCCAGGGGCCGGTGGTCGAGACCCCCAACTATCGCTTCGAGCTTTTATGCAACGACATGGTGGCCAAAGACTTTCTGGTGTTTTCCACGACGGTGCTCAACACCAGTATCGAGGAGTTCGGCGAGTTGCAGCGCCACGCCGGGCATGAGCAGATCGTGGTGCAGCAGGGTGAGGTGGAGGTGTGGACAGAGCACTACGCGCCGACCCGGCTAAAGGTCGCCGACAGCATGTCCTTCGACAGCCAGATGGGCCACGCGGTGATATCGGTCGGCGATCAACCGGCGCGGATACTGTGGATCTGTACGTCCTGAGGGGCCCGGCAGCCGTAGGCTCGTCCCGACATCGAGCCCCATGCACACTGCGCCGGCCCGGGACAAGCGCCGGCGTGGCCGGCCACACAGGGGCCGACCACGCTCGTCGCCCGTAGCGCTTGCGTACAGGCAGACGAGCGATGGCTCAAGTGCGAGCGATAGTGCCAACGGCTTGCCGGGCAACGTCGCAACATCACCGATACGCTGGCGATGCCTGACGATGGCGACATCGATATCGACTTAGAACCTCCTCGTGCGGAGATCGCCACCAGACCAGCCGATGACTCATGATGCTGCTAGACTGCGCAAGGGCCAATAAGGCAAGGCTGGTCCTGCAGTGGCGGCCTGCGCCCAAAGCAGCAACGCACGGGTTACCCGTTCAGGACGAGATATCGCTGGAAGACATTCTGACGAACCGGCGCCTGCCGAGATCCACCAGGCTACACAGGACAAACACCACAGCGGCGAGGCTGACGATGGTCGGACCGGTGGGCGTGTCAAGCCAGTAGGCCGCCTGAAGACCGCCGCTAGTAGACGCGGCACCGATCACCGCTGCCATCAGCACCATGGCTTCCGGGGTACGGCAGAAGGGTCTGGCGGCGGCGGCGGGAATAATCAGCAGTGCAGCGATCAACAGTACCCCCACCACCTTGAGCGCCACCGCCACGACCACCGCCACGACCACCGCCAGGGACAGTGTCAGCACCAGCTGCTCGCGCCCGGGATGGATGCCATTGGCCCGCGCCAGATCCGCGTCCAGGGTCGCCGTCAACAGTGACGACCAGCGCCACCCCACCAGCGCCATGACCAGCAAGGCGCCGCCGGCGATCAACACCAGATCCCCCTTGCCGACCGCCAGAATGTCACCGAACAGATATGCCATCAGGTCGATACGCACCCCGGACACGAAGGACACCGCCACCAGCCCGAAGGCCAGAGCCGAATGAGCCATGACCCCGAGCAAAGTATCCATGGCATAGCCACGACCGCTGAGCAGTGAGACCAGGATCGCCATCAGCAGCGACACCACCAGCACTCCGGCGAAGATCGAGGTCGACAGCAACAGCGACAGTGCCACACCAAGGATGGCGGCGTGCGCGGTGGCATCGCCGAAGTACGCCATGCGGCGCCACACCACGAAACAGCCCAGCGGGGCGGCGGCCAAGGCCACACCGATACCGGCGAGCGCCGCACGCAGCATGAAGTCATCGAGCATCAGGCTGAGACCCTCAGTGAGCGGGCAGCGCCCACCTGCGCCAAGGCCGGGCTAGCGGCGTCTTTTTCGCGCAGATGTTCGTGGCGGTAGAAGGCGAGCGCGTCAGCGGTATCGGGGCCAAACAGCGCCTGATAGGCCGGTGACGCCAGCACTCGCTCGGGCGTGCCCTGGCAGCAGACGTGGCGATCGAGGCAGATCACCCGGTCCGAGGTGCGCATCACCACATGCAGCTCATGGCTGACCATCAGGATCGCGCAGCCCGTTTCGCGCCTCACCCGCTCGATCTGGCGATAGAAATCCGCCGTACCCCGGTGGTCGAGGCCCTGGGTTGCCTCATCGAGCAGCAACAGGTCGGGCTTCTCGAGCAGGGCTCGCGCCAGCAGAACACGCTGACGTTGGCCGCCTGACAACGACATCAACTGTTGCGAGCCCAGCTCAGGCACGCCGGCCTGCGCCAGGGCCAGCTGCACGGCTTCACGGGAACGTCGACGAGGCAGGTTCAGAAAGCGTGTGACCGTCATCGGCAGGGTCGGATCGATGGCCAGTCGCTGCGGTACATAGCCGATGGTAAGCCCGGGCCTTCGCACCAAACGTCCGCCAGCGGGCGTCAGCGCACCGATGATGGTACGCAAAAGCGTCGATTTGCCCGACCCGTTGGGGCCGACCAGCGTCACGATTTCGCCGCATTCGAGCTTGAGGTCTATGCCCTCGAGGATGGTCTGCCCTCCCAGGACGACCCGCAGATCATCGATCGACAATAGCGGCATGAACATTCTCCAGAGCCTTTCTTGACGTCGAAAACAATGTTATATCATAACAAAACATGCCACAATCACCCGCCCCGAGAACGCCCGAGAGATCGATGACGATGCACACCTCGCTACGCCCCCTTCTCCTCCCTTGCCTGCTGCTTCCTGCGGTGGCTGCCGCAGAGGTCCCCTCGGTGGCCGTGGATATTCCGCCGGTCCACAGCCTGGTGGAGCGCGTGATGGGAGACCTGGGGACGCCGCAACTGGTGATCCAGCCTGGGGCCTCTCCCCACGGCTACGCCATGCGTCCTTCCGAGGCCGAAGCACTGGCGCAGGCCGACGTGGTGTTCTGGGTCAGCGATGGGTTGACGCCCTGGCTTGCCAAGGCACGCCAGTCACTGGCGGCGGATGCGCAACAAGTCGAGTTGATGGAAAGCGCCGGCACGCAGCGCCTGACCTATCGCCAGGGCGCCACCTTCGAGGCCCACGATCATGATGAGCACCATGAGCACGAGGAGCATAAGGGCCACCGGCACCACGAAGAGCATGATGGCCACGAGCACGAGCACGAACACGACGCACATGACGGGCACGAGCACGAACAGCATGCCGGGCACGACCATCACGACCATTCAGGCTGGGACCCCCACGGCTGGCTGGACCCGGTCAATGCCCAGGCCTGGCTCGAAGCCATCGCCACCTCACTGGCCGAACTCGATCCCGACAACGCCGATATCTATCGACACAACGCAGAGGAAGCCCGCGGCGAGCTCGACGACCTGATCGATGAACTGGAGACCCGCCTCCAGCAGGCCCAGGGTACTCGCTTCATCGTCTTCCACGATGCCTACCAGTACTTCGAGCGCCGCTTCGATGTGCCGGCGGCCGGGGCGATCTCCCTGGGGGATGCCTCCGACCCGAGCCCTGCGCGTATCCGAGAGATCCAGCAGCGTGTCGCCGAACTCGGCGTGCAGTGCGTCTTCCGAGAGCCCCAGTTCAACCCGGCGCTGGTGGACAGCGTGTTCCAAGGCACCGGGGTCGAGACGTCGCTGGTCATCGATCCCCTGGGCGTCGACCTGCCGCTCGGTACCGAGCTCTATCCCGCATTGCTGCGCCAACTGGCCGACGGCGTCACCCGCTGCGCCGCCGAGGCCGAGTGATGAAAGCCCTGTTATCTCCAAGGCCTCCCCGGGGAGGCCACAACGCCCCACCGATCATCCCAAGGAGCAAGACGATGGACCCGATTCTGACCCGCCGCATGGCCGTCGCCGCAATCAGCGCCCTGACACTGGCGACCGCCCCCCTGGCCTTCGCACAAAGCGATTCCGCGGCCAGCGAAACGCACGATCACGATCACGATCACGATCACGATCACGATCACGATCACGATCACGACCATCATGATCATGAGCATGATCACGCCAAGGACATCTACGCCGGCTATTTCGACGACGACCAGATCAAGGACCGGCCGCTGTCCGACTGGGAAGGCGACTGGCAGTCCGTCTACCCCTACCTGCTGGACGGCACCCTCGACGAGGTGTTCGCCCACAAGGCCCAGCAGAGCGATGACAAGACCGCCGAGGAATACAAGGCGTACTACGAGATCGGTTACGAGACCGACGTCGACCGTATCGTCATCGATGGCTCTACCGTCTCCTTCCACGAAGATGGTCAGGTACTCTCCGGCGAATACGCCTCCGACGGCTACGAGGTGCTGACCTACAAGGCTGGCAACCGCGGCGTTCGCTACATCTTCGAGTACCAGGGTGAAGACGACAGCCTGCCGAACTACATCCAGTTCAGCGACCATGCCATCTACCCGACCGAGGCCGACCACTACCACCTGTACTGGGGTGACGACCGTGCGGCCCTGCTTGAAGAAGTCACCAACTGGCCGACCTACTACCCCTCCGAACTGGATGGCCAGGGTATCGTCGATGAAATGCTGGCCCACTAAGGCCTGAGTAAAGAAGGACCAAAGCCCCTCGAATGAGGGGCTTTGTTTTATCGGTGAATCGTTGCAAATGCCTGACTGACCGCCCACTCCCGCATCGCGATGGCCGCCGCCAGTAGCTGTCCGGTGGCCGCCTCCTGCTCAGTGAAGCCGGGGCCATCACGCAGAAAGTTGAGAGTCCCCAGAACATTTTCTCCACGTACGATGGGGACGTTGAGCACGGCCTTGAGGCCGAGACCAAGGATGGTCCGATGGTCACCGAAGGCCCAGACGATGTCCTCCTCGCCGTAACCAAGATTCACCCGTCGGTTGAGCAGCACCTTGTCGCCCCATTCGGTGTCGCGCTTGGGCTTGCGACCGCTTACCGGGTAGACATCGGGCAGGGTGGAGTGGATTCGCTCGACCTCCATGCTGTCCCGGTGAAAGCGCATGGCGGTAAAGAGTCCGTTGGGAATCGCCTCGGCGCAGCGCTCGAGCGCCCTGTCGAACGGTGTGGCCGGATCGATGATGTCGACCAGGATATCGGCAAGACCTGGGTTCATGGCGTCTCTCCCGGTTTGGCGGCGCGGACCCCGATCGCCGAGTTGCCCGCGCGACGCGGGTCGGCCACGGCGACGCAGCCGTCGTTGTCGTCCCTGGGATCGCCCCTTTTGTTGTCCCTGTTTTCATCATTACGCATCGCCAGGCAGATGCCGCCGGCCTTCCAGGTCAGTGCTGGCCAGGCCTCGAGCTTATGCCCGCGGGCGGCAAGTTGCTCGACCTGCTCGGCCGATAGATCCTGCTCGTAGAGCACCTGGTTGGGGTGCACGTCGTGGGGGGCGAAGCTGCCGGGAAAGGCGTAGGTGGCCACCCGGGGCGCCCGTACCGCTTGTTCGGCAGACAGGCCCAGGTCGCGCATATTGAGCAGCACCTGGATCATCGCCTGCACCTGAACGTCCCCGCCGGGGGTGCCCATGGCAAGCCAGGGCTTGCCGTCCTTGAGCGCGAGGATCGGATTGGGAGTAAGGCGCGGCCGCTTGCCCGGGGCCAGAGCGTTGAGGTGGCCGGGGATCGAGCGCGACTGGGATCCGCGCGAAGACACCGACAGTCCCGTGCCGGGGATCACCACGGTGTCGTAGCTGGGATCACTGGGTGTTGCCGAGAAGATATTGCCGTCGGCATCGATGACGCTGACATGGGAGGTATCAGCGCAGCCCACGCGATAGACCGCCGGCTCGCCACTGCGGCCTCCGGCGACAGCCGGCGCCGGCAAGGGATCCGAGCACTCGCCAATCGTTGCCAGCCGCGCCTTGATAAAGTTCGGCTCGAGCAGCGCCTCAGGGGCGATCGCCATATAGTCGGGGTCGGTGACGTAGGCCTCGCGGTCAGCGAAGACACGCTTTAGCACCTCAAGCACGAAGTGCAGGTCCAGGCGTTCCTGCCCGCCCTGCGTTTTCACGCTGGCCGACCTGCCCGCCGCCTCGATCATCGCCAGCGTCTGTGCCATGGAGATCCCCTGGCACCAGGCACCGCAGCAGTGCACGTCAAGACCACGAAAGCGCACCGCGTGGGTGGCCTCGTCACGCACCTGATAATTCGCCAGATCGTGCGCCGTCAAAAGGCCGCCGTTGGCGGCGTGGAAGGCGACGATGCGCTCGGCGATCGGCCCTTCATAGAAGGCCGCCCGGGCCGCCGCCAGCCCCGCCAGACGTCCACCGGGCGACGCAGCCTCGGCCTCGATCATCTGCTCGAGTGTCCAGGCCAGGTCGCGCTGGACAAACCGCTCGCCCACCTGCGGTGGCTTGCCCCCCGGCAGAAAGACTTCAGCCGTAGAGGCGAAACGCGCGTACTTCTCGACCCGAGAGGTGACAAAGTCGGCAAACAGTGGGTAGACCTCGAAGCCATCCCGGGCGGCGGCCAGGGCATCCTGGGCGACCTCGCCAAAACCCATGGTGCCCTTGTCCGCCAGCGCCTTGATCCAGCTTGCCGGCGCCGCCGGGATCACCGTTCGCAGGATGCCCTCGGGCACATGATCACCATGGTCGCGGTGCATCGCCTCGACATCCGCCGCCGCCGGCCAGCCGCCGACACCGTCCTGGCTGGTGACCTCGCCGGTTTCGGCATCAAACATGATAATCGGGGCGACCCCGGCGATGGAGACCAGGTCAGGCTGGACCACGCCGAGCGCCAGGCCAGCGGCGACGCCGGCATCCACCGCATTGCCGCCCTGGCGCAGCACTCGCTCCGCCGCCCTGGTGGCGATCGGATGTCCACTGGCCACCGCCCACGTCTCGTTCATGGTGTTGTCCTTGTACGGTTGATCATCTTTTCACCATCGTCGCCCATTAACTACGTAGTTGACAATAGAAACAGACCATATCTATCTTAGTTGAATGCAAAAGACGACCACCACCCTGTCTCTCGCGCCGCTGGTGACCCAATGGCAGGCCGCCAACACCAAGCGCACCAAGTACCTGCGCCTGGCCGAGGCGTTGAGTGCCTGCATTCACGCCGGAGACTACCGCCCAGGGGATCAGCTGCCGAAGGAAACCGAGATCTGCGACGCTCTGCCGGTGGGTCTTTCCACCGTGCAGAAGGCGCTGGGTCAGCTGGTGGAAAAGGGCCTGATCGTTCGTCGACGCAAGCTCGGCAGCTTTATCACCGATGCCCGTCATCAGGTGCCGGAGGTACACGTCTATCGCTTCCATGACCCGGCCACCGGCGAACTGATGATGCCCTACACCCGGGTGGTCGGGGTGCAGCGGGTCAGTACCTCGCAATACGGCGCCCTGCTTACCGGCTTCGACTGCGAGGAAGTGATGCGCGTCGACCGTCTGGTGTGGGTGACCGGGTCAACGCCGGCCTTCAGCGCCTTCTTCATGCGTCCCGAGGTCGCCGTCGAACTGCCAGACAGTAGCGAGGTACAGCACGGCGCTTCCTATCACCGCCTGCTGTGGGAACGCTTCGGGATCCGCACCGCCAGCGTCAGACACAGCGTCACGACAGAACTGTTGTCTCGCCAGGCCTGCGGGCATCTGGATCTGGCTGCGCCCCACGTCGGCATGCTGTGGGACGCCTTCGAGTATGACAGCGAAGATCGGCTGCAGCTGGTGCAGCGCTTCGAGCTGCCCCGTGGTCATCGACCGATGGAACTGGTCGAGACCAAGCCCTGAAACGCAACGTTCGCCCTGTCCCCAGGGCGGCACTCGAGCCACACAACCACAACAACACCGGAGAGTCCCATGAAACGCATTCTTCTAACCGCAGCCTCCACCCTTATGCTGGCAGGCCCGGCCCTGGCCGAGTGGAACCCGGACGGCCCCATCCGCCTGTGGATCGGCTATGGCGCCGGCGGGGGCACCGATGTCCAGGGCCGCACCCTGGCCAAGGAACTGGAAGCCACCCGGGGCTGGCAGGTGATCCCCGAGAACAAGGCCGGCGAGGACGGCACCGTGATGTCAGCACAACTCAAGGGCGAAGCGCCCGACGGCCAGACGCTGGGCTTCGCGATCACCACCACCTACGACTTTGCACCGATGAACAGCGACAACCTGTCGCCCGAAGACTTCACCTACATCACCACCACCGCCGGCTCGCAGATGGCGGTGCTGGCACGGGCCGACAGCGGCTGGCAGACCCTTGACGACCTTAGGGCCGCCGCGTCCGCAGGTAAGCCCATCGTCTGGGCCAACTGGGGCACCCAGGTCGAGGCCGGGGCAGAAATCGTGGCCCGCCAACTTGGCATCGAGGTCAACCACCTGCGCATGAAGGGCGGGCGTGGCACCCTGAACGCCCTGGTGTCGATGGATGCCAACGTGGGCTGGGGTGGCGGCGTACAGAAGCCGCTGGTCGAAGCCGGCCAGCTCAACATCCTGGCCTCCGCCGAGCAGGGACCGGTGGCCCTGGCACCGGAAAAACCGACCCTCCAGGACCTGGGGATCGACCTCAATCTCGGTTATCAGTACATCATTACCGCCCCCGCCGGCATGGATGACGAAGTGCGTGACGAGATCGCCGAGGCCGTTGCAGAGATCCTCGCCGACCCCGAAAGCGAAACCCGCCAGTTCATTGAAAAGCAGTACCCACCGGCGCCGATCGTCACCCAGGGCGAGGCGCTGCGCGAACAGATCCTGACCACCTATGAGTCCAACGTGGCAATGATGCAGGAACTGGCCAGATGAGCGATGCCAGTCGCCAGGCCGCCCCAATCCGGGGCGGCCGCTGGAACCTGTGGCTTGGTATTGGCCTTTTGGGGTTCTGCCTTTTGTGCGTAACGCTGTGGTTTCCCCGGGATATCGGCAGCGGCTTTCTCGAACAGAACCTCACCGGGCGTACCGTGCCCGGTGACGCCTTCTTTCCGGTGCTGCTGGTGGGCCTGATAGCCCTGCTGGCGAGCCTGTTGATCTTGAGCGAACTCCGTCATGGCGCCCGACGCTCGCACCCGCCATCCACTGGCGAACCGGTGGGACGCATCACCCCCGTCAATCTCGCCTTCCTGCTGCGCGCCATCATCGTGACGGCCGTAAGCCTGCTGGCGATAAACACAACCGGACCGCTGCTGGTCACGCTCACCAACGCCGCGGGCCTTACCGATTACAGCGGTTATCGTGCGGCTTCCGGCACCTTTCCCTTCGATGTATCAGGCTTCTTCGTCGGTGCCACCCTTCTGACCTGCGGCTATATCCATACCACCCGCCACCGACTCAGAGGGCGGGATGTGCTGGTGGCACTGGCCGCCGCCGCCGCCCTGGTGCTGCTGTTCGACGGACTGATCGACAACGTCCAGCTTCCTCCCAACGCCGATCTCTGAGGATTCCCCATGGAGCTGCTGCTGCAATACATCGGGCTCGGGGTCAGCTCGGTCTTCCACACCGCCGAGGGCGGACTCTGGCTGATGCCGCTGGCGATGACGCTGGTCGGCGTGGTAGTCGGTATCCTGATCGGCGCCACCCCAGGCATGTCCGGGCCCTTCGCCATGGCCATCGCTCTGCCGGTGCTGGTGTCGATCTTCGGCTATACCAACGAGGCGCTCTACCCGGTGCTGGGCTGCCTGGTGGGGATCATGAAGGGGGCCACGGTGGGCGGTGCAGTGCCCGCCATACTGTTCAACACCCCGGGCACCCCCGACGCCTTTCTCACCACCCTGGACGGCCATCCCATGGCCCAGCGAGGCCAGGGCCGCAAGGCGGTACAGACCGCCCACTTCGCCTCGGTGATGGGTGACAACGTCTCCGATCTGGTGCTGTTTATCGCCGCCCCGGTCATCGCCGTGGCGGTGGAGCGTATCCTCGGCCTGCCCGAGAAGTCAGCTCTGATTATCCTGTCGCTGTGCTTCATGGCCGCGGTGGTCGGTCAGGCTCCGCTCAAGGGGCTGATCGGCGGCCTGCTCGGCATGTTTCTGTCGCTGGTCGGCTCCACCCTGTCCGGCAACGGTCCGCGGCTGACCTTCGGCATCCCGGAACTCGGCGGCGGTCTGCCGCTGACCTCCGCCGTACTCGGCGTGCTGGTGCTCTCGGAGGTGCTGATCAGCATCGAGGACATGCGTCGAGCCAGGCAGCACAACGCCGCCCCGCCCAAGCCACCGCAAATGGGCCCGAAACTGCGCTGGCGAGAGCGCGGCGCCATGCTGCCGGCCATCCTGCGCGGCGCCGGTATCGGCACCATGATCGGCGCTCTGCCCGGCATCGGCACCACCACCGCCGCCACCCTGAGCTATGACACCGCCAAGCGTCACTCGAAGACTCCCGATGAATTCGGCCATGGCACCCCCGCCGGCGTGGTTGCCACTGAATCGGCGAATTCGGCGGTGTCCGGCGCCAACCTGATCCCGGTAATGAGCCTCGGCATCCCCGGCAACTTCGCCGCCGTATTCATCATCCTGGCGGTCGAGACCATCGGCGACTTCGCCTTCGGCCCCCAGGTGTTTCGCTTCACCCCCATCCAGGAGATCGAAGGCTTCGGCACCCTGTTGAACAAGGACCTGGTGACCGCTTTCGGCATCTTCACCATGATGGTGCTGGCCAATGCCTTCAACTGGACCATCGGCGGCGTGCTGATGGGCCTGCTGGGCTACCTGGTGCGCATCCCCAAGGACGTGATGCTGCCGGTGATCCTGACCATCTCGCTGACCGCCGCCTATGTCCAGGACGGCGGCTATCTTGGCCTCGTCACCGCCTGCGTGTTCGCGCTGATCGGCTACGCCCTGCGAAGGCTCGAGATCTCGATTTTGCCCTTCGTCATCGGCTTCTTGCTCGCCCCCACCCTGGAAGGCCTGGTGCGCGGCGCCTTCACCGCCTCCGGCGGCGATCCCTTCTTCCTGCTGACCTCCCCCATCGCACTGGCAATGCTGGCCCTGTCGGTGTGGTTGCTGGTGCGGATGGTACGCCAATCGAAAAGAGAGCGACCCAGCCAGAGGGCCAGGACCTGATCAGGCTGTCGCAGCCCATGCCTCGAGCTCGCTGATAACGTTACGCACCCTTGCGTAAAGTTGCGTAAAACGTGACGCCCAATGTACGGAAGCGCTTGGATCGACATGGAACAGAGGCCGGAACAGGCGCCGGAGGCAGGAATCGTCAGACCACCAGACGGTGCGAGAATCGTCGAGAGCTTTAGCTAAACGCCAGCCTTTTCTGCAAGATTGGTGCGCAAATGCCCTTCCGGCAGCTGGCATGCGCCTTGATCGCCAACATCGGCCCTTGGCTCGCATGCGTTCCGCTATACTTCCCGGACACCGCTCCCCGGGGTGAGCGGTACAGCGCGCAGCAAATTTCAAGATGGCCTGGCCGATGTGCGAACAATCCGACGTTAGAAGAGCTGGTTGTGAGGAATACAGAGAGCTACTGGCCTCGCTACGCCACTACGGCAACATCCGCTTCGCTATGCTCGCCCTTTTTTCGACTGCCACGGCCGCCATCATCGGCCTGAACCGAGGCGATGCTTCGCCCACGGCCGGCGATGCGTCCTTGAGCACCCTGCTGTACGAACTCATTCCCATCGTCGCAAGCTGGGTCTTTCTTCGGTTAAACGTCCAGCTATCTGAATACATCAATGCACTGGGGGACCAGGTTGCCCACTATCCACACTGCCACCTGAACAAGATAGAAGGTTTCAGATCCCGCAAGGTATCTAGCCTCTTCTACACCCTGTACGCCTCCGTACTCGGGTTCTGGATGCTCAAGGCCCTGCTTTTCCTGTTCGAAGTGAAGGGGCTGTCCTCCGCACTTGTGCCTTGAACAATGCCGGCACCTAGGTGACCTGCCCAATGACAAAGACTCAACGATTTCCAGCTGCCCCAGGATCGGTAGACGGCCCCCTACCACCAGCATCCCCAGAAAATCTGGTGTATCGATCTCTGCAAGGCTCGCCATGCCAGTCGGGAATGGCGAGATGAAGCCGCCAAACCCGCCATGAGCAGGAAATCGCGACGCTCGTCATCCATCACAGTGACGGATCGCTGTACCTCCAGCCCCGGCGGACCGGCGTCTGACGGAAAGGCCAGGGAGAGAGAACGCCGCTTGCGATAACACGGCGTGAGACAAAACGTTACCCACACAAAAACGACAAGACCCGCCGAAGCGGGTCTTGTCATTCATCTTAGTCAGCTAACTAGAAGTTAGATAACCTTGATGTTAGAAGCCTGAAGGCCTTTCTTGCCCTGGGTCACGTCAAAAGAGACCTCTTGACCGTCCTGCAGGGACTTGAAACCTTCAGCCTTGATTTCGGAGAAGTGGGCGAACAGGTCGTCACCACCGTCGGCCGGAGAAATGAAGCCGAAACCTTTAGCGTCGTTGAACCACTTAACTGTGCCAGTTGCCATGATCGATTTCCTTAACGCAGAGCGTTGTCATTACAGTTTGCCGGGTGTCATCCCAGAAATATGGATATAACAAGGGGGATATTGCCAGGCTACCGAATGATTCGATCACTACTGAAATATACGACTTGCTAACCAACGAGAAGCATCGTCTCACGGCTCGCCGCGCCTTGTCAAACCTTTTTAAAGCATGGCAACAGAACTTTCGCACGTTGCGCTGCTGGTCCTCGGGACGATCGAAAAAACATCATCAAGATCCGATAAAAAACTGAATTATTAATCACTTACACGAAATCAGCCTGCGTGATCGACATTGGCATCGTCCGGTACGGCCAGGCGATGGCGGCAATCACCCACGCTTTCGTCCTGCTCTCGGCCCAGCACTCCTGTCAATCGCGCGCCGCATGTGTACGACGGTTTCTCCTAATTCAGTCGTGCAAAACGCCAGAGTCTGGCGATTCGCCACGCTTTCCCTCTAGCAAAACGCTTCGGTTGGCCGAACACGGCTACCTCAAATCATCTCCTCGCTGCTATTCACTACCCCAACCTATTGAATAAAAAGACCAATTGGTCTTTCTGGCACGACTTGAGCAATAGCCATGTCAATCACAGGAGGACGCCAGGATGAAGGTCTCGCTGCCCCACAAACTCACCACCGCCTTAGCACTCACTGCAACCCTGGGTGGCTGCGCCTCCATCGGTACCGATCCCGTGGCACCGCGTGAAGGCTCGCGAGTGATGACCAACCACACGCCCTACACCCGCTGCCTGAGCGCACTCAGCCAACAACCCGGTGAAAACCTGCCAGTGGTCAGCGTAGGACAGATCCTCGACCGGACCGGCCAAGTCAGCTACTCGACCATCACCGAGAGCCGCACCTTGACCCAAGGCGTGTCTGAAATGCTGATCAGCGCGCTCTACAAGACCCGCAAGGTACGCCTGGCCGAGCGCCTCGACATTCGCATTCCGCTAGCCGAGCGCCAGCTCAAGGATGCCGGAGCCATGCAACGCGCGCCCGCAGCGCTCAACGTGCAGCCCGTCAACTACGTCATTCTCGGCGCACTCACCGAGCTCAACTACAACATCCTGACCCAGGGGGCACGCCTTTATGTAGGACTGATAGGCGCAAGCAACCGAGAAGCGGTCATCAACGTAGGCCTGGATCTCCGAGTGGTGGACGCCACTACCTTTCAGACCGTCTACGTCACCAGTTTGCAAAAGCAGATTGTCGGCAACCAGGTGGAAGCGGGCGTCTATCGCTTCTTCGACAATCAGCTCGTGGAATTCGATGCCGGGACGGTGAGGAACGAACCTCTCCAGCTCGGTGTTCGATCCGTCGTGGAAATGGCTGCATACCAGATCCTGACGGAAGGGCTCGGCCTGCCGATCAACGACACCCAAGCGTGTCAGGTGGCAGACGGGCATTACCCTGCGGCTTGAAAACATCCGAAAAAACAAGGAACGCCGTCATGAAAACTCAGCAAAAAACCGCACTGTCCGCTGCTATCGCCCTCACTGGTCTGATGTCAGCCTCCTCGGCCTTGGCCTTCGACTCGGTGACCTGGGTGTGGGATGCCACGGTCAACAGCACGGTCGACACTTCGGCGCTGTCTGAAGTCAATGTCGCCCCCGAAGGCCTGAACATGACCGAAAATGACCAGACCGCCCTGGGCACCATCAGCGCCACTAGCCTGGTCACCGCCGTCGACAACACCATCATACCGCTGCTCGATGGAAACGCCTTTGAAGACCTGGCGGCGGTAGAAAGCATCGCGACCGCAGTGGGTAACAACGCCGCGATCGAGTCCGATGTGTCGACCCAAACCGACAACTCTCAGGTGTACGCGGGGCTCGACGCCTCAGTCGGCACGCCGCTGACCGGAGAACTGGTGGATGCCACGCTGCCTGGTGCCGTCACCGCGACCGCCTCGGCACTCGCCATCCTCAACGCCACGGTAGACGTGGACGCAACGGCCGTAGGCAACAACATGACCGTCGACCTGACCACCCTGTCTGACAACGACGCCTTCGCCATCACCAACAACGAACAGCTCTCTGTGGCACTGGTCACCAGCACTGCCACTGCCGACGGTGTGCTGTTCAACGGCATCAACGGTATGGGAGGAGGCGATACCGCCGCCGTATCCTCCACCGCCACCGCCGTGGGCAACAACCTGTCGGTCAAGGTGGATGGCAACTTCTGATTCCTCATCTCAACCCTGGCTCGGGCATCCGTGGCCTCCACGGATGCCCTGGGAGTTCTCTCATGACACGCACAGTTAACCGACATGTTTCCGACATTGACTGCCTCCCCCTCGACTCTGGTGCCCTTCCCTCTCGGCGATGGGCCAGCTGGATGGCCGCAGCCCTTGGCGCAGCGCTTCTATCTGCCGGTGGCCCCGCTGAGGCGAGAGATCGAGATCCGCTCGTCGGCCCCTACCCCTACGACTTCCCCGCGCGAGCCAGCATCCAGGGTTCCCTCATCCTGCAGGAGGCACGGCGTCGCAATAACGGTAGTGGAGGTTCAGGATCTGGCGGCAGCGGCAGCATTAATGCCGGTGCCATCGTCAACAACAATTCCACGTCGATCGCCGTGGGCAACTGGCAACAGATCGAAATGACCCTGGGCGATGGGGCAGAGGGTCTGATCATGACCGAAAACCATCAGACTAATGAAGCCGAGGCCAACGCCCTGTCAAAGATCAATACCACGCTGAACCTGGATGCCGAGAGCTCAGAGGACGTGATTTCCAACGAACAAACAGCGAAGTAGCAATAACTTGCCCTAGCAATAATGAGAAATTCAGTACTCAAAGTGGAATAACTACGAATGGAGTACCAGCCAAATCCCAGACAATGTCAAACACTGTTAAAGCAACCTTTAAAACAAGGAAAGCTGCTTCGAGTCTGGCTAGGGTGGCAATTGACTCTTGTACGAATCAGAAAGGCTGCGGCAACCGGTACACCCGTTCATACCGAAGCCATCGGTGTCATCAAACCCGATCGCCAAGCGCTGATCGGACGGCGCACTGAAAGATGGCGACGCACGCATCCAAAGAGCACCTCGAGTGACAACTCGTACAAGCTCTGAAACCGGCTTAGAGCCAGCCAAGGGTATTGCCATGACGTCTTACAATGCGCAGGAGCATCACCTTACTTCAACCACATGTCTCCCCAAGCCTGGAGTGCTGATCATCGTAGTCGAGGATGACACCGATACCGCTCACCTCTATCAGACCATCCTGGCCACGCGTTACCACCACGTGGCCGTCTGCCACAGCGGTAGTGAAGCCGTCGCCAGGCTGGTCAGCCACCAAGGCCCTGCCGTAGTGGTACTGGACTACCACCTTCCCGACATGACCGGTATCGAAGTCATGGCCACCTGTCGTGACCTTGAACACCCAGTCGCCTGCATGATGGTGTCCGCCGACCGCCTGAACGACCAGGAGGCCGGATGCGGCGAGGCGATACGTCTGACCAAGCCGCTCGGCTGTCAGACGCTGCTGCAGTGGACCGCAAAGCTCGTGCACAAGGTACAGACTGCAGTTCACGGCGAAGGCCCCGGCGACCATGCCCCCGAAAATCTGCTGATCGGTCAGAGCGCCGCCATGCAACACCTCCGCACGCTCATCCCACGCTTGGCGCAGTCGCGTTCTCCCTTGTGGCTACACGGAGAAAGCGGGACCGGAAAGGAACTCGCAGCGCGCAGTGTGCACTACTGCAGCCCAAGATCCTCCGGTCCGTTTGTGGCCGTTAACTGCGCAGCATTTCCCGAGGCACTGATCGAATCCATGCTCTTTGGTCACGTCAAAGGAGCCTTCAGTGGTGCCACGCGGGATCACAAGGGTTTCTTCGAAGCGGCCGACCAGGGCACCCTGTTTCTCGACGAAGTCGGCGATATGCCACTGCCCTTCCAGGCCAAGCTGTTGCGCGCACTTCAGACCGGCACCATCACTCCCGTGGGAAGCACGCGAGACGTTCGTGTCGATTGCCGGGTGATCACCGCCTGCCACCGAGACTTGGCGCAGTCCGTGCGAGAGGGGGCGTTTCGGGAGGATCTCTATTACCGTCTCAACGTTCTGAGTCTTGCCTTGCCACCCCTGCGCGAGCGACAAGGGGACGCCTTGATGCTGGCAGATCACCTGCTGGAGTCGCTGGCCAGAGAAGAACGTATCGCAGTCTGCCCCCTGGATGAGGAGGCCAGAAACTGGATCCAGCAGCACGACTGGCCCGGCAATGTCCGAGAACTGGAAAATCGTCTGAGGCGCGCCTTGCTGCTATGCGACGGAAAAGCGATAACGGTCAACAACCTGATGCTGAACGATGACGAGCGCCTTCCGTCCGCACTCCCGCCCTCGCAAGCGCCGTCTGGCGTCGGTATACACTTCAGCCCAGGTCGCATGACCTTGCGCCAGATAGAAGACGCGGCCATCGAAGCGACTCTGGAAGCCTGCGACGGCTGTATAGAACGCGCCGCCCGGCAACTCGGAGTGGCGGCGTCCACCTTGCACCGACGGCGCAGGCGCCAGGCCGCCTGAGGCATGTCGAGACCAGCGGCCCGGACACCAGCAAACTCACACACTGTCCTCAGACAAACCTGGGGCGGGCGCCGGTCCCCGCCTCCTCGGTACCTGACATGGGACACTCGAACGCCAAGGTCCATCGCCGATGACACTGCGACAAGACCTTATGCATCGGTGCCGCTAGGCCGCTCAGGACAGATCGATACCCCTGCCACGCCATTGGCAAACCGCGTCACTACCCCCGCGCTCGATACGGGCAATTTGCTCGCGACAGTGCGACATTTTTGCCTTCGGCGCCAACTGCTCCAAGCGCGCCGCTTCCGCGGCAAGCTGCCGACACCCCAACGAGGCCGACGCGCCCTTGAGCGAGTGCGCCTCGCGTTTGATCCGCTCACGGTCACTGCCATCGACAGCCTCGCGCAACGCTTCGACCCGACCATCGAGTCGAGAGAAAAACGCTGCGAGCAGCGACTTCAACGTCTCATGCTCCAGGCTCTGCTTGAGTTCGATCACGGTGTCAGCATCCAGGCCGCCCCTCCCGACGCAGCTGTGATCCTGCACGGGCCTGGCGGCGTCAACATCGGCAACCTGCTCGGGCGCGTAGTCAAAAGGCACGACATGCAAAGCAGCCTGACGGCGCCTGGGTGGGTAAGCGCGAAGGACATCGGCCAGCTCCAGCCGCGTGAAAGGCTTGCTCAGAATGTCGTCCATTCCCGCATCACGACATGCCTGCCGATGCTCCGGCATGACATTGGCCGTCATGGCCACAATAGGCAGGTGGCCCTCGCCCTCTTCGGCACGAAAGCGCCGAGTCGTCTCCACGCCATCCATGCAGGGCATCTGCATATCCATCAGCACCAGGTCATAGTCCTTGCACTTCATCGCAGCCAGCCCCTGCTCTCCGTCTTCGACAAGGTCGAAGGTCTGACCGAGGCGCTTGAGCAAAGCGGCCACCAGATCCCGGTTGACAGGGTTGTCTTCCACCACCAGCAGATGTCGTGAGGCCAGTGCTTCAGACGGATCGTCGAGCAGACGCTCGCTGACACCCTCGGCGGCGCTCAGTGGAAGACAAAAGCGAAAGACGCTGCCCAGGCCCGGCATGCTGTTCAATTCAAGGTTTCCCCCCATGGCTTCTATCAGCCGGTAGCAAATCGCCAGGCCAAGACCGGTCCCCTCGTGACGGCGCGACAGAGATGTATCCACTTGCGTGAATGGCTCGAAAAGCGCAGCCTGGACCTGTTTGTCGATGCCGACTCCAGTATCACGCACCTCGAAGATGATCGACGCAGGCTTTCGCGATTGGACAGCGAGCGTAATGCTGCCCGCCTGGGTGAACTTGAAGGCGTTGTCCATCAGGTTCATCAGCACTTGTCGTAGGCGGGTCGCATCACCGATCACCACCGCAGGCAAGTCATCACCTAACTGCACGATAAACGACACGTCTCTGGTCTGACGTGATCGATATCCTTCGGCAAGCCTCGCGACCATCCGCGTCAAGGGAAACGGCGAATGGTCAAGATCAAGACGTCCGGCCTCGATCTTCGAGTAGTCCAGTACGTCATTGATGACCGCGCGCAGCGAGGCGGTGCTTTCCCTCAGGGTCGCAAAGTGCTGCTCACGCTTTTCCTGGCAGGGCTCATCCTCGAGCACATCGAGCATGCCCACCACACCATTGAGCGGGGTGCGGACCTCGTGACTCATGATCGCCATGAATTCCGACTTGGCCTGACTCGCCGCTTCTGCCTGCTGCACAGCACGCTGAAGTTCCTGAGACTGCTGCTGCAGACGCTCACCGTGGCGAGCACGAGAGCGCGCCTCGCGCCACAGCGCCATGACAAGATAAGTTCCTGCCAGCATGATCAATATCATCAGCACGAACAGCAGGACGTACACCCGCAGCATGCCCTGCCGGGTCTGTTCACGAACGCTCGCGAGCGCCTTGTTATGGTCGAGCAGCAACCGTTCCGCATCGTCACGCATGGCGCTGATCAGCTGTGACAATTGCCGGCGCTGAGCAGGCAGCGGTGCCAGCGCTTCCTGGTAGAGTGGCTGCAGCAGTACATCAATATCTTCAAGGCGGGCATCGAGGTGCCACAATGCTTCGAGGAGCTCAGGTTGTGAAGCCAGATATTCTCGATATTGTCCTTGCTGCAGCAGCTTTATCCGGCCGTAGAGAATGTCGAAACGCTCCATCAGCCGGGTCCAGGAAGAAAGCTCGCCACGAGTACCTGATACGCCGTGCGTAAGCTGGCTGTCCACCTGCTCCAGCGCCACTTCGACTTCACGTGATTGACGATCCAGTTGATAGATCGCCCAGGTGACGTTCTCCAGCCCTTCATGTCGCAGTCGATCGTGACGCTGGAAAGCGGTCACACCAATGACAAGACAGGCCGCGAACAGCAAAAGTGCCGCTGCCGCGGATAACTTGAGACCGCGCGCCTCCTTCATCGACTAGTTGTCGTATACATCAATGGCGGCTACCTGCCAGACGGAGCGGGTGAGATAGGTCTCGGTCAGTAGATCGGGATTGTCATCGAACGGGTAGACGATAAAGAGAGGCCCTTGTTCGCGAATGCTCATCGGCTCACCATCCTTGTGGGTCGCCAGCACGACCCCATGTTCAGCAAAGTCAGAGGCCGGCACATCGGCGGCGTAATCGTTCAGCGCGGTGACGCGCAGATCACTCCCTTGTGCTCCCACCTCCGCCAGCAAGGCGACGCCCAGCGGTCCACTGAAGGACACCTTCCCCTCATGCCAGGGAGTCTGTGTCACGATCTCGCCCTGCTCGAGGCTCGCCAACATGGCCATGTCGAAATGTGCCTCGTCACCGACATTGGTCTGGGTGATGTCACCGCTCACCACCAGTACCGTCTTGCCGGCAGGCGACTCCAGCGCCATTGCCTGATTCGCAACAAGCCCAACCGCCAGGACCAGCAGGACAGGAGTCTTGCACCACAAGGTCTTCATCGACGCATCTCCAAACGTTTGAGCACTTACCTATTCGGTATATGCTAATTTTGGATGTAGGTTTGTGAAACTTTGTCAAACCTGCTCCTGCGAGGCACCAAGACAGGAAACTTCGGTATGCGCATCGCTATCCTCGAAGACGACCCCGACCAGCAGGCTTTGATCGCCGCGGCGCTAGGCGACGGCACAGCCACGCTGACCCCCTTCACCACGGCCCACGACCTGTTTCGGGCAATGCAGAACACAAGTTTCGAGCTACTGGTGCTCGACTGGCGTTTACCGGAGGTCGATGGGTTCGAAGTGCTTGAGACCTTGCGCAATGCGTATCAGTGGCCAGGCGCGGTGCTGTTCATTACTGCCGACGACGCCGAAGACAACGTCGTCCGAGCCCTCGGGGCAGGGGCCGATGACTTTCTGCACAAGCCGCTGCGGGTCCCCGAGCTCAGGGCTCGGATCGAAGCCCTGGGTCGCCGGCTAGGTCACGTAGACAGCGTTGGAACGACGCTGTTCGAATGCGGCCCCCTCCAGCTCGACCTGACGGCAGGGATCATCCGCCTGCATGGCGATATCGTCGAGCTCACCGATCGGGAATATCGGCTGGCTGCCCTGTTTCTCCAGAATCCCGGTCAGCTCTTCACGCGCGCCTATCTGCTTGAGCGAATCTGGAGCGTCAGTGGTGACCTCAATACCCGTACCGTCGACACCCACATCAGCGGCCTTCGGCGCAAGCTGAAGCTGGATGGGCAACAGAACCACCGACTCAAGAGCGTCTATCAACAAGGTTATCGTCTTGAACTGAGCCAGCACTAAACCTCTGCCACGCGACGCCCCCTCCTCCGAGCCCCGCCAAGGCAACAACACGACGCGACAACCAACTGTGGGCCATCTGTAGCGTTTGTAGCGCGGCATGCGTCAACCCGGTAGTTAAACCGACATCAAGGGGATGGTCAGCGCCACGCGAAACATCAGCGCAGCCGACCGGTAAAGCTGTGAACGTCAACATCACTCGCTGGTCTTGGCTTCCACACCAGGGATGGGCTGGGTTGACCTGGGAAACTCTCCTTTCAACACATCAACACCCGACTGGGGATTGGCCAGCGGCACCAGATCTTGCCTGGCCTGACGCCGCTCCTCTGTGTCGATCCCCATACGTTGGTCTCGATCTTCGACCAGGCCCGGCTGCGGCTCTCCGGTACGATTAAAGGACCAAGCCAGCTCGGGCTTACCCAGCGGCAACGCCTGGTCTTGTTCATCGCTGTGTGAACTGCTCCATGTGTGCCACGTCTTGCCATAGCTGTTCATCTTGGATTGCATCAGCTCATGATCAGCGGTTTCAGGCAGGTTGGGCGCGACCAATTGGCCAGACAGAATCTCCCCGTTATGGGGATGCCAATATTGCTTCTCTTCTTCAGGCAGGGTCTCAAAAACGCTTTCGGATATGATGTATTCCACCCCGGTGAGGTGGGCATCCGCAGTATTTCCATCGTAAAGCGCACACTGCATGAAGTCTTCATTGATCTGCTGGCAGAAATGATGCGCTTCGAATTGATGGCTTGGCTCATCCTTCATGGGATGGAAACCGACAAGATAGATATTGAGCTGATCCGTCGGTGCGTCGGTCTGCAATGCACTGGCTCCTGCTTCCAGCACATTGGTCTTGGTGCTTTCTGGCTGTCCGGGCACGTCGGCTGCAGGGCCCGTCTCGGCCATCCCTGTACAGCCGTTTAGAACGACGACACACAGAGCCGCTGACGCACCGCGATAAAACACTGGAGTTACAGACACACGCTTATCTTTCATGACCATTCCCTTGGCACGATGAATATCACGCTCACCCATCGCATAAACTGACAGATGCGCCTGGGAGACGTCGTTGCAATAGCAACTTGACTATACAAGCCGGCCCTTATCTACATCAACACGTCGAATGCCAACTTTCTATGACGTCAGCCTTGCTCTTGGCGGCTCTCCCAGCCTTTGTTTATCAGTTACTTAGCGGTTTATTAGGATGGGAATAAGGACGGAGACGGAAACAACATGCGGAAGCCACGGACGCTTGGCAGCCGTTGATTATTGCCATTCGTGCAATAACAAATTGCAGACAGGCGCCTTTTTTGTGTCTGCGCCAATGCACTAAGCTCGCCAACCAGCCTCATGGACTCGCCACAGCACAGGCGGCCGGCCCAAGTGCATGCCAGTGCTCATCCTCTGGCAACTCATCGTGAAGGAGGTCTCGATCATGTCAGCGCCCATCCTTACCCGCTTGGCGTTCGTCAATTATCAGCTCGATCGCCCGGAAGGTCTGCAGATCAAGGTGGACCCGGACGGCGAGACCGGTCGGCGTATTGAGCCGAAACATGATCGCCAAAGCGTCAGCTTGCAGGATCTGCGCGCTACTCCGCCAAGCTTCGCGTCCCAGGGCCTGCTGTTTCTCGATACGCCCGAGCTTGCCGTGGATGTACGCGACGCCAAGGCGCGCGACCGCCTGCACACGCCAGCCATCGAGGCGTTGCTCAAGCAGCAACTCGGTGTCAGTGAGGTGCATGTGTTCGACCACACCTTGCGCGGCTTCGAAGGTGAACGCGTGCCGGCGCAGCATGTGCATGTCGACTACTCGCCACGCTCTGGCCCGCAGCGCGTGCGCGATCTGCTGCCGCCCGAGCAGGCGGAGCATTGGCTGAGCGGCCACTACGGAATCGTCAATGTCTGGCAGCCCGTCGAGCAGGCCGTCGCGCGTGACCCGCTGGCATTCGCCGATACCCAAAGCGTGCACCACGAGGACTGGGTCAACATCGACATCCTCTATCCGGATCGCTGCGGCCAGATCCAGGGCCTCGTCCATAATCCGGATCACCGCTGGTACTTCGTCTCACGCATGCGCCCCGACGAAGCCATCGTCTTCAATGCCTTCGACAGCGCCGGCAAGCCACCGGTCGCGCATACCGCGGCCGAGCTGCTCGACACGCCCGAAGATGCGCCGACACGCACCAGCCTGGAGACGCGGGTATTGGTCCGCTATCCCGACTGAGGTGCATCGGCCGTTGGTGGCGGCTGAGTTCCACGGTCAACAAGGCGGATACCTGGCCCATCCAGGTAGCTGACTATTTCTCCTCGGTACCGACACTCACCGCCAGATGACAGGCATCCAGGCCTTCCTCCGGCAGGCCTCGCTGTCACCACGTTTTCGCCTCACATTCTTTGTTATTCAGGAGCTTTGCCATGAGCTTGTCATTCCATGTCGTCAGCCACGAACGCGGCTTCTCCCCCACGCCCCTGCCCATCTGGACGGACAACGGTGACGTGTCTGACCTCTTCGAAGCCGACGCGACGCCAGAGGTTGTCCGTCAGGAGGTCGAGGGTGTCCCCGGCGCCTTCCAGCTACTCAATGTGCTGACACCTGCCGAGGCCGATAACTTCGTTGCCGTTCTGGAGGACATGGGCTTCGAGGAAGATGCGCCGGTCTCCCTGCCGCGCTCGGTACGCCACAATCACAACGTCAACTGGATCGTCAGTGAAGCGGTCGATCAAGTCATCTGGCAGCGCTCAGCGCCGCTGGTCACCGAGCAGATCCAGGGCGAGGGAGCCAAAGGCATCAATGCGCGCTTTCGTGTCTATCGCTACGAGGCCGGCGACTTCTTCAAGCCGCACACCGATGGCGCCTGGCCGGGCAGTCGCGTCATCAATGGCGAGGTCGTCCAGGACGCCTATCCGGGCCTGATGAGCCAGTACACCTTCCTCATCTTCTTAAGCGATGGCTACACTGGCGGGCGCACCGAGTTTCTGGTCAGCCGCCGTGATCCCGACAAGCCGGCTCAGTCGCGGGACGATATCCAGACGGTCTCGGTCTCCACGCCCAAGGGTGGCGTACTGTGCTTCCCGCATGGCTCGCATCCGCAGCACTGCGTGCACGCCAGCGAGCCGATCCGCGACGGAGCCAAGTACATCATCCGTAGCGATATCCTCTACTGAAGGCTGTCAGATGAGCCCTATTTGATAAACAGCGCCTGATGAGTATCGTCCAAGCAGTCGCGACGTGCGCACAGGGCCCGATCTCCCTTTAGATCGGGCCCTTCGTGTATCTGGACGGCGGAAAGCGCTCACGGCTGGCTAGTGACAGGACAGCCGCTCGCGGCGAGCCAGCAGGAAGTCGATCCAGGCGCGCACGCGCGGGTTATGTTGATTCTCGCGCGCGTAGACGACATGGATACCGGTGTCGAAATCCGATGAGGTGACCTGATAGTCCTCCAGCACCGGCATCAGGCGGCCGCTTGCCAGCTCTTCCCGTATGGCCCAGAGCGGCTGTACCACGACGCCGGCGGCGCCCAGCGCCGCCTGGGTGAGAATGTCGGCATTATTGGTGCGCAACGCACGGGCCCGCACCGAGATCCGATGCTCCCGATCCCCTTGCACCAGTCGCCAGTGATGATTGGCGGTGGTATAGCTGAAGGTCAGCAGACGGTGCTGCTCCAGGTCTTCCGGCCGATGGATCGGGGGCCGGGCCGCGAGGTAAGACGGCGCGGCGGCCAGCACGAAGCGCTGATCACTGATGTGCCGCGCGATCAGGCTCGAATCTTCCAGGTGACCGATGCGCAGGGCCACGTCGAAGCGGGCCTCGATCAGATCCACACGCTGGTCGCTGCTGACGATATCCAGCGCCACCTCGGGATAGCGCTGCATGAACTCGCTCACCAGCGGCGCCAGATAGAGGCGCGAATAGCGCCACGGCACCGAGATACGCAGCGGTCCCGCGACTCGCTCACTCAGCGTCTCGAGCTCATCCTCCAGTTGTTCCACCTCGGCCAGAATGGCGCGAAAGCGGATCAGGGCACGCTCTCCGGCGGGCGACAGCCGCACATGGCGAGTGGTGCGCACCAGCAGCGGCTCGCCCAGCTGGCGCTCCAGATGATTGACATGACGCGTCGCCGTGGAACTGGCGATATCCAGCTCCCGCGCCGCCACATTGAAGCTCTGATGCTCCGCCACCTTGAGAAAGGTGCGCAGGCGTTGAGTCAGTTCGTTCATGGTGCTCCTGCGATTCCTCGGCGTCCTTGTCGCGTGCCCCACAGGTCAGCCGGCCGGCCAATCACCTGACCAGTAGACTCGGCAGTCGGTGGACGAAGTCGCCTGGCGATGACGGTTGGCGATGGTCGGGCACGAGCATATCATCGTCGCAACGCTGGATGGCCGAAAGGGAGGACGAATGACATGGACATCATGAGCAGCATGAAAGGACTCGCCGGCGGCGTCCTGATCGGCCTCTCGGCAGTGATGCTGATGGCCTTTCTGGGACGTATCGCGGGTATCAGTGGCATCACGCGGGGAGCGCTTCTGGAATCAGGCCCGGACCACCGCTGGCGTATTGCCTTCGTGCTCGGGTTGATCAGCGGCCCGCTGCTCCTTGTGCTGTTCAATCTTGACTGGGGCAATGTGGCCGAGCGCTCAGATGCGCTGATCGGCAAACCCACCAGCGGGGGTCTGAGCATGATGTTCGCAGGCCTGCTGGTAGGCGTGGGAACCGGTATCGGGGGCGGCTGTACCAGTGGCCACGGCGTCTGCGGTATCGCTCGTCTTTCACCCCGCTCGCTGGTGGCCACTGTGGTGTTCGTGGCCGTCGCCATGCTGACGGTCTTCGTGAGCCAACACCTGCTGGGAGCGTCACCATGAAAGCGATCATCGGCTTCATCACCGGCCTGGTCTTCAGCCTCGGGCTGACACTCAGCGGCATGACCGATCCCGCGCGTGTCGTCGGCTTTCTCGACGTGGCCGGTGACTGGGACCCCACACTGATCTTTGTGCTTGGCGGTGCCGTCATCACCACCTTCATCGGTTATCGCCTTGTCTGGCGGCGTGGCACTCCCCTGCTGGGCGAGCGCTTCCAACTGCCCAGGCGTCGCGATATCGATGGCCGCCTGCTGCTCGGCGCGTCCCTGTTCGGTGTTGGCTGGGGCCTGAGCGGTTACTGCCCCGGGCCTGCCATCGTCTCCAGCAGCGCCATGAGTCTGCCATTGGCGGGTTTTCTGCTGACGATGCTACTGGGCTGGTGGCTGGCCACACGCCTGACTCGCAGTCACTGAACCGAGTGCCACGCTTCGCCCAGCAAACGCCGGCCATCCGGCCGGCGTCACAACGGCGTCACACGGGATATTGTGCGGTAGCTGGTTTATTTATCACTCTGAAAACGCCATTCAAGGCCGCTTTTGGAGCAGAATTCAAACCAACAGTGACAGCCAACCGATGGCAGACCCTTTAGGGCGCGCAGCTTCGCTGGGCTTTCCACGTCAAGCGTACATGGTCCGCCCCAGGGGCTTTCGCTGAGAACAGCCAATCGCCCCTCCTTGCCTCCACCTGAGCATCACGCCATCTGCTGGCGGATGGCGGGGAGGCGCTCCTCGATAAGCGCGACGAAGGCCTCGATCACCGGCCGGCCCGGCGTCGTCGGATAGTGCAACTCCAGCGGCACCGCCCCGAGTGCCGGGCGCAATGGGATAAACCGGCAGCCATCACATTGCAGCCGGCGAATACAGCCGGGCGCAATAGCGACCCCGAGCCCAGCTGCAACCTCGCTGAGCAGGGTCTGCATCAATGCCGGTTGGCGCTGAATGCGCGGCGAGAAACCGGCATCGCCGCAGGCGCTGATGATCTGATCGAACAGCCCCGTGGCCTGCCCACGCTGAAACAGCACGAAGTCTTCCTGCTCCAGCTCGCTGAGGGCGAGCCGCTTGCGATGCGCCAGGCGATGCCCTTCCGGCACGACCGCCATCAATACATCCTTGTAAACCGACAGGGCGGTCAGAGTGTCGCGCTGCTCTATGGGGAGCGGGCGCGACAGCCCGATATCGATCTCGTCACGCTCGAAGGCATCCAACTGCTGCTGGGCGGTCATCTCATGCAATGACAGGCTCACCTCGGGATGGCTGGCGGCGAAGTCGCGCATCAATCCAGGCACGAAACTTGCGCAGGCCGAGCTCATGTAGCCGATGCGCAACGTGCCGGTCTGGCCGCTGGCGGCCATTGCCTGGCAGCTGCCTTTCCTGCTCTACCTGCTGTCCTGGGGGCTACTGGCCATGCTCTGGTTGATGGTGCCGAGACAGTCCCCGCCCGCGCCTGACGGCGAGCCAGGGCAGAGCAAGAGAGCTGCGCTGGCATCCTCACTCAATGGAATCTATCTGGCAGCGGCCATCTCGCTGACGCTGTTCTTCACCGCCATCGTCATGCTGCCGATGCGCTTGAATCTGCTCGGGCTGGATGAGGCGGCCACCGGCATCTTCCTGGCGGCCATCTCGCTGGTTGCGGTGGTGGCGGCGATGCTGATGCCGAAGGTATCGCGTGCGCTGGGCGAGATGCCGACTCTGGTACTGGCCTTTCTGCTCTATGCCGCCAGCCTGTTCATCTTCCAGCAGGCCGGGAGCATGCCCCTGATGAGCGTCGGGGCTGTACTGTCCGGCATGGGCTTCGGCTTTTCCATCCCGCTGCTCAATCACATGACGGTGGAGCGCAGCCACCCCTCTGTGCGCGGTCGCAACCTCTCCTACCTGACGATGGCGATCTTCCTGGGCCAGTTCCTGACCTCCTTCCTGGAATTCCTGCCCGGAGATGGCAGCAATGTCTTCGGTGCTGCCGCCGTGCTGGGGCTGATCTTCGCGGTACTCTACCTCGGCGCCTATCTCCTCAAGCGCGACAGTCGAGGCGCCTGAGACATCAAAGGCAACGTCAGCCTGCTCTTAGAGAAAGGCACGACGATAAAGCCCCACCTCCTGACGTCAGGAGCTGGGGCTTTCAGCTAAACGTCGTGCTCACCAGCCAGACACTATTCTCTGGCCACCAACCGTCACGTCACCTCTGAAAATGCGTGTACCTTTTTGCGCATTCCTTCGAGCTCAATGCCCCGAAGGCCAAGATGCCAGGTCATGCGATACACACCTCAAATGCGGCTTGTAGCTGATCAGGGCTGAAGCTGCCCTGCTCGCCGATGACCACAAGGCGGGTCATCGGCTTCTTCTCACCCCAGGGTGCGCCGGGAGCCAAATCGCTACGACTACCCACAAGGTGCAGTACAGCACGTCGGTCCGGGAGCTCAGCCAGCTGACAAATGCCCTTGGCTCGATAGACACTCGCGGGCAACGACTCGAGCACCTGGCGCAGCGCCTGCAATGAAAGAGGCCTCTCACTGGTCCAGCTCCAACTTTGAAACTGGTGTCCATGGTGCTCATGGGTGCAGTGCGAGTCGCAGTAGTGCTCGGGTTTGGGACGATCGGGATCAAAGTCCCCTACCCCCAGCACCAACTCCAGGGGGACCTGACCAAAGCTAGCTTCCAACAACCGAACTCCCGGATACAGCCAGCGGCGCTTCAAGGCATCCAGCTGATCAGGGCTCGCCAGATCGCACTTGTTAAGTATCACGATATCGGCAATATCGAGCTGCTCCATCGCAAGGGCGGCCAACTCACCGTCCAGATGTTCGAATTGCTCTGCATCCACCACCGTCAGCACACTGTCGATGACCAGCTGATCCTGGAACTGGGGGTAGCGCAGGGTCCCGGCAATCTTGCTCGGGTTCGAGACCCCGCTTGCCTCGATCAGAATATACTCCGGACGATTTTCCCTTAGCGCCAACAGTCGCGAGATCTGCTCGATCAGATCACTCTCCACAGTGCAGCAGATGCATCCATTGGCAAGGCTCACCATGGTCTGCGTTTCACTGACGATCAGCTCCTGATCAATATTGATCGCGCCAAAATCATTGACCATCACCGCCACCCTCAACCCAACCTCACTGTTCAGGATCTGGTTGAGCAAGGTGGTCTTTCCAGCGCCCAGAAAGCCCGAAACGATAGTGACTGGGACGGGAGGAAACCTACGGCTCATCATACGTGTTCACCCCTTCAAGGTCTGGAGGCTCAAAACGATGGAAGCTCTCGTTGCCACACCGCTTCTCGAGCAGTACCCGAGAACTCTCCCGCGGCATCCCAGACGAGCTCACCTTCAAGCATCGTCAACTCCACCTGTGTGTCGTGGATATTTCCCCGCGGTGCTACTTCAAAGAGATTACGGTCAAGGACGATCAGATCGGCCGACTTGCCGACCGATATTGAGCCGGCTTGATCCTCGATGCCCATCGCCCAGGCGCCATTGATTGTCATCACGCGTATGGCCTGCTCGAGGCTGATAGGTTCGCCGTAGAAGCTAGCGTCGGTTTCCTCCCACGGGTTTTCACGGGTGACCATCGCCTCGAAGCCGATCCACGGGTCGAGGCTCGATACTGGCCAGTCGGTTCCCATGACAGCGATGCCATCAGCGTCCAGCACACCCTTGAAATTATAGGCACGCTGCATGCGTTCCTCACCGAATACCGCCCTCGCGTAGGCAAAGGACGACGGAAACCAACCCACCGGAGAAAATTCAGCCACCACATCCAGTTCATTAAAACGCTGCAGATTGGCGTCAAGCAGTGTCGTGCTGTGTGCACACTGGTGGCGCATACCCTGCCCACCGTTGCGTCGGCGAGCCTCTGCCACCGCATCAAGAAACAGGTCGGAGGCCCCATCCCCCGTACAATGGGCAATGACACGAATGCCCTTGCGATCCATGTCTGCGACCATGTCCTTGATATGTTCGGGTGTCAGGTTCAAATGACCCCGCCAGGCACTGCCCTCGGACCACGGCGTGGACAGATATGACGATCTGGACTCATGGGTGCCATCGAAGTGGAACTTTACGGCGTTGGCATTAAGACGAGCGCTACGATAGAAGTGCCTTTCGCCCGCAATCAGTTCCCAGCGTCGCTTCACTGGAAAGATATCGTCCTGCCAACTGATGGCCGCCTCGACGCGCACGGTGAGCTGGCCGGCCTGATCGATGGTTCGCAGGGCATCCAGACGGTGTTCGCAAACGTGTACAAACTTTGTGCCGACAACCCCCCGACCACTTTGAAACTGCACCCCCTCACGATAGGCACGTTGCAGTGCATGTGCGGGCGTCGGAGGCATCGCTGCATGAATCAGCGCGTAGGCGCCATCGACAAGAACGCCTGTCGGCTTCCCGGTGATGCCGTCACGCTCGATATACCCATGGCGAGGGTCCTGAGTATCGGCATCGATACCGGCCAGCTCAAGCGCCATGGTATTGACCAACATGCACCCCCAGGAGCGATCCAGAATAGCCACCGGCCTATCCGCCACGATGCTGTCGAGCCAGGCTCGGTCCGGCACGATCCCCGCCTGCTTGAAGGTGTAGCGAACGAAGTAGGCGCCATAGATCCAGCCATCTCCCGGATGTTCATCGGCATAGGACAATATCGCCTGTTTGACCTGTTCCGGCGTCGGGTCTTCGAGCCCGACGTCCAGATACCCGGCGTAACTCGGGGCCAACGCCAGATCCGGGTGTGTATGCATGTCATACAGGCCTGGCATGACGAATCGCCCTTTCAGGTCTACAACCCTGGTATGCACGCCGATATGAGCGGCCACCTCATCGGCGCTGCCGACCTCAAGGAAGCGTCCCTGCGAAATCGCCACTGCCTCGGCCCAGGGGGTTGCTTCGTCGACGGTGTAGATCCGACCGTTGGTCAATACCAATTCGGCGCTGGCGACGGGCGGACGAGTATTGGAGGAAAGATGATGTCGTGAAGGTTCCATGATGTAGCCTTTTCAAACCGGTGTTATTCCCTCGGCCGGCTGGCTTGGTGCCGTAGCCGCAGCCAGCCGCCCGAGGTGCGCCGGATCACTGGAGGATCAGGTGACCCAAGAGCGACAGGATCGGCAGCGAAATCAGCACCCGAAGTGCATAGATCACCACAAGGTCTCGCAACTTCAGGCCAATCCCCGCTCGAATCAGGACGATGGCGGCCTCGGTGAAGAAGATGATCTGGTTGACTGCGACCCCTGCGAGCACAAAGCGGGTCACCTCGCTTTCGATGCCAGCACCCAGCAATGGCGGCATGATGCTGTCCACGATCCCAGCCAACAGCGCCGGGGCGGCCTTGTCGGCTTCCGGCAACTGTAGTAATTCAAGCAGGGGTACCAGCGGCAGCGACAACACATGGAAGAACTCGGTGAACTCGATCAGCGCAAGCCCGACACAGCCGATGATCATCATCGTCGGGTAAACGGAAATGGCGACATCGAGGCTAACGTGAACGCTTCTCTTGAGCAGCTCTAGCGGCGGTGCGGCCGCGGCGGCGCGATCCACGGCGCGACGCAGCCCCATGGCGAACAACCCTTCCCCTGCGTGCTGATCCACTACCAATTGCTGACCAACAACGGGGTTATAGGTATCGGATTTCCCTCTCAACGGAGGCAGCTTTGGAACGATGATTGCGCACACAACTCCGGTAAAGGCGACCGCCGCATACCAGGGAAGAAAGACGTGTTCCATCCCGATCAAGCTGAGTAACAGGTACGAATAGGCAATCGATACAATGGAAAAGTTTGTGGAAATAACGCATGCCTCTCGGCTGGTATAGAAACCCTGCCGATACTGCTGCGTTGTCAGGATAATGCCCACGGCTGAGGCGGAAAGCCAAGAAGCAAGGCTGTCAATTGCCGCGCGCCCTGGGAGACCGAAGAGCTTGACGAATACTCGGGACAACAGGCTACCAATAAACTCCATCAGTCCATAATCGGTAAGCAGAGGTAACAGCAATGCCGACAGAAAGTAGATCGCCAACACGACAGGACCTACATCGTAAAGAAGCACGCCGCCCGTATTCCGATGCCAGATCCATTCCGGACCCCACTGGAAATAGGTCATCAACATCAGCGTAGCGCCGACCATCCTCACGATGGTCCAGCCTACCCCCGGATTGAGCAGTTGTACGAAACGGTTCGAGTGATGCTTGAGAGAGGTAAAGGTCACCAACACTGTCAATACACTTGGAACGACGGCGACTGCAACCGTGACTGGCACCATCAGCGGTTTTATCACGTCGTTGACAAAGTCGATGACAAATGCAATCAACACGGTCAGGCGACCGTCGATACTGATGGGTGTCAGAAAAAGCAGAACCCCCAGCAGCGTAGGAAGAATGAACTTTGCGAGCTGAGCCGTGCTGTAGCGACTCGGCGCGCCGGAGGTATCGCTTGCGGTAACATGCGAGTCAGGTTTGTGTTGCATGGGCGCCACCTTGTTATAGTTGTCCCGATTCAGGATTCCATCATTTATTCAGGCTGGGTCTCCTGCCCTGCCTTTTTCTTGCTGGAGCAATAGCCGACCTATCCAGCCCATGAACAGCTACTCACGGTACCCAGGGGCGATTCGATCCAGTTTGCGCCTCAACGCCCGCCAGACCAGATCGACGCTTTCAGCGTGATAAGCGGGATTTTCGAATTGCTGGGCGGTAAACTCGCAGTCTTCATGCGACGGCATCACCAGCTTCCGACCAGACTTCATCGCTTCAAGCTGTATCTCGCAAGCCTGGTTCAGGTAGTACATATAGAAGAACGCTTCGGGAATGCTGCGCCCGACGGTCAGCAGGCCGTGGTTGCGCAGTATCATGCCCTTGTGATCACCCAGGGCCTCGACGATGCGTTGCCGCACCGAAAGATCCAGCGGGATACCTTCATAATCGTAGTAAGCCAAACGATTGTAGAAGGCCATGTTGGTCTGGTTCAGGGGCAAAAGCCCCTCTTCAAGTGCAGAGATAGCCATACCTGCCATGGTATGGGTATGCATGACACAGACAGCGTCGTGGCGATGCGTATGGATAGCGCTATGAATGGTGAACCCGGCCGGATTCACCTCAGGATCGCTGTTGTCGAGCTTGTTGCCGTCTACATCGATCTCGACCAGGTTGGAAGCCGTCACCTCCTCTGGAAGCAAGCCATAGGCGTTGATCAGAAAAGCGGGGGTCTCACTAGGGATTCTGACCGACAAGTGGGTGAATACCTGGTCGCTCCAGCCATAGTGATCCAGTAGCCGGTAGGCCGCCGCCAGGTCTGTACGCAGCGTTTGTCGTATGTCCTGATATTCCATGCCGAGTTCCCATTCCGACGATCGACGTGGCCCTGAAGCGGGCGTTCTCGTTCAGAGTAAGGAACTTGTCGGATACGCGATAACGATCTATTCTCCACGAGTCATTCCAATACGGAATAAACTTTCAGGACAACCGCGATGAGCCGTCAGCTTCCCACCATGATCTCGCTCAGCTGCTTCGAGGCAACGGCTCGGCATCTCAGCGTCACCAAGGCAGCTGAAGAGCTCAACCTGACTCAAAGCGCTGTCAGCAAGCAAATCAAGAAGTTAGAGGACATGTTGGGCTGCGCCTTGTTCCGTCGCGTCAAACAGCGGCTGAACCTGACAGACAGCGGTCGAAGCTATGTCCAGGTGGTCACCCAGACCCTTGACCAGCTCGACAGTGCGACGCGAGAGCTGCGCAGTGGCGTCGCCGAACAGGTGATCGTAGGCGCTGAACCTTCCTTCACCTCTCGCTGGCTACTACCCCGACTCAGCGATTTCACGCTCAGACATCCCGAAATCAACATCGAAATCATGAACGACCTCCGTCAACTCTACGATGGTAACGAAGACTTTGACGTAGGGATTCTCTACGGCGACGGCAGCTGGCCCGATTTCGAGACCCACTTTCTCATCCAGGGCGAACTGGTGGTGGTCTGCACTTCTGAACTACTAGAGCGATATGGCCCCATCTGCGAACCCGAAGAGCTGCTGCGCTATCCACTCCTGCATCACGGCACCTACACCCCGGCGCCTCACCTCTCCTCTACCTACCTCTGGCTCCAGGGCGCAGGGCTGGATGACGATGCCATCAAGGCTACACCGGGCCAGCATTTCGAGCACTTTCGCTTCCTGCTCGATGCCGCTCAACACGGACTCGGCGCCACGGTGCTACCTGCCTACTTTGTGGAAGGCGAACTGGCGACTGGGCAGCTGGTCCAGGCATCACGCTCGTCGATGATCTGCGGCGCCTACTACGTAGCGATCCGTCGCCACAGGGTCAACCACCAGAACACCAAGGTTTTTGCCCAGTGGTTACTGGGAAAGAAATTGTAGATTGCATCGCTTTTCCCATACGTTGTAGCGTGTTGCACTCAGAAATTTCATCCGCCCATTGATGTACCATGCCCCAATTTCTGCGATGAAAGACTGGTAGAAAAAGTGGTTCTTCGTCACTTCATGTGGATTTGGCCTGATCGAGCAGGCGCCACACAGGGCTGCCGATCAGGTGGATCATGGTGATGAAATTGGCCTCGTTCCGGTTGGGGTCTCCGGCCGCACTCTGCACGGCATATCCGAAGAGAGCATTGTCGAGAAGTTTGCTGAACTCATCTGCGATACAGGCCCGAAGGTCACTGCCGGCGGCTCTCACCTCATCAAGTAGCTCGGGGCGGCCATCCACGAGATTGAAGATGTCCTCGATATCGTGGCCCGATAAAGGATCGTCCTCACCCCGCCCCTTGTAGGCTTCAAGCTTGGTGGCAACGAAAAGCGGTGGTGCGACCACGCGGATGGAAAGACCCCAACTAGGGAGATGGGCTGTGCCGTTTCCCGTGCCTGGGGATACCAGTGATTGCTGAAGCCGAGCACGTCGTCATGGTCCGGCATCAGATCGACGCGCAACACCTGCGTATTCCGCACCATCCATAGGATCGCCCGGCCGATCATTCTGGCGTAGCTCATTCTAGGTGTCAGGCTCAGAGTATGAACGCTGGCCGAAAGTCCCCGGTGCCCGATACTAGTAAAGCGAATATCGCGATGGTTGCTGGTCAGATCCCATCTCAGGGCCGTAGGGCTTACCAATTCGGCAGCTGTACCGGCTGGCGGTCGCATCTTATGAAGCCGACTCGCTTCAGAGTTCGATCAAATGCTGGGACTTATTTAGATGGAGACTACGCTGGGCAGCAAGCGCTCGCCTGGGGCTCGAAGCCCATTCACTAAAGGAAGCGGCGTTGAAACGATGTCCGTGGACAGCCAAGCATCGGGAATTCCCGTGGTGCGAGAACAATGTCAATTCCAGACAGCACAACCAACAAGCAAGTGGGAGGGCGGTGGTGGGCCCAGCAGGACATGACCCCACGACCACGGGATTGTGAATTTGCCGCCCACGCGCTATGCATTGAAAAATCAAGCGTAGCCAAGCGAAATCCAAAAAACCACAAAGCACTTGTCTTTCAGCAGTTTAGTGAAGATTGGCGAAACAGGAGAGATCTGATGAATGTCCCCCTACTGTACCGCCCAGTTGCTACTGTCACGATAGCCTGCCATCCGCTCATGAACCGCCCTTCACTCGTGTAGCAACATACCTACATTAGTCGCTCGTATAGGAGGTGCCATCATGACCATCACAACCCTATCCAGTCGAGAACTTAACCAGGACGTTACCCGCGCAAAGAAGGCGGCCAAGAGCGGCCCAGTGTTCATCACAGATCGCGGCAAGCCTGCTCATGTGCTGTTGAGCATCGAGGAATACCAGCGGCTTATAAGGCAACGACGCAACATTGCTGATTCTCTGGCTATGCCAGACGTTTCGGCGGATATCGAGTTTGAACCGCCGCGTGTGACCATTGGCACACAGCCCGCTGATTTCCCATGATGTATGTTCTCGACACTAACGTCGTGTCCGAACTACGAAAAGTTCGGGCTGGCAAAGCTGACCCGAACGTTGCGACATGGACTGAAAGTGTCGATGCCGCCGAGCTTTTTGTGTCCACCATAACCGTCATGGAACTTGAGCTTGGTGTGTTGTCAATTGAGCGCAAGGACGCCACCCAGGGGACCGTGCTGCGCTCGTGGCTGGAGCAACAGGTACTGCCGGAGTTCTCGGGGCGAACATTGCCAGTCGATGCAGCCGTAGCGCAACGCTGCGCCCGGCTGCACGTCCCCGACAAGCGCGGCGAACGTGACGCGCTCATCGCGGCAACGGCCCTTGTTCATGGCATGACGGTAGTCACTTGCAATGTGGCCGACTTCGAGCCTACAGGAGTGACCATCCTCAATCCGTGGAAGGCGATGCAATGAAAGATCAAATACAGACAAGAAGATCCTATTCAAGGTGAGCTACTCGAAGGGGTGTTCGAGGTGATAACTCATATTCGGTCCGCACAAGAGCCGGAATCGCCGGAAAGTGAGACCCTTGAAAGCCGGTGACCTTCCCAGGTTCCGCGCCTTCCTCGATTACGCGAAGGCGGGGCTTTCCCCTTCGCCGATCACCTTGCGTGTCGTCGTCACGGCCTCGGTAGCGACCGAATCACCGACAGGCGGTCGCCGGGCGGTAGCGGCCCGGCATCAAAATGAATCGAATTGATGCTGATGATGAAAATCTTCAGTTTGTCTCATAATAGATTTCCCTCAATAATCTTCTCACTCGCTCAAGGGTGATGCCGGCCAGGCACCGATTCACCGGCATCATCGTCCGCTTCCGTCGTACACCGGCGCGAGTTCAGCTTCCGCCTTGGAAGCGCCAGCGGGACCATATCGATCAAGGGCCGCGAGGTCTCCGCGGTCTACCGGCTTCACCTTCCAGCAGACAGAGTGGCACCTCACGATGACCAACGACTTTGCATTTTCCGTCAAGAGCGTGCGTTTCGACGAACACTATCAGCCGTCGAACAGCACTCGTATCACCACCAACTTCGCCAATCTTGCCCGCGGGGAGAAGCGCAAGGACAACCTGCGCAACACCCTTCGCATGATCGACAATCGCTTCAATGCCCTGGCGGACTGGGACAATCCCACAGGTGACCGCTACAGGGTGGAGTTGGACATCATATCGGTCGAGATGGCCATCGACGCGAGCAATAGCGCTGGTGCGCTACCACTTATCGAGATCCTCAAGACCCAGATCGTCGACCAGAAGACGGGCGAACGTATCGAGGGCATCGCAGGCAACAACTTCTCGTCCTACGTGCGCGACTACGACTTCAGCCTGGTCCTCAAGCAACACAATCAAAACCGCGAGACGTTCAGCGTTCCCGAGAACTTTGGCGACCTGCACGGCAAGCTGTTCAAGGCCTTCTTGAACTCGGAGGCCTACAGGGCGCACTTCCACAAGGCTCCCGTCATCTGCATCAGCGTATCGAGCACTAAGACCTACCACCGCACCGAGAACCAGCACCCGGTGCTGGGCGTGGAGTACCTCCAGGAAGCGCATTCATTGACCGATGAGTACTTCCGCAAGATGGGCATGAAGGTGCGCTACTTCATGCCCCCGGGCAGCGTCGCGCCCCTGGCCTTCTACTTCAGCGGGGACTTGCTGGGCGACTACACCAACCTGGAACTGATCAGCACCATCAGCACCATGGACACCTTCCAGAAGATCTATCGCCCGGAGATCTACAACGCCAACTCCGTCGCCGGCAAGTCGTACCAGCCAAGCCTGCAACAACAGGACTACTCCCTGACCCGGATCGTCTACGACAGGGAAGAGCGCAGCCGGCTGGCGACCGAGCAAGGGAAATTTGTGGAGCAGAGCTTCATCAAACCCTATGGCGCGGTGCTCGAACAATGGTCCGCCAACGCCCCACTCTGATTCACCCAAGACAAGGTTTCTCCCGATGACGACACTGCTTCCCACCTCGACCGCCGGCAGCCTGCCAAAGCCCGCCTGGCTCGCTCAACCCGAAGTGCTCTGGTCCCCCTGGAAACTGGAGGGCGACGGCCTGACCGAGGGCAAGCAGGACGCGCTGCGCCTGGCCCTGCACGAACAGCAGCATGCCGCCATCGACATCGTCAGCGACGGCGAGCAGTCACGCCAGCACTTTGTCACCACCTTTATCGAGCATCTCAACGGCGTCGATTTCGAGCAGCGCGAGACCGTGCGCATTCGCGATCGCTATGACGCCAGCGTGCCCTCGGTGGTCGGTGAGGTATCACGTCAGAAGCCGGTATTCGTCGACGACGCCAGGTTCCTGCGGGAGCAGACCGATCGCCCCATCAAGTGGGCCCTGCCCGGCCCCATGACCATGATCGATACCCTCTACGACGGCCACTACAAGAGCCGCGAAAAACTGGCCTGGGAATTCGCCCGCATTCTCAATCAGGAAGCCCGCGAACTCGAGGCCGCAGGCGTCGACATCATCCAGTTCGATGAACCCGCCTTCAACGTCTTCTTCGACGAGGTCAATGACTGGGGCATCGCGACCCTGGAGAAGGCCATCGAGGGACTCAAGTGCGAAACTGCCGTGCACATCTGCTATGGCTACGGCATCAAGGCCAATACCGACTGGAAAAGCACGCTCGGCTCGGAGTGGCGTCAGTACGAGGAAGTCTTCCCCAGGCTCCAGCAGTCCAATATCGATGTGGTCTCGCTGGAATGCCACAACTCACGGGTGCCGATGGAATTGATCGAGCTCATTCGCGGCAAGAAGGTCATGGTCGGCGCCATCGATGTCGCCACCAACACCATCGAGACCCCGGAAGAGGTGGCCAGCACCCTGCGCCAGGCGCTTGAGTACGTCGATGCCGACAAGCTCTACCCCTGCACCAATTGCGGCATGGCCCCGCTGTCGCGCCAGGTCGCCCGGGGCAAGTTGAACGCGCTCAGCCAGGGCGCCGCCATCGTCCGTCGCGAACTGACCCGCTAAGCGACTCGCGCCGGGACTATCCCACCCGACCGGCCAGCGTGTCCCGCACACGCTGGCCCGGTATCCGCACGTCCATGAAGCCTTGCGCAGCCGTCCCACAAGGAGCCACCATGTCGCACCCCTGCGCCGGTATCGAGCCATCGCGTTTTCGTGAAGCGCTCGGCCACTACGCCTCCGGTATCACGATCATCACCACCCAGTTGGACGAGGAACCCATCGGCTTTACCTGCCAGTCCTTCTACAGCGTGTCGATGGATCCCCCGCTGGTGTCGTTCAGCGTCAAGGCTGGCTCGTACAGCTATCCCAGGATTCACCAGGCGGGTCGCTTTGCGGTCAATATCCTGTCCCGAGACCAGGCGTCGCTATCGAACCAGTTTGCTCGCCAGGGCGATGACAAATGGCGCGGTATCGACTGGCAGCCGTCCCCCTCGGGTAACCCGGTCATCGCCGACTGCCTATACTGGCTGGACTGCCAGATTCACGCCGAGCACGCCGCCGGCGACCATCTGATCGTGATCGGCGAGGTAAAAGCATTGAAACCAGGCGTAACAAAGCCCGCCCCACCGCTGCTCTACTACCAGTGGCAGTACCGCGGCCTGGCCAGACTCGATCAGTGACGCTGCGAAAGGCAGACAGCGCTGCCGGCACCAGCATCACGTCTCTTGCGATACCCGCGCATGGATGGATCGATAGCGAGAATCTGGCCTTCTCGCTTTCGCACCGCGCACAGGCACTTTTCAGACAAGCCCTAGCGCTGCTGGTCTGCTGACCTGCGGGCCTTGCGCCGCCTTAACTCCGCGCGCATCCAGGCCGACGACTCGGCCATATCACGACGCAGGTCGTCGAGTTCATCGCGGGTCAGCCAGCGCACGGCTGGCTCCGTGCTGGGTGATGTCGCCTCACAGGCTTTCTCCTCGGGATTGTCTGCCATACCCAGTCCCTCGCATCCGCGTTGGTTCTGTTGATCTTTCCTGTTCTTCTCGTGGCGTTTCGATGGCCCTGGCGCATCAACTGCCGATAATATAGCGTTCCTGAACAGTTCCGCCCAAGCGAGGGGACACGCGGCAGTACACTCCCCCTACCCTTCTCCCGGCATGAACGAGGCTCTGTGCAACTTAAAACGATGTTACTGCCCCTCTTCATCCTAATCAGCACACCGGCCATTGCGGACCTGCCTACGGGCCCAGCCAGCCAGTATCACACCGACGATTGCGCGTCACTGCATCAGATCGCGAGAAGCACCATGGACGCCCGACAATCGAGAGTGGCCATGGCGGACATGATGGACAGCGCCGAAAGACACATGAAAGGCAACTGGCAGCGAATGGCCCAACAACTGATTCAGGACGCCTATAGCCAGCCACGCTACTCCACCAGCGCCAAGCAACAAGCGGCCATCTCCACCTTTGCAGGCTCTATCCATGAAGCCTGCATGGAACGTTGATACCTGGAAAAATACCCGACAGCACCGGCAAACCGCGCCAATTCAGGCCGCCTTACGCCCATGACCCGTGGGGGTGCGCCGGGATACCCTGTCTGTTGATGCGACGCATGGGGCCCAACGGATTGCCAATCTTGCCGGTGGCCCTGCCTCGAGCGTCGCCGTCTCTGCCTGACGTCACCTGACCTTCTCCGTCGTCTTCTCGGCTTCCATCTATTCGCGCGCCCCTTCGCCATCTCCGAAAACGTCGATCCGAAGGAGCCTCAGTCGTAGCGACATGCCCCGGTCATCCGGCGTCAGTGGCGGGCAGCATGTGGCAACAGGCGATAATCTGTTCACGTAGCCAGCGGTGGGCGGGGTCCTTCTGATAGCGGCGGTGCCAGCTCAGGTGGAAGGGAAAGGGATCAAAGCGCACCGGCGGGGGCACCGGGGTCACGGCAAACTGGCGCCGAAAATGCCGGCACAGCCCCGCGGGTAGACTCGCGATCAACAACGAGCGCTCCAACAGTGCGGGCACCGCCATGAAGTAGGTCACGGCGAGCGCGACGTCTCGCCTCAGCCCTTGATCCTTGAGCTGCTTGAAGATGCCACTCTTCAGCCGCGTGTGGGGCTGCACCAGCACGTGGGCGTAATGCTCGAAGTCTGCCCGCGCCATGCGCCCGTCATCCTCGAGGCGTTCCAGCAATGGGTGGCCCTCACCGACCAGGCATTCGATCCCTTCGCGAATCACCTCTCGCACCACCAGGTTTTCCGGGGGATCCACCTGGCGCCCGAAGGCCAGGTCGGTCGTGCCGCTCATCACGCCCGCCTCGCTCATGTCCTGTGACAGGCGGCGCACCTGCAGGGTGATCCCCGGCGCCTGCTGGCGCAGGGCCTCGGCCAGCACCGGCAGGATCATCACCTCGAAGTAGTCGTTGGCCGCGATCTCGAAATGCCGCTGCTCGGTAGCGGGGGAAAAGTCCCTTTCACTGTTGATCAGTCCGTCCAGGTCGGTCAGTGCCGCTTCGATGGTCGGAAAGAGATGTTCCGCCTTTTCGGTCGGACGCATGCGCTGACGATCGCGTATGAACAACGGATCATTGAACAACTCACGCAGGCGGCCCAGCGCAGCACTGACCGACGGCTGGCTCAGGTGCAAGCGCTCACCGGCACGGGTGACGTTCTGCTCCAGATACAGCGCATGGAAGGTACGCAATAGATTGAGGTCGTAATTGAGCTTCATCGAGGCCATCCCGGACAGCAACCAGCGGAGCGGTGGCTCAGCACTATTTGCCTCGATGATAGCAGCTATCCACACTATCGATTATACGCATGAAGCTACGCACATTAGGCTTTCCTGCATACACCGCGCGAGTGGTCGCGGCACACGCTGCGGAACCTTCCGCACCACAGAGGAGAGCCCCATGAGCAAGGTACTGGTCGTCGTCACCTCCCACGATACCCTCGGCGATACCGGCAAGAAGACCGGCTTCTGGCTGGAAGAGCTGGCAGCCCCCTACTACGTGCTGAAGGACGCCGGTGTCGAGGTCACGCTGGCCTCTCCCAAGGGCGGCCAGCCACCGCTGGATCCGGCCAGCAAGGGCGAAGACTTCCAGACCGACGCCACCCGCCGCTTCGACAAGGACGCGGACGCCCAGCGGGATCTGGCCAACACCGCCGTTCTGTCCGAGATGAACGTCGAGGACTTCGATGCCATCTTCTACCCGGGTGGCCATGGCCCGCTGTGGGACCTGGCCAACGATACGGATTCCATCCGTTTGATCGAGCAGTTCCACGCTGCCGGCAAGCCTGTCAGCGCGGTCTGTCACGCTCCGGCGGTGCTACTGAAGGCCCGTAAGCCAGACGGTTCCCCCTTTGTCGATGGCGTACGTGTCACCGGCTTCACCAATGGCGAAGAAGCCGCGGTTGGCCTCACCGAGGTCGTCCCCTTCCTGGTGGAAGACAGCCTGCAACAGCAGGGAGGTCTTTACGAAAAGAAGGTGGACTTCACTGCATTCGCGATTCAGGACGGGCTAATCATCACCGGGCAGAACCCGATGTCCTCCGAAGGCGTCGCCGAGCTACTGCTCGACAGCCTCGAGGCCTGACCCAGGCCCCTGATGAATCGCCCCCGGTTTCGTAGACACCTCCAAGCCTTGTACTGAAGGCACCAAGGAGGTCCCATGAGCCGCCAGCGATATACCGAAGAATTCAAGATCGAAGCCGTCAAGCAGGTGACGGAACGAGGCCATCCCGTCACGGAAGTGGCTGCCCGGCTGGGCGTCTCCGGCTACAGCCTCTATCAATGGATGAAGCGCTACGCCAAGCCTGTGGAGCAGCGGCAGCAGGACGCGGATCTCCAGGCGGAGAACCGGCGTTTGAAGGCCGAGCTGAAGTCTGTGTCAGAAGAACGGGACATACTAAAAAAGGCCGCCGCGTACTTCGCCAGAGGGTCCGACTGAGGTACGCGTTTATCCATGACCATGCAGACCAATATCCGGTGCGGCGCCTGTGCCGCATCATGACGGTGCACCCGAGCGGCTACTATGCTTGGCGCCGTCACGCCCTGTCTGAGCGGGCGCGAGACGACCAGCGTTTGCTGGGGCTGATCAAGCATGCCTGGCTCGAGAGCGGCGGCGTCTACGGCTACCGCAAGATTCACCAGGACCTCAGAGAGGCCGGTGAAACCTGCGTCAAGCACCGCGTAGCCAGGCTGATGCGCCGGGAAGGGTGCGTTCCCAGACCGGTTACCGGCGGCGTCCTGGCGCCTATGGCCGCAAGCCGGCGGTGGTGTCACCCAATCGTCTGGATCGCCGCTTCGACGTAACGGCACCCAATGTCGCCTGGGTCACCGACATCACCTACATCCACACCCTCGAAGGCTGGCTCTACCTGTCGGTGGTCATCGACTTGTTCTCACGCCAGGTCGTAGGCTGGTCGATGAAGCCACGCATGACTACCGACCTGGCTCTGGATGCCTTGCTGTCAGCCATCTGGCGCCGCAAGCCCCAAGGGGTTGTCATGGTGCATTCGGACCAGGGCAGCCAGTTCAGCAGTGCGGACTGGCAGAGCTTTCAGAAGGCCAATCACCTGGAGGGCAGCATGAGCCGTTGAGGTAGCTGCCATGACAACGCCGTGGCCGAAAGCTTCTTCCAGCGGCTCAAACGAGAACGCATCAAGCGCCGGATCTATTCGACTCGGGAAGTCGCCAAGAGCGATGTGTTCGACTCTATCGAGATGTTCTACAACCCCACACGTCGTCACGGCACGAGCGATCGCTTGTCACCCGTCGAGTACGAACGGCGTTATACCCAGAGCCTGACGGGTGTCTAGATTACCCGGGGCGACTTAAAGGGACTGGCGCAGTCAACCATCAACAACCGCACTCAGGTCGTAAAGCGGGTGCTCTCGCTTTCATACCGGGAGTGGGACTGGATAGAGCTGCCGCTGGACGGCAAGCTCCGCAAGCCATCACCCAAGAACGAACGCCATGTCTACCTGACCGAACTAGAGCTCGCCGAACTTCTTGAAGCCGTGCCAGAGCGCTACAGGATCGAACGAAAGGTGATCCTGCTGGCGATGCTGACAGGCATGCGGAGGGGTGAGCTGATGGCACGGGAATCTGGGAACATCTACAACGGCCGCATCGTACTCAGGCCCAACCAGACGAGGAACGGGAAGCCAAGGGTGATACCACTGACGGAGGAAGCCCTACCGCTGGTGGAAAGCTTGCCGTTCGATACGACGGGGGACCGGGTACGTGGCGCCTTCGAGAAAGCCAGGGAGAAGATTGGCCGCCCTGACATCCGCTTTCACGACTTGCGGCACTGCTATGCCTCGTTGCTGGCGAGCAAGGGGGAGGCACTGACGAGCATCAGGGATCTGCTTGGTCATTCGTCACTGACCGTGACCAGCCGCTATGCTCATGCCGACCCGGCACGGTGGGAAAGCGTAGTGGCGAAGTTGCCGCGGATCAGCAACCAAACCGCAACAACATTGATAGAAAGCAACCCTTGGTTACGTAACCACCTGATTTCATTGGTGGGCCCAGTAGGACTTGAACCTACGACCAAGGGATTATGAGTTCGCTTTTAAAACAATAGGTTACTGATAACCAAGGAAAAGCAACCGTGATCAAGCGAAAGGTACAGTTCTTTGGAATCAGTAGGTTAGCGAAAGTTGAGGATAGCACACGAAGCTGGTGTATGTACCGCTGGTGTACCCTTGATGCTACCGCAGCCACCTCTCATTCGGGTAATACACATTTGCTAAAAACAGCACTGAAGGTAGCCTTGATACCCCGGTCAGTTCGCTGTACCAAGCTAGTGTCGTCATCACAACGAAGAACGGCTGCATAAGCCCCTAGGCTATGTGGCACCTCGAACATACACAGTATTAGTCGCTTAGGGTGTGCAGCAACTAAGGAGCACTACAGACCAGGTAAAGCCTGAGTCAGGCCCTTCCACCGTTGCAGCATAGACACGCTGCAAGAGAGCATGATACCTAAAAAAGGATTAGGTGCTCAGACATAGTCGAGAATAATTATTACTAGCGATACGCACAACAATCACCAAGGTTCCTATCAGAAAGGGGTAGCATGACTGATCTTCGATTACACACAGCACAGATGCCCGCATACTTGGACAAGGAGGTGTCATCGGCTGATCACGACAAATTTGGCCATGCTCACCTAGCGGCAGCTTTGCGGGGCCTTGTTGAAGATAAAAAGCACCGCCCGCCCTATTCCATTGGCCTGTTGGGCAAATGGGGGACCGGGAAGTCAACTGTCAAAGGACTTTATCTCGATCACCTTCGTACTGACGAGAAAACGAATGGCGCTAGCGTGAAGCGCCGGGATCGTATCCATACGATCACCTTCAATGCCTGGAAATATGGCGGCGAGACTGATATCCGAAAATCACTCTTCCGCCACATCTTTCTTGAAATTGGTGGCACGCACGAAGAAGCCGACCGTCATCTGTTCAAGACTGTTTCGTCGACGGAGTCCCAAAGGAAGCCCTTTAAAGAAATATGGGCCGAGTTTGTGGATCAGTACGTCCTTGGCCTACTCGTCGTCGGCGTCTTTGCCGTCCTGTTCGTGGCCCTTTTAGTATTGATGGCGTGGGGGTTCGGGTTCGATGACCCGACCACCGCCGCTGCCAGCCTTTTTGCCTCCTCCGGCATCATCTGGGTTCTTGCCAAAAAATACTTCTCCAGTCTTCCAATATTATCTGCACGGGCTCCGGTCAACATAACCTCGCCTCCGAGTCAAACTATCGAGGAGTTTGAAGACCTCTTTCTCACCCAAATCCGAAAGTTTAAGAAAGGCGATAAAAAGAATGTACGGCGTATTGTCGTCTTTATCGACGACCTCGACCGCCTCACCGCCGACGAAATGGTGAGCGGGCTTGACGGTATTCGCAGCCTGATCGAAATGGCCTCACATGAAATGCCCGGTGACGTTGGCATCGTCTTCGTTATCTCATGCGACGAAGAGCGCGTAGCCGACGCCCTGAGCAGACGGCGTGCCACGGCTGATCTTCCCGCAGCGGTCTCGAATATACAGGACGCGCGACGCTATCTTGATCGCATTTTCCAGTTTCGCCTGGAAATTCCACCCTTCTCCAAGCGCGACATGCGCAGTTTCGCTCTCGGCTTGCTGGAAACCGAATACCCGGCCTTGCTGACTGACCTCACAGAACGAGGGATCGACCTCCAAGAGGTTGTGGATAGGATGATTCACCCGGCTGTGCAAAGTCCACGCAATGCCATTCAAATCGTCAACCTGTTTGCACAATCCTGGTGGCTCAGCGTCCTGCGAGAACGCAATGCAGTCGGCGCCGACAATCCAGGTGGACTCGGAGAGGGCGTGGTTACAAAGAACCCGCTCACACTCGCCTTAATATGCGTCATCAGAACCGATTTTCCTGACTTCTATCAAGCACTGCAAAAAAAACCACGCATCTTCGAATATTTTATTGACAGATTCGTGCGACCAGAACCGTTGGAATCCTTACCAGCAGAAATTTACGAACAACTCGTAGAGTTTGCAGCTGATAAATCATTTTCCAGCGAAGAAGAGAAGGTCGAGCGCTGGGACGTAAAACCGCAGCACCGCGGTCTTCGCCAATTTATGTCGCATATTCAGGACGTTCGCCGGCCATACAGCCTTCAGCCTCTTCTTGCTCTATCCCAAGACCCGGTATCGCGTCGACATGGCGACAAGGCGGTACCAATCGAAGAAGCGCTGCGGACATCGGACGTGGTAGCGCTCTTGGATGCTGCCGGCCTTACCGGCAGTACCGGGGCATTTCCGCCCGACTTTGGCGCCCTTCTTGCCGACCTTATCGACGACCTGCGTAGCGAAACACCGACGATACAGGACAATGTCGCCTTTACCGTCGCCCAGCTCGACGAGCGGATTCCCGAAAAGGACAAGCGACGTATCCTAGGGCTTGCGGTGCGGCGCGCGGAAGACAGCGAAGCCCTGCGCTGGCGACTCGGTCCGGCCAAATTGCGTGCCCTTACGACATATGGCGAGAACGAGGAATTGCGCGCACTCGGACGAGCGCTGATCGATGACATCACCGCTGATCCCACAAACGTCCGGCTGCCAAGCCGCGAGGTGCCAAGCTTGCGGGAAGGCCGTGATCTTACCCAGGCAGCGGCCGAGCTTGTCGTGCACCTCATGCAGCAGGCCGACCTACCGCCGCAATCGGAATCCGCTTTCGGCCAGTGGCTGCTAAACCGCACGGTAAAGATCGCACGACAATCAGGCCAGCTACCACTATCCTGGCTTGAGGGTATGCTTGCGGATCAAGAAAATATTCTTCTTACGTTGATCCTCGATGACTACCCGCGCATCATCGCCGAGGAACTCAACAAGGAGCAGCCAGAGCCCCTTGACCTGTCCGTTGTTACCGAGCGCATCGATCAGGTATTCACCCATTTCTTCGAACAGGGAACGCAAACGCGGGCTAAGTTGTGGGCGTACCTGAAGGACTTTGCCGCTTTGCGTCAGCCGTCCCTGGTGGCCCTTGCATTCTCAAAGTTCGCCGAATGGCATGGTGACGCCGATGCCGACGCGACCCATTCCGTCTTTGCCGCTATGGCAGACCGCCTTATTTCCCATGAGGAAGATGCTGACGCATGGCCGCTGGACGACGAAGCGGTATTACGCGATATTTTTGCCGAGCTCGCCGAAGCATGCACGTCACTTGATGCTTACGGCACCGCGCAGATGGTCCAGCTCGCCAAGGAGTGGTCCAAATCTTCCGAGCGTGCCGCCAGCGCATCCCGACTTTATGCGGTTCTCGGCCAAGCCGATCCGGCACAGCGGACAACGCTGGGCCAAGAGTGGGCCAAACGTTTTTTTGCGGACCTGCCGGCTGCATGCCAGCAGCCCCTCCTTCGCACGGCCAACAGCAAGGATGCGCCCAACGAGCTTTGCACATCTCTGGCTTCGACTATCGCATCGTTGCGTGGCGCAAAGCCGCTTGATGACCACAAAATCGAGACGTTCGCGCGCCTACTTTCCACACTGGATCAGCCGGTACTTCGGGACAGTCCTTTTGCCGAGCAGGTTAGCTATTTCATTGACGAGATCGTGAATCTTGTCACGCAGAACCCCGGTGATCACCTTGTTTCAAAAACGGAAGCACTCGCTAGAAGCTTGGAAAAGCTACCGCCTGAAAAGACACAGCAGCTACTCAACAACTTCGTCAAGTTGCAACAACATCCGCAAATCCTGGCCGGCGTATATGGTACGCTGACTGCAACCTGGCCTCTGCCGGCTGATGAAGGTGGTCTCGACTATGCAGCCCAAGAGCTGTTCAACGCCGGTATCGGTGCATTCCACAAGATCGATAAATCTGATATTGAAGCCGCCACTTTGCTTAAGAGCCTCGACAGCCTCCACCACCTTGCCCGCCTTGATCAGATAGACAACGCAGATAAACTCGTCGCCTGTGCCTACGAGCTATGGCCATACGCCCCCGAAGTGAGCAAGACACTTTGCCGCCACCACTCCGAAGCTGAGCGTACGCCTGAGCAGCTCACGGCGCTGGTCAGCACGATTGCCGAAGGCGAGGATGGTAATGATGGTTATGCGGACCTATTCCCGGCTGCGCTTGTGCATGAAATCGAGTGCGCCGGTGCAGAAGCCGTACAAGGGACAACTATGAGCCTTCTCGCACAACCGCCACAGGAAGCCGATGGTTCCTCGGACCCGGTCTTGGCACGATGGGTCGAAGCGGTAGCAGAGCACGATCCTCAGCCGTTACTCGATACGCTTGTCAACGAAGATACCAACGATGAGCAGGCCGTCCGCCTTTACTACCGCATCTTAGAGAATATTGATCACGTCTCTGACGAGCAGTTCATCACTCTGCTCCAGCAGATTCTGTCCGTGCAAGAGGGCAGAGAGAAGACGGCGGATGCCCTCGCCAGGAGTCTGAGAGAGCTTGCGGCGAAACAATTCAGCACCGATGATCAGCACCGGGCGCTTTGCGAGGCTGTACTTTCGGTCTTTTCCGATATCCCGAAGCTCGATACGAAGGCTGAACTAGCCAAGGTATGTACTCCGCTCGGTCTAAAAAATGTCATGGCGGATGCGGGCTACACAGACAGTATGTCGGACGATGACATGCAAATTATCGAACAGTTCACCGGAAAATTTAGATAATAGCACCATTCAATTCCTGTGCTCTTATGTAAGGTCCCCGACCATACGCCCCCCTCCCCCGTTGCGGCTTGGGCAGCCCTGGGGAGGGGCAGCGGTAGCTGGAACAGGCTCATCTGCCAAGAACGAACCGTACAGGTGTTCCTAGGGGGACAAAGCTCTCCCAGGTAAGAGGCTCCCCCGCTTGGCAGTATGCGCCGTGCCCCACGCGTTGCAGCTAGTCACTGCTGGCCAGCTTACGTGCTTGGTCCTAGGTAACGCCGTGAGATGCTAGCCTGGCGGTCGTCACGACGACGCCATACGGGATCTTGTGCAGCAGCTGGTTTATTTTCACGCCAAAAAGCGGCCTTAAGTTCCGATTTAATAGATAAAAATAAACTATAGATGATTTATCGACATCCATATAAGCGGAACTCTAGGCCGCTTTATTTAGAATCAGAAGGTTGGCAATATTTGAGCGTAACGCAGGGGCTGATGTGTGTTCCGCCGAGGGCGCTGCAGCATCTCTATTACTTGGGTCAGCGATAGGCTCCGAACCGTGCAGGTCTTGTTCATTCTAAACCTTCAACGAAATCGAGCGGCTGAGTCTCAGCCGCTCGATACCAAGACAGTAACCAACATAAGCTAAAGCTAAGCAGAAACTGCTGTTCACACTATTACTGCCCCAACTCGCGGCACCCTTACTCTGTCTCGCCCGCCAGCTCTGCGCTCACGCTGCGGAACTGCTCCAAGGCGGCCTCTAGGTTCTCGACAATCTCGGTGGCCAGCACTTCCGGCTCCGGCAGGCTGTCGATGTCTTCCAGGCTATCGTCCTTGAGCCAGAAGATATCCAGATTGAGCTTGTCGCGCTGGACCAGCTCGTCATAGCTGAAGCGGCGGAAGCGCTCGGTTTCCTGGCGATCGTGGTAACAGCGCACGAAGTCATCCAGGTCAGTGTGGGTCAGGCGCTTGGTCTTCAGGGTCTTGTGGACATTGGTGCGGTAGTCGTAGACCCATAGCTCCTTGGTCTGGGCTTCCCGGGAGGCAGGGCGCTTATCGAAGAACAGCACGTTGGCCTTCACCCCGGGGCTGTACCAGATGCCGGTGGGCAGGCGCAGCAGGGTGTGGAAGTTGAAGCCCTCCAGCAGACGCTTGCGGATTCCCTCACCCGCCCGGCCGGCCTCAAACAGCACGTTGTCGGGCAGTACCACGCCGGCGCGGCCGTGGGTGTCGAGGATGGTCATGATGTGCTGGAGGAAGTTGAGCTGCTTGTTCGAGGTGGAAAACTTGAAGTCCTCCCGCTCGTAACTCTCCCGTTCGGTGCTCACCGAGCCATCTTCCCCCACCACCTTGTAGCTGGACTTCTTGCCAAAGGGCGGGTTGGTCAGCACCACGTCGAAGCGCGTGCCGCCGTCGCCAGAGAGAGCATCCCCCTGCTGCACGGGGCTGCCACCGTTGCCGATGCCGTGCAGGTAGAGGTTCATGGCACACAACCGCACCACTTCATCGACGATATCCACGCCGTGCAGAGCGCTGTGCTTGAGCTGACGCAGCTTCTCACGGTCCTGGCTCTGGGTCTTCATGTGCTCGAAGGCGGAGAGCAGAAAGCCCCCGGTGCCGCAGGCGGGGTCGCACACCGTCTCGTCAATCCGTGGGTCGACGCACTTCACGATAGCGTCGATCACCGGCCGCGGGGTAAAGTACTGGCCAGCGCCAGAGCGCACCTCGGAGGCGTTGCGCTCCAGCAGGCCCTCGTAGATATGGCCCTTAACGTCCACGTTCAGGCCGATCCAGGGCCCCTCCCTATCGATCAGGCTGACCACGCGCTTGAGCTTGGCCGGGTCGGAAAGCTTATTCTGGGACTTGCGGAAGATGGTGCCGATCAGGCCGCTCTCACGGGCCAGACCCTCCAGCGTGTGGCGATACTGCAGCTCCAGCTCATCGCCATCCTTCTCCACTAGCTTAGCCCAGCGCCATTGGCTGGGTATGCAGGTCTCCTCGCCAAGTAGCTCCACCCGCTCCTCGTCCATCTTGAGGAACAACAGATAGGTGATCTGCTCAATGTAGTCACCGTAGGAAACGCCCTGATCGCGAAGTACATGGGCGTAGTTCCAGACCTTGGAGACGAGTTGTTCATTGCTCATGCGGTGGCCTTCTTGCGGGTGCGTTTCTTGGGAGCGGCGGCGTCACTTTCGGCGCGGATACGGGCCAGCAGCTCGCTGGCAGGTTCATCGTCGGGGTCCTGAGGTACCAGCTTGCCGACAAGGGCGTCCTTGAGGATGGATTGGCGCAGGGCAGCGGAGCGGGTGAGCTCGGTTTGACACCATGTAGCCAGGGCTTCAGCAGTAGAAAAAGCCTCGCCAATTCGGGCAGCTATTTCCCGCATTTCATCAATTGAAGGCAATGGCATAGCAAACGATTTGACCTTTGAACCATTCAACGCAGGCTGATTCCCGCCCTGCCCTGCCTTTCTGCTTTCTTGATACCTTCCCATCAAGTAATAATAGACATATTCAGATGGGACACCGCTTTCTGAGACTCTTATAGCTGCAGCGTTTTGGTTATTACAAGCAGGGATGTCCAAAATTGCAGCCTGCCCCCGAGTCTTACCTTCCCCAATCATAGCCAGTAAAATTGTTCCCTCAGGGTGGATCTTTGTCGAGCAGCTTTGATAGCCTACCTTTGTAATCTTTTCCTCAGTATCTTTGATTCGACAAAAAGCAACTTCCCCACTGCTCACCCAAGGAATATCACCATTCCAGTTTTTGGAATCTTTTCTAGATGGTGTGGCTCCACCATAAACGTCGAATAGTTGTTCAAAGCTGGCCCATACCCACTCCTCGGGCAGCTCCGGCAGGTCGCTGGTATCCGGCGCCACGGGCTCCGTATACTTGCCACGCCCCTGCCAATTCTCGCGACGAGCCTGAAGGATGCGTTCCAGAAGGTCACTTCCAGACTCCAGGCAATCAGCGTTCTCGGCCCGCCAGTCGGCGGTCAGCTGACCAGTGACAGCAGCCTTGAGCACCGACTGGCGATAGCGAGCTAGCAGTTTCTGTACGTCCCGCAGGCTGGCCTCGCCATGGTCAAGCTGGGAGAAAAGGGACTCGATCTTCTCGACGATGCGGCTCTGCTCATCAAAAGGGGGCAAGCCAAAGCAAAAGTCAGCGATTCCATCAAACTTGACACGAGGCCGATCGCCGGATGCTCGACTCATCGCAAAATCAATAAAGCGCTGCTGGTGGAGCAAATATTTTATAAAGTCACTATTATGATGCTCCGAAGCTGGAAGAACGATGAATTCGGCGGACGCCACGCCTTCGAACTTTGCCCTATGAACTTTATTAAGGTATGGCCTCAAGCGGCCATAAAGCACATCGCCCGGCCTAAAATAGCTACCAGCGCTTTTCATTTTCGAGAATTCAGAATGCCCCACCAAGTGGAAAGAGCCTGGCTCAATATGATCCATGCCAATGAACGGAAGGTGGCTATCCGGGTCAGCAGGAATCTTGGGGCGAGCCTTATGTATAACATCACCCAACTCAGCGAGTGACCATCCTTGAGGAAGTTCATCTTGTTTCATCACGCCACCAGTGCCTCTTGCAGCTCATCCAGCATCTCATTCAGTCCGTTACCCAGTACCTGTCTGGCCCGGAGGATACCACCCCGGTCGGCCAGGCTGGGCACATCCATAAAATCCTGCGGGGCGATCTCGGCATTGGCGGCGAGATAGGCGGCAATGGCCCTCAGCCACGCCTCCTGCTCGGCGTTGTACTCGCGCCCGGCCTTCTTCTCGCGGCCGAGCCAGAGGTTGAACCGGCGCTCCACCACGGCGTCAATGGGCTCCAGGGTATCAGTCTGGCCCAAGGCGTAGCGCACCAGGCTGACCACCTCGGTGAGCTGCTCATCTACCGGAGCACCGCGTACTTGGGAGGCCTCCAGGCGCTTGTAGGCCTGCCAGACGTTAGCCACCGCCAGGTGAGGGGGCTTCTCCAACATCGCGTTGACCAGTTCACGAATGGCGGCATAGGTGAGCCCCTGTTGCCCCAGCGGCTGGTTGTAGAGGATCTGCAGGGCTGTCAGCTCGTCGCGGTGTTCTTCGATAAAGGCCTTGAAGCTGGTAATGGTCTGCTCGGCCCGCTGATGGTCGAAGTCAGCGTGCACCAGTTGGTCGGTGGTGACCTCGTCGATAACGATATCGGTCCTCTGCTTGATGTCTTTCAGCAGTTGGCGCAGCTGGGGCTTATCAAAGGGCCGGCAGGCGTTGTCGATCAAGATGTCTACCACCTGCTGTTCCTGCACCGGAGAGGGCGCGGTGCCATGTTGTTCAAAGATGGCGGTCTGTTGCTTATCGGGGTCGATGGCATCGAGCAGGTCGTTTGCCAGCTCGCGCGGGAACTTGCCGCCGGTATTCTCGGCGACGCGGGCGCGGTCCTCGTCGTTCAGCTTGCGATCCAGGGCGGCGAGGCGACCGGCGAGGGATGACAGGGCATCCTCGTCGCGTCTGCCCATAGCGATCTGCTCCAGCAGGGCATCGAAGCTGACAGAGTTTTTACGCTCCAGTGGCTGGCTAGCGTTCTTCTTGCTTTCCGAGACCCCGACGGCATCGATCAGGATAAAGCGAGTCTTGGTTTTAGCATCCGGGGTAACGGTTTGTAGGTCGGCATCGGGGATGGTACGCACGCCGCGACCTTTCATCTGCTCATAGTAACCTTCGGATTTTACGTCGCGCATGAAGATCAACACTTCCACCGGCTTGATGTCGGTGCCGGTGGCGATCATATCCACGGTGACAGCGACTCGGGGGAAGGGGTCAACGCGAAAGGCCTTGATTAACGCCTTGGGATCTTCTGACCCGTTGCGGTAGGTGACTTTTTTGGCGAAGTCGTTGCCTTCACCGAACACCTCGCGCACAGCGTGGACAATTTCCTCGGCGTGGTTGTCGTCCTTGGCGAAAATCAGCGTTTTGGGCAACCACTGGCCACTGCGGTCGGGGAACAGCTCAGTGAACACGCGGTCACGGTAGGTCTGCAACACGGTGCGGATCTGGTTCGGGTTGACCACGGAGCGGTCCAGTTCCTTAGCGGTGTATTCCAGGGCTTCATCTAAGGTTTCGTAGCGCAGCTTCCGGGTGCGCTTGTCGCGTACCGGTACCTGGAAGCCGGCGTCGTCGGTTTCCACCTTGCCGCCCTGTTCAGTGACGTGTGTGCGGATGCGGTAGATCTCGTAGCCCACGTTGACGCCATCGGCTACGGAGCGTTCATAGGGGTACTCGGCCACCATGTTCTGGTTGAAGAAGCCCAGGGTGTGTTTCGACGGCGTAGCGGTCAGGCCGATGATGCTGGCGTCAAAGTATTCCAGCACCTGTCGCCACAGGCCGTAAATGGATCGGTGACACTCATCAGTGACGATAAAGTCGAAGGTTTCGATGGGGATTTCGGGGTTGTAGGTGAGCGGCAGCGGCTCGCCTTCATCGCCCGTCCATTGTTCAAAGGCGGAGGTTTCCTCCGCTTCCTCGTCTAGTTCCTTGCCGCGCAGCATCGAATAGAGCCGCTGGATGGTAGTGATCACCACTTTGGCGTCCGGGTCGATGCGATGGGTATGCAAATGCTGGACGATGTAGGTATCAGTGAAGCGGTTGGCTGCGCCAACCGGCTGGAAGTTCTGGAATTCCTTGAGGGTCTGGTCACCGAGATTATTGCGGTCCACCAGAAACAGGATGCGCTTGGCCCCAGCGTGCTTGATCAGCCGCCAGGAAAAGGAGCAGGCTGTGAAGGTCTTGCCCGCGCCAGTGGCGAGCTGGATCAGAGCACGGGGCCGATCCTCGGCTAGAGACCTTTCCAGCCCCTGGATGGCCTCGACCTGGCAATCGCGCAGGCCACTGGTCTCCAATGGCGGCATCTTGCGTAGCCGGGCGCGCAGGCTGTCCGACTGGCGAAGCCATTCGTGCAGGGTCTCAGGGCGGTGGAAGGCAAACAGGCGGCGCGAACGGGCCTTGGGGTCGCGCTGATTACAGAAGAACGTCTCCTCGCCCGTACTCTCGTAATCGTAGATGAGCAACTCGCCCCAAGAAGCTAGGTGTTCGGGCAGCTTTGTCATGTACTTGGCCGATTGCTCGGCCACTCCGCTCAGGGTAACGCCGGCCTTCTTCGCCTCGATCACACCAGCGGCCTTGCCATCGACGAACAGCAGGTAATCACAGAAGCCGGCCGGCAACGGAAACTCTCGCACCGCCACCCCTAGCGCCGCATTGCGGTCGAAGGAGTCACGATCCTGGAGCACCCAACCAGAGTCTGTCAGCAGACGGTCGATTTTCGTTCGTGCTTGTTGTTCCGGTTGTTGCATGGGAAAACTCACTGTGTCGATGCAGGAAAGTAGCAGCCGGTCAGCTCATCATGCCAAGTACATACCGTAGTCATGCCCCACCATCCTCCTCGTCCAGCCAGCAAGCCATTGCGCAGGTCCACGGCGGCTACGCCACACGCTCTCACGAACGGCCTGAAAGCCCGCTATAGCCTCCCACCGTGCACAACATTTAGTATCCACAGTGCTTTCCCCACGTATAGAACGTTAATTATGAGTAATTGAGGGAATCATACACGGCTCGGGCTCGTCGTTGCAGCCAGGTTCTACTACTTGAGAGTGAGCCGGGGAGCCCACACCAGACTGAGTCGGCACGGAGGCTCCCGAGCTCCGTACGGGGCTTGGGCCCAGCACAGGAGGCAAGGTGCAAGGCAGTCAACGTCTATCTTCGCCGCTTCAGCTCAGCTCTCGCCCAGGCGGATGATTCGGCCATGTCCCGTCGCAGTTCATCGATCTCCTCGGGAGTCAGCCACCGAACCGCCGGCTCCCCGCCTTCTGGGTGCGTCTCGCCGACCTGCTCGACGGACTTGATTTCCAGCTCTTTCCGCCTTTGTCGGCGTGTCTGTTCGTCCATGTCCTCCTCCTGGCTGAAAGGCGGCCATTGGCCGCCTGAGCTACCGCTGGTCAATGGCTCCCATCATGTTAGAAACCAGTATCGGAAAATCCCGCCGCCTCTGAAAACGGGGTTCTTCCGGTTCCAGCTTCCACATCATTGCTAGTGTGCGTACTGCGCGGTGTTTCCTCTCGGCCCGCATGGGCCGGACGGTTCACAAAGGCGGCAATCTCTGACTCAGCGTTCCTCTCCTCCTCGGCCGATAGCTCGACAGCCGGTAAAAAAGCGGCTTCAGTGCGGGCTTCATGCGCTTCGTCGAGCATATCCAGGGCTACCATAAAATGGCGTTGTTTCATCGTGAGGTCTCCTTAGGTGTCCTGCTGGCCACGGTTCACAAAGTGAGCAATCTCGTCGCTACGGTCCTGCTGGTGTTCACTACCGCCCAGGCTGTCGCTGTCGAATGAGGGAACAGAATCATCCGCTTCTGCGACCTTACTATCCCCTTCCGGCTTCATGCTCGCGCGGATGGATGACGCCATGCGGCCACCAGCGGTTTGATCAACCTTGCCCTGGAACTTCCCAGCCACCTTCGACCCAACCCCTTTAGCTAGCTCGCCAGCCGTTCCAGCTCCCAAGGATGCTGCTCGCTTGAATCCGCTACCGCCACCAGATCGGGAGCCAGAACCAGCGAAACCAGCCGCCTGCGAAAATGGGGTGTCACCGGTGCCAGCTTCATCTCCGGTGAAGCTGCTGCCACTCCCACCACCGCTGCTGTCACCTCCAGTGCCAAAGCTCGGCATGTCAGCTCCAGACCCCGACATATTGGACTGGGCCTTCTCGAAAGCAGCCTTGATGGCTGACCCGCCACCTACTGCATTCGCCGCACCGCCCAACATCGCGTTCCCAGCCATCTTGCCCGCCGTGAGGGCCATACCTGCCGCTGATATGGCTGCTCCTACCGCAGCACCGGCACCGAATGACCCAATGCCCATTGCTCCCACGCTGCCACCCGAAACCAGGCCGGAAATCATCGGTGGAATCTTGTTAACCAGAAATAGCAGGATCACCGAAACGACCAGCATCACGACCAACTCCTGGGACGCCATGTTCTCGCTCATCTGCGAGTAGTAGTGAGTAATAAACTCCCTGCCGATGGCGACCAGGAGCACCATTGCCATCAACTGAGCCGCTATGCCGAGAATAGCCTTGTAATAGTTGATCGCCATGTCTGATGTCCAACGGGAGCCGCCAAACCCCAGGAAAAACACTCCCGCATAGAGCAGTATCCAACTGGCGGCTAGCAGCAGGAGCAGGTTGACGGAAATGATCGCCAACACCAGCAATACAGCCAAGGCCATACCTTCCATCACCAACGCAGTGGCAAACTGTTTCCAGCTCAACTCTGACGTGGCCTTCACTGTCTGGTCGTACAGCTCAAAACCGATATCGAGGATGCTGGACGGCCCCAAGTTGCCGTTGGAGAGGCCACCGGCTTGTGCCCCAAGGGTTTGCAATGACTGTACGATGGTTCCCGCGATGTTCATGCCCTGAGTCGCGTTCGTCAGCAACCACCAGAAAAAGCCTGTAAAGATGGTGAAACGCACAAGCTCGGCAAAGAACTCACCAATGTCGGCCTTGCGCAGCGCCATCATGCCGAACGTCCACACCATCGAGATCACTACCAGGGTCCAGAACAACCGACTGGCGGCCGCTTCTATGGCAGGCCCCCACGTTGATGCCGCGGAATGAAAGCGATCCAACACATCATCCATGATGTTGCTGCTGGATAGCTCCTGAGCCATTGCGGTATCGGACAGCATGACGACGGCCATCACGCCCAAACCACCATATACGAATCGTTTCATACGACGCCCTCCCTCAATACCTGTCGGGGGAGCTGGGTTTGAACTCCCATTCCCGCATGCGTTGGGCCTTCTCGAACGACCGACAGGCTTCGGTAAAGGCTTTTCGGCTCGATTCTCGGCTCAGCTCGCTGATGGTCTGCTGAAACGCAACTGGCGAGCACGTGATCGCACTCGCCTCTGGTACCGTTTCCTGCTCACAACCTAACAAGGCAACAGCTGCCACAAGTGGGATGATCTTCTTCATCGCAGCCTCCTTAATAGCGACCTGCTGCGCTAGGTTGGTAATTCCAGGTACGCATCTGCCGTTCCCGCGCTTCCCCTCTGGCGTTAGCATCCAGTTCGGCGGCGAGACGGGCGGCTTCAGCGTGCTGCTGAGCAATCAGCAAGCTGCGGATTTGCAGGAGTTGGTTGGCCTGGTTACTGGCGAGCTGGTTGGCGTAACCAATGGCGGCAAGCTGGCCATCCGCGCCCTGGGCGGCGGATTGAAGACGCTCAAGCTGTCGAGCATCGGAGACCAGGTTATCTTGTTGCTGATCCAGTCCCCGGAAGAGCGCATCGTTGGCCGCTTTTTGCGATTCAGACGCCAGGCGACGGTTTTCATCCATCGCTGCACGTTCGGCATCCGTGCAACCACCGCCATTGAAGCAGGGGGAACTCCGGTAATACGCTACGTCCTGGAACTTGCCTAGGTAGGCATCGAGGCTGCCGAGCTGGTTCTGATAATGCTGAAGCGTATTGGTGGCTTGGATCAGATCATTAATCGTGGATTGTGCCCTGTCCCAGATATAGGCCGCTGGAGCCATGGTGTTTTGCAACTGGTTTTCATACTGCTGCAACTGCGTCTGGTACTGCTCGATCTGCTTGAGAGTCTGTGAGACGGACTCCATCGCCGTCATAACATTTTGCTGAAGGTTGGTGCCGTCGACGACAGGGATGCCCGCTTGGGCAGGCATGGAAGCGGTTAACGCCAAGGACATGACCGCGACAGGAATTTTAGCCGCTAAAATTCGTTCTCTTCTCATGATTGAGTGCTCTTAGCTTCATCGTGACTAAGTTGCACTCACCAACCTGTAGCGGCTCGCTCATGAAGATTGCGAGCCACTACCCCTGCCGGAGAACCCAGCGGTGAAGTGTGGACCTCTACAGGGATAGCTCGTCACTTACTATCCCGGCGTCCGACCTGCGCGACACCGTCAGAACGCGCGGCCAATGGTTGTTGAACATCGGTGTCATTGTCCTGGGGAACGGTTAGGCTTCCCAAGGGTTAATCGCATCTACTGTTTGTTGCCGCCTTCCAAAGGGAAAGCACTATAGTGAACGTCCCGTCTGTTGTCTTTTTGCCCTCTTGGCATCCATCTCTGCCCGTAACTTGGCTTTGCGGCGCTCTTGCTCGCTCGGCCCCTGTAGGGGCGGTGCCGGAGTCTTGCCCGTTTGTCCCTCAAGGTGAAGCACATCGGCCTGGGATAGCGATTGCAGCCGGTTCCGGCGCACCGGAGGTGGCGGCTGACCGATGGGCGGCACTCCCGCCCGTTTGCTTCGGGTTTTGGCCGGGGCGGTGTTCTCGCCGTTCGCCAGGGCTTGGCGGCGACGTTCCAGCCCGGCGTCCGCAAACCGGATAGGCAACTGTCCATCCGCTGCCGCCTTGATCACCCGCGCTTTGAACTCGGGCGAACCGTTCACGGTGATGCGCTCGCCGTAGCGTTCCATCGCCATTCTTAGCGCGTTCTGGATGCCTGCCTGGTCGGACTCCCTGGACACCTGGAGCCGGTCGCCATCGTCGCGCACGGCGCTGGCTCCGGCCCGGTAAATGATGGTGCCCTTCTTAGTGATGTTGTCGATCACCGGCACATGGCCGGGCTTCGCCTGTCCCTCACCCTTCAAGGTGTTGCCCTTGAGGCCCTGGGCGGCCTCTCTGGCTCGCAACGCGGCCAGAACCTCGATATCGCCCTGCAAGGCTTCTCGTTTGAGCCAGTCGGCCCAGGTGCGGCGCCCGTGTGCTTCATGGATCGCCTGGCGTTCTTCACGGTACTGCTTCTGGATCGCGTCAATGTCGGCTTTCAGGGCGCTGCTGGCCTGCGCATACAGCATCTTCTTGGTCAACCTGCCGCTGGTGAGCTTGATGGCCGCCCGCCGGGCCTTGCCCTTCTTCTTGGCGTTCTCAATCCGGCGGTCTTTCTGCCGCCGGGCTTTGTCCAGGGCCGCCGTCTTGTTGGCTGCGGCGCTCTGCTGTTCTGATTTGAACCGGGCGTAAAGCTCGGTGGTGTTCACGCGCAGCCGTACCGGGTCTTTGCGGTACTGGCGGTGGGGCTTGCCCTGTTGCGCCTGGTCAGGCTCGAACGGGCCGAAACGGGCCTCTAGCTTCGGCTTGGAGAAATCCCGCCCCAAGGTGCTCGCCTTGACCGCCGCGTCATCACCGGCCACGACAACCATCCCATTCCCCCGCGCCCGGAGTTCCAGGCCATTGTCACGCATGACCTGGTGTAGCTCAGCCCAGGACTGCGCGGTTTTGATGTCGTCCAGGCACTCGCGCTTGATCCAACCGATCAGGCTTTCAATACCGGCATGACGCTCCATGTCGGCGGCTCGGGCCTCGGCCCCGCGTCGGCGCGGCATGTGGTTGTCCTGCTGCAACCCATAGTCCCGTTCCATGACCTCGCACAGCTCGGCCAGCGTCTGGTGTGGGTAGTAGGGTTCGTGGATGATGTTGCGCGTCGGGTGGATCTTGTTGACGGCGATATGGATGTGCAGGTTGTCGGTATCGTTGTGAACGGCGCTGATGCGCTGATGCTCGCCAAAGCCCAGCCCCTCGCAAATGCGGTCCTCGATGGCCGCCAGGGTATCGGCCTCGATCTGCTCCCCGGCCCGAAAGCTGACAATCAAGTGATAGGTCTTGTCGCTTTTCGCTCGGGTATTGGCGAACTGGGTCGCTAGTACCTCGCTGACGGCATCCTGGACCGAATACGCCTCGCAGTTGGTCAGACGTACCGCGTCAAGACGGTGCTCCTTGCTTTGCTCGTCGGTGATGTAGTTCACCAGCCCGGCAAAGTCTGACTTGCCCAGGGAGCGCATGGGGACGTGTTTGGCTATCATCAGTGCCAGCCCCACATTTTAGCGGCTAAAAAAATCACGATCTGGCCCTTGGCTGCACCACGGATTTCAATACCTGACTCATTTCCTCCTGAGTGGCTTCGATCCTTCCGAGCAGGCTAAGGATGGTAGCCGCCCCGAAGTGAGCCGTTCTCACGTCATCTGTCAGCCAGAGCTTGAGCAAGCCCCCTAAACGACCCAAGTCTCCATTTACACGAACCAGCTCGCGGACATATTCATAGTCCATAACACCACTGACCTGGTAGCCCTGACCTACTTCGCGCAGATAACAAGCAACGCTTAGCCCTGCCTGCCTGGCGTTGGATTCAATCAGTTCTCTCTCTTCCGGAAGGCAGTACACCTTGAGCGGAGTGCTGTTCTTCCGTGTCACCCTTTGCTTCTCACTCATGCCAGCTCCTATCTCAGATGCCATGCCTTGCAGAGCAGGATTTCCGTTGAGCACCGCAGGTGCGAATAAGGACCAGTGAAGAGGAACACCACGCTTGCGGGGTGGGACTACTTCACACATCCTGCCCGCACTTCAGCGTTGATTTTTGTAGGTACGCCATGTGCAAAGCATCGCTATTTCTCTGCATTTCGTTGCACGGGTCTGTTTTTTCCTGTGCATCCATGACAAACAGCCCCGAACTCTGATGAAGTCGATACTTGCGGCGATAATGCAGCACTCCAGAAGCGGTAAAACAGCGATCTAATAGCGATTTCTCCATAGCGGCGCCCTTGCGATTTCCACATTCAAATACACAGCTTTCCTCGCGGTTTCCGCACGGCCCCTCAAATGTCAATAAATCAGAAGTTCTGCCCCTCAAGTGTCAACATCGCTGCCACGCAGACCATTTCTTCCATCTCATTGGCTTACTGCGTATCAATTGACGTGGTTGGCCTTTCTTCCTTGGCGTGTAAAACACGGCGAATGCCGTTCATATACTTACTACCTAAGTACTTACTAGGCTTAGTACTTTCTAGCTTCTTTACTTAGTAGTGTTGGATTTTCCGCCTACGGACTACCCGGAGTTGGATTACCCATATTCGGAAAATCCGAACGTGGTGGATCAAGCTCAAAGTCGCCTGGTCGGTCAGTGACTAACCATGTAGTGCGCACGAACTTTCCACATCCACCACGCTCTCGCTGAATGCACAGATACCCCGCCTGTTGAAGTTCCTTCAGCCCCGCTCTCGTAGCATCTCGACCAGAGCCAACCTCCTTCTCTTTTGAAAGGTGGGATAGCCTGAGCTTCCAGTTATCCGGCAGGGAGAGCACAAACACCAGAATGCCCAAGGCTTTCCATGAAATTCGTCGGTCTCGAATCAACTCATTGTTGAGCGTCATGAAGTTTGATCGCACTCGGCGTCGAATGATTGCAGTGTCGTCCACAGTTGCCCCCTCAGGACTCGTCAATCAGTCCAGCAACATCAGTTGCACGGAAATAGACACGCCTTCCAACCTTCCTCTTTGCGGCATTCCATTTCAAAGCAAAGTCTGATTGGCTCTGCAAAGATATTCGGAGTCCATCAGGGCTACGCTTCAACAATTCCGATAAATCGGTTAGGGAAAGTAGAGGACCATAACGCTCAAGCAACTGCTCTTCGGTTGTCATAAACATCTCCAGATAACGCAAACAAAGACTTCACTTTCAATATTTACGTCATCTTGAGAAAACTTTCAACACTTTGATTTTATGGTTAAAAAAGTATAGCTATACGCCTACCCAAAGTTTATCTATACTTTTCCAACAGCACCTTACATAAAACAAAAGAACCAAAAATTCCGCATATAAAACTCAAACAAAAACCAAAGTGAACCTGCCCATCAAGTGTCAATAAACAGCTTGAGTTGACCACATTGTGCACGGTACTTGGTCAATGTACTTTATTTCATTGACACTTGAGGGGCACTTTTATAACCACAATCCTTCAGGCGCATAAGCACATGGAAAAATGTGTCCAGCATGAGGGATGCTAGGTAGGAAAGGATGGCATTGAGTAGCGCACCACTGAGGCCACACCACAAAGGCAGAAGAAATTTTAGCCGCTAAATTTCCCTATTCGTTGCTGAAGGGATGATCTCCTTTCGGAAAAGGTAGTATGTTGTATACTACTACAACATACTACAGGCTACACAACGCCCATAACTTAAAATTCTGGTATCGATCAGAGGCTGTTTTTTAGTCATCTCTGATATAACGCTTTGCTTACCGAAAAATTGCGAGTGTAGCGAGTAATTTATCCGCATGCAGCAACTTGTTAAATGCACTTTTCAAATTTTGTTTGAAACTGACCCCATCTTTCCCACAAATATGGCCATCTGTTTTTTAATGGTTCTGTCGATGCCTTTTGTTCAAAGTAATTGACAAGAAATTCCAGCTGAACAAAGCTTTCTTGTGATTCACGCTTAACAATATCAAGTAGTGCCATCTTGACCTCCTCAATAGATGGCCTATCAGAGGGGTCAATTGAGAGCATATCAAGAACAAGAGATTGGACCTCAGGCTCTACAGGAGATACTCCTTCAAAATTTATATTTGCGGTCTTTGCCCATTTTTTCCAAACCTCAGCTTTGGTCCACTTTTTACTATAAGCCTCAACTGGTCGAGGCCAATAATCGTTGAGCTTTATGCCAACCGGATGGAAACCTCCACTCATTAGCTCATAGAGAATGACCCCCAGCGCAAATACATCTGTTTTAGGTGAAAGCTCAGATTCACTCCACTGTTCTGGAGCCATATAAGGCCGAGAGCCACCGAAGACAGATGAGTCTTGAAAAGCATTAGCTAGACCGAAATCAGCGATTAGAGCCACGTTATAGATATCTAGATCAGGTAAATCACGAAATTCGTTTTTTACATCCCTCAGAAAAATATTAGCAGGTTTCAAATCTTGATGTGCTACTAGACCGCTCTTATAGCAGTGGCTCAAGCCACTACAAGCATAAACCATTATTGAAAGTTTTTCGATCACGCTAGAAAGTTCAGGCTTTCGTATCACCTTATCAAGGTCACTTCCCCAATAACGAAATAGTGCCACAGGACTTCCATGAACCTCAGTGAAATCAAATGCCCAATGAACAAACATCTGGTGGTTATATGAAAGCTGATTCTTTAGTTCATTGACAAATCTTTTATTCGTTTCCTGAATGGAAGCGTTTTTAAGAGGTTTCGGTATTTTCGCACATACATATCTAGGTAATACATTTTCACCTTGATCAAAGACATAAATCTCTCCGCACATACCTCCAGAAACTGAAACACATGTTCCTTTGTTACCCAAAGCAACCTCTAACATAAATTTCTTCTGAGTATCATCGAGGGCATGAAAATCTATTTGATCCATGGAGCTTATCTTCCTGTGCATTTAACGCCGCGTTGAGTGGTGAGTAACGCTACCACTAAATCTAAACCATTGTGCCGTAAAAATTAAATTCAAAGATAATCGAAAATGCCAAGCGTTGGGAATCCGTCTTAAACGCTGTGTTATTTGCAAACCTCAAGTGTTCGTAAGCATTTTTCTTTATGTCCCTCAATTGTTTTCAGGAATGAGCCACACGAGAAACATCTAGTTTTACCTTTTAAGTCTATGCTATTCTGAACGAAAAATTGGTTCCATGACTCAGGATGCGACTGACTTACATGCTGGGTAAGATCAACCACCATTTTGGCGCAGTATGGACAAGGAATTTTATTGTAAACTGGTTTCTTTTTTTTCTTTGCACGCATTTCTTCAATTCGGTGACGAAGATGAGTTTTATATAAATACTCAACTCGATCTATGTGAAACTCAGCCCCTCGACACGAACGGATACCCGCAGATCGAAATTTGATGGAAAGCAAATATAAAGGGTCACCAAGCTCAAGATCTTGGAATAAAATGTACAATTCGCAAGCACTGTTGATAAATTCGGTAGAGTAAGTTGTAGCCCAACTTCCAGAACCGTGATGTGCTGGGAGATATTCTCCTTGCTTGGATTTGCACTTTTCCACTAACGCTCTAATTTGCTTCTGTTTGTTATTTGATATTTCCATTTATACTCCAAGCAACTAACGCCGCGTTCACCGGCTTGTCCGGTGCAACGCTTTGTTAGCTGCGCTGCACATGTTTCGAAAGATTCGAGACAATTACTTTAAGGTGGCCTATCAATGAGATAACATCATTTTCAGTAATTAAAACTTTCTTCCCCAACTGTTCTGGGTGACTGCCCGTTTTCTTTATGTATTCTTCATCAACTACACCCATTTTATGCGCTAGAAGATGGCGTTTTTGAAACTGCTTTACGACGAACTCCCACTCGGTGCTATCGAGACCTTCAGTAATATTAATTCCGGATTCATCGAGTTTTTTTCCTGGCTACGTAAATATTCTGAAAAGACAGCTTAGGATATCGGTCACGACAACGTTCTCGTGAAAATCCATCAAACGCTGAAATGCAGTCCTCCAGCCCATTTTCAATTAGCTTGCTTTTTATATCTGATGGCGCTTCTTTAGCCAGATCAAGTATTTTTATGACCAGATCAAAATTTGCATCGGCTATCTGTTGTGAGTTGTGCTCTGCACAATCAGGACAGTACCCGAACGCACCATAGATAGCATACTTCAAGGTGCAGTTTTTACATTCGACTTTTTCTTCAAGTTCTTTTTCAGAATAGTAGGTAATGGGAGTTGGCTTTCCCTTTACGGTTATGCCAATAGAGATCAGCTGATTCTTTTTTGGTTTCGTCTCCATCTTCTTCATCATTTTGAGAAGATCGCCAGAAACCTTATTAAGAACAACCGACCGAGCATACTCAATCTGCTGTTTTGTCCAAAAATGGTCTTGCGGCCCCAAGTGTTGACAATAGGGGCAATAACAATCGGAGAAATCAGGGATACCTGTACCCGGCTTTATCTTGAAGTACTTTTCGCACTCGGGGCACTCTCTACCCAAATAGCCTTCATCGTCTTTTTTAATATCCACAGAGTAGGTTTCCACTACTGATTCCTTTTTTCAGCAAACAGTGATTATACGCCCCTCGACATAACGTCAATGAACCCGGCAGCGCGTTCACTCAGGTTATACCGCCTATCATTCAAGATCTCTTCCATTGAAATTATAATAAATTAAGTATAAACAGGAAGCATAACATATATTATTGTGCCGGCTTCATAACTCGGCTGAACCAACATGCCGCTTTCGCCGACATAGCCGCTCAGGGTCGGAATCCGCCTGATCGTTCTGCCTAGTTTTCTCAAGCTATTAATGTATTAGACCTCCCTTAGTCTATCCAGCTTCACGACCAAATCCTCGGCTCTCAAGTGCGTATACCGTCTCAGCATCTGCATCGACTTGTGCCCGCTGATCGCGGCGACCTCCTGATCGGATAGTCCTGCCTCTACCAGCCGGCTCACGGCCTCATGGCGTAAGTCGTGGAAGCGAAAGTCATCGAGCCCTGCTTGCTTCTTCGCCTGGTTCCAGAGCTTGGTGTAGGCATAGGGGCCGCGCTTTCCGTCCCTGCCAGGCTCACCGAAGAACACCAGATCGCAGTCGAGCGGGCGCACCGGATTGCTCAGCGCCTGCTTGAACACCTCGGTGGCGGCCTGAGTCAGCGGTACCAGGCGGGCTTCGTTATTCTTGGTGTCCGTAAGGCGCACCACGCGGCGTTTCACGTCGACCTGGGAGCGAGTGAGGGTCAATATCTCTGAGGAGCGCATGCCCGTCTCCAGGGCGATTCTGGCGATCCAAGCCAACATGGGATTGTTGTGCTGTCGTAGCACGGCGAACAGGCGCTTCTCCTCGTCGGGGCTCAGGCGGCGGTCACGCCCCTCTCCCGGGCTGGGCTTACGGATGTTCTGGACGGGGTTGTAGGTCAGGCCGAGGCCCCACTCCTGGATGGCTACGGTGTAGAGGTGGCCGAGCAGTGCGAGCTCAAGGCGCACGGTATTGGGGCTGATGTGCTTTCCCCGGTGCCCCAGGCTGTTCAGCCGCGTATCGCGGTAGTTGGCAATCAGTTCCGGCGTCAGGGCCGCGAGGGAGTATTTACCCAAGTGATCGATCAGCGTGTTGGCCTTGTGGCGTTCGCTCTTTTGGGTGCTGGGCTTCTTGGTAGGGGTAACGTCGGCCAGGTAGCGCTTGAGGGCGGCTTCAAGCGTCATGCGCTCCGAGGCACTGCGCTGGATATAGACGCCACGCACCATTTCATCTTCGGTGCGGCGGCTCCAGTCCTGAGCGTCACGTTTGGTACGAAAGGTCTTGGCGGTAGTGGGCCAGCCGGTCTTGCGAATGACGGCTTTCCAGCTACCAGAGGGTCTTGACGATGGTGGCCATGAAAATCTCCAGGGGACTGAAGAATCGGTACTGTACCGAAACTGTACCCTTGGACTATGGGACTCACCATAGATAATTCGTAAGGTGCTGATTTTATTGGTGGGCCCAGCTGGACTCGAACCAGCGACCAAGGGATTATGAGTCCCCTGCTCTAACCAACTGAGCTATAGGCCCTTATCAGCGCGGGCGTATAATAGCGAAAGCTGCGGCCGTAGGCTAGCGGGTTTCGGGTGGACGCTTGCCACTGGTCAGTATGGCGGCTTTCGAGGCGCTTTGGCTGTGCCCTTCCTCGCATCACAGCCCTTGTCGCATCATCGTTCCGGCGCCTCGAAGTCCGGTTTTGGCGGCTGGGTGTACCGCAGGCGTACCCGCGGCACCCACACATCGCCCTCCTCCTCACGCGCCCTTTCTTCCCCGGCCCTTTCTTCACCCGCCCTTTCTCACTCCCTATCGTTCCTTCTCACGCTCTATCGCTCTCTATCGCTTTCCTGATCTCTCTATCAGGCTCCGGCGCCGCGTCCTGCCCTGCCTCGGTTCGATGTGGCGTTGTGCCATGCCTGAACCGCTTCGTGCCTACTGCACTAGTCCGAGGATGGTGTAGGGGGCTTCGCAGCAGCGGCGTTCGTCGCGTTCGCTGACGCTGTGCAGGTCGTAGTTGCGGTCGTTGTCGTAGGCGACGAACAGGCGTTCGCGGTCGAGCACGGCGAGGCCTTCGGCCTTGTGTTCGAACTCGAGCACCTTGTCGTTCTCGTCGCGTACCAGGGTGGGTGCCCTGCCCTGGCGGAAGTCGTGCAGCGACATCACCCACAGATAGCCGCCGATGACCTCGTCGTCGCTCTCTTCCGTCTCGAAGCTGGTGAGCAGGTACAGCTGGCCGTGGTAGGGATCGTACTCAAGGCTCGACAGGCCACAGATGTGCTCCACGCCGTCGTACTCGCCGGGGTCGAAGCTGAAGACGTCGTGCAGGGCGTCGACGAACTCCAGGTTGTCGTCGTCGTTGATGATGTAGTGGGCACCAATGACCCTGCGCACGTAGTCGAAGTCATCGTGGGCCTTGCCCTGCTCGCGGATGCCGAACAGCAAAAGGCCATCGCCACGCTCGCCGGGGATCGCGGCCAGGCCCTCGATCTTGTAGTAGGGCTCGCCTACGGCGGCGTCCATCTTGCGCCGAAATTCGAGCGACCCTTCCACACCGTCACGGGGGTCGGGGTCCACCACCTGGACCCGGTCAGGCTCGTGAAGTGGCCAGATCAGCAGGTGGTTGTAGGCGTTGAGATCGTGGGTCTCGTCATCGATGCGATCGAAGCCGGTGGTGGCGATCATGTGGCGCCCATCGGTGGTCAGGGCGAAGTCTTCATACTTCACCGCTTCCTTGATGGTCTGCTGGGTCAGGTAGTCGATGCGGCTGTCGTCGGGACCATCGGCGGTCAACGGCAGGCTGAAGGCGGCAGAACGCTCGTGGCCGGGGATCGGCTTGTCGCTGGCCATCAACAGTCGCTCACCATCGTAGGCCACCGCGGAAATCTCGGCGTTGACCAGCTCGCCCTGGTCGTCACGCAGGCCGGGAGGAAAGCAGTGGATCGTGCCCTGCTTGAGGATTTTAACTCGTGCCATCAGGCCTCCTGATCGTCGCGTGGTAGATGCATCCAGCCTACGCCTTGTGCCTCTGGTCGGCGAGGGGGTGAGCTTGACTTGCACAAATCTTAAAATTGAATACGAACGCTTCGCATTATTTTCACAATTCGCTATATTGCTTGCCGCTGCCGAAGCTGCACACCTGCCCCACGGGCAACACGCAGCTCCCTCGGCAGGTGGCGCGAGACGGGCCGCCAGAAGCCCGGTCCGCACTGTCCCATCGGCTCGTCTCGACAAGCCGGTCAACATCAGCCAAGCGATCATTCCATGCCATCCCAGATTCCGACTCAGCTCCACACACGCCCGCGGCCCGTTACTACTGCGCCAGTCACCGGCGTTACGTCATATGGCGGCTCTCCCTTGTCAGCGTCACTTTCCCTCGGTGCAGGCCTTTTGCTGCTGGCCGCTGCTCCGTCGCTAAGCTGGGCGCAGTCCGTTGGTGCCGATCAGCAAGGCACCGACGCCAGGGCGGCCACCGACGAGGCAGCCGTCCAATCCCAGGAGACCATGGTGGTGGTCGGCTCGCGTACGCCGAAGTCGATCAGCGAGATTCCGGGTGCGGTGTGGGTGGTGGATCAGCAGCAGCTGGAGACCCAGATCGCGACGGGAGCCGACCTCAAGACCGCGCTGGGTCGGTTGGTACCGGGGCTGGATCTGGCCCCCCAGGGACGCACCAACTATGGCCAGAACATGCGTGGCCGCAGCGTGCAGGTGCTGATCGACGGCGTCTCGTTGAACAGCTCCCGGGGCCTGTCGCGCCAGTTCGACGCCATCGACCCGTTCAACATAGAGCGCGTCGAGGTGCTGTCCGGCGCAAGCAGTCTTTATGGCGGTGGCGCCACCGGCGGCATCATCAATATCGTGACGAAGAAAGGTGACGGTCCCGGTCGCCACTTTTCCACCGCGACGAGCGTCACCAGCGGCTTCAATGACAGTGACGACGCCGACTTTCGCCTGGCCCAGTCGATCAGTGGCGGCAGCGAGCGTGTCCAGGGACGTCTGGCGGTGGCCTATCAGGACAATGGACGCTTCTATGACGGGCGTGGCGACGAGATCTTCCCGGACATCGCCCAGACCGACCTGCAGGACAATCGCTCCATCGACATCATGGGCAGCGTCGATCTGGCACTCAGCGCCGAGCAGACGCTGACGCTTGGCGCTCAGCTATACCGCTCGGCCTATGAGGGTGACCGTGGGCTCTACTTCCCCAACCTGGCGCTAGGCAATCTGGAAGGCGCCGAGATCCGCGACGGCTATTCGTCGGATCGCGATCCCGAGACGGATCGTCGCATGGTCAACCTGCAGTACCACCACGCCGACCTGCTGGGTCAGGACTTCTACCTGCAGGCGTTCTATCGGGAAGAAGAGGCCAGCTTCAATGCCTTCCCCTACGCCACCACTCAGGGCGTCGAATTCCGCGCCTCCAAGCAGGACACCGATCTGGGCGGTATCAAGGCGCTGTTCGATGCCGAGCTGGGCGAGCGCGTCTCGCTGACCTATGGCCTCGACATGGACCGTGAGTCCTTCGACGCCGACCAGATGTACTTCGACATTGCCACCTCGAATGCCAGTGGCGGTCTCACCCAGGAAGAGCGCGAGATCGGCCCGCGCTATCCAAGCTACGAGGTCGACGGCTACGCCGGCTTCGCCCAGGGCGACTGGCGGGTCACCGACGGTCTGACCCTGTCCGCCGGGGTGCGCCAGCAGCATATGGACGTCGAGGTCGATGACTTCAACGGCGTACCGGGTGGCGAGAATGACTATGATGCCACCCTGGTCAACGCAAGCGCCCTCTACGATTACGGCAACGGCCACCAGAACTGGATCCAGTTCAGCCAGGGCTTTGAGCTGCCGGACCCGGCCAAGTACTACGGCAAGAGCGCCGATGTCAGCGTCGACGACAACCCGCTGGACGCCATCAAGACAAACCAGGTGGAACTCGGCTGGCGCTTCAATGACGCCGACTGGAGCACCCAGGCGGCGATCTACTACGCCTGGTCCGACAAGGCGGTGGAAAATGCCGAAGACCTGTCTGTCAGCGTGGTCGAGGAAAACAAGCGCGACTACGGCCTGGAAGCGGCGGTGACCCGCTTTCTGGACGGCGGCTTCGAGGTCGGCGGCACCCTGCACCTGGTGCGCTCGGAGCAGGAAGACGAGAACGGCAGCTGGGAAAAGCGTGACGCCCGCTATGCGTCGCTGTCCTCCGCCACCGCCTTCGTCGGTTGGCAGGACATGGCGGCAGGTCGCAGCGCCCGCCTGCAGGCCAACCATGCCCATAACCTGGAAGATGACGATGACCGCCAGATCGACGGCTACACCACGGTGGACCTGGCGCTGGCCCAGGATATCGATATCGGCCGCCTGACGCTGGGTATCGACAACCTGCTCGACGAGGAATATTCCACCGTCTGGGGACAGCGAGCGGCAATGTTCTACTCGCCCTACTACGGTCCGGAGTACCTGTACGACTATCAGGGTCGGGGACGGACCTTTACCCTTGGCTGGACCATGGACTTCTAATATTCGTCCAGGGAATTCCCTTCCCCACCAAGCGCCGGGCCGTATCAGGTCCGGCGCTTATGGTATCGGCCTTGTGGCAGGGCTCACCTGGCGTGCCACCCCAGTCGGTATTCCCTCCTCCTCTCATTTGATAATGAATTGCATTTGCTTTTGCGCCATGGCATGCTCTTGGCCCTCCGCATTTCCGCTTTCGAGGACTGTGAGACGGTTCATGTTCCAGGCCCGGCCCACCAATACGCTGACCAAGGTCCCTGCCTCGCGGGGTGCTGAGCTGTCTTGTGATGAGTCGTCGAAGGCCCACGCCGGAGGTGCCTGGGTGCTGGTCAGCGTGTTGTTGGGCACCTTTACCGTCAGCCTCAACAACAGTGCGCTGAACCTGGCGGTGGCGGAGCTGATGGCGACCTTCGATGCCAGCGCCAGCCAGGTGAACTGGGTCATCACCCTGTTCATGATCAGCATGGCCATGACCATGCCGCTGACCGGCTATCTGGCCGACCGCTTCGGCCGGCGGGTGATCTATCTGCTGGGGCTGATCGGTTTTATCGCCGGTTCTGGCCTTGGCGCCATGGCCGACAGTCTAGACAGCATCATCATCGCCCGGGGCGTCCAGGGCATGGCGGCGGGGCTGATGATGCCGCTGTCGCTGGCGCTGATCTTCGCCGCCTATCCGCCCGAACAGCGGGGCCGTGTCAGCGGCATCTGGGGGTTTGCGGTGATGATCGCGCCGGCCATCGGCCCAAGCGTCGGCGGCCTGCTGCTGGAGGTCAGCCACTGGCGGGCGCTGTTCGTCATGAATCTGCCCTTTGCGCTGCTGGGGCTGGTGGTGGGCTGGCGCTGCCTCCATCGGGAGGCGCCCAACCGTGCCAGGCGCTTCGACCTGCCGGGCTTTTTGCTGATCACCCTCGGCATGGGCGCGGTGCTGTTTTCGCTGAGCCGAATCGACAGTCTGGCCGAACTGCTCACGCCCTCGGCGCTCGTCCCCCTGGGGCTCGGGCTTGCCGCCCTGGCAGGGTTCGTGGTGGTGGAACGGGGTATGGAGTTCAAGGCGGGGCGTATGCAGGAACGGAATGCCGACCCAACAGCAGCCCAGGACGCCCCGGCGCCTTTACTGTCGCTGTCCCTGTTTGGACACCGCGCCTTTCGCCTGAGCGTCGCCCTGGCCTGCCTGCAGTCCATCATCCTGTTCGGCTGCGTGCTGCTGGTGCCGCTGTGGATGCACCAGGTGCTCGGGGCGAGTCCGCTGACCACCGGGCTTGTGTTTCTGGCCACGGCCCTGATGGCGTCGCTGTCCTCGCCCATTGCCGGGCGGATGATCGACCGCCACCCGCCCCAGTGGTGTCTTCTCGCCGGCCTGGTGCTGACCGCTGTCGGTCTTGCGGGGCTCGCGCTGATGTCGTCGGCGACGCCAGCCTGGGTAGTGGGGCTGTGGATGGGGACGCGTGGCATTGGCCTTGCTTGCGGCTACCTGCCCTCCACCACCGTGGGCATGCGCGCCCTGCCCGACCGGGACATGGCCCAGGCTTCGGCCATGAACAATATGGCGAGGCGATTGATCGCCTCGCTGGGCCTGGTGGCGCTTTCTCTTTACTACGACACCCGCGTCAGTGGCGTCACCGCCGCTGGCGTGAGTGCCGCCGAGGCCAGCGCCAAGGCCCTGCACGAGACCTTTATCGCCCTGGCCGCCATTGCCCTGCTGTGCCTGCCGCTGGCCTGGGCGCTGGGGCGAGAAATCGGCCACTCGTCGGGGCGCCAGACACGCCAATACAGGTGAAGGATCATCCCCATGACGTTCACGCCATCGCTGCGACCACCGTCGCAACCCTCACCAGGCTCGCGCTCGCCATTTTCATCGCACATGCCACCCGAGCCGCCGCACCGCTCCCGGCCCCAGCCTCGGCAGGCACCCTCAGTGCTGCGCAGCCTGCTGCTGGTGCTCGGGCTGTTCGCCGGTGTACTGGCCTTTGTGGCACTCGCCCTGCTCGCCGGGATGCTGTTGTTTGCAGGCGCTGCCGAGGCCAACATCAGGGCTGATGAAAGGGCTGGTGTAAGGACGGACGCGGCGGCCGCTGCGCCGGTAGTCTCCTCGGCTTCGGCGCCGCGTCTAGTCACGCTGTATCAGGGGGCCACGGACAGCGCCGTGGCGCTGGGGGTAACGCCCATCGGGGTAGTCGATGCCTGGATGGAGAAGCCCACCTATCGCTACCTGCGCGAGGCGCTCGATGGCGTCGAGCACGTGGGCCTGGAGACCCAGCCCAACCTGGAAAAAGTGGCCTGGCTTGATCCCGAAGTGATCGTCGCCACCCGCTTTCGACACGAGCGAGTGCGCCCGCTGCTCGAGCAGATCGCGCCGACGCGGTTCGCATCCACGGTGTCTGACTTCAAGGCCTCGCTCACGCTGGTGGCGTCGGCGACCGGTCGCGAGGACAGGGCCGAACAACTGCTGGCCTGCTGGGACGACCGGGTAGCGGATCTGCGCGCGAAAATCGCCACGACACTGGGTGACGCCTGGCCGCAGAAGGCTGCGGTGGTGCGCTTCAAGAGCGACCACGTGCGTCTGTATTCCTCCGGCTTCGCCGGCAGCATCCTGGAGGAGCTGGGCTTCCGCCAGCCTGACGCCGCTGCGGACCGCAGCTGGGGCATGAAGTTGACCAGCGAGGAGAACATCCCCGCGCTGGACGCCGACGTCATCTTCGTATTGCTGGAAGACGACCCGGCGATCCATGACACCTACCGCCACTGGACCGCCCACCCGCTATGGCAGCGGCTCACCGCGACCCGCGCCGGCCGGGTGTACGAGGTGGACACGGTCAACTGGATCATGGGCGGTGGCATCCTCGCCGCCAACGCCATGCTCGATGACCTCTATCGCCACTACGGCCTGGCGCCGCAGGCGCTCTCCCCTTCCTGCGCGCTGGGTGACGCGCTGGGGGAGGCGCCTTCAGCGGTGGAAGAGCCTTCAGCCATTGAAGAGCCGTCGCCAACAACAGACGAGGGTGCGGCCTGATGCTGGAACGCACCTCGACCCGGGCCGCCGGACTGATCCTCGGTACCCTGCTGCTGCTGGCGGCCTTTGGCGCCAGCGTGATCCTCGGCACCACCGAGATCGCACCGCTGACCGCCCTTGAGGCCGTCACCGACTATGACGGTGGCAGGGTCAGCCATATCATCATCCTCAACGAACGCCTGCCCCGGGCGGTGATCGCCACCCTGACCGGTGCAAGCCTGGCGGTGGCCGGTGCGCTGATGCAGACCATGACGCGCAACCCGCTGGCCTCGCCAAGCATCCTCGGCATCAATGCCGGCGCCATGTTCTTTGTGGTGGTGGCGGTATCGCTGCTGCCGCTGCACACCCCCGGTCAGTACGTCTGGGCGGCCTTGCTCGGCGCGCTGGTCGCCGCACTCGCCGTGGTGGCGCTGAGCCGTGGCCGGCGCGGCGAGCTGTCGCCGCTTCGGGTCGTGCTCGCCGGGGTGGCGGTGACGGCGATGTTCGTGTCCTTCAGTCAGGGCCTGTTGATCATCGACCAGCAGAGCTTCGAGAGCGTGCTGTACTGGCTGGCGGGGTCGGTCTCCGGGCGTGAGCTTGAACTGGTGGTGCCGCTTTTGCCGCTGTTTGCCCTGGCCCTTGCGATCACCGCTGCCCTCGCCCGTCAGGCCAACGCCCTGCTGCTGGGTGATGACATGGTCACCGGCCTGGGCATGCGCGCCGGCACCCTGAAGCTTGCCTTGGGCCTGTGCGTAATCCTGCTGGCCGGCAGCTCGGTGGCGCTTGCCGGGATGATCGGCTTCGTCGGCTTGATCGTGCCACACATGGCCCGCGGCCTGGTCGGCATCGACCATCGCTGGCTGCTGCCAGCCTGTGCGCTGCTCGGGGCCACGCTGCTGCTGGTCGCCGATATCGCCTCGCGCTTTCTGATGGCGCCCCAGGAGATCCCGGTCGGTGTCATGACCGCGCTGATCGGCACGCCCTTCTTTATCTATCTGGCCCGCAAGAAGCAGGTATCCGCATGAGCAGCTTGTCTGGCGCCAACGCCGAATCCGCTACACAGGACCAGACACCGGGCCATGCACAAGGCCATACGCAAGGCCATACACAAGATCGGGCCAACCGACGCTATCGCCGCCTGGTAGCGCTGCTGGCGCTTGCGCTGGTGGCAAGCGCAGGCCTGTCGCTGTCGCTGGGCAGCTTCCCCACACCGCCCATCGAGGTGCTGAAAGCCCTGGCCGCACCCCAGGCCAGCGACATCGGCTTTATCGTCTGGGAGTTGAGGCTGCCGCGCATTCTGCTGGCGGTGCTGGTGGGGGCGGCGCTGGCGGTGGCCGGCGCAGTGCTGCAGGGCATCGTCAGAAACCCGCTGGCCTCGCCGGATGTGATCGGTATCACCAGCGGCGCGGCGCTGGCGGCGGTGGTATTTCTGGCCGGTTTTGCCAGTCAGCTGAGCATCCATCTGCTGCCGCTGGCGGCGCTGGGCGGCGCCCTGGTGGCCACCGTGCTGGTGGTGGCGCTGGCCTGGCGAAAGGGGCTCAATCCCAGCCGGGTGGTGCTGGTGGGTATCGGGCTGTCCGCCGCCATGGGGGCGGCGACGACCCTGCTGATCGTGATCAGCGACGACGCCTCGGCGCTGCACGCCTACGTCTGGCTCACCGGCAGCCTGTATGCGGCCCAGTGGCGCCATGTGCTGTCGCTGCTACCCTGGCTGCTGGTGGCGATTCCGCTGTGCCTGAGCCTGGCTCGGCATATGGACGCCCTGGCTCTGGGCGACGCCGTGGCCGTCGGGCTCGGTGTCGATGTGCTGAGAAGCCGGCTGATCCTGCTGGCCCTCAGCATGGCGCTGGCCGGCGCGGCGGTGGCGTTTGCCGGGGGCCTCAGCTTCGTCGGACTGGTGGCGCCCCATCTGGCGGCCCGCCTGGTCGGGCGCAGTCTTGCACGGCTGGTGCCGGTGGCGGCGCTGTGTGGCGCGCTGATCGTGCTCTACGCCGACTTGATCGGCCGAGTGGCCTTTCTGCCCAAGGACCTGCCCGCCGGGGTCTTCGTCTCCGCGGTGGGTGCACCCTTCTTCGTCTATCTGCTTTATCGCACCCGGCAGTAATGGTGCTAGGTGCCTCGCCGTGATCCGGTCAGCACCCCCTCAGCAACACATCCGACAGGAGGTCCGATGTTCCATATTGCCCCGCGCAGGGACAGCTTCAGCCAAGCACAGATCGATCGCTTCGCCGGGCTTGCCACCTCGACCCTGGGCCACTTCAGTGACTTTGGCGCCATTGCCTCACTGGAGCCGCTGCACCGCCCGGTACGCCTGGTCGGCACCGCCCTGACGGTCAGAATTCCTCATGTCGACGGCGCCATCATCCGCGAGGCGCTGACGCTCGCACGCCCCGGTGACGTGCTGGTGATCGACGTGTCCGGTGATCATCGTCGCGCCTGCTGGGGCGAGTTTCGCGCCTACGCGGCGCTGACCAAGGGACTCGCCGGTGTCGTCACCAATGGCGCTGTCACCGACCGGGAGACGCTGTCTCGGCTGAGACTGCCGATGTTTGCTGCGGGTACCAGTCCGCTGACCACCCGCTCGCTGTCGCTGGAGGGTGAGATCAACACTCCGGTATCCATCGACGGGGTCTCCATCGCGCCCGGCGATCTGGTGCTCGGTGACGACGACGGTCTGTTCGTGGTGCCCCCGCACCGGGCCGACGAGCTGGCCGAAAAAGCCCTGGCCAAGCAGCAGGACGAAACTCGTCGGCGCGAGGCGATGCTCGCTGAGCATCCCGAATGGCTTCGCTGAATATCCCGTCTCTTGCGCACGAAAAAACGGCGGCATCGGTATTCACCGATGCCGCCGCTCATTTTCCTGACGATGAGATCAGGCTTGCTGCAGTGTCCCCAGACGGTCGGCTTCGCCAGCGCTACCGACACCCTGTTCAACACCAGCAGTTGCCTCGGCGTTCTGATGCGTCAGCTCCCCCTGGCAGGCCCTCAGCGGATTGACGGTCTCGCTGACGCCAAAAGGCATGCTGCCGGGGCCGCCCGCACGCTCGATGATCGGGGCGATCAGGCGCTTGTAGGGCCAGCGCTCGCGCTCGAACAGCGCGGACTTCAAGACATTGCGCTCGGCGGCTTCGAAGGGCACGGCGTCGAGCTGGGCCTCGAGCTGAACCGTCAGATCCCGCCATAGGGCGCGCTGGCAAAGGCCATAGTGTCCCGCCAGAGTGTCGATGATCGCACGCAGGTTGACCTGGATCGCCAGGGTCTGCAGCCAGAACAACAGCGCCTCCTGACTGTCGTGGTAGAGGGTGTTGGCGTGACCCGGCTTGATCCGGTAGCAGGGATCCTGCATGCCTTGGCGCTCGAGCTGGCCGACGTTGATACGCAGCGAGTCATGGTCACGCAGCAACAGTCCCTCGACCCTACCCTGGCGCACCACCAGCACGGCGTTCTGGCCGTGCACCTCCGCCAGCATGCCGAGCCTCAGCATGCGCAGGTTGATCTCGAAAAAGCGCGCACACAGCTCACCGAACAGCGCCTGTGCGCTCGCGGCGCCGGCTTCCATGCCACGCTGTACCATCCAGTCATCGAAGACGTGATGGGCGCTGGTGCTCGCAGGACCTGACGCCCCGACCATCGGTAGCGGCGTACCCAGGGTCGCCATGGGTACCAGTTGGGTGCCGGCCTGCTCGAGCAGCGCCTGAGGATAGCTGCGCACCATGGCGCTCAGGTGGCGCGGGGCCTCATCGAACAGGCTGGCGTCCTCGGGCAGGTAAGCCCACCACTTGCCTTCGTCACACAGGTGCAAGGCGCTTGCCAGCAGTGGATCGCGCTGCCGAGCTTCTTCCAGCAGCCGTGCGCTCAGATCGCCATTGATCATCTTCACCGCCGGCAGGTAGCGCGAGGCCCCCAGCGAGTGGATGGCCATGGGCAACTTGAGGCTCTGCGCTGCGCCGTCTGACGAGGGCGCAGCCGGCAGCAGCGAGCGCAGCGACGAGGTCGGCCACCAGCGCCCGGCGCTAGCCTCCAGGGTGATGCAGTGACCAGCGGCAAAGTCCTCGGCGAGCCACTTCGGCAGGGCATGATCGTGCTGCCAGGGGTGCACCGGCAGCGCCAGGTGGCTATCGGCGATGCCCTTGGCGAGCATCTCATCGGCGAGTGCCTGACGCTCCTCTGGCGCGAGCAGCCAGTCTGCGGGGGCTTTAATGTCGCCCGAAGCCGCTCCAATGTCGCCCGAAGCCGCTCTAATGTCGCCCGACACCGCTCCAATGGCGCCCGACACCGCGCCGGCTGTCGCTCTATCGGCGCCCGAAGCCGCTCTATCGGCGCCCGACCCCACGCCGGCTGCGAGAGCCCCCACCCCTGCGCCATGGGTCAGCCGGTGACGCTCTACCGCCACCCAGTAAAGCTCGACGGGGTTGGCAAACTCGGCCATATAGGCACGGTACTCGGCAGCGCTTAAACCCTGTTTGGCCTTGGCGGTGGGATGGTAGGGCCGGTCGAGCAGCGACGCCCACTGTTCCAGAATGGTGAAGTGCTCAAGGGTGCCCAGGGAGGCGAGATGGTGGGTGTCCACACCATGGGCCATGGAGGCCGTGGCTTGCCACAGGCTGTCCTCCAGGGCGTCGAGAAAGACGCGCTGGCCAGGCGTCAGGGCCTGTTCATCGCCGCCGAACACCCGGCGCATCAATGCCACGGGGTCCAGGGTTGCCGGCGCTCCCCCATCGAGCGCCAACACCGGCGTGCCGGGCACCTTCTGCCAGTCCTGGGCAGTACCGGGCTCCAGCAGCATCACCAGGCTGGTCTTTTGGCTAGCGCCCTGGGCCCGCTCTTGGCGCCACAATCGCGCCCCGGGGTAGGCCACCAGAGTGTCATCACCAAACAGCTCAGTGGCAAACGAACGGGCATCGCCGTCATCACCGGCCAGCGAGTCGATCTCGAGGATCCCCTCGACCAGCAGGCCATCTACCAGCGACTGAAGGATCTGCTCGCTGGCCAGGCGCCTCGCCTGGGGTGAAGCCTGAGGTGAAGGAACGGGTGAAGAAGCGGAATCAAACGAGGCCATATTGGGCTCTCCTTGCAACTGCAACAATCGGGGGCACCGACGAAGGCGCGACAGCTGGGTTCAGGACAGTGGGGGTTCGGGCAACAGGGGCACCGGAAGCAAACGACAGGCACCTCATGCGCGTGCCTCCTTCAAGGCGCTCGTCAGGGCGCGAAAGGCGATGCCCCGCTCGTCGCCGAGCAGGAAGGTACGCACACCGCGCTCGCGCCACTCGGCCTTGGCGTCCGCATGGCGCAGGAAGGCGGCGTAGGGAAGGCCGTGGTCCGCCACCCGCTGCTGTACCCGGCAAAGCGCCTTTTGCACCTCGGGATGGGTGGTCTGCCAGCTCACGCCCAGGGACTGGGACAGATCAGCGGCACCTTCCAGCACCAGGTCGAGACCATCGACGGCGCACAGCTCGTCGATGCGCTCGACGCCGGCCCGGCTCTCGATCATGGCGACGACCAGGATCTCGTCGTTGGCCTTTTGAACGTATTCGGCCAGGGAGTGCTTGCCGAAGGCGCCGGGGCGCCCGGCGTTGAGGCTGCGCGTGCCCTGGGGCGCGTACTTGCAGGCACCCACCGCGGCGGCCAGTCGCTCGGGGTCTTCGACGCTCGGCAACACGATGCCCTGGGCGCCGCCGTCGAGCAGGCGCAGCAGGGTCTTGGGGTTGTCGTCGGCGACCCGCACCAACGGCGTCAGTCCGTAGCTCTCGGCGGTGCGGATCATGTGCTCGACGGTTTCCGGGTTGATCAGCACGTGCTCGGTGTCGATCACCACGAAGTCGAAGCCGGCTTCGGCGATCAGCTCGATCGACGCCGCCGTGGGCAACGACGCCAGCACTCCGTAGATCTCGCGCTGCTCGATTAGCGCACGTTTCAGGCGATTGGTTCTCAGCATGGGGTACGCTCCTGTATCGCTGCAGCCTTCCCCGTGGTCACAGACGCAGGGCGCTGCACCGGTGCATGCAAGGCCAGGGGATTGGGCACCCGCTTGATCTGAGGCATCTCGTCGCCGAACAGCCGCCGGCGGGTCAGTGCTTCCACTTCCCACTCGGGGACGAAGACGTCGAACTGGCGATAGCGCTCGGCGTGCTCTGGATGGGCGTCCTGGTAGGCGGTGATGACATCGGCGACCATGGCCCAGAAGGAGCCCTCGGTGAGTCCGAAGTGACGCTCGAGGAAGATCGCCATCTCGGCCAGGGCAATAAAGAAGAAGGCGTCGCAGGAGTAGTCGCGCACCGCCGCCAGGTCGTCGGTGACGATAAAGGAGTTACGGTTGCGCGCGGCGTGGGCCGCCGGCAGCGGTTCCAGGCTGGGGGCCAGCTGCGGGCGGGCCAGCGCCGACGGGCAGTAGCGTACCCCGTCGTGGAAGTCCTTGAGCGCGACTCGCACTGGCCAGCCGTCTCGGTGGATCACCACGATATTCTGGCCGTGGGACTCAAGCCCCACCCCTTCGGCGAACAGCAGGTGGATGATCGGCAGTGTCGCCACCCTCACCAGTTGGCGGGTCCAGGCGTCACGCCCGTGACGGGCGATCCAGTCGGCGATGAAGGGCTCTGCGGGCGCCCCGTCCGGGTCGCGCAGACACTGGCTCAAGCCGTTGAAGGGAACCGCCTGCTCGCCGGGGGCGAGAAAGCCGTCGATGTGCTCACGCCACAGCGCGCCGGCCTGGCCGTACACCTCGTCATGGCGCAGGCCGCCAAAGGCGCGTTCGTCCAGGGCAACCCCGGCCACCTCGCCGAGGATCACGACGTTGGCCGCCCCGGCGCCACCGTCGCTCTCCAGAAGCTGCTTGAGCCAGGCGGTGATGATGGGGCCGTTGGTGATGGTATGGCGCGCCAGGATGCGGGTACTGGAGGTGTTGGTGATCCCCAGCGCCAGCTTGAGATAGGGCGTCGGGGACGCGCGTCGATCGTGATCCAGCGGCGCCAGGGTACGAATCGACTGCTGCGGCCGATAGCGGGTCTCGCCCTCGCCGAGCAGGACGATCTCGCCACTGGCAAGCTCCGGGTAGAGCGCGCCGACCAGCACGTTTTCCCACTGCCAGGGGTGCACCGGCAGCAGCACCGCCTGCTCGCGCGCAAGGCCTCGCTCGCCTAGCCACTCGGCCAGACGCTGCCTGGCCGGCGATCCCTCTTCACCCAGCTCGGCATCGGCCATGGCCGCAAACGTCGCCAGGGCGCCGAGACCAGGAACAGCCCCCTGATGCGCCAGCCGCGCCGGCAGCGCCAGCCACAGCACCCGCAGCGGCTGGCCGAACTCGGGACCGAAGCGACGGTTGTCGCCAAGCGTGAAACCAAGCCGAGACTTGTAGCAGGGATGGTAGCTGTGGGCGTCGATGAAGTACTGCTCCAGGGCGTCGGCGTCGAGCGTGTGAGGCGCGCTCTGGCCGTCGACGGGCGCTGCTGTCGAAGACTGCAGGTCCTTGATCAGGGTCTGCTTGAGCTCGTTGATGAACCCCGGCTGCAGCCGCCCTTGAAGGTCTCCCTCGGCCCTGGCGCTCAGTGTGGACGCCAGGTCGTCCAGAAACTCCGAGAGCGACGGCGACTGGGTCCGGCCATCGTGTCCGGCCAGAGCCGGCGCCTTTGTCGACGCCCGAGCCGACGCCTGTGTCGACGCAACAGCCAGACTCTGATGATCGAGGCGAATCAGCGAGAAGCTGTGGCACAGCCAGCCTCGCACCCGATAGTCGCGCTCTCCCAGGGAGACGACGAAGGTGGTTTCACGCCCCTGCCCTTCACCCTCAGTCGGGGCCAGGTGCTCGCAGCGATACTCGAGCACGTCTTCGTACAGCAGGGTCTGCAGCAATTGGCCGATGACCCGCCGCTCGATGCGCGACCGATGACGCCAGTCGTCGGAACGGGCAAAGGGAACGGCAGCGGGGACAGCACTGGGAGCAACACAGGAGGCAACTCGAGGTGCGGCGACGTTAGCGGCGGCGTCAGCGGCGGCGTCAGCGACGGCGTCAGCGGACCCCGTCGCGGGCTCGGCAACGTAGGAAGGTGATGACATGAATAACCTCAGCGTGCGGTGTCGGATGACGCCCTGTCGGCGCCAATGAAGATCTGCGGCGGCCTTGGGTGGCACAGAAAGTCGGCGTGGGAGATGTTGTAGCCGTAGGCCCCGGCCAGCGGCAGCACCAGAAGATCCCCCGGGGCGACGTCGCCAAGCAGTCGATCGCGCCCCAGCACGTCCTTGGGCGTACACAGCTGCCCCACCACCGTCCAGGGTCGCTTCTCGCCGGACGACGCTTCGCCGCGCTCCCCGCTCGGCAGGTGGATGACCGGGTGGTCGTGGCCCTGGGCCGCGGGCAGCCGGAACTGGTGGGTACCGCCACGACAGACGACGAAGCCCTGACCATGGCTGTGCTTGGTGTCCAGCACCTCGATGGCGTAGTAGCCACAGAAGGCACTGAGGAAGCGGCCGATCTCGAAGCGCACCCGCGGGGCCTGAGCCATCGCCTTGAGTCGCGCGTCCAGATGGGCGCACAACGCCTGCCAGTCGAATTGCCGCTCGGGTTCGAACGGCGCCATGTAGTCGACGCCGATGCCACCCCCGACATTGAGCTGGGTGACCCTGGCAGGCGAGGCGGCAAGCGCTCGCCACTCCGGCCAGCGCGCCAGGTAGCCGTCCAGCAACGCCTGGTGGCGCGCCACGCTCGTCTGGTGGGACATGGCGTGGATATGAAAGCCGACCAGGGTGAGATGGGCAGCGGCGTCCACCGCCGCCACCGCCTCGCCAAGACTGGCTTCGTCGATGCCGAAGGGGGTGGCGATACCGGCCATGCGCAGACGACTCGACAGCGCCTCGGGCAGGGTCGGATTGATGCGGATCAGCACCGCCTGTTGACGCCCCCTGGCCGCGGCGAGTCGCTCAAGGCGCGCGATCTCGCCAAGGCTCTCCAGGTGAAAGGCCTCAATGCCCTCGTCCATGGCCAACGCCATCTCCGTGTCGAGTTTGCCCGGTCCCGACAGCACCCAAGGCAGCGTGCTCGTCGCCTCGCGCATGCGACCGATCTCGCCACCGGAGGACAGCTCGAAGCCGTCCACGATGGGGGCCAAGGTCCCGAGGACCGGCGCCTCGCTATTGGCCTTGATGGCGTAGAAAAGCTCTACACCGTCGGGCAGCGCGGACTTGATCGAACGCGCCCGGGCGGCCAGCGCCTCCAGGTCATAGAAGAAGGCGGCGATGGGATCTTGCGCTTCGGCCTGGTGGCAACGGATCGCCTCCCGCACCGCTGGCGGCAACCGCTGGGCCTCCTTACGGCCCGAGGCAGCAACGCTAGCCATGGGCCACCTCCAGACGCTCACCTGCGAGCTGATGCCAGGGGTTGGGCAGCCACACATAGTCGGCGTGACGATCGGCGCGGGCCATCAGCCTGAGCTTGAGGTTGGTCTTGCACGGCAAGTCGCCGCCGGCGAGCAGGCCATCGAGCTCGGGCGCGGCGACTCCGAGCCGTTGCCTGACCCGCGAAAGCTCCTCCCCGGTAGCCATCCACAGACGCTCGGCCAGCTCTGGGCGGCGCCAGCTCAACGCCAGGATCGCCTCGGCCAGGTGGTTGACCAGCAGGCAGTAGGCGATACGCTTCCAGCCCTTGTCGCGACTGTAGGTCATCGACGCGCGCACGCGCTCATCCAGCGTCTCGCCGGCGAGCCAGTCAAGGCCCTGATCCTCGGTCAGCTTGACGCCTTCGAAGTCGCGCAGCAGTACGCGACGGGGCCAGCCCTGGTCATGGATCAGCACACAGTTCTGCAGATGCGGCTCGACCACGATGCCATGACGGAAATACAGCGCCAGCACCGGCTCGACCAGGGCACCCAGATAGGCCTTGTACCAGTCGACGATCCTGTGTTCGGGCACATCGTCGGCGGGGGCGCCGCTCACAGCAGCGGACGCAGGCGAACTCGCGCGCGCCACCAACGATGGCGCCATCGGCTCAAGTTCGGTGTCACGGGCGAATACCGTCGCCGCCAGCAGGCAGCGCTCGGCGCCGAAGCGCTGACAGAAGTTCTCGCGCAGGATGACCCCGGTCTGCTCGCGGAACCAGCGGCGCTGATCGTCGTCAGCGTCCTGCGGGGCCCAGTGCAGGGTGGCGGGCTCCCGAGCCAGCTCGAGGGTCTCGAGCGCCGGGTCTTCACTGTCGATCAAGCGACTCATGATGCGATCGATCACCAGGGTGCTTTCGAGCTCGTACCAGGCGTTCTTGCGCACGCAGTTGGTGATGCGCACGTTGAGCGAGCCCTTGATGAACCAGGGATGCTCGGGCGCATGCCAGGTACGCATCGAGGCGGTGGGCAGCGCCAGCGGGCCGCTTCTGCCCAGGTCGCGGATGCTGCCGTCGTTGATCCGCGCGGCAACATCCGGCGCCTGGCGAAACAGCTCGGCCTGGACCGGGTGCATGGCCAGCACCACCCGCCCGGCCTCGGGCTCCGCGCTCTGGTCGGCGGCCTGGCTGAGCACCTCACCGGGCTCCAGGCCATTGCAGGCGATCCGTAGCCCTTGCGCCGGAAACGAGAACTGGTGCAAGCGGGTACCCTGACCAAACTCGGGGGAGCAGTCCCTGCCCTGCCCCTTCAAGCCTTGCGGCCACTGCCTGGCCTTGGGAGTGGGGTGATTGGGATGGCCGAACCACAACCCCTGTTCGCTGGCGGCGTAGTCCTTGAGCGGGTCATGGGGGCGTCGCCGAGCGTCCTCGATGATGGAGGCCATCACCGCCTGGCTCTGCAGCACCTGGTCGCCGAACTCGGGGTTGGGGCTGGCCTCGCGCCAGGGGCCATCTTCCAGCAGGGCCGATACCAGCTCGTCGGTATCGGCCTCCCGCCAGGGCTGATCGAGGCTGCGGCGCAGATACAGCGGCGACACAACCTGATGGCAGCCCATCGCCGAGTGGCGATCGACCAGCACGAACAAGGTTAAAGAAGACGACCAGGCGACCTGCAATGGCAGGCCCTGGAGGCTCGTTGGCAGGCCACGCCTGTTGGCGGGCCAGTGGTGGCTCAACAGGTCGTGGGGGATAGCCACTTCCTTGATGATGCCGTTGAGCAGGGCATGCTGTGAGGCATGCCGAGCGATCTCGCCAGGGGTGCGAGTACATGGGGGGAATTGCATGTGCAACCTCCGCAAGGATTCCTTCCTTGTTTTGCTTCCCCGGACGTCGAATCATCGACGCCTTTCGTCAGGGGAAACCGCGCTTTCCTGGCTAGTCACTTGGCGAAGGGTTGTTGTTATGGCGTAGTTGTTATTGCGTACGTTGTTATGAAGTCGTTGATCTGGAAACTGATTCTGCAGATGGCCTGAAAACAGCCTCAGGCGTTGCCTGGTGTCATCGAAGCGGCACCACGGCCCGTCCGCGTGGACCGCCGCCGTCCTGGCGGCGGTCCGGGTCAGCCGACTAGCGGCGCTTACGAAAAGTAGCGCTTTCCAGCCGTAGTGCTTACAAACGCAGCCTTTAGAAGTCGACGCTATACCCTACCGTCAGGGTACGACCACGACCGGCGAAGTAACGGTCGTCGTTGACCAGCGCGCTCTGGGAGTAGTAGGTGATGTAGTCCTCGTCGAGCAGGTTGGACACGCCCACATTCAGCTTGCCGGTAGGCAGTTGGTAGCCCACCGCTGCGTCCACCAGCAGATAGCCGTCGAACTCGCGATCGTCCTCGTCATAGGTCTCATCGAACGAGTAGTTGGCTTGGAGGAAGGTGGACACCTTGTCGGTCCAGTTGGCGGACCAGCTACCGATCAGACGATCCGGCGAGACATCCAGGCCGGACAGTTCGGCATCGAGGTCGCCATCGTCGTCGCTGTCATACAGCCCGGTCATGTGGGAGTAGGCCAGGCGACCGGAGTGGCGCTCGGTAAAGGCGTAGTCCACCGAGGCCTCGATACCGGTGATCTGGGTCTCCTGGCGGTTCATGATGAAGACGCCGTCTTCTTCGGTCAGGCGGCTGCCGAAGTCGGAGGTGGACTCGTAGTAGCTCAGCTCTGCCGACAGGCGATCCCCTTCGAAGCGCACGCCGGTCTCGACGTTCTCGGTCACGATGGGACGCAGGTTGTCGATGCTGTCGACGGACTGTCCCGGGGTATCGATGCCGCGCAGCGCACGACCAACATCAGGGATCGAGAAGCCTTCGGAGTAGTTGGCGAACAGGCTGACGCGATCGACCGGCTTCCACACCGCGCCGACGTTGTAGAGCGTCTCGTCGAAGTCGGGATTGCCGCCCTCGACGTCGACGCCATTGTTGGCCCACACCGTCTGATAGTCATCGATATCCAGCTCGGCGTACTCATAACGCACCCCGGCGGACAGCAGCAACGAGTCGATCGGCTGCAGTTCGGCCTGGAAGAATGGCGACAGGTCGGTGTAATCGGTGGGCGGCACGTAGGTGCGGTTGCTCTGATACAGGTACTGCTCGGTCTCGTCGAACAGCGTATCGAAGCCACCGGTCAGCTTGAGCCGGTCATTCCACAGGTCGTCCTTGGTCAGCGAGATCTTGGTGCCGAACTTCTCGGTCTTGGCCGAGCTCTGGTCGTAGTAGGTGCCTACCGGCGCCAGTGACGGATCCTGGAAGCTGCTGGAGTCGGTGGCGCCGAACAACGCCTCGTAGTCCTGATAGTAGGCCTGGGCGCTAAGGTGCATGCCGGCCAGGTCGTAGTTCTCGTAGCTAAGCCCAGTGGTCCAGACCTCATTGAAGGGGGCGTCGCCCTCGGGGGTGCCACGCACGGAGGTGGTCGGAATCCCGGCGTCGCGATCGCCGGTCACGCTGACGTAGTCGTTGTGACCTTCGATGTCATAGTGATTGAGGGTGAACTGGATGCGCTGGTCATCGTCGATCCAGTAGGCAATCTTGCCGAGCAGGTCATAGCTGCGCGAGTCCATCAGGTCGCCCTGGGTGTTGTCGACACCGACCGGGTCGTCCTTGGCGTCCAGGTACAGCCCCTGGTCCTCGTAGCTCAGACCAAACAGGTAGTCGACGTTGCCCTTGTTGCCGCTGAAGCCGTAGTCGGTCTTGTAGCTCAGGGTGTCCTCGTCCAGCTCGCTGGTCGGGGTGGTCATCTGCACGCCGAAATGCTGATTGAAGGAACCCGGCTCCGGACGCTTGGTGATGATGTTGATCACCCCGCCGGCGGCGCCGACGCCGTTGGTGGCGTTGGCGCCCTGGATCACCTCGATCTGCTCCACCTGGGAGAAATCGATGGTGTGGGCCTCACGACCGGTCGGACGCAGCGGATTCGACTGGGGGATGCCGTCGATCAGAAACAGCGGTGTGCGGCCCCTCAGGGTCTCGCCGCTGCCGGTCATCTTCTGGCGGTTGGGCGAATAGGACGGCAGCAGGTTGCTCAGGATCTGGGAGGAGTCGGTGGTCACGTCCAGCTGCTGGGCGATCTCCTCCTCGCTGATGATGCGCACGGTCTGCGGCGAATCTTCCGCGGTGGTATTGGTCCGCGAGGCGGTTACCACCATGGTCGGGGCCTCGTCGGCACGGGCGCCGTTCGAGGAAGAGGTATCGACGGAGGTCTGCGCCGCGACCTGCTGTGCGGCCACCAGGCCAAGCAGTGAAACGGTGGGCCAGAGAGCATGACGTTTCATGTCGTGCATCGTTCCTTTTGCTAAATCGAATGATCGCGCAAACGCTGACTCGAGGTCTGGCGAGTCCCTCACGCCAGGACGTTGCTCTCGGACGTCGTCCCTGCCCCGTGCTGCCGCTCCCGGCGAGCGGTGGCGATGCGATTCGCCACCTTCCCGAAGGGCCGCACCTTACCGAAGCCTCGATGCCGCATTGCGTCGTTTATTGCCATCTCACATACAAATGAGAACGATTATCCTAATTAATCGCTTTCCCGCTGTCTACGAAATGCGAACCATTCGTTCGGCATAAGCTAACAACACACTGTGCTAAAACGCCGCGCGCCATGCCGACAAACCACGCCGATACGGGCCTGGCCGGATTGAAAATGAGAATTTTTTGTCTTACCGTGCTGCTGCCACACACCCCAGGCGGGCCTTGCATGACCTCATCTCAGCCTTCTTTGCCGACCACACCCTCGTCCAGCGCGGCCCCCCGACACCGGTCCGATGCATCGTCAGGCGTGTCGTCAGACGAATCGACCGCGGCGTCCGCGCTCGGCCACCCGTTGGCGGGACATTCTCTCAAGGTCGGCTACGAGGAACGGCTGGTACTGGACGGGGTGGATATCGCGGTGGCGCCAGGCAAGCTGACGGTGCTGCTCGGTCCCAACGGCAGCGGCAAGTCGACCCTGCTGAAGACCCTGGCACGCACCTTGAAGCCCCAGGGTGGTCAGGTGCTGCTCGACGGTCAGGATATTCACCGTCGCTCCACCCGCGAGGTCGCCCAGCATCTGGGACTGCTGCCCCAGGGGCCGACGGCACCGGAGGGGCTGAGCGTGCGCCAGCTGGTGGCAATGGGGCGCTTTCCCCACCAGCGCCTGTGGCAACGCGATGCCCGTCACGACGCCGAGGTGGTCAAGCAGGCGATGGCCTACACCCGGGTCACCGAGTTCGCCGAGCGCCACGTCGACACCCTGTCCGGTGGGCAGCGCCAGCGCTGCTGGATCGCCATGGTGCTGGCCCAGCAGACCGACCTGATCCTGCTCGATGAGCCCACCACCTTTCTTGACCTCAAGGTCCAGGTGGACCTGCTGGAGTTGCTCTCGGGACTGGCCCACGACCAGGGGCGCACCCTGCTTTTGGTGTTGCACGACCTCAACCTGGCCGCCGCCTACGCCGACGAGCTGGTGATGATGCGCGACGGTCGCATCCTCACCAGCGGCGCGCCGCGAGAGGTGTTCACCGCCGACAACCTGAAGCGCGTCTTCGACCTGGACGCCCACGTCATGGTCGACCCTGAAAGCGGCAAGCCGCTGTGCGTACCTTTGCTGGGGCGCCGTGAATCGCAGGCGCAGCAGCAGAGACCAACCGACGAGTCGCCGGCGCCGCACACTCAGGCAAGGCATCCTTCGACAACGTCAGGGCCGAGGCCATGAGCCACGTCTTCTGCACCGACCTGTCTCGCGAAGCAGGGGATCCGCTGCCCGGCAGCGGCGCCCACGCCGAGCGCAACCTCTTGATCAGCTGGCCCCGGGCCAGGTGGCAGCGCAACCTGCGCCACGCCAGCGACATGCCCCCTGGGCTGGCAGCACAACTCGACGCGCTGGCCGCCAGCGGCCGCCGGGTCAATCTGATCCATCGTCGTGATCAGCCTGCCGAGGTCCACGAGGTGATCCTGATGCCGGAGCGTCGGCGTCTCCAGCTCGAGCGCAGTGCGCTGCTGGCCTTCGTCGAGGCGCTGGCGGCGGGCGAGGATCTCGAGCGCTGGCCGTCCACACCACAGCACCACGACCTGGTGCTGTGCTGCACCCACGGCAAGAAGGACAAGTGCTGCGCGCGCTACGGCTATCGCAGCTACAAGGCGCTGGCCCGCGCCGTGGAGGAGCATCGCCTGCCCTTCGACGTCTGGGAGAGCAGCCACCTGGGCGGTTGCCGCTTCGCCGCGAGCATCATCCTGCTGTCACCGGTACGCAAGTACGGGCGCATCGAGCCCGGCCAGGCCGTGCCCATGCTGCAAGCCGAGGCGCAGGGACAACGCTTCCTGCCCGGCTATCGCGGAGCCTCCCACCTGACCCCGGCCCAGCAGTGCGCCGAGGTCGCCGCGCTCCAGTGGCTGGCCACGGACGCGGCCCTGCCCTGCGCTGAACTGGCGCTGGTCGAGGACAACGCCCTGGACCCGCAAGAGATGCCCGGCCACCTTGGCGGCAGCAGCAGCGGCAGCGACAGCGACAACGACGCTGACAACGGCCAGCAATACCGCCGTCAGGTCTGGCGTTGGCGCCAGCCCGGCGAGGGCGATGGCAAAGGCAAAGGCAAGGTCGGGGAAGCGAGCGGTGAGCTGGTCGTCCATTGCCATACCCTCACGCTTGAACGGATCGACATGTGCTCGGATATCGACCAGGGGCCCAGCCCCAGCCAGGTCTGGCGGGCCGCCAGCATTCAATCGATCGACGCCGGCTATCGGCAATATTCTTGATAACAATTCGCATTTAATTTATGGTGTGCACCGTTGGTCTTATGACCTCAAGCCTCCGGCCTGCAGGACACCCCATGACATCAGCGCTGCCTCGTCTGTATTGCGGTCCCCTGGAAAACCTTGCCGTACCCACCGTCGCGGCCGAGCTACCCGACGACGCCATGCCTGCCGAGCGTCTGCTCGAACCTGGCGTGCTGGACGAATTGCTCGAGCGCTTCGCCGCCCAGTACCAGGGCGATGACCTCAAGGCGGTGGCCTCGCTCTGGTCCAAGTGGCATTTCAGCGCCATGGCCGCCCATACCCTGGCCTCCAACCTGCTGCTGGAGCGCGACCTGCCGGTAGCGCTGGATCAGATGGGCCTGTATCTCAGCGACAGCGGCCAGACGACTGGCATCGCCCTGCCTCACGAAGGCACCCCGCTGGGGTCGCTCGACGCCTTCGAGCGCTTCGAACGCCTGCTGCAGGGGCATGTGGCACCGCTGGTCGACATGCTGGGCTGCGTCTCCGGGGCCTCTCCCAAGGTGTTCTGGAGCAACTTCGGCAACTACTTCGAGTACTTTGCCAAGGCTGCCGTGCACCACCCCATGGCCTCACCTGGGCTCGGCGACGAGGCGCTGCGCCTGATCGACCACCGGGTCTACCCGGATGGCCGGCGCAATCCCCTGTTCATGCCGGTGCGCTACCTGCCCGACGAACACGGCGAGACCCAGCGCACACGGCGGCTGTGCTGCCTGCGCTATCGACTCGAGGACTTCGGCTGCTGCGGCAACTGCCCGCTGGACGATGCCGCCGTTGCCAGGGCGAGCAGCACGACCAGCAATAAGACCAGGCAGCCCAGGACCACAGCGATGCCCCAGAGCACGGGGGCAGTGGTGCAGACCTTCCCCTCCCGCGGCGACGCCCGCCGCCTGGTCGCAAGCTGAAGATGAGCGCTGCAAGCCACGCGCAGGCCTGCGAGTCGAGTGGCGCTCAGCCTCGCTCGCGCCCGCTGGCCGGGGCCGCCGCGGGACTTGGTGATACCCGGGTCATCCGCGCGCGGGACTTTCTGCGATTCGGCCAGCGCCACGGCATCGACTACCGCTTCGACGGCGCCCGCTTCCCGGCGGTGGCCCACCACCTGGAAATTCTCAGAGGCCGCGTCATCGAGGAAGAGGTGCGCAGCGGCTGGCATCTGACCTTTTCCGATGTCGAGGTGCTCAAGCCCTACGACTCCTGCTCCACCATGGCCTCGCCGCTGTTCGTGTGCGTGGTGATGGAAGGCGCCATCGTGGTCGACACCGGGGGACGGCGGCAGCGGCTCACCGCCGGCAGCGCACTGAGCGCCCGGCTCGCCGATCAGGTTTCCCTGCGCGTGCATCAGGATGAGGGGCAGCGGTTGCGCACCCTGAACCTGTCGCTGGACCAGGCCGCGATCGCCTCGTTGAGCCAGCGCCCGGACATCACCGAACTGCTCGACGCCCCGCGTCCTCATCTGCACGTCTGGCCACTGCCCGGCTACCTGGCGCCGATGCTCGAACAGGCGGTCATGCCGCAGCCTTCCCCCGGCCAGCGCCAGCTATTGATGGAGGCCATCGGCCTGCAACTGCTGGCCCACGGCCTGCGACATCCCGGCCCGCGCCAGCGCGGTGACCTGCCCCTGCCGGAGCGCCAGCGGCTGGAGCGGATCCGCCAGCGGCTGCACGACTTTCCCGCCGAGTCCTACTGCCTCGAGCAGCTGGCGGCGATGGCGTCCATGAGCGCCTCGGGCCTGCGCGCCAAGTTCCAGCGCCTGTTCGGCGTTTCGGTCTTCGACTACCTGCGAGAACGCAGACTGACCCTGGCCCACGAGCTGCTGGCCCAGGGCGCCAGCGTGCAGCAGGCCGCTTTCGAGAGCGGCTACAGCCACGCCTCCAACTTTTCCACGGCCTTTCGGCGGCGCTTCGGGGTCTCACCCCGCGACGTTGGCTAGACGCTTCCAGGACCTTCGCCCTTCGCCCAGCCCCCCTGGGCACCTCTCCCCCCGAGACCTCAACTGGATACAGTACACCGCAACGGCACCCAGCCGTCGGGCGGTGCTTCGTCGATGAATGGATCCACTACATCAGCTAGCACTCGCTACGCCGATAGCACTCGCTACGCCGATCGCACTTGTCTACTGAGGTTTCATTATCGGCGCAGGTCCTGTCACCACGCATAAGGTTCTTGGCGCCGCGCATAAACAGGCCCACTCGCAAAATGTAATAATTCGCATTACCGAAACATGACCGCTTTGTTCAGGTGCCTCCCCCGCGGCGCCTTTCCCTGCTCCCAATGGTAAGCGACAACATGCGTATCACCTCGACCCTGCACTTCGCGCTGACGCCTTTCGCCCTGAAACCTTTCGCCTTGAAGGCTGGCCCGGCGCTGCTGGCGGCCAGCGTATCCTCCGCCGCACTGGCCCAGACCGCCCTCAGTGACAATGCCGTCAATGCTGGCACCTCCGCCGATACCGAACTGGGCACCATGACGGTCACCGGCCAGGCCGCCACCAAGACCGATACGCCCTTCCTCGAGACGCCCCAGGCCACCTCGACGGTCAGCGCCGAGCAGATCGAGCGACGTGGTGCCCAGACGGTGCAGCGGGCGCTGGACTACACCCCCGGGGTCTATACCAACCAGCTCGGGTCGTCCAACCGCTACGACTATCTGGTACTGCGGGGCTTCTCCGACGGCAGCCTGAGCAATACCTTCCTCGACGGCCTCAAGCTGATGGGCGACACCAACAGCTTCAGCTCGCTGAAGGTCGACCCCTGGATGCTCGAAAGCATCGAGGTGGTAAAGGGACCGGCCTCGGTGCTCTATGGTCGCGCCTCCCCTGGCGGCCTGGTCGCGCTGACCAGCAAGCGCCCTGAGTTCAGCGACAGCCCCACCGGCGAGGTGCAGGTCGGCTTCGGCAACAATGAGCAGCAGCGCGCCGCCTTCGATGTCACCGGCAGCGTCGACGAAGGCCAGCGTGCCGCCTTCCGCCTGACCGGCATCGCCCGCTCCTCGGATACCCAGTTCGATCAAGCCGAAGAAGAAAGCTACGCCATCGCGCCGTCGCTGACCTGGGACATCACCGACGCCACCACCCTCAACCTCAACGCCTACGTCTCGCGTGAGCCCGAGGGCGGCTATCACGCCGGTCTGCCCTACGACGGCACGGTGACCAGCCATGCCGGCGGGCATATCGACAACACCTTCTTCGAGGGCGAGGACGACTACGACAACTTCGAGCGCGACCAAACCCTGCTGGGCTATGAGCTGGAGCACCGTTTCGGCAACGGCATCACCGCTCGCCAGAAGCTCAAGTATCTGGAATCCGACGTCGAGATGGATCAGGTCTACGCCTACGGCTGGGCCAACGACACCGAGCTCAACCGCTACTACTCCGGCGCCGACGAGGATCTCGAGGCCTGGACCGTGGACAACCAGCTCGAAGCCAACTTTTCCACCGGCGGCTTCGAGCACCGGGTGCTGACCGGGTTCGATTACCAGACCCGCGAGAACGACGTGGTCTGGTCCGGGGGCACCTTCCCAAACATCGACGCCTTCAACCCGAGCTACGGTGCTGGCCCCATCGGCGATATCGTCGTGACCACCCGCGAGAAGCACGAACTCGACCAGACCGGCGTCTACCTGCAGGACCAGATCAGCTGGGATCGCTGGCACCTGACCCTGGGTGGCCGCTACGACTGGGTCGACATCGAGAACACCAACCTCGATAGCGGCGACAGCTCGGATCTCGACGAAACCCAGTTCAGCGGCCGCGCTGGCCTGCTCTACGCCTTCGACAACGGCGTCTCGCCCTACGCCAGCTACTCGACCGCCTTCACCCCGACCAGCTTCGTCGATGCCTCCGGCGATCTGCTCGAGCCGATGGAGGGCGAGCAGGTGGAAACCGGGCTCAAGTACCAGCCGTTGGGTACCCAGGACCAGTACTCCATCGCCCTGTTCCATATCACCCAGGAAAACGTGGCCACCAAGGAGCAGCCCACCGACCCGTATCGTGCCGTGGGCGAGATCGAATCCCAGGGAATCGAGCTCGAGGCGCGCACTCAGCTCACCGAGGCACTGAGCCTCCAGGCCGGCTACGCCTACACCGACATCACCTACGCCGAAAGCGATGACCCCAGCGAGGAAGGCAACGACGCCATCTACTCGCCCAAGCACATCGCCTCGGTGTGGGGCTACTACGACTTCCTCAAGGGACCGCTGGCCGGGCTCAACACCGGCCTCGGGGTGCGCTACCACGCCGATATCCAGGCCGACCGCGACAACACCAAGTCGGTCCCGGACTACACCCTCGTCGACGCCACCCTAGGCTATGACTTCAGCCAGGTGGGGCTGACCAACGTCAGCGGCCGCCTCAACGTCAGCAACCTGCTGGACGAGGACTACGTGGCCTCCTGCAACTCGCTCGAATTCTGCTACTTCGGCGCCGAGCGCAGCGTCAGCGCTACCCTGAGCTATCGTTTCTAGCCACTGACCCAAATGAAGGAAAAGCGCCCCGTCCATGAACGGGGCGCTTTGCGTTTCGGCCCGACCGCTATCCTCGCCTGCTGCTGCACCGGAATCCGCAGCAAGGCCTTGTTGGTGGGCAGTCCACCGCCCCTACTCCCAACGCGCAAGCTGCCTCAGATGGTCATCGCGGGCACGCTCCGGCGACTCCGGCACCAGGCGCACCTCGGTGCCGGGCAGGCACTGGGCCAGACGGGCGCAGGCCAGCGGGGTCAGAGCCCCCAGGCGCGGGTAGCCGCCGATGGTCTGGCGGTCGTTCATCAGGATGATCGGCTGGCCGTCCGGCGGTACCTGCACCGCCCCCAGCGGAATGCCCTCCGACACCATACCGCTCATGCTGCCCTCAAGCTGCGGCCCGGTCAGGCGAATCCCCATGCGATCGGCGCGCTGATCCAGCGTCCAGACGTCATTGAAGGCGCGGTACAGGCTGGTGCCCGAGAAGCTCGCGATCTGGGCCCCGGGCACCAGCGACAGCGCCATTGGCCCGTCGCTTGCCGTGACCAGAGCCCCCTGCTCTCGATCAGCGTCCCGCTGCCCCTTGTCGGCGTCCCGCCGTGGCAGGCGACGATCGCCGCCCGAGGGCCGATCCTGCTTTGGCGTCAGCACGTCGCCCTGGGCCAGCGGCTTGCCGAAACCGTCGAGGCCACCGAGCCCTTCACGCACGGTGCTCGTGACGCTGCCCATGATGGCGCTCGCCTCGATCCCGCCCGGCAGCGCCAGATAGGCGCGCAGACCACTTTTCGGCCGTTCGAACACCAGCCGCTGACCACGCTTGAGCGTTACCGTCTCCGCCAGAGCCAGGGGTTCGCCGTCCAGGGTCGCGCCCAGGTCGGCCCCGGCCAGCGCCACGCTCACGTCGGCCTCGGCTACCAGCGCAAGGCCGCCCACCATGATCTCGATGCCGGGGGCGTCCGGGGCGTTACCCAGCAGCCAGTTGGCCCAGCCCAGCGCCACCCAGTCCATGGCACCGCCCTGTGTCACGCCCAGATGGCGCACACCCTGACGACCACCATCGACCACCAGCGCCAGGGGACCTGCGCGTTCCACCTTGAGACTCATGCGCCGCTCTCCTCGGCCGGGGGTTGGGGAGTGGTGTCGCCACCCTGCGCCTCGAAGGTGGCACGGTCGATGGCCACAAAGCGCACGCGATCGCCGGGCTTGAACAGGGTGTAACCCTCGCGCTCGCGATCGAACAGCCGGGTGGCGGTGCGTCCGATCAGGTTCCAGCCGCCAGGCGACGGCGCGGGATAGACGGCGGTCTGGCGATCGGCGATGCCGACGCTGCCCGCGGCCACCTTCTGGCGCGGTGTCTTGAGTCGAGGCGTAGCCAGGGCGTCCTCGACCAGCCCCATGAAGCCGTAGCCGGGGGCAAATCCCAGCGCGAACACGCTGTAGTCGTGGGCGCAGTGGCGCTCGATGACCTGGTCGGCGGTGATGCCTGCGCGCTGAGCGATCAGCTCAAGCTCAGGGCCGACGCTTGCGTCATACCACACCGGGATCTCGTGCAGGCTGCCGTCCTCCGTCGCCCGGGGCGAAAGGTTCGTCAGGGCCTCGCCGAGGCGCGCTCGGGCCTCGCCAAGCGACAGTCTGCGGATATCGAGCTGCACCAGCACCGTGGTGTAGGACGGCACCACCTCCAGGGCATCCTCGCCCAGCCGTTCGCGGATGGCGTCCACCGCCGCCAGCACCCAGGGCATATGCGACTCGTCGATGGCGTCGAACAGCCGCACGATCAGGCTGTCGAAGGCGACTGTCTCAAGACGTGGGCTCGGCGTCATGCCCCCTCCAGCTGGTCGAAGGCCTCACGGATGGCGCGCACCGCCGCCACCGAACTCTCGTTGTCGCCGTGCACGCACAGAGTATCGGCGGGAAGGACCAGTTTGGTGCCGTCGCGGGCGGTCAGCGCCTCGCCCCGGGCCAGGGTCACCGCCTGGCCGACGATGGTGTCCTCATCGTGATGCACCGCGTCTGGCTCATGCCGGGACACCAGCCGACCTTCGCCGTCATAGGCACGGTCGGCGAACACCTCGAACCACAGGCTGACGCCCTCCTCCTCGGCAAGCGCCCTCACACCGGCGGTGTCGGCGGTGGACATCACCAACAGCGGCAGGCTCTCGTCATAGGCCTTGACCGCGCGCATGGTGGCGCGCAGCAGTTCCATATTGGTGGCCATGTCGTTGTAGAGCGCGCCGTGGGGCTTGACGTAGCCGACCCTGGTGCCCTCGGCACGACAGACGCCGTCGAGGGCACCGATCTGGTAGAGCAGCAGGTTCTCGGCTTCGCTCGGGGACACCGCCAGGCTGCGCCGGCCAAAACCCACCAGGTCGGGATAGCCGGGGTGGGCGCCGACCAGCACCTCATTGGCCACGGCGTAGCCTACGGTGCGTCGCATCACGTCAGGGTCGCCGGCATGGAAGCCGCAGGCGATGTTGGCGCAGTCGATATAGGGCATCACGTCGGCGTCACGGCCCATCTTCCAGGCACCAAAGCTCTCGCCAACGTCGCAGTTGAGTCGGGGTATCGGCATGGGGGCAGCCTCTGTTGTCGACGTCCTTTGGTGAACCTTCGCCAACGGACGTCAGGTGGTTAACGAACCTGTTATTGTCGTCTTCCGCTGTCTTCTGTCGCCATCGTGGCGTCCAGCGCGCGCTCCGAGCACTTGCCTTCGAGCCCTTTCGCGGATGCTTCGATCGCGTTGCCGGGGAGCCACACAATATTCTCTTGTCAGTTGAATCTAACGCCCGAGTCGATTCCCGACAAATTCGGCAAGAAGATTGACGCCACGATCCTCCCCGGCCAAGAATCAGTGATATACCCCTTCACCTACTCCGGAGTTTCCCCATGGCCGTCAGCGACCCCTTCCATCTTGCCATTCAGGTCCGTGATATCGACGAGGCCCGCGAGTTCTATGGCAACTTTCTCGGCTGCCCCGAAGGCCGCAGCTCCGAGTCCTGGGTCGACTTCGACCTCTACGGCCATCAGTTCGTCTGCCACCTGAACCCCGGTCTCAAGGACGCCGCCGACGCTGCCCACAAGAACCCGGTGGACGGCCACGGTGTGCCGGTGCCGCACTTCGGCGTGGTACTGGAAATGGACGCCTGGGAGGCCCTGGCCGAGAAGCTCAAGTCCCATGGCGTCAAGTTCGAGATCGAACCCTACATCCGCTTCAAGGGCGAGCCCGGCGAGCAGGCCACCATGTTCTTCAAGGACCCGTCCGGCAACGCACTGGAGTTCAAGGCGTTCAAGGATCGCGAAAGCCAGCTGTTCAAGAAGGCCTGAGAGCCCAGCGGCATCGGCAAGGCGGCTTGATCTTCAACGCCATCCTGCCCGATGCTGCATAGTCAGACTGATACCTCCATCACGACACGTCGTTTTCACTGCCACGTTTCTACAACAACAAGGTAGGCATCATGACTCGATACTCCTCCCTGGGGCTGGCCGTTGCCATGGCCACACTCTCCACCGCCACTGCGGTCAGCAGCGCCCAGGCCGCCGAATGGAACCTGGCGACGCCCTACGGGGATGCCAGCTTCCACACCGAGAACACCAAGCAGTTCGCTGAGGACGTGCGCGAGGCCACCGAGGGCGAGCTCGACATCACCGTGCACTCCGGCGGTTCGCTGATCAGCCACGGCGAGATCAAGCCATCGGTGCGCCGTGGTACCGTTCAGGCCGGCGAGATCTTCATGTCGATCCTGTCCAACGAGTCGCCGGTGTTCGAGCTGGACACCCTGCCGGGGCTCGCCGGCAGCTACGACGAGGCCTGGGAGCTGTGGCAGGCGAGCAAGCCGGTGATCGAGGAGCTGTTCGCCGAGCAGGGCATGAAGCCGCTGTACGCGGTGCCCTGGCCGTCACAGGGTATCTACACCGACTTCGAGTTGAATGACCCCGCCCAGTTCGAGGGGCTCAGAGTACGTGCGCCCAACATCAATACCCAGCGACTGACCGAGAACCTCGGCGGCCTGCCCACCGAGACCGAGGAGTCGGACATCCCCACCGCCTTCTCCACCGGCCGGGTCGACGCCATGATCACCTCGGTGTCCACCGGCGAGTCGATGGCGGCCTGGGACTATGTCTCCCACTTCTCCGACGCCAACCTGTGGATTCCGAAGAACATCATCTTCGTCAATCAGAAGGCCTTCGATCGCCTGGATGAGGCGACCCAGCAAGCGCTGATGGAAGCGGCGACCGAGGCCGAAGAGCGCGGCTGGGAGGCCAGCAAGGCCGATATGGAAGGCAGCGCCCAGGCCCTGGAGGAAAACGGCATCACCATTGGCGAGCCCAACGAGGCAGTGGCCGGAGCCCTTTCCGAGGCCGGTGACAAGCTCTTCCAGGACTGGGAGAGCCGCGCCGATGACCGAGCCAAGGCGCTGATCGAGGACTACCGCGCCAATACCGAATAGCGCTCGGGACGAGCGGTGAGGGGTGTCCTCGCCGCTCGTTCGTTGTCCCGTTCACGGCCTGTCTTTCGCAACACGCCACGTCGCGGCGCCGTGCAAGGAAGGTGCGGTCAACGACTCACGGACAACGTATCGCTCCACTGACGCCAAGGATCGCCCATGAAGTTTCGCCTGATGCCGCTTTACCGCCTTGGTGGGCTAGGTGCGGCCGCCTCCATGGTCGCCATCTGCGGCCTGATCACCATCCAGGTGCTGTTTCGCCTGCTGGATGCCCTGCTGTTGCTGTTCGGCGGCGCGCGTCTTGGCCTCGAGATCACCGGGGTGTCGGAACTGGCGTCCTTCCTGCTGGTGGGCGCGACCTTTCTCGGCATGGCCTACACCTTCAGCCACCACGCCCACATCCGCATGTCGCTGGTGATCCAGCGCCTGCCGGCGGCGGTGCGCGCCTTCACCGAACTGTTCTGCCTGGCGGTGGCTTCGGCGCTCAACGCGCTGTTGTGCGTATCGCTGTGGCAACTGATGCACGAGAGCCTCGAGTTCGACGACGTCTCCTCGGGACTGCTCGCCGTTCCGCTTTGGATTCCCCAGCTGGCGTTGCTGGTCGGCATGGCGCTGATGAGCCTGGCCTTGGCCGAAGCGCTGATCTACACCGCCAGACAGGCGCTGACGGCGCCACGCCGCTTCGAGGCCCCGGACGAGGAACCCAGCCATGACTGACCCGAGAAACCTCGTTCGCCTGCAGCGCCTGTCTTGCCAGGAGGGCTTGCCGAGATGCTGACGATCAGTCTGGTCACCCTGCTGGCGCTGGCGGTACTGCTCGGCAGCGGCGTGTGGATCGCCTACGCCCTGCTCGGCACCGGCTTTATCGTGCTGACGCTGTTCTTTCCGCTGGAGCCCGGCCCGATCCTGGCCTCGGACTTCTGGGGCGCCAGCTACGGCTGGGACCTGACCGCGCTGCCGATGTTCGTGTGGATGGGCGAGATCCTGTTTCGCTCGGGGCTCGCCAACAACATGTTCCAGGCGCTGTCGCCCTGGCTCGGGCGTATTCCCGGACGCCTGTTGCATTCCAACATCATCGGCAGCGGGCTGTTTGCCGCGGTCTGCGGCTCCTCGGCGGCGACCTGCGCCACCGTCGGCAAGATGACCCTGCCGGAGCTTGAAAAGCGCGGCTACGACAACGACCTGGCCATCGGTACCCTGGCCAGCGCCTCGACCCTGGGGCTGTTGATTCCCCCATCGATCATGATGATCGTCTACGGCGTGGTCACCGAACAGTCGATCTCGCGGCTGTTCATCGCCGGCGTCGGGCCGGGACTGATGCTGCTAGGTCTGTTCATGACCTACGTGATCGGCTGGTCGCTGCTGGTGGGCAATCGTCGTGGCGCGGTGGGCAAGCGCGACAGCGACATGCCGCTGCGCCAGAAACTCTCAGGAAGCCTGCAACTGCTGCCGCTGCTGGCACTGATCGGCGGCATCCTCGGCAGCATCTACGGCGGGCTTGCCTCGCCTACCGAGGCCGCCGCCTCGGGGGTCGTGCTGTCGATGCTGATCGCTCGAGCCAACGGCCACTTCAACAGCACTATCTTCAAAGACGCCCTGTTCGCCGCGGTGCGCACCTCCTGCATGATCGCCTTCATCATCGCCGGGGCCTCGTTTCTGTCCTCGGCCATGAGCTTCACCCAGCTGCCCATGGACCTGGCCGAGAATATCGGCGCCATGGGTCTGTCACCGGCCTGGCTGCTGGTGGTGCTAACCCTGTTCTTGCTGGTGCTGGGCTGCTTTCTCGACGGTATCTCGCTGATCCTGCTGGTCACCTCGATCATCATGCCGGTGATCGAGACCGCCGGCTTCGATCTGATCTGGTTCGGCATCTACCTGGTCATCGTGGTCGAGATGTCGCAGATCACCCCGCCGGTGGGCTTCAACCTGTTCGTGATCCAGGGCCTGACCGGACGCGACATCATGTCGATCACCCGCGCCACGCTGCCCTTCTTCCTGCTGATGATCGTAGCCATCGTGCTGATGAGCCTGTTCCCGGGCATCGCCACCTATCTGCCCCAGGCGATGAGCGGCTGAGGAACGGGGCCATCCATGGCTTTCTGTCTACGCAAAGCGCTCCACCAGAAAGTCGATCAGCACGCGAACGCGTCTGGGCAGCAGGGTCGTGGCCGGCCGCACGATGGACACTGTCGTCGTCGGCTCGTTGGCGACGACGTCATCGAGCAGCCGTTCAAGCCGGCCCGCCTGAAGATCCTCGTCGACCATGTACGCGGGCAGGCAGGCGATGCCTCTCCCCTGCAGACAGGCGGCGTGCAGTGTCTCCAGCGAATTGGAAAGAAACCCGGGTTGCGGGAGCCTGCTGTCCTTGATTCCCCACATGACGGCGCCCCGGCCCTGATGCAGGAACAGCCCCACATGCCGGGGCAACTCATCTTCCGCCAGCGGCCTGCCGTGGCGAGCCAGGTAGGCAGTTGAGGCGCAGATCAGCCGGGGATGCGCCACCAAGGGCCGAGCGATCAGGCTCGAATCGTCAAGCGTGGCGCTGCGAATCGCCAGGTCCATACGCTCGTGCACCAGATCGACCATCGCGTCGGTCAACGTCAGGTCGATCTCCACCGCCGGATAGCGCTCCATGAACGCCAGCAGCAGCGGCATCAACCGCTGCTTGCCCAGCGCTGTGGGCGACGTGAGGCGAATACGCCCGCGCAGCTCGCTGCGGCCTTCGGCGATACCCTGTTCCACCTGGGAAAGCCGCTCCAGCAGCCCCCGGGTCTCGCTGGCGAAGGTCTCTCCTGCTGCGGTCAGGCTCATCTGTCGCGTAGAGCGCAGGATCAGGGGGACACCCAGCCGCTGTTCCAGCCGGCTGATGCGCTTGCTTACGGCCGAGTGGGTGACGCCCAACTGGCGGGCGGCCCCTGAAAAAGTGCCGGCGTCGATGACGGCATGGAAGACGGAAAGTTCGCTGACAGTATCCATCTGTTCCTTATAGTCACAAGTCCTGTGCCTCGACAAGGGATTATCGCTGCCCCGGCGGCGTGCCAGGATGGCGGCTCCTGCTCAGGTGCCGTTCTACCGTTCCCTTTTCCCTTCCCATCGACGCCCGGAGTTTGCCCATGATCCCTTCCTGCGACACCGCGCACGACGACAACGACGTCGGTCCGCTGTTCTCGCCGCTGACGCTGCCCTGCGGCCTGGTGCTGAAAAACCGTATCGCCAAGGCGGCCATGTCGGACTCACTCGGCGATGGCACCGGTCATCCTACCGAAGCACAGGGCCGACTCTACGAGCGCTGGGCCCAGGGCGGAGTCGCCCTATCTCTCATCGGAGAGGTGCAGGGCAGGCCCGATGTGGCCGAGAAGCCCGGCAATCTGGTCTTGAACGACCACTCGGACCTGTCGGCCTTCGAGCGACTGGCCCAACGTGGCAACCAGTATGGCAGCGGCCTGTGGCTGCAGCTCGGTCACGCCGGTGCGCTGGCCTATCCGCCGACCAGTGTCGCCAGGGGTCCCAGCGCCCTCGACCTGCCGGGTCTACGCTGCGCGGCCTTGAGCCCAGGCGAGATCCACGCCCTGCCCGATCAGTTTGCACGCACCGCCGCACTGGCCAGAGCGGCAGGCTTCGCCGGCGTGCAGGTCCACGCCGCCCACGGTTTTCTGCTCAGCCAGTTTCTGTCGCCCCTGTTCAACCGCCGCAACGATGCCTACGGTGGCTCGATCACGGGACGCCGACGCCTGCTGCTCGAGGTGATCCAGGCGGTACGCGACGCCGTGGGGCCGGCGTTTCCGGTGGCGGTCAAGCTCAACGCCAGCGACCAGCTCGAAGGCGGGCTCGACCAGGAGGATGCGCTCGAGGTGGTGAAGTCGCTGGACAACCAGCCCATCGACCTGATCGATATCAGCGGTGGCACCTACTTTCCCGGCGCCCGTTCTGCCTCCGACACGGACACGGCGGCTGGCAGCCCCTACTTTCTGGCGTTTGCACGTCGGGCTCGCCGACACACGACGCTGCCGCTGATGCTGACCGGTGGCTTCAAGACACTGTCCCAGGCACGCAGCGCGGTGGATGAAGGGAGCGTGGATATCATCGGACTGGCCCGGGCCCTGGCCATTAAGCCCGAGCTGGCCCGGGCCCTGGCCATTAAGCCCGAGCTGCCCCGCCACTGGCAGCAAGGTCAGAGCGCGGGCCCGACCTTCCCACGCTTCGACACCCCGCCCGAGGGCGGCATCACCGCCTGGTACACCATGCGCCTGACGCAATTGGCCGAGGATCGCGACGACGAGTCGCCGGGATCCCTCGAGCAGGCGCTGGCTGACTACGAGGCCCGCGACCAGACCCGCACGCTAGCCTGGCGTCGCCACTTCTATTCGACCCCGGGTTGATGCTGCGTCGTGCTCCAAAGCCCCTGAACGCTTCCTCGGCCCTCGCGCTCAGGCCTGGTGGCGCTGCCTGAGCGTCTCGATCACCTCTCCCAGACGACGCCTGGCCTCGCCGTCTGGCTGCTCGGCGACCAGATCATCCAGCACCTGAACCACGTCGGCGTCACGGCGAGCCCGCGCCGCCTTGCCAGTCTTGTCGCCCGCGTCATTTGCCAGCAAGGCGCAGATCACCCGGTCCAGGGTGCCGAACAGAAAGTCGATGCTGTAGCCGGCGAGAAAGCCCAGGGCGGCGCCGCTCAGCGCCACCTGTGCGCCCTGATCGGTAGGAATCTGGGAGACGAACAACACGATGGCGCCACCGGAGAGCGTGCCCAGCACGATGCGATTGACATGCTCACCGATCCGCGCGGGATCGAAGGTGCGACTGTACAGCCGGGTCGCGGTCACCCGCAGCACAAAGGCGAAGGCCCCGAGGGCGCCATAAAGAAAGGGCTCGGTGTGGCGAAGTCCCTCGTAGATAAAGTCGAGCGCGGTATTCCAGTGGGTCCAGTCGAGCCCCGAGGACGGCCGGCCAGTATCGATGGCGTACATCAGCACGTTGGAGCCGATCACCGCCATCACCACCGCCCCGGTCCACCACCAAAGACGAATCAAGTACTTGCCGGTGCGGCTGTCGCGCATTCGACCATCGCTGTCCGGGCGCGTCGCCGCCAGGGTACGCGGCGAAATACCTGGGTAGAGCCGGGACAGGCGCCGGTAGCAATCCACCACGCCGGCCAGTTCTTCAGTGGTCAACAGCTCCTTGCGATCGGTCTTTTCCTTGGCCACGAAGTAGGCGGTCAGGTCGATCTCCGGCGGGTAACCTTCGAACTCCTGGGCGTAGTCCAGCAGCGCCGTGGTGTCGTCGAGCAGCTTGCGGATACGCTCTCCGCAGCCATCTTCACTGCCGTTGCCGTTGCCGTTGCCGTTGCCGTTGCCGTTGCCGTTGCCGTTGCCGTTGCCGTTGCCGTTGCCGTTGCCGTTGCCGTTGCCGTTAACATTGTCACTATCGCTGCCGCCGTCGGCATCATCGTCCCTGCGATCGCGACGAGGCCCCTCCTGCTCTGAACTGCTCATCGACAGTGTCCTCCCTCGCTTGCCTGGGTGCGCTCGTCCACCACACAGATCAGGCCGTTGATGGTGTAGCTCTCGCCATCGGTATGAACGACGATGTGGCGATTCTCGACGTAAGCCCCCAGGTAGCTTCCACCTTCGCCCTGGCGCGTCTGGAACAGCAGCGGTGCCGGGCTGAGCTTGGCCAGGCGATCCAGCGGAGCCTGACGCGGCAGGCGATAGCGCAGGTTCACTCCGCCATCGCCGACGCTGAGCACGGCCACCTCGGGTCTCAGCGTCTGCACAAAAGTGTCGCTGGTGCTGGTGTCGGAACCGTGGTGATTCAGCTTGAGCACGTCGACGTTGCCCACCTGGGCGGCGACGAAGGCTTCCATGGGTACGCTGCGAGCGCCGCCGCCGGTGAGGTCGCCGCCGGTGAAGTAGCGAAAGCGCCCGTGCTCGATGATCAGTGCCACGCTGCGGGCGTTTTCACGCCGTGGATGAAGTGACTGCTCACCGACCTCGCAGAAACCGATATCCCCGGCCAGGTGCCTGCCGCCGGCAGCGGCCACCTGGATACGGGTGTCGGCGCCCAGTCGCAGCTGGGGATGATCGGGACGACAGTCGGGGATAAGCTCGACCAGCCGCGCCCCCACGGCCCGGGCCGCCGCCAGGTACTCGCCGTACTGGGTGTCGCGGCCGGTGGGAGACAGCACCTCGGGCTTGATACCGGGTCGCTCCAGCACCGTCTCGACGGTGACGCCCGCCTCGATGAGTTCATCGAAGCCACCGATATGGTCGGCGTCATAGTGGCTGGCGAGAAAATAGTCGAGTCGATCGATCCCCAGTGCGATCAGGGCCGGCGCCACCACCCTGCGGCCATCACCGCGATTTCCCGCATCGATCAACAGACTCTGACCGCTGCCGGTATCCACTACCAGGGTGGCGTCACCCATGCCCACGTCGAGGTGCAGGATGCGCAGGTCGGCGAGGGCCGGTGTCGTTGCCAGGCAACCCAGCAGCATAGCGGCCCGGACCAGGGCACTCGGACGCCAAGCCGCCAGTAAACAAGCCGCCTGTAAACAAGACGCCGACACTCGCAAGGCCCGCATCGCCAAGGCAGGTGCAGCTATGCCCGGTACAACAAAGCCCGGTACGACAAAGCCCGACAGCAGACGATGGAACGCCCGGCGACGGACTCCGCCCCCGAGCAGTACGCAGCTCATCCTTCACGCCTCATGCAGCATAGGAAGTTACTACTTACTTACCCTAGACTGCACAGACGGCGCTGGCGAGCCGTATCCTCCACACCGGAACCGGTTCCGGGGCCGATCCCGGGGCCTGTTCATGGGCCGGCACCGGGCCCGCGGCCAAGCCCCGCGCATCGCGACAGGTCAGGGCGACAGGTCAGTGCGCCAGGTCAGGGCGACGTGGCTGCCACCGTCGCCGCCTCGCCGGTCTGCACCTGCCACTGGGCTGCGTAGCGCCCGCCCCGGGCGATCAACTCGGCGTGATCTCCACGCTCGACCACCTGCCCCCGCTCCATCACCACGATCTGGTCGGCGTGGACGATGGTCGAAAGCCGGTGGGCGATCATGATCACGGTACGCTCACCGCCGATACGCGACAGCGAGCGCTGAATCGCCGCCTCGGTCTCGTTGTCCACCGCACTGGTGGCCTCATCCAGCACCAGCACCGGGGGATCCTTGAGCAGCGCCCGGGCCAGCGACAGGCGCTGGCGCTGCCCGCCGGACAGGCGCACGCCGCGCTCGCCGACACGGGTATCGAGGCCGTCCGGCAGACGCTCGATGAACTCCCAGGCTTCGGCGGTGCGTGCCGCTGCGATGACCTCCTCATCACTGGCCTCGGGACGAGCGTAGGCGATGTTGTCACGCACGCTGCCCTCGAACAGGTAGACGTCCTGGCTGACCAGGCCGATGGCGTCGCGCAGCGCTCCCTGGCGAAGCTCCGCCACCGGGACGGCGTCGAGCTCGACCCGCCCCTGGTCGGGGTCGTGAAAGCGCAACAGCAGCTTGATCAGGGTCGACTTGCCGGAGCCGGTGGGCCCGACCAGCGCCAGGGTGCTGCCAGCGGGTACCGCCAGCTCCACGGCGTCGATGCCGGCGCCGCTGCCCGGGTAGTGAAAGCTCACTTCTGAAAAGCGCACCTCGCCACGCACCGGCGTCTCTAGCTCACGGCGTCCATCGTCACGCACCCGGATCGGGGTAGCGATTAGATCGAGGATACGCCGGGTGCTGGCCATGGCCCGCTCGAACAGGTCGATGACCTGGGCCAGTCCGGTCAGCGGCCACAGCAGCCGCTGGGTCAGGAACACCAGCACGCCGTAGGCGCCGACGTTGAGCTCACCGGACAGCGCCTGCATGCCGCCGACAATGAAGGTGGCCAGAAACCCGGTGAGGATCGCCATGCGGATCACCGGAATAAAGGCCGAACTGATACGAATGGCACGGCTGTTGGCGTCCACGTAGGCCTCGCTGTCGGCCTTCAGCCGAGCCGCCTCGCGGGCCTCTGCGGTAAAGCTCTTGATGGTGGCCATACCCTGAATATTGTTGGACAGCCGGCTGGACAGCACCCCGACCTTCTCACGCACGTCGGCATAGAGGGGACCGGCCTTGCGCTGAAACACGAAGGCACCCCACAGGATCAGCGGCACCGGGGTAAAGGCCAAAAGCGCGATCAGCGGCGACAGCACGAAGAACACCGCTCCCACCGCCACCACGGTGACGGCGACCTGGATCAGCGAGTTGGCACCGCCGTCGAGGAAGCGCTCGAGCTGATTGACGTCGTCGTTCATGGTGGCGACCAGCTCACCGGACGAGCGAGACTCGAAGAAGCCCATGTCCAGGCGCTGCACGTGCTCGTAGGCGTCCTGGCGCAGGTCGGCCTGCAGGCGCTGGGCAAGGTTGCGCCACAGGATCTGATAGAGGTACTCGAACAGCGACTCGCCGGCCCAGATAAAGAAGGTCAGCACCCCCAGCACAATGATCTGGGAGCTGGCCGAGACGAAGCCGAGCCCCGCCACGAAGCTCTGCTCCTGGTTGACCACCACGTCGATGGCCACCCCGATCAGGATCTCAGGGGCGATATCAAACAGCTTGTTGATCATCGAACACAGGGTGGCGGCGACGATCCGTCGACGATAACCGCGGGCGTAGCGCAACAGGCGCCCTAGTGCCTGCAGGCTGGATGAGCGGGACACGGCGTAAACTCCTTGTTGTCGCACCACAAGGGCGACGACCAATCCAGACGGCGCACCGACCGGGGCACCAATGAAAAGCGCCGCGGCCCTGGGGGCCGCGGCGCGGGTCTTGCGCTAGCACGGATGACGTCGAGACATCGACGTCAGGCCGGCTTCGCTCAGGCAGTGGCGGCCTGGTAGCGACGCTCGACTTCGTCCCAGTCCACCACGTTGAAGAAGGCGGCGATGTAGTCGGGACGCTTGTTCTGGTACTTCAGGTAGTAGGCGTGCTCCCACACGTCCAGACCCAGCACCGGGGTGTTGCCGTGCATCAGCGGGCTGTCCTGGTTCAGGGTGTTTTCCACCACCAGGGCACCGTCCGGAGTGACGGAGAGCCAGGCCCAGCCAGAGCCGAAGCGGCCCAGCGCGGCCTTGGTGAAGGCATCCTTGAAGGCGTCAAAGCCGCCCAGTTCCTTCTCGATGGCCTCACCGACCTTGCCCTTGGGGTCGCCACCACCGTTCGGGGACATCACGGTCCAGAACAGCGAGTGGTTGGAGTGGCCGCCGCCGTTGTTGATGACCGGCTGGCGCTTGTCTTCCGGCAGACGCTCCAGGTTGGAGATCAGCTCGTCGACCGGCAGGTCCTCGAGACCGGTGCCTTCCAGGGCGCCGTTGAGGTTGGTGACGTAGGTGTTGTGGTGACGAGAATGGTGGATCTCCATGGTCAGCGCATCAATGGAGGGTTCCAGTGCGTCGTAGGCGTAGGGCAGTTCCGGCAGAGTATGTGCCATGGTGATACCTCCTTCCTTGTCGAAATTGGGCTGGGTTCAGGGGGGATAATCGTATCCCACTCACCAGCTTACGTCATCGTGGGCCTCATACTATAGGCAAGACGCGTTCTTCTCGCTAGCGTGCTCCACGCCAAACGCATTGCCCGCCTGGCGGTGTCGGCATCCCTGCCGCCGTTGAAGAGGCCCGATGTCGTGGACCACAGGGTGTCATCCTTTACGCCCCTTCTACAAGGGTTGATCAATAGTCTTTCAGCGCAACGCCTCCCTGACGTGCATCATTGACAATAACAAACAAATTGATAACCATTCCTATCCATTATCTTTCCTGCCCGGTCGCCCGGACCAGCCAGCCCAAGCCACCCTGCCCCAGTCACCCAGCGGAGCCGTCTTCATGTTCGATCTTCAGTCCGCTTCCTTCGCGATCCCGGGCAAGACCCTGCTGTCGCCGACTAGCCTGAGCTTCGATGCCGGCCGGGTCCACGGACTGATCGGCCACAACGGCTCCGGCAAGTCGACCCTGCTCAAGCTGATGGCTCAGCAGCAGCCGGCCAGCGAGGGGCGCATCCTGTTCAACGGCCAGCCGCTCGAGGCCTGGGGGCGCCGCGCCTTCGCCCGCGAAGTGGCCTATCTGCCGCAACACCTGCCCAGTGCCGAAAGCCTGACCTGTCGCGAGCTGATCGCCTTTGGTCGTTACCCCTGGAAGGGGCTCCTGGGTCGCTCGCGGCGCGACGATCACGAACATGTGGCCCGAGCCATGGCGCTGACCCACACCGAGGGCTTTGCCGATCGCCTGGTGGACACCCTGTCCGGCGGCGAACGTACCCGGGTGTGGCTGGCCATGCTGCTGGCCCAGGGCAGCCGCCTGCTGCTGCTCGACGAGCCACTGGCGGCGCTGGATATCGCCCATCAGGTGGAAGTGATGTCCCTGGTACGCAAGCTGTCGTGCGAGCTCGACCTGGGCGTGGTCATCGTGTTGCACGACATCAACATGGCCTCACGCTTCTGTGATCGCCTGGTCGCCCTGCACAGTGGCCGCGTCATCGCCGAAGGCGACCCGCAGACGCTGATGACCGGCGACCTGCTCGAGGACATCTACGGCGTGCCGATGCAGGTGATGCCCCATCCCTCCGGCGAACACGCGGTGGCGCTGGTGCAATGAGGTTGTCCTTGAATGTCCGCCGTGCTCTGACTGTCCGCCCTTCTCTGGTGTCCCTGGCTTCCCTGCGCTTGCGTTCTGGTCTTTTTCGCTCGGGTGACTGGCGTAGCTTGGCATGGCTGGCGCTGTCGGCCTGGCTGCTGGTGTCTCCGGCCAGTGCCGCGCCGCGTATCGCCAGCCTGGACTGGACCCTGGCCGAAACGCTGATCGCACTTGACGCGCCACCGGTGGCGCTGGCCCAGGTCGACGACTACGAAAGCTGGGTGGGGCTCGAGGCACCGCCAGGTGCCACCGACATCGGCCTGCGTACCCAACCGAACCTGGAACTGCTGTCCGAACTCGACCCCGACGCCATCGTGATCTCGCCGATGTTCGCCAACCTGGCGCCGCGGCTTTCATCGATCGCCGAGGTCAAGCAGCTCGCCATGTACAGCGGCGAGGGCACCTTCTGGTCGCAGTCGCTGGCACTGACCCGACAGCTCGGCGAACTGGTGGATCGCCAGAACGCCGCCGAGGCGCTGATCGAGGAGACCGAAGCCTACATCGCGGACATCGCCGCTCGGCTGCCCGAGGACACCCGCCCGCTGTTGCTGCTCCAGTTCATGGATGAACGCCACGTGCGCCTGTTCGGTGAGCACAGCCTCTACCAGGCGGTGCTGAAGCGCATGGGCCTGACCAACGCCTGGCAGGGCACTACCAACGCCTGGGGCTTCAGCCTGATCGGCATCGAACAGCTGGCCAACTATCCCGAGGCCCGCATCGTGGTGGTCGAACCCTATATCGCCGGAGTCCGCGAGGCGCTGGCCGACAGTGGCCTGTGGCGTCATCTGGGCAGCGTCCAGCGCGACGATGTCGTCACCCTGCCACCGGTGTGGAGCTTCGGCGCCCTGCCCTCGGCCAGGCGCTTTGCCACCCTGCTGGGTGACGCCCTCTCCAGCAACATGCCAGATACCCGCGCTTCCGATACTCACACCCCCGACACCAGCGCTCTCGACACCAGCGCTCCCGGCACAAGCGAACAGGCCACCACACCGGATCAGGCACAAGGAAATACCGATGCTCGCCGCTGAATCCCGCGCCCGCCGTACCACCGCGCTGGGCATCACCGGCCTGGTGCTGGCAGTGGCCTGCATGCTGGCCGCCTTCTACTCCCTGGCCGAGTTGGGCGGTCCACAGGCGGCGCTTGCTGCTCTGACCGATTCGGGGGCGCTCGGCGCCAATGACCCGCCAGACCCGAATACGCTGGTGCTGCACTATAGCTGGTGGCCGCGCCTGGTGATGTCGCTGAGCGCCGGCGGCGCCCTGGGGCTGGCCGGGGTGCTGATGCAGCAGGTGCTGCGCAATCCACTGGCCGCCCCCACCACCCTGGGGGTGGCCAGCGGCGCCAACCTGGCACTGATGGTCGCCACCCTGATGGCGCCTGGCCTGCTGGTGCTGGGCCGCGAGTGGGTGGCGCTGGCCGGCGGTGGCCTGGCCATGGGACTGGTGTTCGCCCTCGGCTGGCGCCGGGGCCTGTCACCCGGCGTCGTGGTACTCGGCGGCCTGGTGGTCAACCTCTACTTCGGCGCCCTGGCGGTGGTGCTGTTGCTGTTCAACCAGGAGGCGCTCAAGGGGGTGCTGGTGTGGGGCGCCGGCTCGCTGGCCCAGAACGGCTGGGACGGCGTGCTTTACCTGTTGCCGCGTCTGGTGGTCGCCGGCGCTCTTGCCATCTGGCTGCTGCGCCCGCTGGCGCTGCTGGAGCTGGACGACGCCAGCGCACGCAGCCTCGGCGTCTCGCTCAAGTGGCTGCGCCTGGGCGGGCTGGGGCTCGCGGTCTTCATCACCGGCTGTGTGGTGGCGGTGGTCGGCATCATCGGCTTTATCGGCCTGGCGGCGCCCAATATCGCGCGCATGGCCGGCGCCCGGCGTCTGCCGGCGCGGCTGGGTTGGTCGATCGCGTTCGGCGCGCTGCTGCTGGCGATCACCGACCTGGTGCTCCAGGGCGGCGTCGATTCCCTGCCTACCCTGCTGCCCACCGGGGCGACTACTGCCGCCCTGGGGGCACCGCTGCTGTTGTGGCTGATCCCGCGCCTGCGCCTGACCGCCCGGCGTCCACCGCCCAGCTCGAACCCGCAGGCCCTGCGTGCCGAGGCACCCAGGCGCCTGCTGCTGGTGCTCGCCGTGCTGCTGGCCCTGGCGACCCTGGTCGGCATTCTGATCGGCCAGTCCAGCAGCGGCTGGTCGTGGAGTCTCGACGGCGACGTTCTCGACTGGCGCTGGCCGCGCATCTTCGCCGCCGCCGGCAGCGGCGCCCTGCTGGCCATCGCCGGCACCCTGATCCAGCGGGTCACCGCCAATCCCATGGCGAGCCCGGAACTGTTGGGCATCAGCGGTGGTGCGGCGATTGCGCTGATTCTCACCATCTTCCTGGTGCCAGCGCCGAGCAACCTGACGCTGGTGGGCGCCGGCACCGTTGGCGCGCTGGTCGTGCTCGGCGTGCTGGTGGCGCTCAATCGCGCCAGCGGCTTCCAGCCAGAGCGCCTGCTGCTCAGCGGCGTGGCGCTCACTGCGCTGTTCGACGCGGTTCGCTCGATCGTGCTGGCCGGCGGAGACCCACGTGGCCAGCAGGTCATCGCCTGGCTGTCAGGGTCGACCTACTACGTCGACCCGGTCTCGGCGCTGGTGGTACTGGGTATCGGGGCGCTGGCCGCCGTCGCCGCCCAGGCGCTGACTCGCTGGCTGGATATCCTGCCGCTGGGCGCTGCCACCGCCAAGGCGCTCGGGATCCACGTCGAGCGTGCCCGTCTGGGCCTGCTGGCGACGGTGGCGATACTGACCGCAGTGGCCACCCTGATCGTCGGTCCGTTGTCCTTCGTCGGCCTGCTGGCGCCTCATATGGCGCGTCTGATGGGGCTGTCCCGGGCTCGCGCGCACCTGGCCGGGGCGGCGCTGATCGGGGCGCTGCTGATGGTGCTGGCCGACTGGGTCGGCCGCCAGCTGCTGTTTCCCCAGGAGATCCCGGCAGGCCTGGTCGCCTCGCTGATCGGCGGCAGCTACTTCATGTGGGGGCTGCGAAAGTTGTAAGCTAAAGGTGTCTTCGGTGACAAAACCGCTCCGCCAACGAGGGAATCCCGATGCACGACAGCCTGCCCCTGCTCCGCCCTTCCCTCGCCCGCCTGGCCCTCGGCGGTAGCTGCTACTGGTGCCTGGAGGCGGTCTATCAGTCGCTGCGCGGGGTCGAATCGGTCCACCAGGGCTGGGTCGCCGCCGACGGCGAGCACTCGGACTTTCATGAAGCCGTGGTGGTGGACTATGACCCCTCTCGCCTGCCCCTCGACGTGCTGATCGAGATCCACCTTTACACCCACCGGGCCACCGCAGACCACCAGCGCCGCGACCGCTATCGCTCTGCGGTCTATGTGCTGACCGAGTCTCAGGCAGCTTCTGCTCGAGACACCCTGGCCCAGTTGCAGGATGACTTCGACGCACCCCTTCTCACCCGAGTACTACCGCTGGTGGACTTTCGCGCCTCGAAGGAGGACTACCAGGACTACTTCTACAGCGACCCGTCACGGCCCTTCTGCGAACGCTGGATCACCCCAAAACTCAAGCTGTTGCTCGAGCGCTTCGGCGACGTCGCCGACGGCGAGCGTCTGGCCCAGGCCGGGGTGACGGCGGAGGGCGGCCGGGGCCAGGGCTAGAGAGATAGAAAGATAGAGAGATAGAGAGATAGAGAGATAGATATGGTTATAGAAAGACAGGAATAGCGATAGCACTCGCCCCCTTCTTGGCCAGCTGTTCTTCCACCGGCAACCTTCTTACCAAGACGCCCGGCCGGGGAAACCGGTCGGGCGCCACTTGCATCGATCTTGTCGATCAAAACCTTTCGGCCTTTTCTAGAAGCGATAGCTCAGGCTACTGATCACGCTTCGCGATTCGCCGTAGTAGCACCAGTAGTCACAGGAGGCGACGTACTTTTCATCGGTCAGGTTGGAGACGTTGACCTGGGCGCGCCAGTGCTCGTCGAAGTCATAGCGCCCCATGGCATCGAAGACAGTGTAGTCGGTGACATTGATGTCACCATCCACCGACTCGCCGACGTGACGGATACCACCGCCAAGCGCCAGGCCATCGAGCCGTCCGCCCACAAAACTGTAATCCAGCCAGGCAGACGCCTGATGCCGAGGAATCAGCGAGGCACGATCGTCGTTCTCGTCTCGGGCATCGGTATAGGTGTAGGCAGCGGTGAGCTGCAGGTTGTCGGTCAAGTAGCCAACCCCTTCGAGCTCGATCCCCTTGGACTCTCGCTCCCCCTTCTGGATCGGCGTCCCGGTAGGCCCTGATACCAGGCTATTGCTTTCCTCAAGATCGAAATAGGCGGCCGACACATAGCCATCCCAGCCTGGAGGCGCATACTTCATTCCGAGTTCCCACTGCTCTCCTTCCAGTGGCTCATAAAGCGAGCCGCCATCGTCGGTCCTGGCCAGCGGTTGGAAAGACTCGGTGTAGCTGAGGTAGGGGTTGAGACCGATATCGCTCAGGTACATCACCCCGCCCGACCAGGTCACTTCGCTGTCATCGGCACGCTGCACCGCTTCGCCGCGAACCTCGTTGTCGGTCTCGGCATCGTCGTAGCGCACCGCTCCCAGCAGCACCCAGCGATCGTCGATACGCAGCTGGTCCTGCACGTAGATGCCCAACTGGTCCTTGTCGATATCACGATCTTTGGCCTGGTCACTGGTGGGTGCCGTGAAATTGCCATACTCAGGCGAAAACAGGTCGATGGAGTCGCCGAAGGGAAAGACATCGGTCTCTTCTCCCTCGAGGCTCAGATCCTGGTAATCCACCCCCATCAGCAGGGTGTTTTCGGTACGCTCGGTGAACCAGGTCCCCACCATGCGGTTATCCACGGTAAAGCTGTCGATGTCACCGTCACGTTGCAGGTGACCACGTGCGCCAGTGGTCGGAGAGTCCGCAAAGACCATGTAGGTACTGCGCAGGTCGAGGTCGAGCTCGCTGTAGCGCAGGTCCTGCTCGAAACGCCAGGTGTCACTGAAGCGGTGGCGGAACTCGTAACCCAGCGACATCTGGGTATGTTCATCCTTGTCGTAGCCCGGCTCACCATAGTTGGTGTCCCGGTCGATGGTACCGAACGGCGTATCATGCACGGTGCCGTAGGGCGTCTTGAAGGGGTTGGTCGGAACACCGTCATCCTTCTGGAAGCTGGTCAACAGCGTCAACTGGGTGTCGTCCGACAGGTCCCATTCCAGGCTCGGAGCAATGTAGTAGCGATCGTTGTAAGTATCGTCCAGATCACCATCACGCTCCTTGTAGAGCCCGACAAAGCGATAGCGCACATCGCCGCTTTCGGTCACCGGACCAGAGCTGTCGAAGGCAATCTGACGGTGATCACGATTGCCCACCTGTACCTGGATCTCGCCCTGGGGTTCCGCTGTGGGGCGCTTGCTGACGGCGTTGATCAGGCCGCCAGGGGGCGCCTCACCGTAGAGGATGGATGCCGGCCCCTTGAACACCTCGATGCGCTCGAGCCCAAAAGGCTCCGGTAGCCATTGGTAAAACCCTTCGCGGTAGATGCGCAGACCATCCTGATAGGTCGCCTGATCGAAACCACGCACCTTGAACCAGTCGGTGTTGTTGTCGGAGCCATAGTGACCCGACAGAACACCGGCGCGGTAGCGAAAGGCCTCATCGATCTGCTGGACGTTGCGCTCGTCGAGCTCCTCTCTGTCGACGCTGGATACCGAGCGGGGCGTCTCGAGCAGCGGTGTATCCACCTTCAGGGCCGTCGCGGTGACGACCATGTTGTCCTGCGCGACATAGGACGCAGACTCTTCCTGGGCAAACGCCATCCCCGCCCCGGCAAGTGGCGCCAGGCCCAGCGCGAGTCGCACGGCGATGGCAAGCGGACGGCGGGAGACAGGGCTGCCCGGCAGGGAGTCGGTGAACCGTGGGCTGGCGGATGGACGGGGACTGGCGGGTTGCATGCGGTAGGCCTCGGAGCGCATCGAAGACGACAACGAACGACGTTGAACGTTCGTGAAACATCTTCGGCATGCTAATTGTTTTCATTTTTACACGCAATCAAGACCAGCTTTCATTTACAGGAATTCCGCCAAAGGCCGATGTCGATCAAGGACTGCGAAACCACCTCGCGCCATCAGCGACACCAGAGCGTCCCGTCAACCGCAGGCAGGCGAGGGCCCGAGCCAGTCATGGACGGGGCCCAAGGATGTCAGGCAGGGGTTGTGGACGAATCGCTGAATGGTGGCGAGAGCGCTCTACCGGCAGAGCGAATCGCCCTACAGCGGATCGAGCCGGGCCACGGCATCCCGACTGGCGGCCTCGCGGCTGGACCCGGTGAGTTCGACAAGCTGCCCCGAGCGCATCTCGAACAACCGGTCGGCGTGCTGGAAGTAGTGATCGTCGTGGCTGATGGCGAACACCGTCTTGCCCATGTCCTTGAGTCGCGGCAGCAGCTCACGATAGAACACCCGTCGGAACTGCGGGTCCTGGTCGGCGGCCCATTCGTCGAGCAGCAGGATATCTCGCTCCTCGGCCACCGCCATCAACAGTGCCAGCCGCTTGCGCTGCCCCTGGGACAGCTCCGGGTTGGTGACCCGCTGGCCGTCGAAGTGAAGCTTCTCGCGCATCGCCAGGTACTCGAGCCAGTCCTCGACCAGCGCGGGGTCGGCCTTGTCTCCGCCAGGGCCTATCAGGGTGTCGAACTGGTGGAAGTCGGTATACACCGCGGAAAAGCGCTGGCGATAGGCGCCCAGCTCATCGGCCCCCACCTCCTGGTCGTCGATCAAGAGACGCCCCTGGTGGGGCCGGTAGAGACCGGTCAGCAGCTTCGCCAGGGTCGACTTGCCGCTGCCGTTGCCGCCGATCAGAAATACCAGCTCGCCACGCCGCAGGGTCAGGTCCAGCGGCCCCACGGCGAAGCCCGGGCCTTTCGACGCTCGCCCTGCCCCGTCTTCTTCGTCGGACGCTTTAGCGGGCTCGGGGTAGCGAAAGGCCACGCCTTCAAGGTGCAACCGCTGCCAACGCTCACCGCCTGCCTCCTGCACCCCGAAGTCGCCCTTGGCCTCGGCCAGATCGAGTCCACGCAGTTTGTCGAAGGCCACCTGCGCGCTTAGCAGCGTCGGCAGTGCGCCCACCGCCGAGATCAGCGGGGTACGCAGGAACAACAAGGTCAACGAGAAGGTCGCCGCCACCTCGGTGGTGGCCCAGCCAAGCCCATTGGCCAGATAGAACACCACCCCGATGGCGCCGAGCATCATGATATTGGAGACATTGACCGCGCTCAGGTGATAGGTGTCGGCGCGGATGACGTGGTGACGATAGCGGCGGGCATCACGATCGTAGGTCTCCTCGAACAAGGCTCGCGCCCGGGTGCGATTGAGCGCCAGTTCCTTGCGTCCATCGATGACCGCCTGATAGTCGCGATAGAGCGAATCTTCGGTCGCACGAACCTGGGCCAGATGGCGGTAGACCCGCCCTACCAGCCAGGCCCCTCCTGCCATGGTCAGCGTGACCCACAGCGCGGTGACCAACAGCAGCCCGGGGGACAGCCAGCCGAGATACAACGCCGAGCCCAGCGTCAGCACGATGCCCTGAACCAGCTCGGGCAGACGTACGAAAGCGATGGTGATATTGCGGATATCGCTGGACAGACTGGCCAGTAATTCGGCGCTGCCCAGGCGTTCGAGGCGCTCGATATCGGTATCGAGGATCTGCTTGACCAGACGGCCTCTCAGGCCATAGACAAAGTGATGGCCCAGGGTGGTCAAGGCCAGCTGAGAGGCCAGAGTCACGGCCAGCAATGCCACGATCACCCCGAGAAACTGCGGCAGCACGCCGAGCGCATCTCCGGACACCTCGATCAAGCGGCGGTTGATAAAGGCGATGGCGCCGATACCCAGTCCGGCACTGGCAAGGCTCAGCAGCATGACGCCGATAAAGGGCCAGCGATAATGACGAAAGACGACGCTCAACAATTCCACGAAACAGGACCTCGAGGGGCGGGCCAGACGGCGCTTTCGCACCGCTTAAACGGTGTCGATCGTCGCCCTGGCCATGATAATGCGGACAAGGGGCCGGTATTGTCCCAGAGGCAACACACCATGGAAAGCCGCATGCGCACCTGACTTTTCAAACAGGGATCATCCCTGAAATAGCGCCAGGTCGGCTCTCTCGAGCACGTTTGAAACAAGCTCTGTGGTGGCGTCATCGATAGGCAACAGAGCCTTGCATGTTTCTTTCACAAGACTGGCTTGAAATCTTGTACATAACCTCCACAATGATTCGTGCAACATCGCAAGTCGCAGCACAGGAACCCGCTGCGACCGATGACATCGCTGGAACCATCCGCGAGAAGGAGAAATGGAATGATCCGCAAGAATCTGCTGACTACCGCTATCGCAAGCACCGTCTTCGCCGGCACCATGGCCGTGGGCACCAACGCCTTCGCCGAGCAGAACACCGCTCAGAATAATGGCGCCGGTAACCAGCAGCAGGCTCAGGGCCTCTACTCCGCCGATGAGCTGATGGACGCCGACGTTTTCGCCAAGGGTTCGAGCGAGGATGGAGTGGGCGAAGTCGAGGACATCCTTCTCGACAATGACATGAAGGTCCGCGCCATCGTCGTCGAAGCGGGCGACCTGCTTGACCTCGGCGGCAGCGAGTATGTGGTCGAAACCGGCAACTTCACCGTGCAGACTGCCAACGGCGACAGCCTCGACAACATCGAGTACAGCGTTCATCTGGACATGACTCAGGACGAGGTGTCCCAGCTGCCCGAATACACCGATACCTGGTGGAACCAGACCAAGTCCAGCGTTCAGCAGGCCTGGATGGACACCAAGGAAGGCGCCCAGAGCGCCTGGCAGACCACCAAGTCTGCTACCGCCAACGCCCTGACCAGCGCCGGCAACGCCATCGAAGGTGCGGGCGACAATGCCCAGGACGCCGCTCAGGACGCTACCAACTAAGAGCGATCCGAAGCTGACGGGCAGCACCCGTCAGTCAGCGAACACACCCGGCCTTCGCGCCGGGTGTGTTGCGTCTGGCTCCCCGAATTCGCTTCCCTAAAGGCCTGCATACCCGGTCGGCCCCGCCAACCATGACCCGCCGCCGACTATTCCTCGCGCCGACTAAGCCTCGCGCCAACCAGGCCCTGCCGACCAAGACCTGGCGACTAGGCCTCGCGCCAACTAGGCCCTTCTGACCAAGACCTGCCGACCAAGACCTGCCGACGATTAAGCTCTCCGACTAAGCCCGGCCAGCAATGGCTTGCCGGTCAGCGGGTCTTCCACCAGCGAGCAGTCCACGTCGTAGAGTTGCCTGACCAGTGCCGGCGTCACCACCTTTTCCGGCTCGCCCTCTGCCACCAGGCGCCCATCGCGCATGGCGACCAGGTGATCGGCGTAGCGGCAGGCGCTGGAAAGATCGTGGACCACCATGATCACCGTACGCCCTCGTTCCACCAGCCGATGCAGCAGTTCGAAGACCTCCAGCTGGTGGCCCAGATCCAGCGCCGAGGTGGGCTCGTCGAGCAGAATGATCGGCGTCTGCTGGGCGATGGTCATGGCGATCCAGGCGCGCTGGCGCTGACCGCCGGACAGGGTATCGAGGGCGCGTTCGGCCAGGTCCTCAAGCCCCGCCGCGGCGATGGCGCGCGCCACCACCGCCTGGTCCTCCTCGCTCCACTGGCGATACCAGGCCTGGTGGGGCTGGCGCCCGAAGCGAATCAGGTCGCTGACGCTCAGCCCCTCCGGGGCCGACGCTTCCTGGGGCAACAGGGCGATGCAGCGGGCCAGCTTGCGCGCCGCAAACCGCTTGAGGTCCTGGCCTTCGAGCCAGACGCGCCCGCCACTTGGTGCATGCAGGCGGGACAGCCCGGCCAGCAGCGTCGACTTGCCGCAGCCGTTGGGGCCGACGATGGCGGTGAGCTTGCCCCGCGGGATCGTCAGGTCGAGACCATCGATGACCTTGTGACGGCCGTGGCAGAGCACCAGATCCTCGACCACATAGGGATGCGGCACTGCGGTGTCCCGCTGCTGGCCCGAATCCGGGTGCGAAGCCACCTCAGCCCGGGGAATCCCATCGGATCGTGAAGACAGCGTCAGTGACATCAAGGTCCCCTTGCACAAGCGCCCCCGGCCGCCATTGGCCCGGGAGCGGGTCAATATGAATTCAGCGGCGAATCAGTATCCACAGAAGCCAGGGGCCACCGACCACGGCGGTGACGATGCCCACCGGCAGCTCCAGCGGCGCCAGCATCAATCGTCCTGCCAGGTCGGCCAGTACCATCACCGCCGCCCCGGCCAGGGCCGCACCGATCAACGGCACCTGACGGTTGCCGCACAGATGGCGCGCGATTTCCGGACCCAAAAGCCCCACCATGCCGACCGGCCCCGCCACCGATACCGCCAGCGCCGTCAACGCCACCGATACCACCAGCACCTGCAGCCTGCGACGCCTGAGCGGCGTTCCCAGGCCGAGTGCCACGGCGTCGCTGAAACGCATCAGGCTAAGCGAGCGCGACAGCCACAGCGCCACCGGGGTGAGCAGCGCAAGACCGATGGCGAGAACGACGACGGCTCCGGCCGGCCGTGAGTTCAGGGTGCCCACGGTCCAGGGGTAGGCGGCGTTGGCCGCATCGATGGCGGCACGCGACAGTATCAGCTGGGTCACCGCAGCGAAGATCGCCCCGACGCCGATGCCGGCGACGATAAAGCGATAGCCCTTGGCACCGCCCTTCGCACCGCCCCCGGCGGCCAGACCGAAGGTCAGGGCCGCTGCGGTGGCCGCCCCGGTCAACGCCATGGCAGAAGGCGCCAGGCTCAAGCCCATCCCCACCACCGAGGCCACCGCAAAGGCGGTGGCGCCGTTGTCGATGCCGATGATGCCGGGCGTGGCCAGACGGTTGCGCGCCAACGTCTGCATCAGGCACCCCGACAGCCCAAAGGCGGCACCGCTGGCAAGCGCCGCCAACAGCCGTGGCAGGCGTAGCTGTTCCACCACGAAGGTATCGAGCATCGCGCCCTGTCCATTGATGACCGCCCAGATTTTACCCGGCGACAGCGGCTTCTCGCCGAGGCACAGATAGGCCAGACTCGCCCCGACCAGCAAGACAGCGAGCAACAGGGCGCCGAAAAGCTGGCGTCGATCGACCAGCAGGCTGAACCGCCCACTGCGCAGCAGCCACATGCCGTCGGGGGTGGCGCTGGCATCGCGGCGGCCGTGACAGTCGCGATATACATCCGGCGAGCGGGTGGCGGCGGCAGACAAGGAACGATCATCCAGCATGGTCACAGGCTCGGCAGGCGGCGGGCGCGGACGACGCTGATCAGCACCGGCGCCCCGCATAGCGCGGTCAGCACCCCCAGCGGCATCTCCGAGGGCGCCACCAGGCGGCGCGAGATCACGTCGGCGATCAGCACCAGTAGAGGCCCCAGCGGCAGGCACAGCCACAGGGTGCGACGCAGCTCCGGGCCGGCGATGGCACGGGCGATAAAGGGCACCACCAGGCCGACGAAGGCGATCGGCCCGGCGATGGCGGTGGCCCCGCCCACCAGCAGGGCGACGATCAGGATGGCCAATAGCCGCAGTCGCCCCGGATGGTGACCGAGACCGGCGCTGGCGCGCTCGCCCAGCGCCAGGCTGGCCAGCGGCCGCACCACCATCACCAGCACCAGCGCCGCCAGCGCCATGCTGGGCAGTACCGCCAGCAGGTCGTCGAGCCGCCGTCCCGACAGGCTACCCACCACCCAGAAACGAATCTCGTCGGCGGCGCGCCGGTCGGTGATAAGGATCAACGAGGTCATCGCGCCAAGCAGCCCCGAAAAGGCCGCCCCCGCCAGCACCAGGCGCACCGGATCGGCGCCGAGCCCACGGATACGGCTGACCCCGAGCACGCACAGACAGCCGAGCAAGGCCCCCAACTGGGCCACGCCGATGCGCAGCTCCAGCAGGCTGCCTCCCAGCAGCAACATCAGCGCGACGGCAAAGGCGGCGCCGGCACTGACGCCGAGCAGGCCCGGCTCGGCCAGGGGATTACGGGTGATCGACTGCAGCAGGGTACCGGAGACGCCCAGCGCCACCCCTACCACCAGGCCGACCAGGGTCCGCGGCAGCCTCAGGTCCCACACCACGAAGCGTGCCTCCTCGTTGCCCAGGCCCAGCAGCGCCTGGAACGACAGCACCGGGCCGATCTCCCCGGCACCCACGACAAGGCTCGCCACGATGGCGAGCCCAAGCAGAACGACAAGGCCGAACAGGATTCCTGCGGGTAAGCTGCGCTCTGCACTCACGGTGTCACGACGCCCTCCAGGGCCTGCTCGATGTCATCGAGCACCGCCTGGGCAGCGATGGGACCGCTGGCACTGGTCCACAACTGGCCGTCCACCGCCACCACACGGTCGTTGCCGACCACCGACAGGCGCTTGAAGGCGTCGCTCTGCATCGCCTGATCCAGCGCCTCGGCCCCGTTGGCGTCCAGGGTCGCGACGAACAGCCAGTCACCGTCGACCCGGGACAGCGCCTCCAGGCTCAGCGGGTCGCTGTGGGGCCGTCCCTGCGGCACCAGCTGATCGTCCTGGACCTCGAGGCCGGCGGCGGCGAGCAGGCCAGTGGTGAAAAGCTCGGTGGACATCACCAGGGGCCCCTGGGGCATCCAGCGAATCAGGAAGGCGTTGTCCTGGGACGTCTCTGCCTCGAAGGTAGCGGCGAGCTCGGCGGCGCGCGCTTCGACCGTCTCGATGGCGCGATCGATCTCGCTTTCGTGGCCCAGCGCCCTGCCGAACAGCCGCGCCTCGTCCTTCCAGGCCTCAGGGTCGAAGCCCTCGGTCGCCGGCACCACGGTGGGGGCAAGCTGCGACAGCAGCGCGTAGGTATCCTCGGACAGTCGCGAGGAAGCCAGGATCAGGTCCGGCTCGAGCCCGACCACCGCTTCCACATTGACCTCGCCGGCGGTGCCCACGATCTGGATATCGGGCACCTCATCCTTCAGGTAGTCGGCCACGTCCTCGGCGGCACGGGTCGCCACCGCGCCAAGCGGCGTCACCCCGGCGGCCAGGGAGGTGTCCAGTGCCCCTTCGTAGAGCGTGACAACCCGCTCGGGCTGGCCCTGGATCTCGACCTCACCGAAGGCGGTGTCGAGGACGCGAGGTTCCTCCTGCGCGCTGGCCACCCCCAGGGTGACCAGGCTGAGTCCGAGTGCCAGGCCGATCCCCGGGCCTACTTTCTGGCCCAGCGCGACGGCGCCTCGGGCCAGGGGTGACATTCCACGCATGCTCATCTTCCTTGTCGGTTCCCCCGCACCAGGGCGGGGCATCACTATTGACGCTTATAGTAATCAATCTCGTTTGAGAATACCTGCCCTTCTCGTCCAGGCTCGCGCAACGATGCGTTCGATCATGGCGGACAGGCATTCCCATTTCTTCCCTTGGCCCCTCAGGGATCAGAAATCGACGTTCAGCCCCAGCCACAGCCGGCGGCCATCCTCGACGTAGCCATACTCGTCGTAGTCGATGTCTTCATCGAACAGGTTGTAGATGCCGACGTTGACGCGGGCGGCGTCGGTCAACTGATAGCCAAGGCCGGTGTCGACGAAGGTGTAGTCCGGCGCGACGATTTCACTCTGGGATGGGCCGGTGGTGGGCTGACTCTCGTCGCCACGGTAGGTGACCCGGGTCCACTGGGACAGGCGATCGTTGATCTCCCAGTCGAGACTGGCCGAGAACTCGTGCTCCGGCAGCTGAGTCAGGGGCTCGCCCTCGTACTCGCCACTCTTCTGCTCGGAGTCGGTGTAGGTGTAGCTCGCCGACAGCTCGAGCGAGTCGCCAAGCGGCGTCGACAGCGACAGCTCCACCCCCTGGGTGACCGCTTCGTCGACGTTGACCCGATAGGTGGGGTTGCTGCCGAACTGGTTGGGGCCGTCGGTACAGACGTCGGCCGGACACTCGATCCGCGTGATCTTGTCGTCGAAGTCGTTGTGGAACAGCGTGGCGCTGGCCGACAACCCGCCAGCCCCGTTATAGAGAAGGCCCAGCTCCTTGTTGAGCGAGGTCTCCGGCTCGAGATCCGGGTTGCCGTAAACGTCACCGCCGCGGCTGACCTGGCCCCAGTCCGGGGTGATTTCCCTGAGGTCCGGCGAGCGATAGCCGGTGGACACGCCACCCTTGAGGGTCCAGTCCTGGGTCATGTGCCACACGCTGTAAAGCCGTGGGCTGATCTCGGAGCCGTAGTTCTCGTCATGATCCATGCGCACGCCACCGGTCAGCGACCAGTCGTCGAGCAGCATCCATTCGTCCTCGGCGAACAGCGCCCATTGGCTGTTGCGGACATTGGTGAGATCCGATATCTGGTTCGAGGTACGATCGTCCAGCTCCTCTTCCTCGAAGCTTGCGCCGACGGTGACGATATGGGCACCGAGCGGCACCACCAGGCTCGACTTGGCGTTGGTGTTGGTGATCTCCATCTCGCGGGTCTCGTTCTCGGACACCTCGCGCTGGACATAGGTCTCGCTGGTGCCGAAGGAGAAACGCCCGGTATGAGTCAGGGCGACGTACTCCTGGGTGTAGTCGTCGAAGCTGTCCTCACAGGCGCCACGACAACCGTCCGGATCGACGCTGTTGCCCACCAGCGCCTCGCGCTGCTGCTCGGTGCGACTGGCCTCCAGCGCCAGGTCGTGGTTGACGCTGGGTGTCAGCGACAACCTCGCGGTCAGGCTCTGGACCTGCTTGTCCTCGTAGCCATAGAGGATATTGTCTTCATCGCGCTGGGTCGCACGGCCGTAGAGGGTCAGCCCGGCCAGCCCCTCGACCAGCGGACCAGAGGTATAGAAGTTGGCCTGGCGGCTGTCGCCGGACGCGCTGTCTTCCTGCAGCATGGTGTCGAGCTGCAGGTTGCCGTGCCACTCATCGGCCACCTTGCGGGTGATGACGTTGATCACCCCACCGATGGCATCGGAGCCGTACAGGGTGGCCATGGGACCACGCACCACCTCGATGCGCTCGATGGCCTGCAGCGGCGGCAGCCAGTCCTGCTCGAAGCCGGCGCTGCCGTTGGGGCGGGTCTCACGAGTACTGACGCGGCGCCCGTCGATCAGCAGCAGGGTGTACTCCGCGGGCATGCCACGCATGCTGATGTCGTAGCCGTTGTCGCCACCACCGCCGCCGGTGACGATCACCCCGGGCACGTCACGCAGGGCGTCGGTGACGTCCTGGTAGTAGCGCTTCTCCAGATCCTCCCGGGTCACCACGCTGATCGAGGCCGGCGCATCGGCCACGCTCTGATCGAAGCCTGAGGCGGTGACCACCACGTCATCAAGCGCCATGTCTTCGGCGCCGAGCGCCGGCACTGCGCCACACAGGGCGATCCCCGACAGCCCCGCCGCCAGGCGGCGAATGTGAAGCGATAGAGGGTGAAGCGACAGGGAACGAGGTGACAGGCTGCGAGATGACAGAGGTTGAGCTGACAAGCGCTGAGGCAACATCTTCTTCATGACTCCGAAAAGGGGTGGCAAGCCACCCGGTGGCACGCGCAATGGCTGGCGTTTCAGGACCGCCGCCCTGGGTCGAGACGACCTGCGCACAACAATGAATGTGAATATTTATCATTTAGATTCTTCCATCAAAGTTGCACAATTGCTCGTGAACGTGACGTTGCAACTCTCGCAACCCCCTCCCGAAGCTGCCTTGCCTGCCTGATTCGCCCGCCCCTACTCGCCTTGCCCGCCTGCCCCCCCCCCCGGCTTGCATCGATCCACGCGCAGGAAGTGCACGGCTGGGCATGCGGTAGAGGCCGCCATCACAAGGGAGAATGATTTTCATCCGCACGATCTCGTGGCATACTGGCGGTTCGTGTTGCCCCTCTTCCCGCTTGCGTGATGCCATGCCAGATCTCGACGAACTGCTTGCCTTCAACCGCGTCATGGAGACCGGAAGCCTGACCCAGAGCGCCATCCAACTGGGTCTGGCGAAGTCGACCTTGAGCCGGCGAATCACCCAGCTCGAGTCGCGGCTGGGCCAGCCGCTGCTCAAGCGTCAGGCCAACCAGCTCCTGCCCACCGAGGCCGGACAGCGCTACTACGTGATCAGTCGGGAAATCCTGGAACTGGCCGAACAGGGTCAGCGCACCCTGGACAGCCTGCGCGAGGACGTCAGCGGCGAGCTTCATGTCGAAGCCCATCGCACCCTGACGCGAAGCTGGCTGGGCGGCGTGATGGAGACCTTTCTGGAACGTCATCCGGCGATACGCCTGACGCTGAGCACCGGCGAAACGGCGCCACGGGATCCCGACTTCCAGGGCATCTGCGTATGGCTTGGCGAGACCGACGAGGGCAACCTGCGCCAGGAGCGCCTCGGCGCGCTGGAGCGCGGCATCTACGCTCATCCGGACTATCTGGCGAAGCACGGTACCCCGGAGGCACCCGACGCCCTTGGCCATCACGCATGGATCGACCTGATGGGCGACAGTCAGGGCGGCATCACCCTGTCCCACCGTCACGGCGGCACGGTGCACTTCCAGCCACCGGCGTCACGCTTTCGCGTCGACCAGTCGATGCTGCATATCGACGCCATCGCCCGGGGACGCGGGCTCGGCATCCTGCCGGTGTGGACCACCGAAGCCCGCGAACGCCATCACCCCGGCGAACTGGTGCGCTGCCTGGAAGACTGGTCGCTGGCACCGCTGCCGGTGACCCTGCTTTACGGTTTCGGCCATCAGCCGCGCAAGGTCAGCGCCCTGCTCGACCATCTGCGCGACGCCGTGCCGGACGCCTGGCGAGCCCTGGAGACCACCGCCCTGCCCCGCCGTCAGGCGGGGTGAGCCCCTCCCGCCTTGCTTGCATGTTTGCTACGCTTGGTCTCGGTTACACGATTCACAACCGCACGGTTGAATCCCGGGGAGGCCCAGCATGGCGCTCAAGGAAGTCGCGCTTGGCGGTATCTATTTCAGCCCACTGCTGGTCTACGCCCTGATCGGACTGCTGCTCGCCGCAGTACTGCGCTTCGCCCTGCACCGCCTGTGTGGCACCTCTCGGCTGTGGTACGAGGCGTGGCTGGACACCTCTCTTTTCGTTCTGTGCACCGCCGGGGTCGCCTGGTGGGGTGCGCTTGCCAGCGGAGGCGCCTGAATGCGCAAGACCCTGCGCGTGCTGATCACCCTGGCGGTGGTCGCCGCCGCCGTGGCTGCCGGACTGTGGCTATGGCGCTACTATCTGTACAGCCCCTGGACCCGTGACGCCCGAGTCGGCGCCGACATCATCACCGTGGCACCCGACGTCTCGGGCCGGGTGATCGCCCTTGCGGTCGACGACAACGACCACGTTGAAAAAGGCCAGGTGCTGTTTCGTATCGACGATGCTCGCTACCAGGCCGCCCTGGCCAAGGCCTCTGCCATCGTCGCCCAGCGTGAGGCCGAGCTTGCACTAAAGGAACACGAGGCGTCGCGGCGAGAGCAACTCAGCCGCCAGGCGATCAGCGCCGAGAATCGCGAAAGCGCCAATCGTGACCGCGATGTCGCCGCCGCCGCCCTCGACCAGGCCCGCAGTGACCTGACCAGCGCCCGCCTGGACCTGGAGCGCACCGAGGTCACCGCCCCGGCCTCGGGACACCTGATCAACCTCAAGCTCACTCAGGGCAACTACGTCAATCGGGGCACCTCGGTCATGGCGCTGGTGGTGGAAGATTCCTACTACGTCACCGCCTACTTCGAGGAGACCAAGCGCCCTGCCCTGGCCGTGGGCGATCCAGCCAAGGTCATTCTGATGAGCGGCAACCTCGAGCTGGATGGCCACGTCGACAGCATCGGACGAGCCATCGCCAATGACAACGCCACCCCCAACGACCAGCTGCTGCCCCAGGTCGAGCCCACCTTCAGCTGGGTGCGCCTGGCCCAGCGCATTCCGGTACGCATCGCCCTCGACGAGGTGCCGACGAACCTCGACCTGAGCGCCGGCATGACCGCCACGGTGCGGGTCCGGCCCGAGTCTCGCTGATGCCTTTTTCGGTATGGTGGCAGGCCTACCTGACGCCGCCGGCCAGTGCGGTCAAGTTCGCCATCAAGGCCACCCTGGCCATGGGTCTGGCGCTGTACATTGCTCTCTGGTGCGACCTCGATCGTCCCTACTGGGCGCTGATTTCCGCCGCCTTTCTGCAGATTCGCCCGATGAGCGGCATGGTGCTGGAGAAAGGCATCAGCCAGATCACCGGCACCGTCGTCGGCTGCCTCGCCGGCATCGCCATCATGTCGCTGTTCGTGCAGTCGCCGACACCGGCACTGGTCTGTCTGACCGCCTGGATCATCCTGTGCGCCTACGCCGCCTCGGTGACCCGCAACAACGCTTCCTTCGGCTGCATCATGGCGGCCGTCACCGCCATGCTGATCGTGGTCATCACCGCCAGCGCCCCCACGGGTCTGTTCGCGGTGGCCGTGGCGCGCCTGTCGGAGCTGGCGCTGGGGGCCATCTGCGCCACCCTGGTCAGCGCCTTGCTGTGGCCGATTCAGGTCCGTGATCATCTCGCCGGCCTGGCCGATCAGGTGGTCAATCAGGCCTTCCTGCACGGCGCCCTGCGCCTGGACAACAGCGCCGATATCGCTGCCCTGCAAGCCACCCTGACCGCCAGTCTGCAACCCCTGACCCAGCTGGAAACCGATAGCCAGGCGGCACGCTACGAAGGCCCGGAAGGCATCGGCCGGCTACGCGCCAGCCATGTGCTGACGGTGCGCACCGCCCGCCTGCTGGCGATCCTCCACGCGCTGCAGCAACTGCTGCGCTCCCACGGCGGCGAGCTGCCATCGTCCACCAAACGCCTGATCGAGGACATGGCCAGTGACCTGCGCCGCAGCGCCGAGGGCAGCGGTGTGGCCCAGGCCCGCCAGCGGCTGCAGGCGCTCAGGCATCGGGCCCTTCAGTGCATGGCCGCAGACTTGGACGAGGGCATAGCTCCGGACTTAGACCAGGCCCCAGACCTGGCCTCGGACCAGGCCCCAGACCAGGCCGCAGGCCAAACCACAGCCCGGTGCGGGCGCAGCGCCAGTGGGCCCATCACCAGCGACCCCGAACCGACACGCACTACCGAGTCGCCAGAGGCGCTGCTGCAACGGCGCATCCATCTCGGCCTGCGCGAGGCCCTCGGCCACGCTCTGGTCATCCTCGATGCGCGAGAGGCGATCCACACCCCCGGCAAACGCCGCCTCAAGGCGCCGGCGCTGGCCTTTCACCGGGATCATCTGGAAGCCGCCCTCAACGGACTGCGAGCCGGACTGGTGTTCGCCCTGCTGGCCATCGTCTGGCGCTACACCGCCTGGGACAATGGTCAGATCGCGATGCTGGTCGGCACCCTGTTCTCGGCCTTCTTCGCGACCCGCGACAATCCGGCAGCGGTCGCCACCACCTTCCTCAAGGGGATGCTGGCGGCGGTGCCCAGCGCCTTGCTGTTCGGCCATGTACTGCTGGCCCAGGCCAATGACTTCGTCACCCTCGCGCTGGTGTTCATGCCGCCCTTGTTCCTTGGTCTGCTGGGCGCCGCCAACCCCCGCTTGATGGGCTATTGCCTGGCCTTCACCATCGGCAACATCCTGCTGACCATGCCCGGCAATGGCATGGACTTTTCCGTCGACGGCTTCCTCGGCCGCGCTATCGCCCTGCTGCTCGGGCTCTCCACCGTGGTGATGGCCTTTCGCCTGGCGCCAGGCCTCCCCACCACCATTCGCAAGCACCGGCTGGTCAGCGCCACGGTAGGCGACCTCCACGGGCTTCACCGGCGCAGCCTGCATGAAGCCGAGTCACGCTTCGGTGGTACCATGGCGGACCGCCTACTCAGGCTCGCCCAGCACGACGACAGCCTCCCGGAAGAACGCCGCTATCTATTTTCGCTGGGCCTGGTGGGGCTGGACCTCGGCTACGCCAGCCTCAATCTGCGGCGGCGCCTGGGCGGGCGCAGTGACGCGCTCGACCTCGCCCTTGACGACCTTGCCGCCGCCCTCGCCGACGACTACGGCGCCAGCGCCAGAGGCCACGCACCAGATAGAGCTCGTGAATACGGCAACCGGCTGCTGCAGACGCTTGAACAGCAGACGAATGACAGCGCCGAGCACCGGCTGATGGCGGGCCTGATCGAGCGCTTGACGATGTCGCTGGAGCGCCAGGCCGCTCGCTCTCGACAGGCCAGGCAAGCCGCGCCTGCTGTCGGCGTCGCTGGCCGGCAGCGTACTCCAGACCGACAGGGTGCCAAGGCCCCGGGTGTCGACCGATAAGGAGATAGATCCTCGCATGTTTGCCCAACTCTTCGCCGTGATGGCGCCGGTGATCACCGGCGCCGGTCTCGGATTCTTCTGGATCCGCCGCGGTTTCGACTATCCGGTGGCCTTCGTCACCAAACTGGTGTTCAACATCGGTACGCCTGCGTTGGTGATCGCCTCGCTGGCGGGTGCCGAGATCGACGCCTCGAGCTTCGGTCGCACCATGCTGGCGGCCGCCCTGGTGCTGTGCGCCATGGCCGCGCTGGCCTTCGTGCTGGCGCTGGTACTGCGCAAGGACTGGCGGGTACTGCTGGCTCCCACCATGTACCCCAACACCGGCAACATGGGGCTACCGGTGATCCTCTACGCCTTCGGCGAGGCTGGCTTCGCCTTCGGCATCACGGTGATGGTGACGGTGTCACTGTTCCAGTTCACCCTGGGCACCATGCTGGCCAGTCGTGGCAATCCGCTGAAGTCGCTGGTCAAGACGCCCACGGTCTACGCCATCCTGATCTCCATCGCGCTGTTGTTCACCGACACCGAACTGCCGCTGTGGCTGCAGAACAGCGTCGATCTGATTTCAGGCTTCACCGTGCCGCTGATGCTGATCACCCTGGGGGTGTCGCTGGCCAGCATCCAGGTCAGAAGCCTGCGCTCGGGTGTCTGGTTCAGCCTTTTGCGCATCCCCCTGGCGGCGGGCGTGGCCTGGGGCATAGGCATCTGGCTTGACCTGCCCCCCATGGCACTGGCGATCCTGGTGCTGCAGATGAGCATGCCGGTGGCGGTGTTCAACTATCTGTTTGCCCAGAAGTCCCAGCGCGAGCCCGCCTATGTGGCGAGCCTGGTGTTCTGTTCCACACTGCTATCCTTGATCTATCTACCGGTGCTGCTGGCGCTGCTGCTGTAACGCTTGTTGCCATTGGCAGGAAAAGCGTCTCCGTCGACCTGGCACGCCATCGCCGCTCGGCGTGCCCGGGACTGGGAAGCGGTCCGCCACCGGAAACCCATACTTGTCGTGCGGAGTCTCCATGTTGCGAAGCCTTTCCCTCGCCCTGCTGACATTGTCATTGCCTGCAGGCGCCCAGGCGGCGTCGTTGCCCGAGCAGGTGCCGGGGCTTCATCACCCGGTCGCGCTCGAGCTGATCACCGATGAGCTGGACACCCCCTGGTCGCTGGCCTTTCTGCCCGATGGGCGCATGCTGGTCGCCGAGCAGCCCGGGACCCTGGCGCTGGTGGATGACGGTGATGTCCAGAGACTCGACGGCCTGCCGGAGGTCTCACACCGCGGCCAGGGTGGGCTCTTTGACCTGGCGCTGCATCCGCAATTCGGCGATGGCACCCACGACTGGCTCTACTTCAGCTGGGCGAAGCCCGGCAAGGACGGCGACTCGGACGACGCCACGGCGGTATCACGGGTCAGGTTCGAGGACGACGCCCTGGGCGCGATAACGCCAATTTTTGTGCAGAATCGCTTTTCCACGCCAGGCCGCCATTATGGTGGCCGCCTGCTGTTCGACGACCAGGGCCTGCTGTGGCTGACCATCGGCGATCGCGGCGTCAGCAAAGGCCGCGCCCAGGACCCGGCAGACCACGCCGGCAGCCTGCTCAGGCTGACCGCAGACGGCGATCCCGCGCCGGACAATCCGGGCTTCGACGATGACGCGGCCCCCGAGGTCTACTCGATCGGCCACCGCAATCCTCAGGGCCTTGCCCAGGCTGCCGACGGCACCCTGTGGTCGACCGAGCACGGCCCGCGCACCGGCGACGAACTCAATCGTATTCTGCCCGGCGAGAACTACGGCTGGCCCGAGGTGACCCGCGGACGCGACTACGCCACCAACCTGCCGCTGGGCGTCGACAGTGCCCCGGGCATGCGCGATCCGGCGCATGTGTTCGAAGGACGCTTTGCGCCGTCCGGGCTCGCCGTGGTCAGCGGTGAAGAATTTCCCGCCTGGCAGGGCGATCTGCTGGCGGGCGGGCTTCGCGGCGAGCGACTGCTGCGCCTGCGCCTCGAGGGCGACAGCATCATCGAGCGCGAGGTGGTGCTGGATGGCGAGGTCGGCCGCATCCGCGACGTGCGGCTCGGCCCCGACGGCGCCATCTACCTGCTGACCGACAGCGATCCCGGTCGTCTGATCCGGCTGACGCGGGTACGCTGAGCGGCGCCGATACTGACCGCGACAGGAAGCGCGACAGGGAAATAGCTCCCCTTGCCCATGCCGTTCCGGCATGGGCTTCTCCCCCACTTCTACCCAATACCGCACCCATCGGGGCTTTCTCGATTCAGTCAACGTGCGCCCATGCTGAATTTGAATGATCTTTCAAAGACCTTTAGGGTATTGCACCTTTCTGCGCCTCAACGGTGAAAGCTGGCATGCTGTTCAGCCGTGGGGATGCGGCAAGGAGTGCCGCCCCTGACGCAGCCGCGCCAGCGCTGGACGATGAACGCCGACGCCAGGATGCACGTGACGTCGACCTTCATCGTTCGACCGGCTGGACGTGTTTACGCAACCCAACAAGGCACCCCTACCCATGAGCGAGAACCGATCCGTCAAGATCAAGGTTCGCGGGCTGAGCAAGGTCTTCGGCGACCAGCCGAAGAAGGCACTCAAGCTACGCGATGAAGGGCTCAAGCGTCCTGAAATCCTGGACAAGACCGGCCAGACCCTGGGCCTGTCGAACATCGACTTCGACGTCCATGAAGGCGAACTGCTGGTGATCATGGGCCTCTCAGGCTCGGGCAAGTCGACCCTGATCCGCTGCCTCAACCGGCTGATCGAGCCCACCGAAGGCGAGATCATCATCGACGGCGAGGACATTCCGCAGCTCTCCGACAAGGCACTACTGGAGTGCCGCCGTCGTCACTTCTCGATGGTCTTCCAGAACTTTGCCCTGTTCCCCCACCGTACCGTGCAGCAGAACGCGGAGTTCGGGCTGGAGATTCGCGGCATCGACGCCGACACCCGCGCCAAGACCGCCCGTGACGCCCTGACCCAGGTCGGGCTGAATGGCTGGGAAGACGCCTACCCCAATCAGCTGTCCGGCGGCATGCAGCAGCGTGTCGGCCTGGCCCGGGCGCTGGCCAATGACTCCACCGTGCTGCTGATGGACGAGGCCTTCTCGGCGCTCGACCCGCTGATCCGCAAGGATATGCAGCAGGAGTTGCTGGAACTCCAGCACCGCATGAAGAAGACCACGGTGTTCATCACCCACGATCTGGACGAAGCGCTGAACATCGGTGACCGCATCGTCCTGCTCAAGGACGGTGAGGTGGTGCAGATCGGCACGCCGGAGGAGATCCTGACCAAGCCGGCCGACGACTACGTCGAGCGCTTCATCGAAGGCGTCGACATGTCCCGGGTGCTGACCGCCGAGAGCGCCATGCGCCCGGTGCGCGCGACCGCCCGCGAGGACGACGGCCCGCGTACCGCACTGCGCAAGATGAAAGAAAACGCCATGGACTCGATCTACGTCACCAGCCGCGATCGCAAGCTCAAGGGACTGGTCGAAGCCGACGCCGCCAACAGCGCCATCCAGAGCGGACAGGACCGACTGGATAGCGTGATGACCCAGGACTTCCGCACCGTGGGTCCCGACGAGCCGCTGCACAATCTGTTCGCGCTGTTCAACGAAAAGAGCTTCCCCATCGCCGTCATCGACGACGAGCGACGCCTGCTGGGCGTGGTGGTCAAGGGCGCGGTACTGGATGAACTGGCACAGGCAGGAGACCACTAATGGCGATCGAGATTCCTCGCATTCCCCTCGGTGACTGGATCGAAACCGGCCTGAGCTGGCTGACCACCGAATACTCTGCCGTCACCCGCGGCATCTCGCGGATTACCCAGACCGGTATCGACGGTCTCAATGACGCCCTGATGTGGCTGCCCGACTGGGCCCTGCTGCTGATCATCGCCGGCCTGTGCTGGAAGATGGCAAGCCCCAGGCTCGCCATCGGCGCGGTCTTGGGCCTTGGCCTGATCTGGAACCTCGATCTGTGGGACCCGATGATCGAGACCCTGACCCTGGTCGTCATCGCCACCCTGGTGGCGGTGGTCATCGCCTTGCCGGTGGGTATCGCCGCGGCGCTGTCCGATCGACTCTATCGCCTGATCATGCCGGTGCTGGACTTCATGCAGACCATGCCGGCCTTCGTCTACCTGATCCCGGCGATCCCGTTCTTCGGTATCGGCTCGGTGTCGGCGATCTTTGCCACCGTGATCTTCTCCATGCCGCCGGCCATCCGCTTCACCACCCTGGGCATCCGTCAGGTACCGGTGGAGCTGATCGAGGCCGCCGACGCCTACGGCGCCACCCGCGGCCAGAAGCTGGTCAAGGTGCAGCTGCCGCTGTCGCTGCCCACGGTAATGGCCGGCATCAACCAGACCATCATGCTGGCCCTGTCGATGGTGGTGATCGCCGCCATGATCGGCGCCGATGGCCTGGGCAGCGAGGTCTGGCGAGCTATCCAGCGACTGCGTCCGGGCGATGGCTTCGAGGCCGGCATCGCGGTGGTCATCCTGGCGATGCTGCTGGATCGCCTGACCCAGTCCCTGCGCAAGGAGCGCAAGCAGTAAACGCTCGACGCGGGCTCCCTCGGCCGGGGGAGCCTGCGGGGCGGCATTTGCAAGACACTGTCGCCTGCTTCACGCTAATACCTCTTATCGCAAGGAGAGTCGCACCATGTCACCCAAGGCAACTCGTTCTCTCGGTCTGGCCCTGGCCATCAGCGCCGCCGCCACCAGTGTTCACGCCCAGGACAAGGGTTCCGTGCACCTGGCCTACGTCGAGTGGTCGTCCACCGTGGCGTCGACCAACGTGGTTCGTGCTGTGCTCGAACAGGCCGGCTACGAGGTCGAGACCTCCGCACTGTCTGCCGCGGCCATGTGGCAGTCCGTCGCCAGCGGCGACGCCGACGCTCTGCTCGCGGGCTGGCTGCCGACCACCCACGAGGACTACTACGCGCGCCTCCAGGACCAGCTGGTCGATGCCGGCGTCAACCTCGACGGCACCAAGCTGGGCCTTGCGGTCCCGGCAGATTCCGAGGTCGACTCGATTGATGAGCTCAATGAACACGCCGACCAGTTCAACGGCGAGATCATCGGCATCGATCCTGGCGCCGGCCTGATGCGTCTGACCGAGGAAGTGGTCGACGCCTACGAGCTCGACCTGGACCTGCGCACCGGCAGCGGCGCCACCATGACCGCCGCACTGGGCAGCGCCATCGACCGTGGCGAGCCGATCGTGGTCACCACCTGGACCCCGCACTGGATGTTCGCCCGCTGGGACCTCAAGTACCTCGAGGACCCCCAGGGCGTCTACGGTGGCGCCGAGCAGATCCACACCATCGTCCGTCAGGGCCTCGAAGAGGACATGCCGGAGGCCTACGCCATCCTCGAGAACTTCGAGTGGACCACGGAAATGATGGGTGAAGTCATGCTGATGAATCAGGAAGACGACACCGATCCCTACGAAAACGCCCAGAAGTGGGTCGAGGACAACCAGGACGTGGTCAAGGAGTGGCTCGGCGAGGCCTGAGTCCAATAGATGCCACGCCACCGTCATGATGCTGTGGCAATGGTCAGGGGTGCCACGGGGCGCCCCTGCTGTCGTTGCGGCCCGCACCTGCGTCGCCCACACGGTGCAAGCGGTCGCCGGCAGAACCTCGAGTCTCGGACGATCGTGGCAAGCTGACCCAGGCGTGCCCGGGCGGCCTTGGAATAGATGCCGTTGACGGCACAACTGGCAAGCTGGCTCAGGCAGGCCACACTTCAGGCAGGCTGGACCGTACGGTATCGATGACAGACGAGCCAGCCGCGACCCCACTCCGAGTCGATGGCGTGACGCCACAGTTACCATTTTTAAACGCAAGGGAGATCGCACGTGGAAAAAGACCCTAACCACAAGCCTTCATCTGCCGATACCGGCAGCGAGGGTATTCCGGCCCCGGATGGGCCGGCCAACCTGATCGATACCGATTACGTCATCGGTCAGGACAATATCGTCACCAAGTCCTTCGGTGTGGACGTGGACCTGCACGGCAAGGTGTTCACCGTCTCGTCGCTGCTGATCCTGGTCTTCGTGATCCTGACCCTGGCCTTTCAGGGCGACGCCGAGCCATTCTTCAACGGTGTCCGCGGCTGGCTGACCAGCAACCTGTCCTGGGTCTTTCTGCTCGGTGGCAATATCTTCGTGCTGCTGTCGCTGGTACTGATCTTCACCCCGCTGGGCAAGGTCCGCATCGGTGGTGCCGAAGCCACGCCCGACTATAGCTACATGGGCTGGTTTGCCATGCTGTTCGCCGCCGGCATGGGCATCGGTCTGATGTTCTATGGCGTTTCCGAGCCGATGACCCACTTCTCCACCGCGCTCGGGGGCACCTCGGTCGGCGAAAACGGCATACGTACCGACTGGGCACCGCTGGGCGCCGCCGCCGGTGACGAGCAAGCCGCGGTCAATCTCGGTATGGCGGCAACCATCTTCCACTGGGGCCTGCACCCCTGGGCGGCCTACGCCATCGTCGGCCTGTCACTGGCCATCTTCGCCTTCAACAAGGGTCTGCCGCTGACCATGCGCTCGGTGTTCTACCCGATCCTGGGCGAGCGCGTATGGGGCTGGCCGGGCCACCTGATCGACATCCTGGCGGTCTTTGCCACCCTGTTCGGTCTGGCCACCTCGCTGGGGCTCGGTGCCTCCCAGGCCGCCGCGGGCCTGAACGAGCTGTTCGGTACGCCGAATACCGACACCACCATGGTGCTGCTGATCGCCGGCATCACCGCCGTTGCGCTGTGTTCCATCATGCTTGGCGTCGACAAGGGTGTGCAGCGCCTGTCCCAGGTGAACATGGTGCTGGCCTTCCTGCTGCTGGCGTTCGTGATCCTGGTGGGCCCGACTCTGGCCATCGCCACCGGCTTCTTCACCAACCTGGGTCACTACCTGGCCGAGCTGCCGGCGCTGTCCAACCCCTTCGGTCGCGAGGACGCCAACTTCGTTCAGGGCTGGACCGCCTTCTACTGGGCCTGGTGGATCTCCTGGTCTCCGTTCGTCGGCATGTTCATCGCTCGGGTCAGCCGTGGCCGCACCGTGCGTGAGTTCCTCACCGCCGTGCTGCTGGTCCCGACCCTGGTATCGGTGCTGTGGATGACCTCCTTCGGCGGTACCGCCATCGAGCAGTACATCACCGATGGTTTCCAGGGCGTCCAGGACGCCGCCCTCGAGCTCAAGCTGTTCGCCATGCTCGGCGAGCTGCCGCTGGCCTCGATCACTTCCTTCATCGGCATCGTGCTGGTCATCGTGTTCTTCGTGACCTCTTCGGACTCCGGTTCGCTGGTCATCGACTCGATCACCGCCGGCGGCAAGGTCGACGCACCCAAGCCGCAGCGCGTGTTCTGGGCCATCATCGAGGGCGCCATCGCCATCGCCCTGCTGCTGGGCGGCGGTCTTACCGCCCTGCAAGCGGCGGCGGTCTCGACCGGGCTGCCGTTCACCCTGGTGCTTCTGGTGGCCTGCTACGCCATCATCAAGGGCCTGATGAGCGAGCCCAAGGCGGTCTAGGCCAGCCTTACGCAGACAGCAAGTGCATAAAAAAGGCGGCAGCCCTCGGGCTGCCGCTTTTCTTTTGGCGAGATGGCTGACGTATCGACGGGCAACTCAACTTCCTTATTCAGCTCCACAGCATACCGATGGGCGTCTCCGGGCCGTAGTTGCCGGCTACTTGCGCCTGCAGCAGCTCCGCCGTGGCGATGGCGTCGGTCAGGGCGTGGTGCCCATGATAATGTGGTAGCCCGTAGCGCAGCCGACTGTCGTGCAGGCGGATCGACCTGGGTGGTCGGCCCATCCAGCGACGAAAGCGCGCCATGGTCGACTGACGGTGGATGCGCGCCTCCAGCGACATGGTGTCGATCACCGGGAAGCTCAGTGACTCCTTCCAGGCCGCGCGTACCGCGGCGTCCAGAAAGGACCTCTCGATATGGCGAAAGTGCACCACCAGCAGGTGGCCGGCCATGGCGCGGAAGACATCGGCGAGCACCTCCTCGATCCGCGGAGCCCCCTGAATATCGGCGTGGGTGATGTGATGAAAGGTCACCGATTCGGCGTTCAGGGTGCGATGGGGACGCACCACCCAGTAGCGCCGCTCGGCGAGCCGAATACGCGACAGCGAAAAGGGAACCAGGCCAATCGAGACGATCTCGTCACGCCTGGGATCGAGCCCGGTAGTCTCCAGGTCCAGTGCCATCAGCGGCGCCTCCTGAATCGGCAGGATCGGCGACAGGTCGGCCCCGGCGAAGAAGTCCACCAGCGCCTGCTGGCGGCTCTTCTGACGTCGGGCGACCAGGTAGTCGTGCCAATCCGGTGCCGAGCGAGTCTTGGGGCGAAGCAACGGCATGGCGGCTACCTGCTGGTAAGGGGATAACGGAACTTGAGGAACTTCTGGGCGTTGCTGAGCGCCTGGAAGGCATCCTTGAGATTGTGTCGCTCCTCGCTGGAGACGTTTTCCGGCTCGATATTGTTGTCGGGCTCGTGCTCGTGCTCCAGATCGATGACCTGGTGACGAATCCGCGACATGGACAGAAACTCGAGCGCGTAGCGCAGCTTGTCACTGACCCCGGGCGCCAGCAACTGGGTGCGATCGATATCGTCCAGGCGGTCAAAGCTGTTCTGGGCGCGGGAACCGCAGGCCAGGGCATGGATACGGATCAGGTCCACCATCGGCGCCGTGCCGCGACGCTTCAGATTGATCGAGTTGTTGTGCTTGCCGTCCTTCTCCATCACGAAGGTGCGGAAGATGCCCAGCGGCGGCGTCCGATTCAGCGCATTTCGCGCCATGGCGGAAAGAAAGCGCTTGTGCTTCGACGCCTTGGTGGCGACCAGGTCCTGCAACTCCTCCACCAGCGGATTGTCACCGTGGACCGTGTCCAGATCGAAGAAGATCGAGCTGTGCAGCAGCCCTTCCGGTGACGGCCGCTCGATCCATTCGGTGAAGTAGCCTTTCCACACCGACAGCGGCTGGCGCCACTTCGGATTGGTGGCCATCACGTCCCCCTTGCAGTAGGTATAACCGCAGGCGGCCAGGCCATCGCTGACCCGCTTGGCCATGGTCGCGAAGTACTCGTCGTGCAATGCTGGATCGAAGTCATCGGACAGTACCAGAGCATTGTCCTGGTCGGTGACGATGCTCTGCTCGTTACGCGCCATCGAGCCCAGCGCCATAAAGCAGTACGGCACCGGTGGCGGCCCGAGCTCCTCTTCCGCCATCTCCAGAAGTCGCCGGGTGAAGCTGCGTCCGATGGTCGACAGCGCCTTGCCCACCATCTGCGAGTCGGCACCGTCGTGAACCATGCGCACAAAGGCGGCCTGGACGTCCGGCGCCAGCTTGGCCAGACACTCCACCGACGGTTGATGGAAGATGTTGCTGACCAGATAAAGGCTGCTCTGGGTCTCGTAGCGAATGATGTCGGAGAGGTGCACGATGCCCACCGGAGAACGACGGTGCATCACCGGCAGGTGGTGGATATTGTTGCGCAGCATGCACAGCATCGCCTCCTGCACCGACTCGTCGGACTGCACCGCGATCAGGCGGCGGCCGGCGACCTCGCCCACCGGAGTATCCGGCGACAGTCCCTCGGCCACGACCTTGGTGCGAAAGTCGCTGTCGGTCAGGATCCCGGTGACCTGCCAGTAGCCGCCTTCACTATCCTTGAAGGTGTAGCGCGGGTTGTTCTCGGGCTTGTCCAGCACCAGCACCGCCGAGGCCTGGGACTCGCTGATCTGGCGCGCCGCCTCCTGCACCGTGGCCCGCGCCTCGACCATGACGGGATAGCGAGTCAGCAGCTTGCGGATCCGCGTCACCATCATGTCGTTGTTCTTGCGCTGACTTTCCACCGCCGTCTCGAGCCGTGGGCGATCCACCTCGACGAACTCGGCGAACTGCTCGTCGGCTTCGCACAGCTGATGAAACATCGCCTCGGGGATGAAGTAGATCAGGCTGTCTTCCAGCGCCTTGGCCGGGAAGCGCACACGACTGTGGCGCAGCAGGCTGAAGTGGCCAAAGATGTCGCCCTCCCCCAGCAGGTTGTAGAGCTCTCCGTTGCGCCGGGTGACCTCCACCGCGCCGCTGCGGATGTAGCAGAACTCCTGATGCACGGCATCAAGCTCGAGAATGGTCGAGCCGGCCTTGAAGTAGCTGACCTGCACCTGTCCGGCGACCTCGTCCAGCAACTCCTCCGACAGCCCGTCAAAGGGCGCAAAGCGCCCCATATGCTGGCTGATTTCCAACAGTTCCGCTTCCATGGTGTCCTCCGCGCGGTCGCCGTGGCTGGCAGCAGGACGCTCCCTGGTCCCCCACCCTCTGACTATCGGAAGCATGGAGCCGAGGCCAGCGGCTGTAAAGCATTAGCAGTATCTTGATCGGCCTCTCGCCAAACGCCGCAGAAGCCATCGAGCGTGGCCCGGAGAGCCAGGCATTGCTGACACTGCGACCTGATGACCGATCCATCCTTCGTTGATCACGACTTCACACCCGACCGGCCGCTCGAATCCTCGCCCTGTGCAAACATCTTCAGCACTGCAAACAACAACGCCCGCCGACCTCGAGGGCGGCGGGCGTCGATCTAGGCGGCCAGTCTCTTTGACTGGCGAGTGTGGCGGTCAGCTCACGACTGCGCCATCTCCTGTACGCGCTTCATCATGTCCGGGTTCTGCTGGATAGCCTGACCGATAGCGTTGAAGGTCTCGACCTCGAGCCCGCTCTGCTGGACGGCTTCGACCATCTTCTGGTTGGCCTCGGTGCGCACATCCTGCTGGGCCTGCTGGCCTTCGGCTTCCTGCAACTGCTGGGTGTAGTCCTGGGAAATCGCGGCGATCTCCTTGGAAGCGTCGGCGAATTTCTCGAGCTGGGCATCAGAGAAATTCTGCGCCTGAGCGGCAGCCTCGACGTCAGCGTTGCCTGACGCCTGCGCGTTTGCTTCCTGGGCATGGGCGGTGGCGCTCATCAGACCAGCAGAAAGCAGGGCGGCGGTGATCAGGGCGGTGAATCGTTGCATGAAGTCCTCCAGGAGGTGGTTGAGAATTCGTCAATCGCTCGCACAGTGTGACGACGCAGTTGCATGAGGGTTCCCCACAATCGTGTTACGAAATGCAAGCCATTTTCGCCTCCGCGTCGCCGGTCGGCGACAACCGCCAGAGGCCACGGCAGGCCATGGGGATAAGCGTCATGATACGCCACGCAATTCTTCGGCGAAGCACCGAAAAAGGCGTGTTGCCTGCCACTGCTGAACATCTTGCAAAAACGCCTCCGGCCGAGTCGGCCGGAGGCGTTGTCATGACACCGCCCGACTAGCCGTAGGCCAGGTTGGGCAGCCAGGTGACCAGTGCCGGGAACATGATCACCAGCAGCAGGCCCAGCGCTTGCAGCGCAAGGAAGGGAAAGGACGAGCGGAAGATCTGGCCCATGGTGATATGCGGCGGACACACCCCCTTGATGTAGAACAGCGCATAGCCGAACGGCGGGCTGAGGAAGGACATCTGCATATTGACCAGGTAGATCACCCCGAACCACAGCGAGACGTCGGCGGGGTCCACCCCGGGCAGGCCAAATACCCCGGTGAAGTCCAGCCCCTTGATCAGCGGTACGAAGATCGGCACCGCCAGGAGCAGGATACCGACCCAGTCCAGGAACATCCCCAGCGCCACCAGCAGCACCATCATCAGCGCCAGCACCGCGTAGGGGCCAAGCCCTGCCCCGGCGATCAGCTCCTGCACGAAGGTCTGGCCGCCCTGCAGGATGTAGAAGCCGACGAAGATGCTGGCACCGAAGATGATCCACATGACCATGGCGGTCGCCACCAGGGTGGTCATGCAGGCGGCGTGCAGGTTGGGCCAGGTCAGCCGCTTGTGCATCGCCGCCACCACCAGCGCACCGAAGGTGCCGATACCCGCCGCCTCCACCGGGGTCGCCACCCCGGTGAAGATGATGCCGAGCACCAGCAACACCAGGGCGATAGGCGCCAGCATATTGCGCAGCAGGCGCAGCTTCTCGGCGGTGGAGACCCGGTCTTCCTCCGGCATCGGCGGCGCCACCTTGACGTTCAGGGTGCCCCTTAGCCAGCAGTAGAAGGCGTACATGCCGGCCAGCAACAGGCCGGGAATCAGCGAGCCCAGGTAGAGCTCGCCCACCGACTGCTGGGCGATGACGCCGTAGATGATGGCCAGGATGGACGGCGGGATGAGGATACCCAGGGTGCCCCCGGCCATGATCGATCCCAGCGCGATCTCAGGCTGGTAGTTGCGCTTGAGCATGGCCGGCAGCGCGATCAGGCCCATGGTCACCACCGCCGCGCCGATCACCCCGACCATGGCGGCCAGCAGCGTCGAGGCGATGATGGTGGCGATCGCCAGGCCCGCCTTGAGACCGCCCATCCACTTGTAGACCACATCGAACAGCTCTTCGATGATGCCGGCCTTCTCCAGTACCGAGGCCATGAAGATGAACAGCGGAATGGCCGAGAGCTGGTAGTTGGTCATCATCGGGAAGATGCGCGAAGGCATCAGGTTCAGCATGTGCTGATCGCCCACCAGGTAGAGGAACACCACCCCCAGACCGCCGGTAACGAAGGCCAGCGGTAGCCCCGCTACCAGCACCACCATCAGGGTGCCGAACATCAACAGGGTCAGCGCGCCAATACCCACCGTGGACAGCGAGTTCTCCAGGCTAAGCGCCAGGCTCTCGTAGTCGGTCAGGGCGATATTGACGATTTCGTGGATGGTGTAGGCGCCGAGGATCACCGCCAGCACCACCAGAATGCTGGCAAACACCGTCGAGCCTTCGTGGTGCTCGCGGTGGTGACGATAGGCCTGGAGGTCCTTGATCAACTGCGCGATCCCCTGCAACAGCAGCAGCAAGGCACCGAAGAACAGCATGAACTTGACCGGGAAGTACTGCACCGCCCATTCGGTGAAGGACACCTCGTTGGCGTAGCTGTCACCGAACCACCAGACGTCGCTGACCGACTGCGAGAAGAAACGCCAGCCGGTGGTCAACAGCGCCAGGGTGAAGATGAAGAAGAAGATCGAGGTGACCAGGTCCAGCGCGGCCTTGTTGAGCGGCGCCGCCCGCTGGTAGAGGATATCGACGCGCACATGCCCGCCCTCGCGCAGCGCGAAGGCACCCGCCAGCAGGTACTGCATGCCGAACATCAGGGTCATCGACTCGTGAGCCCAGTTGGTCGGCGAGTTGAAGGCGTAGCGCAGCACCACCTCGTAGGTGAACACGAAGGGCGCGATCAGCGACCAGTAGGCCACGTAGCGCCCGGCAAAGCCGGAAATGCGGTCGATGCCGCGGGTCACCACATTGCCAGGCGCTGCGTAGGCCTGCTCGCTCGTCGCGACGGGGGTCTCGGCGGTATCGCCACCGCTCACCTCGCCACCCCGGCGGAAGCTTCGATCCACCAGCAGCATCACGATCAGCGGCAGTCCTGCCAGCACCGCCCAATAGAGCCAGTGCGGCAGAACGAAATCAATCTGTAGATTCATTGACGCTCCTCCGCTGGTCGCCAGGCGTTTCGCCAGGCGACCACGGAATATTCATCGACGTCGACCGGGTCGCCCCGGTCGACACGTGCAGGCCTAGGCGTTGAGCTCGAAGTCCTTGATGTCCTCTTCGGTGATCAGTGCCACCGACGGATCGAGCATGGTGTTGAGGTGGGCACGGAACAGCTTGGCCGCGTCCGGATCCTTGTTGGCCCATTCGAACCACAGCGGGATCGCGGCGTCGCGGAAGCGGTCGGCGTCGTCCTCTGACAGGTGGATGATCTCGACGCCCTTCTCGCGGTACTTGGGCCAGGCCTCGGCGTTGGCCTTCTGGATGGCGGCGTAGTGCTCGCGGGAGTAGGCCGCGACCAGGTCATGCATCAGGTCCTTGGTCTGGTCGGACATGCGCTCGTAGACCCGGCGATTGACCGCGATATCCATCAGGTCGACCGCCTGGTGCAGACAGGGAGTCGAGGGCGGGCCCATGATGATGTAGTCGGTCACCTGCCAGAAGCCCAGCTCGAAGTTGACCGCCGCACCGGTGTAGTCGGCGGCGTCGATGGTGCCCTTCTCCAGCGCCGGGTAGACCTCGGAGCCCGGCAGCAGCGTGGTACGCGCACCGATCTTGGCGAAGGTCTCGGCGACGATGCCGCCGGGCATGCGGATCTTCACCCCTTCGAAGTCATCGAAGCTTCTCAGCGGCACCTTGGAATGGATCAGGTTGAGGTCGTGGTGGACGTAGCCCAGCAGCTCCTGACCCTGCTTGCGGTAGAGGTCCTTGGCGATGCCGAAACCGCCGTAGGCACCGAACATCATGTCCCACTGGTGGGGTACCGACAGGCCCATGGGATAGGCGGTGAGAAAGACCCCGGCGGGCATCTTGCCCGGCCAGTAGACGGTGAACCAGTTCTGGCCGTCGAGCACGCCGTTGCGCACCGCGTCGGCTACCTCGAAGGCACCGGCCACGGCTCCGGCCGGGAACGGCTCGATGGTGACCTCGCCGCTGGTGGCCTCGGCGACGCCGGCGGCCCACTCCTCGAAGATGCGGTAGCCGGTGGTGCCGGGCTGCCAGGATGACTGCATGCGGATGCGGATGCCCTGCTGAGCCTGGACGTTGCCGACCCAGGGTGCCGCCACCGCGGCGGCGGAACCAACCGCAGCAGCCTTCAGAAAGCGGCGGCGGTCCGGGGTCGCGATGCGTTCGGACAGGGAGGCCGTTGGCGAGGCCGTATCAAGGTCTTGCTGGGGCTTGTCTAGCCGGGACATGGCATAACTCCTGGTGGATCGGTGCGGTCTCGATCTGCCGCACCCGGTGTGTTGTTGTTGTCGATCCATGGCATCGTCATGAGCGCTCGAGGCACTTTCGCCGCAAGCTAGGCCCACCTGTTGCAAGCGATTTGCGCCGCTGCGCTCTTGAGCCGGGCGTTGCCCGTGCGCGTCCTTGCGAGGACCTCCTCGGGGCATGAACGGGACATCGCTTCGATGCAAGCGAGGCGTCCCCCTCCCGGGGCGTCATCGAAAAGAAAGCTAGCGAAAAGGCCCCCGGCGGCCAACGGCCCCATTCAACGCAACCTGTCTGCATTATTGGTCTGACCAGCAGCCATTTCGCCTATAAACTGCGCAAAAACAAGCATCGGCGTGGTCAGACCAATCTCACTCTCCCTCCACGACCTACGACCAAAGCACGAGAGCAACGCTTGGCAATCCCCTCCTTGAGGGAGGCGGGATAGGGCATCATGATTGGGCGCTCGCCCTGCCGATGACATGAACCACAAGGAAGTCCCCGCGATGCCACCCTCAGTGATCACCGCCCAGCCCCCGCTTGCCGCATCGTGTGTCGGGTGGCCGCTTGCCGCAGCTTGTTCGGGGTGCCCGCCTACCGCGCAGTGTGTCGGGTGCCCGCTTACCGCACCTTGTGCGAGGTGCCCGTGAGCCGCCCCGCCCTGCCGTCCTGGCTATTGCCGGCCATGCCGCTGGTGTTCGTGGTGCTGTGGAGCACCGGCTTCATCGGTGCCAAGTTCGGCCTGCCCTACGCCGAGCCCTTCACCTTCCTGAGCATTCGCTTCGCCGCCACCCTGGCGCTGCTGGTCCCCATCGTCTGGCTGACCCGCTCGGCCTGGCCGTCGAGTCCCCGTCTGTGGGGGCATGTGGCGGTGTCCGGCTGTCTGGTTCACGGCGGCTATCTGGGCGGCGTGTTCTACGCCATCAGCCTGGGCATGCCGGCGGGACTGGCGTCCCTGCTGGTGGGGTTGCAACCCTTGCTGACCGCTGCGCTGGCGGGCCCCCTGCTGGGCGAGCGGCTGTCTGCGCTGCAGTGGATGGGACTGGCCCTGGGGCTGGCCGGGGTCAGCCTGGTGCTGGGAGGCAAGATGGACCTGTCGGCGCTGTCCTTCGAAGGGTTTGGCTGGCCGGCGCTGGCCTGCACCCTGGTGGCGCTGGTGGGGATTTCGCTGGGGACGCTGTACCAGAAGCGCTATTGCAGCGGCATGCCGCTGCTCGGCGGCACCGTGGTGCAGTACCTCGGGGCGCTGGCCTTGCTTGGCGCCGGCTGCCTGCTGCTGGAAACCCGCGAGGTGGAGTGGTCGCTGACCTTTGTGCTGACGCTGGGCTGGCTGGTGCTGGTGCTGTCCATCGCCGCCATCATGCTGCTGATGATGCTGATCAAGCGTGGCGAGGCGTCCCGCGTCGCCAGCCTGTTCTACCTGGTGCCGCCGGTCACCGCGGTGGAGGCCTGGTGGCTGTTCGATGAAGGGCTGCCGCCGGTATCCCTGATCGGCATGGCGCTGGCCATTGCCGGCGTCGCCCTGACCGTGCGGGCCAAGAAGCCCCAGGCGTCCTGAACGGCCGCTTAAGGCGCTACACTTTCACCTTGCGAAAGCGGGCATTGATGACGCAGTAGGTACCGTAGTTCATCAGTCCACCGGCCACGGCGGCGAGCAGCCACGGGCCGAAGGGCTGGGCGGCCAGGGTATCCAGGGTGCCGCCGAGCCCTTCCGCCTTGGCGGGATCGACCTGCCAGGCGGCCACCAGCAGGAAACTGCCGATCAGCGCGAACACCAGCCCCCTGGCGGCCAGCCCCCAGCGGCTGAGGCCCGAGGCCAGATCACGCTGGCGTTGGCTCATGTCCTGCTGACGCCAGCGATTGAGATAGCTGCGCGCCAGCGCGCGCCACGACTGACGCAGCCCCACGCCGATAAAGATCGCCCCCAGAATCGCCACCAGCCAGACGCCGCCGGGGTGCGACATCAGCATGGCGGTGCGCTCCTCTGCGCCGCCGGTGGTCTCCTGGGGATCGTCCAGCAGCTCGACACCATACCAGCCGAGACTGGCGTAGATGCCACCGCTGACGACCAGCGCCAGGCGGGTGCCCAGGGCCTTCCAGCTACGCCCGCGGTGCTCGACATCGAACAGCCCCTGCAAGCCCCGCCAGGCGGCGTAGGCGTAGAGCCCCAGCACCAGGGCTCCCAGCATCAGGGTGCCGAAGGGCTGGCGAGCCAGGTGTGCCAGCGCCTCCTTGGTACCGACGTTGTCGCCGCCAAGGCCCACAGCGCCGAGAGCCGCCAGCACGCCGATCAGCAGGTACACCAGCCCCTTGGCGGTATAGCCCAGGCGGGCGATGATGACGATCAGTCGGCGCCGGTGGCGCAGCAGGCACTGCAGCGAGGGCATGGGGGCTCCTGTCGGGATTAGGGTCCCCCATCCTCCCCAAAAATGCCTGATTCGGCAAAGCCTATCGTGCCGAATCCTCAGCCGACAGACGCGTCAGGGCGAACCCGGCGATGGCCGTGTCCTGGACACCGGTACCGGTCAGGTCGCATACCGTGATGGTGGCGTCCGACAGCCGCAGACGCTCGCCACGGGCAATGACCGCGCCCAGTTCGTGGACCTTGAAGGGCACCTCGCGACCGGCAAGGGCCTTGAGCTCGCCGTTGGACTCGCTCTGGGGCCGGGTATCGCAGACGAAGGCGTCCGCGCGGGTCAGCACGTTCTCGGCCAGTTCACGCTTGTCGGGACTGTCGGAGCCCATGGCGGTGACGTGGACGCCCTCCGGCAGGTCCGCCGCCTCGAGGATCGGCGTCTGCGACGGCGTCGTGGTGACGATGATGTCGGCCGCTCGGCAGGCCTCGCGCACGCTGTCGTGGACGGTCACCTCGAGACCCGCAGCGCGCATGCGGGTAGCGTATTCCTCGGCGGCCTGGGACCTTCGCGCCCAGACGTCGATGGCGGTGATGTCGCGCACCAGCCGCAGCGCCTCGACCTGCTTGACCGCCTGCTCGCCGGCCCCCAGCACCGCGACCCGGCGGCTGTTCTCCCGCGACAGGTGCTTGGCGGCGATGGCGCCGGCCAGGGCGGTACGTACCATGGTCAGGTAGCCCTCGTCGAACAGCACCGCATCGACCAGCCCGGTGCGCGCGGAGAACACCATCATCAGCCCGTTGAGGCTTGGCAGCCCCAGCTTGGGGTTGTCGAAGAAGCCGGGGCTGACCTTGATGGCGAAGCGCTCGTTGCCACGAATATGGGCGGTCTTGACGTCGACCTCGCCGTTGGCCTCCTCGATGGCCATGGACAGGATCGGCGGTTGCACCACCTCGCCACGCCCCAGGGCGGCGAAACCGGCTTCCACCGCCGCCAGCGCGTCCTGGTCGATGGCGACCGCCTGGCTGATCTGCTCACGCTTGTAGAGTTGCATCCTTGGCTCCTGATCGGGTTGTTGCTGGGCTTGTCTGTCGGTTGGTGGCCTTGACGGTCTATCGCTGGCCTTGACTGGCGCAATCCGCCGCCAGGCGGCGCGCCTGATCGAGGGTATCCAGTGACACCCCGTTGCCGGAAAGCACCAGCACGACCCGCTCCCCCTTGACCTCGAGGTGGCCCTCGGCCAGTGCCGCCAGTCCGACGGCGGCGGCGCCTTCGACCAGCAATTTCTCGCTTTCGAGCATGTCCACCATGGCCTGGGCGATGGCGCCTTCCGACACCTGACAGTGGTCGTCCATCACCGCTTCGACCAGCGCCAGGGTGCAGCGGTTGTCGAGGCCGATGCCGCCGCCCAGCGAGTCGCCCAGGCTCTCGACCTCTTCCACCGCCACCGGCTTGCCGGCCTTGAGGCTCTCGCACATGGCCGCTCCCGCCGACAGACTGACCCCGCTGATTCTGGCCTGGGGTCGAACGCCCTTCAGCGCGGCGCCGATGCCGCCGAGCAGACCACCGCCGGACAGCCCGACGATGACCCGATCGACCCGCGGCAGGTCCTCGAGGATCTCGATGCCGATGGTGCCCTGCCCCGCCGCGATCAGCGGATCATCGAAGGGCGGAATCAGCGTCATGCCCTCTTCCTGCACCAGCCTCGCCACCTCCTCGAAGGCCTCGTCCTGGCTGGCGCCGACGCGACGCACCTCGGCACCGAGCGCCTCGATGGCAGCGACCTTGTTGGCCGGCACCAGCCGCGACAGGCAGATCACCGCCGGCACCCCAAGGCTGGAGGCGGCGTAGGCCACGGCGCGGCCATGATTGCCGGTGGATGCGGTGGTGACGCCCTGGGCCAGGGCCTCGCGTCCATGGCGCTCGATCAGTGCGGCGATCATGTTGGTGGCACCGCGCAGCTTGAAGGCGCCGGTGGGCTGCAGCGTCTCGAGCTTGAGATAGACCTCGGCGTCGAAGCGTTCGGACAGGGACCGCGACAACACCAGTGGCGTGCGCGTTACCTGACCGGCGATGCGTCCCCGGGCCTTGAATATCTCGTCCAGGGTCACGCCGTGACTCGGGCAAGGGGGTGAATCCACCTTCATGACCTTCTCCTTGAACTCATATCGTGAAGACCGGTTGCCAAGGCAGGGAGGGCAGGCGTTGTCGGCGCTTCGGCGCTCGCCTACCTGTTCCGCGCTCGCCTATCTGTTCCGCGCTCGCCTACCTGAATGAAAACCGACAGGGGCCGCCTCCTTCAAGGAAGCGGCCCCTTTTGCACCTGCCAAGGTGCGGGCGTCAGGCCAGACACCGGCCTGGGCTCAACCAGGCATCGGACCAGGCATCAGGCCGTCTGCAGTACGCCTTCCTTGACCAGCTCGTCGGTGACCTTGTTCACCGCACGCTCGGCGCGGGCAACGATCTCGTCGACCTCGTCACGGGTGGTGACCAGCGGCGGCGCGAAGCCGAGGATGTCCCCCTGGGGCATCGCCCGGGCGATCAGGTTCTGCTCCAGCGCAGCGGCGGCGATGCGTGCACCGACCTTGTGGCTGGGATCGAAGGGACGGCGAGTCTCCGGGTCCACGGCGAATTCCAGCGCCGCCAGCATGCCGACGCCGCGGGTCTCGCCGACGATCGGGTGATCGCCGAAGGCGGCCTGCATGCGGCTCTGCAGATAGGCGCCGGTATCACGGGCGTTGCCGGTCAGGTCCTCGCGCTCGATGATCGCCAGGTTGGCAAGGGCAGCGGCGCAGCCCAGGGCGTGACCGGAGTAGGTCCAGCCGTGGCCGATCGGGCCCAGCTCGCTGGTGCCCTGCTCCAGCACCTGCCACACGCGATCGCCGACGATCACCCCGGACAGCGGCTGGTAGGCGCTGGTCAGGCCCTTGGCGATGGTGATCAGGTCGGGCTTGATGCCGTAGGCATGGCTACCGAAGTCGGCACCGATACGGCCGAAACCACACACCACCTCGTCGGCGATCAGCAGGATGTCGTACTTGTTCAGTACCGCCTGGATCGCCTCCCAGTAGCCTTCCGGCGGCGGCACGATACCACCGGTGCCGAGCACCGGCTCGCCGATGAAGGCCGCCACGGTGTCCGGGCCCTCGGCCAGGATCATCTCCTCGAGCTTGGCCGCGCAGTGGGCGGAGAACTCACGCTCGCTCATGTTTTCCTGCTCGGCGCTGCGCTGGTAGTAGTGCGGCGCTTCGGTGTGCAGGATGCCGGCCATGGGCAGGTCGAACTGGTCGTGGAAGGCCTTGAGACCGGTCAGCGAGCCGGTGGCGAGACCGGAACCGTGATAGCCGCGCTGACGCGAGATGACCTTCTTCTTCTGCGGACGGCCAAGCACGTTGTTGTAGTAGCGCACCAGCTTGAGCTGGGTCTCGTTGGCATCGCTGCCGCCGAGGCCGTAGTAGACCTTGGACATGCCGGGGCCGGCGAGCTTGAGGATCTGCTCGGACAGGGCGATCTGCGGCTCGTTGGAGTGGCCCACGTAGGTGTGGTAGTAGGACATCTCCAGCGCCTGCTGGTAGATGGCCTCGGCCACCTCGGTACGGCCGTAGCCGATGTTGACGCAGTACAGCCCGGCAAAACCGTCGATGAACTCGCGACCGTCCTTGTCGACGATGTTGATGCCCTTGCCGCCGGTGATCACGCGACCCGGTGCGTCGCCATGGGCGAAGTCACGCAGGTGGGTGGAGGCGTGGAAGGTTACCTTGCGGTCGCGGTCGATCAGGTCCTGATGGGTGCTCATCTCGTTTCCTTTTTTTCCTTGGACCGCCCTCGCCGGGAGGGCGGCGTCATCTGTTCATCGAAAGGTGGCCGGTCCGCAGTCGGGCCGGCGATCACTGCCCTTCAGGGCATCAGCTGCCGGAGACGGAGCCCAGGGCGCCGAGGCAGTAGTACTTGGTTTCCAGATACTCGTCGATGCCGGTCGCGCCGCCTTCGCGGCCAAGGCCGGACTGCTTGACGCCGCCGAAGGGCACCGGCGGGCCGGTCATCTTCACCGAGTTGACCGATACCATGCCGAACTCCAGCGCCCGCAACAGCTTCCAGATGCGGCGAATATCGTGGGTGTAGACGTAGGCGGCAAGACCATACTCGGTATCGTTGGCCAGGGCGATCACCTCGTCGTCATCGCGATAGGCGGTGACACCGGCCACCGGCGCGAAGCACTCCTGACGCCACACCTGCATGTCCTGGGTCACCCCGGTCAGCAGCACCGGCATGAAGAAGTTCTCGCCCGGCGCCTGGGACTGGTCTCCGGCCACCAGGGTGGCACCCTTCGACAGGGCGTCATCCACCGTGGCGCGGGCATTTTCCACCGCCCGGCGGTGAATCAGCGGGCCGAGATCGACTTCACTTTCCATGCCGTTGCCCACGGTCAGCGCGGCCATGCGCTCGGTGAAATGCTCGATAAAGGCGTCGTGGATCGACTCGTGGACCAGGATGCGGTTGGCCGCCAGGCAGTCCTGACCGGCGGTCTGGAACTTGGCCGCCACCGCGGCCAGGGCCGCTTCCTTGGGGTCCATGTCGGGGCCGATGATAAAGGGCGCATTGCCGCCCAACTCCATGGATACACGCTTGACTGTGGGCGCCGACTGTTCGAGCAGCAGGCGGCCGACCCGGGTCGAGCCGGTGAAGGATACCGCCTTGACGCGATCCTCGGCACACAAAAGCGAGGACACCTGGGCGGCGTCGCCCAGCACCACATTGAAGATGCCCGCCGGAATACCGGCACGCTCGGCCAGCTCCGCCAGCGCCAGCGCCGAGAACGGGGTCTCGTTGGCCGGCTTGACGATCACCGGACAGCCAGCGGCCATGGCGGCGGCGGCCTTGCGGGTGATCATCGCCAGCGGGAAGTTCCACGGCGTGATCAGAAGCGCAATGCCCACCGGCTCCTTGATGGTGCCCAGCGCCGCATTGGGGATGTGGCTGGGGATGGTCTCGCCGTAGGTACGCTTGCCTTCCTCGGCGAACCAGCGCACGAAGCTGGCGCCATACTCGACCTCGCCACGGGCGTCGGGCATCGGCTTGCCCTGCTCCAGCGTCATGATGGTGGCCAGATCCTCGCGATGGGCCTGCAGCAGGTCGTACCAGGCCAGCAGCCGCTCGCAACGCTCGTCGGCGCGCAGCGCCCGCCACTGGGCAAAGGCCTCGTCGGCGACGTCGACACTGGCGCGGATCTGCTCGGGCTCGAGCAGCGGGATATGGCCGATCACCTCGCCATTGGCGGGGTTGATCACCGCTTCCTCGCGGCCTTCGTCACCGTGGGTCCACTTGCCGCCGATGTAGGAGTACTGACGGAACAGGCGCGGATCGCTGAGTTTCATGACACTACCTCCCCAAGTGTGTCCCGCCGCAAGGTCAGGGGGTGCGGAACACGAAAACGACGTCATGGCCAGCGCCATGTACTGCCGTCATGGTAAGGGAGAAGCCAGGGTCGGACTTTTTGAAGCGCCCGTCTGTCGATGGCGTTTTTTTTGTCCAGAACCGTGAAAACGCGGTTTTTTCTGCAACGCCTGTTTTAGCAAAAACCTGCAAGCCGACAAGAACTTCCGGGCCTGTGCCGATGGCGCTCAGAGCGCCCCGTTGGCCAGCTCGTCGATATCGACTCCCTCGCGAGGAGCCTTGACCGTCTTGGTGACGATATAGGTGAAGTAACGCTCGATGCCGACATCCGAGGTCAGCCAGTCGTCGATCAAGCGCTGGTAGGCGTCGATGGTCTCGGACTCGACCTTGATCAGATAGTCGACTCCCCCGCCCACCGCCACACACTCGGTGACCGCGTCGGTGGCATGCACCAGCGACTCGAAACGCTGGAAGCTTTCGGCATTGTGGGCCTTGAGTTCGATCTGAACCCACACCGGGGTACGCCGGACCAGGGCGCTTGCGTTGATCCGGGCGCAGTAGCCTTCGATGATGCCGGCCTTCTCGAGGCGGCGGACGCGCTCCCAGCAGGGGCTCACCGACAGGTTGATGGCCTCGGCCAGGCGGGACTTGGTGATGCGGCCGTCGCGGGACAGGATGGAGAGGATCTTGAGGTCGTAGCGGTCGAGTTTCATGGCCGGGCTTGTGTGGTTGAACGGGACCGCCCCGCGAGAGGCTCTCGGCGGGGCGCTGATGACGAGAAACGGCGGGCGGGCTCGGGCAAGACGGCATCCCGAGCCCTGGCCCGTTCAGTCGCCCAGGGTCTCGACCACCTCGGCGATGACGGCGATGGTGTCGCCCATGTTCACCTGGGCGGGGAAGCGTCGAGCCGCCAGGATACCATCACGCTCGGCACGGTACTCGATCGGCTCGGCGCCGCTGCGGGTCATGTCGTAGACCCGGGCGATCACGTCTCCCTTGGCAATGCTGTCGCCGAGGGCGTAGGTCAACTCCAGCAGCCCGGTGTGCTCGCTTTGCACATAGCAGCTGGCATCCGGCATATCGAGATAGACCTGGGTCTCGGGCATGGCCACCTCGCCGTCCTTGAGCCCGAAATGGATCAGCACATTGTCGATGCCGCGCTCGGTGATGGCCAGGCTCTCCGGCGTGGAGGTGCCGCCGCCCCCGAGTTCGGTGGCAATGAAGATCTTGCCCTGGTTCTCCACCACGGTGTCGAACAGCGCCGCGGCGTCCAGCTCGAACATCATCATCGCATAGGGCGCGCCGAAGGCCTTGGCCCCTTCCAGCGCCTGACGCTGCTGTTCGGGGTTGTCGAGCACGTGGGAGGCGCCGAAGGGAATGATGTCCAGGGTGCGGCCGCCGGAGTGGAGGTCCAGCACCACGTCGGCCATGGGCACCATCTCCCGGGTGAAGTAGTCGGCGATCTTCTCGGTCACGCTGCCGTCCGGGTCACCGGGGAAGCTGCGGTTCAGGTTGCCACCGTCCATCGGCGAGGTGCGACGGCCGACCTGGGCCGCCGGGGTGTTCATCATCGGTACGATGATCACCCGTCCCTTGACGTCTTCGGCCTTGAGCGAGGTCGAGAGCTTCTGCAGCGCGGTGATCCCCTCGTACTCGTCGCCATGATTGCCACCGGTCAGCAGGGCGGTGGGGCCTTCGCCGTTGGCGATCACGGTCACCGGGATCATCACCGCGCCCCAGGCGGACTCGTCATTGGAAATGGGCAGTTTCAGAAAGCCGTGCTGCACACCCTGGGCGTCGAAGTCGACGGTGGCGGAGATGGGGCTCTTGCGCTTGCTCATGGTGACTCCAGAAACAGGGACAACGGTCAGGTTTGATTGTAGTGGTGATGGGCAACGTCGGTCACCGAGGACCGATCACACCGGGCCGATCACAGAAGGCTAATCAACAGGGCCGATCACATGGGGCTAATCAACAGGGCTAGTCAACAGGGCCTGATCGACAAGCCCTGCTCAGCTAACCCCGGCCTACTTGACGAACAGCTGTCGCGGAAACTCCGCCAGCGGCTCGGCGCCATTTTCGGTGATCAGGATGCTCTCGGTGATCTCGAGCCCCCAGTCGTCCATCCACATCCCGGGCATGAAGTGGAAGGTCATGCCCGGTTGCAGGATGGTCTCGTCAGACGGACGCAGACTCATGGTGCGCTCGCCCCAGTCCGGCGGGTAGCTGATGCCGATGGGATAACCACAGCGCGCACCGCCTCGGTCGAAGCCGTACTTGTCCATGGCCGCGCCGAGCGCCAGGGCGATGTCCGCGGTCCGGTTGCCCGGCTTGGCCACGGCCAGGCCTTTCTCGATGCCTTCGAGCAGTGCCGACTCGCCACGCACGAAATCCCGCGGCGGCTTGCCGAGAAACACCGTGCGCGACAACGGGCAGTGGTAGCGCTTGTAGCAGCCGGCGATCTCGAAGAAGGTGCCCTCGCCTTCGCGAAACGGCGTGTCGTCCCAGGTCAGGTGGGGGGCAGCTGCGTCGCTGCCGGTGGGCAGCAGCGGCACGATGGCGGGATAGTCGCCACCGTAGACGCGCCCTTCGCTGTCGGTCCAGCCCTCGATGCCGACCCGATAGATCTCGGAGACCAGCTTGGACTTGGCAAGGCCCGGCTCGATCATCTCGAGGATGCGCGAGTGCATGCCCTCGACGATACGCGCGGCGATGCGCATGTACTCGATTTCACGCGGTGACTTGATCGCCCGGCACCAGTTGACCAGCGCGTTGGCATCCTGGAAGCGCGCGTGGGGCATCTCCTTGATCAGGCTCTGGTAGGCCTTGGCGGAGAAGTAGTAGTTGTCCATCTCCATGCCCACGACCCCTTCGCACCAGCCGCGATCCGGCATGATCGACTGTGCCAGATACTCCATCGGATGCATTTCGGGATTCTGGACATAGTAGTCGGGGTAGTAGGTGATATTGTCAGGGTCCATCCAGCAGGTACGCAGGGCACCATTGCTGTCCTGACGTCGTCCGTACCACACGGGCTCGCCTTCGAGCCCCACCAGTACGCACTGATGGACATAGAACGACCAGCCGTCATAGCCGGTCAGCCAGGCCATATTGGAGGGATCGCTGACAATCAGCACATCGATGCCTCGCATGGCCATCTCGGCACGCACCTTTCGCAGGCGCTGAGCGTATTCCTCACGAGTGAACGGCAGGGATACCTGAATCATGAAACCACTCGCCACACAGTGTCATCACCGAAAAACCGGACTCATTGGAGTCCGGCGCGCCCTTGAAGCGACATTGCATCCCCTGTAGCGTGCTGACAGGTCACAATTGTCATGAGAAGCTCTTAACAACGTCATGACAATGACTGATCAATGCCGTCTTGCTGATACTAGCACTACGAATAAGCTACCGGTCAAAGGCTTTATTGGATCATGACAATTGACCTGCTGCCATATCTGGACGATAGCCAACCCAAGTATCTTGCGATTGCGCGGGCACTTTCTCGCGCGATCCGTTCCGGTGAGCTTACGCCAGGCACCCGGCTGCCGCCCCATCGACAGTTGGCGGAGCACATAGGCGTCAGCGTCCAGACGGTGTCACGGGCCTATTCACAGGCAGAAAAGATGGGCCTGGTGCAGGCCAGGGTCGGCAGCGGCACCTGGATCAACGCCCTCGATGACAACCGCGAATCCGCCTACCTGAGGGCCGGCGAGCCGCGAACCGAACAGGCGGTGATCGACCTGTCGATCGCCCATCCGGTCTGTCCCCCAAGCCATGACCAGCACTTTCGCGATGCCCTGAGAACGCTGGCCGACAGCGCACATCCCGACGTCTTCACCGCCTGCCGGCCGATCGCCGGCCTGCCCCATCAGCGCGAACGCGCCAGCTGGTGGCTGAACGAGCGCCTGGGCATGCCCGGTGAAGCGGACGACCGCATCCTGACCAACGGTGGCGCCCACGGCATCATGCTGGCGATTTCCAGCGTGGTACAGCACGGCGACCTGGTCCTGACCGAGGCACTGACCGACCATGGCCTGATCGCCCTGTCTCGCACCCTGGGCTTCCAGCTGCGTGGCGTCACCATCGATAGCCAGGGCATCGTACCCGACGCCCTCGACGCCGCCTGTCATCGCTTCAAACCGCGCGCCGTGTGCCTGACCTCGTGCCAGCTCAATCCCACCGGGGCCACCCTGGACGAGAGGCGCCGCGACGAGATCGCCGCCATTCTGGAGCGCCACGGGGTGTGGCTGATCGAGGATGACGTCCACACCCTGCTCGAGCCCGAGCCGCTGATGCCGATCAGCGCGCGCATCCCTTCCCATGCGTTCCACGTCACCAGTCTGACCAAGGCCACCCTGCCCGGGCTTCGCGCCGGCTATCTGACGGTGCCACGCAGTCAGCTGCACCACACCCTGCCCCGCCTGCGGGCGACCTCCTGGATGGCCACACCGCTATGCTTCGAGGTCGCCAATCTATGGCTGGAGGACGGCACCATCGAGCGCATGGCTCAGCAGCAACGCGAACTGCTGGCAGAGCGCCAGCAGCTCGCCGCACGCATCCTGCACAGCCATGGCAGGGCCTCCCGCCCCACCAGCCTGCACGTCTGGCTGTCGCTGCCGGGTAGCTGGCGGGCCGAGGAACTCCAGCAGCTGGCCGAACAGGAAGGGGTGGCCATCACCACAGCGACCCCCTTCATGGTCGAACAGAGTCCGGCGCCACGCCGAGTGCGCCTGAGCCTCGGCGCGGAGCCCGAGATCGAACGTCTCGAGGACGGCCTCAAGCGCCTTGCCAGCCTGCTGGATGACGCTCCGCCGCCCATGATGCAGATTGTCTACTGAACCCCATTCATTCGACCGGAGCGGAATTGTCATGAAGGTGATCGTACACACCGACCAGGCCGGCCAGTGGCAGCAGGCGCTAAGCGAGCGGCTGCCCCAGGCCACCATCTGGAAGAGTCAGGAGGCCGACCGCGAACAGCGCGCCCAGGCGGACTTTCTGGCGGCCTGGAAGCCAGACGAGACGCTGCTGCGGGAGTGCACCGGACTCAAGGGCATCGTCAACCTGGGGGCCGGCGTCGACGCCCTGCTCGGCAACCCGGCCCTGCCTCGCGACGTTCCCATCGTCAAGTTGCGTGACGCCGGCATGGCCGAGCTGATCGCCGATTACGTGCGTTACGGTCTTTTCCACTTCCAGCGCGACTTCGACCGCTACGCCCGCCAGCAGCAGCAGTGCGAGTGGCGTGAGCACGAGGTGATCGACAAGCCGGACTGGCCGGTGGGCGTGCTCGGCCTCGGCGCCATCGGCGCCAAGGTGGCCCGGGCCATCGCCGCCGATGGCTTCCCGGTGCTCGGCTGGAGTCGCTCGCACAAGGATATCGACGGCATCGAATGTCTGAGCGGTGACGAAGGGCTCGACCGGCTCCTGTCGCGGGTGAAGACCTTGGTGCTGCTGCTGCCCGATACCTCCTCGACCCGCCATATCATCAACGCCGAGACACTCGGCAAGATGCGCGAGGGGGCCAGCCTGATCAACCCCGGGCGCGGCACCCTGATCGACGAGGACGCCCTGCTCGCAGCGCTGGGCGACAAGAACCAGCGCCAGGAAGGTCGCCTCCGGGGCGCGCTGCTCGATGCCTTCCCGACAGAGCCGCTGCCGGAATCCAGCCCGCTGTGGCGCCACCCGCGGGTCATCGTCACCCCTCACATGGCAGGACCGACACCCTTGAGCGAAGCGCTCGATCAGGTCGCCGCAAGCCTCGACGCCCTGGACAAGGGCGAGGACATCGAGACCGTCGACCCCGACGCGGGCTACTGACCCAGGAGCCGGCAAGTGCCAGCGAGGGCCGGTAAGGAACGAGGCGGCAATCGTCTCGCGTTCCAGGCCCGACCCGGATCAAGCCCCAGATTGATTCACAAAAAAAGGGCGCCTCCTCGGAGGCGCCCTTGTCGGTGCTGAAACGACAGATTGTCGTTCAAAGGATCAAGCGTCGTCGCCGATCTTGTCCTGGGTACGCAGTTCGAAATCGCTGGCGTCGTGACGCTCGTGGAGCTGCTCTTCGGGCTCACCGAAGGTGCGGTTGACCATGCGTCCACGCTGTACCGCCGAGCGAGCATCGATGGCCTTGGCCCAGCGCTGGACGTGCTCGTACTCGTGCACGGACAGGAACTCCGCCGCGTCGTACAGACGCCCCAGGGCGAGCTGGCCGTACCAGGCGAAGGTCGCCATGTCGGCGATGCTGTACTCGTCACCGGCCAGGTACTCGTGCTCGGCCAGATGCCGGTCGAGCACGTCGAGCTGGCGCTTGGCCTCCATGGCGAAGCGGTTGATCGGGTACTCGTACTTTTCCGGCGCGTAGGCGTAGAAGTGGCCGAAACCACCGCCCAGGTAGGGGGCCGAGCCCATCTGCCAGAACAGCCAGCTCATCGCTTCGGTACGCGCCTTGTGCTCGGTCGGCAGGAAGGCGCCGAACTTCTCGGCCAGATAGAGCAGGATCGAACCCGACTCGAAGACCCGGGTCGGCGGCGTGGTGGTGTGGTCCACCAGGGCCGGAATCTTGGAGTTGGGGTTGATCTCGACGAAGCCGCTGGAGAACTGGTCGCCCTCGCCGATACGGATCAGCCAGGCGTCGTACTCGGCCTGATCGTGGCCCTGCGCCAGCAGTTCCTCGAGCAGGATATTGACCTTGACCCCGTTGGGCGTGGCCAGGGAGTAGAGCTGTAGCGGATGCTTGCCCACCGGCAGCGCCTTGTCGTGGGTCGCACCGGCGATGGGACGGTTGATGCTGGCGAAATGGCCGCCACTCTCACCTTCCCACTTCCACACCTTCGGCGGCTGATACTCGGCATCGTTGCTCATGATGTTCCTTCTCGTTGAGTGGGGCACCACCCGGCACCGCCGGGCTCATTGATGCAGTAAAGATACACAAGCCTAGCGAAAAATAGCGTCAGACGAAGCACCTTGGAGCGACCTGGCGTATTGCGCCGCGGCCGGACTGGCGTCTCCCGGGACGGCGACGCCAGTCGAACGCCAGCCCTTACAGCTCCTGGCGAGTGGGGCGCAGGATCAGTTCGTTGACGTCGACGTCCCCCGGCTGCTCTACCGCAAAGGCGATCGCCCGCGCCACTGCATCGGCATCGATGGCCAGGGTGTAGAGCTCGTTGACCCCCTCGGCGGTCTCATCATCGCTGATCGTCCGAGTCAATTCGGTGTCGATCGCGCCAGGAGAGATATTGGTCGCGCGAATCTCGCCATTGGATTCCTGACGCAGGCCCTCGGTCAGCGCCTTGACCGCGAACTTGGTCGCGCAATAGACCGACGCGGCGGGGAACACCACATGCCCGGCGACCGAGGACAGGTTGATCACGTGGCCTTCGTGCTGTTCGCGCATGGTCGGCAGCACCGCGGCGATACCGTAGAGCACGCCCTTGATGTTGACGTCGACCATCTGCTCCCACTCGTCGACCTTGAGCTTGTCCAACGGCGAAAGCGGCATCAGCCCGGCGTTGTTGACCAGCACGTCGATGCGCCCGAATTCGTCGCGGGCAAGCTTGGCCAGGGCCTCGACCTGCTCACGGCTGGTCACGTCGGTGACACGGTAGACGGCCTGGCCACCGTCTGCCTTGATGTCGTCGCACAGTGCCTTGAGGCGGTCCTCGCGACGCGCGCCCAGCACCAGGCGGGCACCGCCCTTGGCCAGGCGCTTGGCGGTGGCCTCACCCAGCCCACTGCTGGCACCGGTGATGATCACGACCTTGTCCTTGATACCGTCGGTGTTCAGGTTGTTCACGTCCATGCGGTCCTCCTGTCGGGCCTCCAAGGCCCCTTGAAATGTTCCAGATCGATGACGTTGGCAAGACGGCGAACCGCTTGGCCGTCATCGAGAAAAAGATGTCATCGCGCCAGCGAACTTCAAGCGCTAGCGGTCTTCGAGAAACGGGTAGTCGGTATATCCCTTTTCATCGCCGCCGTAGAAGGTGTCGTAGTCCGGCTCATTGAGCTCTGCTCCGCGACGAAAGCGCTCCGGCAGGTCCGGATTGGCGATAAAGGGACGCCCGAAGGTCACCAGATCGGTCTTGCCGGCGGCGATGCGCTCACGCGCTTCCTCCGCGCTGTAGGCGCCATTGGCGATATAGACACCGCTGAAGCGCTCGCGGATGGCGCTGATGATCGACTCGGGGCGACCATTCTCGTGGTTGCCCTGGAAGGAATCTTCCACGACCTCGAGGTAGGCGATGCCGATCTCGTCGAGCGCGGCGGCGAAGGCCGGGAAGGTCTCCTCGGGCTTCTGGTCGTGGACATCGTTGAAGCTGCCGGTGGGACTGATGCGCACCCCGACACGGCCCTTGCCCCAGACGTCGACCACCGCACGCACCACTTCGAGAGGCAGTCGCAGGCGGTTTTCCAGGCTGCCACCGTAGGCATCGGTGCGCGCGTTGCTGTCGGACTTGATGAACTGATCGAGCAGGTAGCCGTTGGCGGCGTGCACCTCGACGCCGTCGAAACCGGCTTCGCGGGCGTTGATCGCCGCCTGGCGGTACTGCTCGACGATGCCTGGAAGCTCGTCGGTGTCGAGCGCACGCGGGGTCGGCACTTCCACCATGCCGGACTCGGCGCTGATGAAGGTCTTGGCGCCTTCAGGCTTAATCGCCGAGGGCGCCACCGGGTCGGCGCCACCGGGCTGCAGCTCCGGATGCGAGATTCTTCCCACGTGCCATAGCTGGGCGTGCATACGACCGCCGGCGTCATGCACGGCGTCGGTGACACGGCGCCAGCCAGCGATCTGCTCCTGGCTATGGATGCCCGGGGTAAAGGCGTAACCCTTGCCCTGGGGCGAGATCTGGGTGGCCTCGCTCAGGATCAGGCCCGCGCCGGCCCGCTGACGGTAGTACTCGACATTCATCGCCTGGGGCACGTCCCCCGGTTGGGCCGCGCGAGAACGGGTCAGCGGCGACATCAGCACTCGGTTTGGCAAGGTGATGTCACCGAGGACCTGCGGGGTATAGAGGGGATCTTGCTCGCTCATGGAAATCTCCTGTCGTGAAGCTGATACCACGAGGCGCTGCGGCCTCAGCGAGGATGCACGGCTGCACGGTGGCTGGCGCTTCGTTGGCTCGTCGCCAACGGCTGCCCAAGGTGTTCGACTAACGTTTTAGCGAATGTTCAGCACTTACCGTACAACTCATGCATCACATATCAAGCAGTTTTGTACAAAAATAGAGGCTTTTATAGACCAGTCTATTATTACTTAGGACCAAGAAAACGGCAGGGGAATCGAGGACCCACCCTGCCACGCCTTCACCTCGATGCGTTAGCGTTTGATACAGGCCAGTAACGTATTCTCGAATTCGGTCAGTGGCTCACAGGTTCTGGCCATCTTGGAGCGCAGCAGCGCCCCCTGCCAGCCCGCCAGAATAAAGGCCGCCATGGCCTGGGGCGTGATGTCGTCACGCACGCTGCCGTCGGCCTGGCCTTCCTTGAGGCAGCTGGTGAAGTAGCCTTCCCAGCGCTTGAAGATGGCGTCTAGGGCATCGCGCAGGCAATCGCTCTGGGATGACATTTCCTGGCCGAGGGTACCGATCAGGCAACCCCGGGTGTGGCCGCACTCGGCCATCGCCTGGCGCACGTCTTCAAAATAGTGGCGCAGGCGCGCAACGGGGGCGTCGTGGGAATTCACCAGCAGCGCCTGGAAGCGCTCGTCGTAGTCTTCGGCGAACACCTCGACCACGGCAAGGCCGAAGGCCTCCTTGCTGGAGAAATAGTGGTAGAAGGAACCCTTGGGCACGCCAGCAGCCTTGAGCACCGTATTGATGCCCGTCGCCGTATAGCCGTGCTCGGCAAAGGTGTTCATGCCGACCTGTATCAACAGGTCACGTGTGGGAGCCTTGGTTGTCATGCCCCAGACACTAGACCAGTCGTCTAGTCGTCGTCAAGTGGCTTTCTGCCAAGAGCCCAACGGTTGGGTTTCCAAGGGATCTGGCCTCACTCCTGGCCTGGGCCTGTACCCAGGCCAGAAGGGGCCGGACTGGCGGGCCTACAGCAATTCGTTGAGCTGGCGCAGCCACTCCGGGTGCGCGGGCCAGGCTGGCGCGGTCACGAACTTGCCGCAGGTGATGGCGTCGGTGACTTCGATGTCGACGAATTTGCCACCCGCCAGGCGTACCTCGGGGGCGCAGGCGGGATAGGCCGAGATACGATGTCCTGACAGTGACACCGCCGCCGCCAGAAGCTGGGCGCCGTGGCAGACAGCGGCCACCGGCTTCTCGCTGTCGACGAAGTGGCGCACCACTTCCAGCACGCGCTCGTCCAGGCGCAGGTACTCCGGCGCTCGCCCACCGGGGATGACCAGGGCGTCGTAGTCGGCCAGAGTGATGTCGGCGAAGGTCTCGTTGAGCGCGAACAGATGCCCGGCCTTTTCGGTGTAGGTCTGGTCGCCCTCGAAGTCATGGATGGCGGTCTTGACCTTGTCGCCTTCCTTCTTGTCGGGGCACACCGCATCGACACGATGCCCCATGGCCTGCAGCGCCTGGAAGGGCACCATGATTTCGTAGTCCTCGACAAAATCTCCCGCGAGCAGCAGCAAACGTGCCATGTGGCAAACTCCTTGGTCATTGAGGGGCGGCGCAGGGTCATGATGGCGACCATGCTGTAATGCAGCGTAACCACTGGACCGCGCTTCTGCCAGCCCGCCGGGGAACCTTCAGGCCGCACCGGCCTCCCAAGGTGACAGCTCGTTTCCATATGCCACTCAAGCAGCGGACGCTACTATGCCCAGCAACTCCATCGCCTACCGCTCGCCGTCTCTTCGCCCGCGCCTCGCGGCGGGGCTGCTATGGCTACTGTTCTTGCTGCCGTTTGCAGCACAAGCCGCATCGATGGCCAGCTTCGATGCCCGCTACCACCTGTCGGTGGACGGCTGGCCCGATGCCACCGTGCATCATCGGGTGTACCGCGAAGGCGATCACTGGCGCAGCGACATGCGCGCCCAGGTGGCCATCGCCGAAGGTCAGGAAACCGCGCGCTTCGCCGAGAACGGCGACGGCTTGCGTGCGCTGGGCTATTCCAGTGGCTATCGTCTGCTGGGCATCGGCAAGAGCTACCGACTGGACAACCGTCAGCTACTGCGTCACCCCGACCGTCAGACCGCACTGGTGGATCTGTCACGTAGCGTCCAGCGAGAGCGCTGCGCCAGCGGCTGCGAGATTCACTATCTCGATCACAAGGGCGACATCGAGACACTGGTCGCAAGCCCTCTGCCCACCGCCGCCATCGACGTGAACGGGCGCATGGTGGACGCCCTGCGGGTCCGCCTGGTCGAGCCCGGCAAGGACGACCGCCACATGGTCGTGGCCTTCCACCCGGACCTGCCCGGCCTGCTGCTGGGGGTGGACTACATCAAACGCGGCGAGCGGGTCAGTCGGCTGAGCCTGACCTCCTTGACCACTTCCAACAACTGAAGCTGCTCCGTCTCTCCCTTCCTCGGGCGCCTTTTTGCGCGCTTGGTCAGGGGCTTGTTCAGCCGCCCTGCCTCACCACCATCCGGCCTTCCGCCCCGCCGAGGCCGACGGCTCGTTGCCAGGATGCCTTGTCGACGTCCGGGGTATGGCGCCGATCTTGCCGACCACTGACGCTTTGGTCGTCTTTTCTCCCTTGTGAAACTTGCATAGAGTATTGCGCTTTTGGTCGCGCCGTTGACCACCGATTTGTCCTGCTCATCCTCGACGGACGGGCTCACGAGCGCAGCAACTCATCGATGCGGTGCCTGACCGACACGCACCGCCTCCATCGAGCAAGGAAGTTCGTTCATGTTCACCGGTCTGTTGATCGTGCTGCTGCCGCTGGTGCTGGGCTATCTGGTACCGGTACGCCGCGCAAGCGTCATGGCCTGGATCAATCGCGGCGTCAGCGCATCGATCTACCTGATCCTGCTGTTGATGGGGGTGAGCCTGGCGGGCCTGCCCGACCTGGGCACTCAGCTGTCGCGCATGGGCGGCCAGGCGCTGTTGCTGTTCGTGGTCATCTCGGCCTTCAACCTGGCCGCCCTGTGGTGGCTGTCGCGTCGACTGCGCCTGGACCTTGGCGAAAAACGCGTGATCGACGGCGCCCCGACCAGCAAGCTGGCGGCCATGGCGGGTTCGTTGTCACTGGTCGGGGTGGTGATCGCAGGGCTGGTCATCGGGCTGATGCTGGTGGGACGCTGGGGGACGACGCCCTTCGAGCTGGCGGAACACCTGGCAGAATGGGTGCTCTACGTACTGCTGACGCTGATCGGCTGCCAGCTGCGCAACTCCGGCATGCCGCTCAAACAGATCCTGCTAAATCGTCATGGCCTGTTCATCGCCATGACCCTGGCGGCAAGCTCGCTGATCGGTGGACTCGCCGCGGCACCGATGCTCGGGCTCGCCTGGAACGAGGGCCTGGCCATGGCCTCGGGCTTCGGCTGGTACTCGCTGTCCGGTATTCTGATCGGCGAACACCTGGGGCCGGCCCTGGGCGGCGTCGCCTTCTTCAACGACCTGACCCGGGAACTGCTGGCCTTCGTGCTGATTCCGCTGGTCATGCGACGCTACGCACCCCTGGCGATCGGTTATGGCGGTGCCACCTCGATGGACTTCACCCTGCCGGTGATCCAGCAGCACGGTGGCGTGCGCTGCGTGCCCATCGCCGTGGTCAGCGGCTTTATCCTGTCGCTGCTGTCACCACCACTCATTCTGTTTCTGGTCGCCCTATGATGCCGGGTCACGACAACCACTCATTCAGCGCTTTATGGTCGCACTATGATGCCGGGTCGCAACAACCACTCATTCAGCACTTTATGGTGGCCCTATGATGCCGGATCACGACAACCACTCATTCAGCGCTTTATGGAAGCACTATGATGCCGGTTCGCAACAACCACTCATTCAGCGCTTTATGGTCGCCCTATGATGCCGGATCACGACAACCACTCATTCAGCGCTTTTCGGTAGCGCTGTGATGCTGGAATAAGATGCCCGGTTGCGCTGCCAAGCCGTGACGCCCGGTGGCCCAGCGCTTTATGCTGTCGAGTGCACGCAGCAAGGAAGACAAGCCCGTGGTGAATCCTGAGGACCGCCCCATCACCCTGAAGAATCTGGCCCAGCGACTTGGGGTCTCTACGGCCACCGTCTCCAACGCCTTCAATCGCCCCGATCAGTTGTCTCGCGCCCTGCGCGAGCACATCCTCGAGGAGGCCCGACGCCTGGGCTACCGCGGCCCCGACGCCAGGGCCCGCAGCCTGCGCACCGGGCAGTCCCGCATCGTCGCGGTGGTGCTGGCAGAGACCCTGACCTACAGCCTCAACGACGCGGTTTCAAGCGAGCTTCTGACCGGCATCACCGAGGTGCTCGACGCCCACGGGCACACCCTGCTGCTGCTGTCGGGACGTCAGCCCGAATCTCCCCGTCACGCCGACGCACTCTGTCACCCGGGCTCCGCCAGCATGGCCGACGGCTTTGTCGTCTATGGTCTGATGCCCGGGGATCGGCTGATCAACGAGCTGCCGGCCCAGCGTCCACTGGTCGGGGTGGACTTTCATATCGATGCCCGCCCCACCGTCCATATCGACAACGAACCGGCCTGCCACGCCATCGCCTGCCACGCACTGAAAAAACGTCCACGGCGGGTCGGCATCCTCAGCCTGCGCTTGATCGATGAATCCTATAATGGCCCGGTGAGTGCCGAGCATCGCTGTCTCGATGCCCATCGCACCATCACCCGCTCGCGCCTGGACGGTTTCCACCGCGCCCTGGACGAACACGACATCGACCCCACCGGCGTCCCGGTGTGGAACATCGACGAGAACACCCACGCGGTCTGCGCCCCGGTGATCGAGAAGATCCTCGACCTGCCAGCAGAACAGCGCCCGGACCTGCTCTTGTGCATGTCCGACCGCATCGCCCTGACCGTCCTGACCCTGGCCGAACAGCGTGGCATCCGCGTCCCCGAGGACCTGCGCCTGACCGGCTTCGACGGTATCGAAGAAGGCCAGTACCGCGCCCCGCGCCTGACCACCGTGCGCCAAGACAGCATCGAGAAGGGGCGCGTCGCCGCGCGCATGGTGCTGGGTCTGCAACCCGCCGAGAACCGCCTATTGGGAACGCGACTGCTGATCGGGGAAAGCTGTCCCTGACGGTCTGACCGCTACGGACTGAGGTGATCGCTCGACTCATCCGTCGGCGAAGGCTGCACAAAGGTTTCACCGTTATTGGCGCCTTTTTGGCGCCGACGATGGCATGCTGTGTTCATCTTTTTCGCCATTTCGGTCAAGGAATCGTCGCATGTCCGCGAAACGCCTGTTTCGCCCGGCCTTCTCACGCTTGGGTCTGAAGCTCTTCGTCATCATCCTGGTGGTCAATGTGGCCATCGCCGGGCTGGTGTTCGTGGCGATTTCGCGCAGCCTCGACCAGGGCTTCATCGAGTACCTCGACCGCTCCCAGACCCAGCGCGCCGAGACCCTGGCGGAAGGCCTCGGCGAGGCCTGGGCGCGACGCCAGAACTGGCAGTGGCTGCGCCAGTCGCCGCGCGCCTGGCACCACCTGGTACGCCGCCAGCTTTGGCCCGGCGACAACCTGCCGCCGATGAGCATCGAAGGCGACCTGGGCGACCCCAGGGACTTCGTGCTCCATGACGAAAGCGGCCTGCCGGTGATCGGCCTGCCCCCGGACAAGGACGACATGGCCGCCGAACTGCGCTGGCTGCCGGTGATGAGCGCGGGCCGCCAGGTCGGCACCCTGGGCTATCGCCCGCCGGAGCAGTTAATGGCACGCATGGACCGGCTGTTTCTGGCCCAGCAGCAACGCAACCTGACCATCATCGTCATCGCCCTGGCGCTGACCTCGCTGCTGCTGGCCGCCGCCCTGTCCTGGTGGATGGGCCGACGCGCCCGTGGCATGGCAATGGCCACCCGCCGGCTGACCGAGGGCGACTACAGCATCCGCCTGCCGGAGCGCGGTCGCGACGAGCTGTCCAGCCTGTCCCACGACTTCAATGTGCTGGCGGAAACCCTGGAAGCCAGCCGCGAGGCACGTACCCGCTGGGTTTCCGACATCGCCCATGAGCTGCGTACCCCACTGGCGGTGCTGCGCGGCGAGATCGAAGCGATGCAGGACGGCATTCGCGCCCTCGACCAGGACAACCTGCGCTCGCTGTCCCAGGAGGTCGGCCAGTTAGAGCGCCTGGTCGCCGACCTGCGCCTGCTGTCCCAGAGCGACGCCGGCGCACTGGAAGTCCAGCTCGCACCGCTGGACCTGGGCGAGCAACTGGCCACCCGGCTGGACGAAGCCGAGGGCTGGCTTGCCGATCATGGCCTGACCCTCGAGCACGATATTCAGGGCCCGGCGTGGATTCGCGGCGACCTGCAGCGCCTGCGCCAGCTATGGAACAACCTGATTGACAATACCTGCGCCTACACCCAGGCGCCGGGGCGACTCAAGGTATCGCTGCGGCGTGAGGCCGACGACTGGGTGCTGCGCTGGGAAGACAGCGCCCCCGGGGTACCGGTCAACGAACTGCCGCGGCTGACCGAACGCCTCTACCGGGTGGAAGGCTCGCGCAACCGCTCAAGCGGCGGCAGCGGCCTGGGGCTGTCCATCGCCACCGCCCTGGCCCGCGCCCACGACACCGACATGCGCCCCTCCCCTTCCGAGCTTGGCGGGTTATGCTGGACCCTGCGTTTTCCGGCCCTGCCGGACCATCAGCAGCACGAGGACGATGAATGAACGACACCGACGCCAGTCTCGACGACATCCTGATCGTCGAAGACGAACCCAAGATCGCCCGTCTGGTGGCGGACTACCTGGAGGGTAGCGGCTACGCCACCCACCATATCGACCACGGCGACCAGGTGGTCGGCTACCTCAGCGAGGCCGAGTCACGCCCCAGCCTGGTGCTGCTGGACCTGATGCTGCCTGGCACCGACGGCCTGACCCTGTGCCGCGAGATCCGTCAGCGCTGGCCCGATATCGCGGTGGTGATGCTGACCGCCCGAGTCGAGGAGGTCGACCGCCTGCTGGGCCTCGAACTGGGTGCCGACGACTACATCTGCAAGCCGTTCAGCCCGCGCGAGGTGGTCGCCCGGGTCAAGGCTGTGCTGCGCCGCAGCCAGGCACACCAGCAGGACAGCGAAGCCAACCACGACCTGGTGCTGGACGAAAGCGGCTGGCGCGCCCTGGCCGACGGTCAGGACCTTGGCCTCACCGCGGTGGAATTCCAGCTGCTCAAGGTGATGATGCACTCGCCGGGTCGAATCTTCGCCCGCGAGCAGTTGATGGATCACATGTACCGCGACCACCGCATCGTCTCCGAGCGCACCGTGGACAGCCATATCAAGAAGCTGCGCAAGAAGATCGCCGATATCTGGCCCGAGCGGGAGATCATCCGCTCCGTCTACGGCGTCGGTTACAAGTACCAGCCGGAAGAGTGACACCGATCACTCACCAATAACGCAAGAGGCCGCCCTTGGGCGGCCTCTTGCGTATGGCACTTGCGGCCTATCTAGAACAGCGCGGGAATCCCGTACTGTCCCTCGAACATGCCCACCGCCAGCATGGCGAACAGACACACCCCCAGCACCGATGCGGGGATGATCAGGCGGTCGGCCAGCGACAGCCGAGTGGCGCGTTCGCGATCACCGATCCAGCCGTTGTTGTCGAGCAGCATGGTCACCGCCCAGGCCAGCACCGGGTTGGTGACCGCCGCGGCGAACAGGCAAACGCCGGCGGCCTGGGCGTCGCGGCTTTCCTTGATCATCTGCACGCCGGCCTCGAGCATCGGCAGGAAGACTCCGACCAAAAGCGCCACGCACATCACCGGCGGCCACACCGCCACGTCCATGGGGAAGCCGAGGATGGCGATGGCGATGGTCAACAGCCCCAGCAAAATGGCGCCGGCGGGAATCGGCCGCTTGGCGATGGCCGCCGGGATCATATAGGTGCCCCAGGACGAGGTGATATTGCCACCGCCGAGGGCGGTACCGATCACCTGACGCAGCGAGCACATCGTCATGGTGTCGTCGACGTCCATCAGTACCCGATCGGTACCCTTGGGATAGTTCATCTCCTGGAAGATGCGATGACCGAGAAAGTCCGGTGACCACATGGCAACCGCCAGGATCGCGAACGGCAGCGAGGCGATGAAGTGCTGCATGTTCGGCAGCCCCAGCATCCAGCCGTGGTCGGTGCTGCCCCACCAGTAGCTGGGGCTGAGCGGCGGCAGGCCGGTCTCGGTGGTGAACTCGAGATCGAAGCCCGCACCCAGCGCCAGCGCCACCACCAGGCCGGTGACCGCGCAGGCGGGAATCGCCAGCCAGCGCTTGCCCAGCCGCGCCAGCACGGCGTACAGCAGGATATTGACCGCCAACACCACCAGGGCGACGTAACCCATCTCGCCCTCGAGCCCCATGCCCCACGCCTTGAGGCTACCGATCTGGCTCATGGCGCCGGAAAAGCCGAGAAAGATCAGCAGACCACCGGCGGTGCCCTGGGAGGTCAGGTTGACCAGGCGCGAGCCGCCCTTGACCCAGGAAAGGCCGAGGCCGAAGGCGCCGATCCACAGCGCCAGGGCCAGCGGGTGGGCACCGGCAAGGGCCATGCTGGCGATCAGCGGAATCATCGGGCCGTGATTGCCGGCCAGGTTGGCACGCGGATTGAAGATACCCGAGCCCAGCACGCAGAACAGCAGGACCGGCAACAGCATCTCCAGACGCGAGACGGCGATGGCGAACTCGCGCCCCAGGGTGACATCGGGCCAGGCGGCGGACAGGCCATTGGCCCAGGACATCATCACCGCCGAGTACATGGCGATGATGCCGATGGTGCCGGCAATCGCCGGTACCAGGTCTTCGAGTTCGAAGTGGAAGTCCCGGCCGATCAGATTAAGACCATAGCGCCGGGGACGCATGATCTTGAGTTCATGCTCGAGGTAGTCGGAACGGCTGGCAAATTCGCTGGCATCGCGGTGCATCTCGCGATAGCTGGGGGCCTCGCCGGCCTCCCGGGTGGACGTCACGGTGTCTGTCATGAGGATCTCGATGTCTGAGGTGACGCTGCTGTCCGACGCCGAGCCAAGTCCCCTTGACCGTTCGTCGAATTGACAGCGCGCCTTGAAAAAAGATGACAGACCTTAACAATGCCCCCCGCGGGCCTCGTTGACGGCTATCAGGCTTTGGCCTCGCCAAGGGTTGCGACGCCAAAAATGCCTGACAAACTCCCCTCTCCCTTGATCCAGCGCAGGCGTCTCTTGCCTGGCATCTCAGGATCGACGAGAGTGAAGACCTCGACGCAGCCACCGCGTCTTGCCAGGAAGACCGTCATGCCCCCCAGGATCGCTGCCACCTTTTCCCGCTATCTGCGCGACCCGCGGATGCCCCAGGTCGAGGCGCGCCGAGTCAGGGGCGGGCACCGGCTAAGCCACGCGCCCCACAGCCACGACACCCACTCGCTGGGCGCGATCGTCCAGGGCCACTCGAGCTTCCTCAACCGCCACCGTACCCTTGAGGTGCGCCAGGGAGACGTGGTGCTGATCAACCCCGGCGACGTCCACGCCTGCAACGCCTTGAGCGAGCGAGACTGGGGCTATGACATGCTCTACCTGGACAGCGCCTGGCTGACCGAGCGCTGCGGCCTCGACGGCGACGACGGCGCGGTGTTCTCGGCACTGACGACGCAAGACGCCGCCCTTCACCAAGTCATTCGCGTCGCCACCGACGCCCTTGCCGATGGGGATGCCAGCCTGCTTGAGCGCGAGACCGTGCTTGAGCGGCTCGCCGAGCGCCTGACAGGCCTGCTCGACCTGCCGGCGCAAGGCGAGGCAGAACACGGCGCGCCTCCCGAGCGACTGGTGCGCGCCTGGGAGCGTCTTCACGATGACTGGCAGCAAGAGCTGCGCCTGGACGACCTCTGCGCCGCCGCCGAGTGCCGCGCCACCAGCCTGATTTCGGGCTTTCGACGTCACTATGCCACCACGCCCCATGCGGCGCTGATCGACCTGCGCGTGCGTCACGCCAGGCAACGACTGCGACGGGGCGATCCCATCGCTGCGGTCGCCAACGACTGCGGCTTCGCCGACCAGGCGCACCTGCAACGCACCTTCAAGAAGCTGCTGGCCACCACTCCGGGGCACTATATCCAGAGTCATATGCAGGATCAGATGCAGGGTCAGATGCCAGGCCCGTTGAAGGGTCAGATTCAGCACCTTAAGCAGCGCGCCTGACCGTCGGACCGGTGTCCGCAAGCTGCCTCACAGCAGCATCAGCGCGCCACTAAAAATCAGCAAGGCCGCCAGCAGGCGCTGGAGGACCCGCCGTCTTGCCTCGCACGACAGCCAGCCCCGGGCGTGTCCACCAAGCCACGCCCAGCCGATGGCGCTCGCCAGACAGACGCTGCCCCAGACCAGGGTGAAAAGCGCGATATCGACGCTTTCCCGTCCCGCCGTGAACAGTCCCAGCCCTGCCAACGAGGCGATCCAGGCCTTGGGGTTGAGCCACTGCATCAGCGCGCCGGTGGCGGGCCCCGGCGGTTCGCGCCGCTGGTCCGTGCCCCAGTCGCCTGCGTCCGTCAACAGGCGCCAGGCCAGCCAGGCCACAAAGCTCAGGCCCGCCAGCCGCACCAGCCACTGAAGCCCGGGCAGCGCCAGCCAGACACTCCCGAGCCCCGCGGCGAGCAGGCCCAGCAGCAGGGTAAAACCGCCGCTGGCACCCACCACCAGGGGCATCGCTCGGCGCCAGCCGTGACCCACGCCGGTGGACAGGATCAGCAGGTTGACCGGGCCCGGCGATATCGAGGCCACCAGCGAGAAGGCAAAGATCGCCAGCAGTTCTTCCAGAGAAAACGTCATCACACATGCCTCACAGGATGGCGTTTCAGGCTGACGCGATGACGCCCTTCGGTATTGAAGAAAATTTCACCGGCGCCGACTCCTCGGCCTCGGCTCCACTGCCCCGCCGAAAATTCGAACCCTGCGTTGCACAAACTCGTCTGCGCTTGCCGCTTCTCTGCACATTGGCTGCATCAGCCTTGCACGAGCCAGGGTCAAGATGGATCACGTCAACAAGGGCATCGCCCGCCATAACGCCACGTCCTGTGACGAGGCATCAACGCTGAAGGAAGTCGACCCATGAAAATGACATTTGCCCGCAAGGCCCTGCTGTCCGCCGCTGTCTCTGCCGCCCTGCTGCCGGTCGCCATGACCGCGACGGCCTCGCCCGACCGCCCCGAAGGCCCGCGCCACGAAGGGGGCGAGATGCGCGCCGAGCTGTTTGACCGCGCCGGCATCGACGCCGAGACCCGCGAAGCCCTGAAGCAGGCCGCCATGGAGCACCGTCAGGAGATCAAGGAACTCAACGACGATTTCCGCGAGCAGCGCATGGAAATCCTCGGTGAAGACGGTGTCGCCGCCCTCGAACGTGCCCGCCACGAGCTGCGCGAGGAGCGCATCAACGCCCTGGTCGACAAGTGGGAGCTGTCCGACGACGAGCGCGAAGCGTTCAACGCCGCTCGCGAATCTTTCAAGGAAGGCGCCGAAGCGCTGAAGGCCCAGGAGTTCGAGAACCCCGAAGCCCGTCATGACGCCTGGCGCGAACTGATGTCCTCCACCCGTGACCAGCTGGCCGAGATCCTCGACGAGCGCCAGCTGCGTGAACTGAAGCACACCATGATGCCGGGCCACGGCGACCACCCGCGCGGTGGTCCGGGTGAGCACCGCGCTCATGGTCCCGAAAAGCATCACGCCCCCGAGGCCTGATATTGACGCCCTCGGTTCGGCCATAGGCGCCGACCCGGGAGACCAGAAAGCCCCGTACCAACGCGCCATGTCCGAGCCTCGGGCATGGCGTTTTCGTGCGCCCCCTGCCCGCCGTTTCTCCCCCTCGGGTTGAAAGATGCTCCCCATCTCTGTATTTTATTGAACGTTCAATCAATAAAATAACCGCGCGCCCCTGGCCGCGGTGGGTCGCCCAGACCCTTCGCAAGAGCCGCCAACAGGTGCCGAGCCACGACTCGGCCACTCCGCCATCATCATTTTGTTAATTGGTCGGTCAATTAACAAAATGGCGTAACGCTCACGGAAGCAGCATCAGGATGCCAGGATGGCATCGTGGAGAACGGCGATAGCCTCGCCGGGCAGGCTCTGTCTCACTTCATCCTCGAGGGAGCACGTGCATGTCACATCACGAGAGCGCCTCCCGCGATCGCCTCAACCCCGTCGTCTTTCACGGCGCGGTAGCCGGCATCGTGGTCTTTCTGTTCTTCACCATGACCTTCACCGAGCGGGCCGGTGCCCTGTTCGACAGCGGTCTTGCCTGGGTCAACGACACCTTCGGCTGGTACTACATGCTGGCCGCCGTGGCCTATCTGGTGTTCGTGCTGGTCATCAGCCTGTCCCGGGTCGGCAACATTCGCCTCGGCCCGGACCACTCGCGCCCGGAATTCTCGCTGCTGTCCTGGGCCTCGATGCTGTTCGCCGCAGGCATCGGTATCGACCTTCTGTTCTTCTGCGTGGCCGAGCCGCTGTCGCACTACCTGACGCCCCCGGACATGGCCCCGGAAAGCGCCGCCGCACTTAGGCAGGCGGTGCCTCAGACCTTCCTCCACTGGGGCCTGACCGGCTGGGGCATGTACGTGCTGATGGGCATGGCACTGGCCTACTTCAGCTATCGCCATCGCCTGCCGCTGGCCATCCGCAGCGCTCTCTACCCGCTGTTGGGCAAGCGCATCTACGGCCCCATCGGCAACGCCGTCGATATCACCGCGGTGATCTCCACCGTGTTCGGCATCGCCACCAGCCTCGGTATCGGCGTCATCCAGCTCAACTACGGCCTGAGCTTCATGTTCGGCGTACCCGAAAGCCTGTCGACCCAGGTGGTGTTGATCGTGCTGGTGGTGATCCTGGCGACCATCTCGGTGGTCACCGGCGTCGAGAAGGGCATTCGCCGGCTGTCCGAGTTCAATATGCTGCTGGCCGCCGCCCTGCTGCTGTTCGTGCTGTTCCAGGGTGACACCCTGGCGCTGCTCAACGCCCTGGTACTCAACGTCGGCGACTACTTCAGTGGCTTCGTCGGCAAGAGCTTCGACACCTACGCCTTCGCCGGCAGCGACGCCCAGCAGTGGAAAGGCTGGTGGACCATCTTCTTCTGGGGCTGGTGGATCGCCTGGACGCCCTTCGTCGGGCTGTTTCTGGCGCGCATCTCGCGCGGGCGCACCATTCGTCAGTTCGCCCTTGGCGCCCTGCTGATTCCGCTGGGCTTCATGATGGCGTGGATGTCGATCTTCGGTAACGCCGGCATCGACATGGTCGCCAATGACGGCCTGGCGGTGCTCGGAGAGCAGGCGCTGGCCACCCCCCAGACCACCATCTACACCTTCCTCGAGCAGTACCCCTACATCGGCGTCACCGCCTCGGTGGTCACCCTGCTCGGGGTGGTGTTCTTCGTCACCTCGGCGGACTCCGGCGCCCTGGTGCTGGCCAACTTCACCTCGATCTTGCGTGACGTCAACCACGACGCGCCGATCCGCCTGCGCATCTTCTGGGCGGCGGTGATCGGCCTGATTACCATCGCCCTGCTGATGGCCGGCGGCCTCGACGCCCTGCAAAGCGCGGTGGTGATCACCGCCCTGCCGTTCTCGCTGGTGATGTTCGCCATCATGGTGGGACTGGCCCGGGCCCTGCGCACCGAGAAGGAAAAGGCCGACGCGCGCAAGCTGGTCGCGGCCAGCGGCGAAGGCGGCAACTGGAAGGAACGCCTGGATCGGGCGCTGGACACCTCCAACCGCGCCGGTGCCGAGTCGACCATGGAGCACGCCCTGCGCCCGGGCCTGAAACAGTTCGTCGAGGAACTCGAGCGTCGCGGCCAGTCGGCCACCCTGAGCGAGGAACAGGTCGAGGGCGAACCGCTGCCGCGGCTGACCCTGCAGGTGGACTTCGAGGCGATGCAGAGCTTCGTCTACCAGGTCCGCCCCCATCGCATGCGCACGCCGAGCTTCGTGCCGGCGGACGATGACTACTACCTGCGCCTGGACGTACATCTGGCCGAAGGCGGTGTGGGTCAGAACCTCAATGGCTACACCCGGGGTCAGGTCATCGATGACGTGCTCGGCGAGTACGAACGCCACCTGCAGTTCCTGGCGATCGCCCGCCAGGGCACGCCGACGCCGGCCATGCCGGGCTTTATCGGCGAGCCGCCCCAGGGCACGACCCAGGAACCCTGAGCGTGACCCGGCAAGGTCGTCACCGACGACGCCGGAGCAAGTGACAGCGGCGGCCCCAGGGCCGCCGCTTCAGTATGTAACGCTGGTAGGCAGGCGGGCGTGACACCGCGATTGCCATGCATCGCCAGGGACGCGATCCTTGTCGACGTCATCAGCAGAGCGCCCAGGAGAGTCCCATGCCCGACGTCGACCAGATTCGCTACTACCACGCCCACCTCTACTACGACGATGCCGAAGGGCTTGCCCAGGCCAGGACCCTGGCCGAGCAATGCCAGGCGCGCTTTGCCGTTCAGGTGGGGCGTTTTCATCAACAACCGGTGGGGCCGCATCCTCGCTGGAGCTGCCAGCTATCCTTCGCGGCCGAGGCCTTCGGCGAGATCGTGCCCTGGCTCGCCATCCACCGAGGCGAGCTGGACATCTTCGTGCATCTGGGTACCGACGACGACCTCTTCGACCATACCCAGGGCGTCATCTGGCTGGGACACAGCCACGCACTCGACCTGTCCGTTTTTTCCACGAGCTGACCTTCACGAGGCCTGGGGCCGCTCTCCCCTGGCGAGCCGAGCCGCGATCTGATCCAGCACACCGTCAAGCTCGGCGACGCTTGTGATCAGGTAGTGGGGACGACAGGCGCTCAGTCGCTCGGCTACGTGGCGCCGGCGCCGCTCGAGCGCATCCGGCGCGGTCGCTTGGTAACCCTCGAGATCCAGTCCCATGGCGTTGCCGGTATCGGTCACCGCCACCGACCACATGCCGGCGGCGCGGCCCTCCTCGATGCCGGGAGCGGTATCATCGACCTTGACGCAAGCCGCCACATCACCGATACCGAGCGCCACCACATTGGCCAGCGCCTGGGCCGGCCCGGGTCGCCCGCGCACCACCTCGTCACCGGCGACGGCGTGGTCCACCTCGAGCCCCGCCTGGCGCGCCGCACGGCGCACCGGCGCCAGCACCTCGGCGGGATAGCCGGAGCAGGAACCGATCTTTAGCCCTCTTCCACGCAGCCCCGCGAGACATTCCAGGGCGCCAGGAATCGGCGCGGAATGCTCGGCCACCTTGGCCACCTGCAACGGCATGAACCGCCGATAGAGCACGTCGACGTCCTCGTCGCTCGGCGAGTGGCCACAGGCCCGACGAAAACGCTCGGCGATGTCGGGCAGATCGCACAGGGCGCGGATATGGTCCCACTTGCTCATGCCCATGGGGCCGCGGGCTTCGTCGAGGCTTACGGCCACACCGATCTCGGCGAACACCTCGACAAACACCTGGGTCGGGGCGAAGGAGCCAAAGTCGACCAGGGTCCCGGCCCAGTCGAAGATGACGGCCTCCAGGGCCAGAGGAACGTGATGGTCGGTACTCATGCGGTCGGCTCCTTGCGGGTTCGAGATGCCATGGATGGTGCCGCGACACCAGCGTAGGCAAGGATGACAAGGACATCACATGCATATGACAGGGCGGCGACACCCGGTGTCGCCGCCCTGCTGTATCGGTCGCCGCTGCTCAGTCAACCTAGCCCTGCATATCGAGCACGACTCGGCCCTCGATCTTGCCATCGATCATGCGGCCGAAGATGTCGTTGATATTGGCCAGACGGTCGGTGGAGACGGTGGCCTTGACCTTGCCTTCACCGGCAAAGTCCAGCGCCTCCTGAAGGTCCTGGCGGGTACCGACGATGGAGCCACGCACGGTGATGCCGTTGAGCACGGTATCGAAGATCGGAAGCGGAAAGTCTCCCGGCGGCAGGCCGTTCAAGGCGATGGTGCCACCGCGCCGGACCATGCCCTGGGCCTGCTCGAAGGCCTTCGGCGAGACCGCCGTGACCAGGGCCCCATGGGCGCCGCCGATGTCCCGCTTGATCGCCGCCACCGGGTCCTCCTTCAAGGCGTTGACGGTGACCGTGGCGCCGAGCCGTCGTGCCAGCTCCAGCTTGTCGTCGGCCACGTCCACCGCCGCCACGTTCAGGCCCATGGCCACGGCGTACTGCACCGCCATATGGCCAAGACCACCGATGCCAGAGATCACCACCCACTGCCCCGGGCGGGTATCGGTCATCTTCAGGCCCTTGTAGACGGTGACGCCGGCGCAAAGTACCGGGGCGATCTCGACGAAGCCGACGTTGCTCGGCAGATGGCCGACGAAGCCGGCGTCGGCGATGGCGTACTCGGCGAAGCCACCGTTGACCGAGTAGCCGGTGTTCTGCTGGGACTCACACAGGGTCTCCCAACCGCCCAGGCAGTGCTCGCAGTGGCCGCAGGCGCTGTACAGCCAGGGAATCCCCACCCGATCGCCTTCCTTGACGTGGCTGACGCCTTCACCCACCGCGGCAATCTCGCCGACGCCTTCGTGTCCGGGAATAAATGGCGGGTTGGGCTTGACCGGCCAGTCGCCGTGGGCGGCGTGCAGGTCGGTATGGCAGACCCCGGAGGCGGCGATCTTGACCAGAACCTCGCCCCTGGCGGGACGCGGCACCTCGACCTCCTCGAGGGTCAAGGGCTGACCGAACTGACGAACGACGGCGGCTTCCATGGTGCTTTGCATTGTTGTGCTCCTTGCCCTGATCCGGGCAAAAAGGGTCTCTGTCCGCCCGCTATCAAGGAAGGACGGTACAGAGGAGAAAGGTGTCCGGGGACACCCGGTGAACGGTCGCGGCGCTGAGAGTCAAACGGCGTCAGGCCGCTGGGGTGAAGCTTCCCGGGCCCGGTGGTACCGGGCCCGGATCGACTCCCTTTAGAAGAAACCGAGGGGATTGGTGTCGTAGCTCACCAGCAGGTTCTTGGTCTGCTGGTAATGCTCGAGTGCCATCTTGTGGGTCTCGCGACCGACGCCGGACTTCTTGTAGCCGCCGAAGGCGGCGTGGGCGGGATACTGGTGGTAGCAGTTGGTCCATACGCGACCGGCCTGGATGCCACGCCCCATGCGGAAGGCCACGTTGATGTCACGACTCCAGACGCCGGCGCCAAGGCCGAATTCGGTGTCGTTGGCAATCGCCAGGGCTTCTTCCTCATCCTTGAAGGTGGTCACCGCCACCACCGGGCCGAAGATCTCTTCCTGGAAGACGCGCATCTTGTTGTTGCCCTTGAGCAGCGTCGGTTCGATGTAGTAGCCGGTGTCCAGATCGGCATTGAGCTTGGCCTGGTTGCCACCGGTCAGGAACTCGGCGCCTTCCTCCCGGGCCACGTCCATGTAGGACATGATCTTGTCGAACTGCTCCTTGGAGGCCTGGGCGCCGACCTGGACCTCGGTGTCCAGTGGGTTGCCACGCTTGATGGTGGTGACCCGCTCCATCACCTTGGCCATGAACGGCTCGTAGATGCTCTCCTGGATCAGCGCCCGCGACGGGCAGGTGCATACCTCACCCTGGTTGAAGAAGGCCAGCACCAGCCCCTCGGCGGCCTTGTCGATGAACTCCGGCTCGGCGTTCATGATGTCGGCGAAGTAGATGTTGGGCGACTTGCCGCCAAGCTCCACGGTAGAAGGAATGATGTTGTCGGCAGCGCACTTGAGGATGTGCGAGCCCACCGGGGTGGAACCGGTAAAGGCGATCTTGGCGATGCGCTTGCTGGTGGCCAGGGCCTCCCCCGCCTCGGCGCCGAAGCCGTTGACCACGTTGACCACGCCGGGAGGCAGCAGGTCACCGATCACCTCCATCAGCTTGAGGATCGAGGCCGGGGTCTGCTCGGCGGGCTTGAGCACCACGCAGTTGCCGGCGGCCAGCGCCGGGGCCAGCTTCCAGGTGGCCATCAGCAGCGGAAAGTTCCAGGGGATGATCTGGCCGACGACGCCCAGTGGCTCGTGGAAGTGATAGGCCACGGTGTTGGCGTCGATATCAGCGGCGGTGCCTTCCTGGGCACGAATGCAGCCGGCGAAGTAGCGGAAGTGGTCCACCGCCAGCGGAATATCGGCGTTCAGGGTCTCGCGCACCGCCTTGCCGTTGTCCCAGCACTCGGCCACCGCCAGCGCCTCCAGGTTGGCCTCGATGCGCTCGGCGATCTTCAAGAGGATATTGCTGCGCTCGCCGGCGGAGGTGCGCCCCCAGGCCGGCGCTGCCCCATGGGCGGCGTCCAGCGCCTTGTCGATATCCTCGACGCCGGAGCGGGGGATCTGGCAGAACACCTGGCCGTTGACCGGGCTTACGTTGTCGAAGTACTGACCCTTGACCGGAGCGACGAACTCGCCGCCGATATAGTTGCCGTAGCGCTCGTCGAAGCTGACCACGGCGTCGGGTTGTCCGGGGTTGGCGTAGATCATGGCGTGTCTCCTTGGAAAGGATGTTGTAGTTGTCTGCCACTCCAGTCTTGGTCAGGAACCTGGCTTGCGACATACTGCCCTGGCAGGAGAGCGCCTCCTCCTTCGGTAGGAGACCGACCAAGGACACAGACAACCGGGACGCCAGACATGCACAGCCTGATGGTGGCTGACGATCACCCGCTCTTTCGCGACGCCATTGCCGCGGTCATTCAATCGGGCCTGCCCGGCACCGAGCTGCGCGAGGCGGACTGCTTCGCCGCGCTGACCAGCGCCCTCGACGCCGACGACGACGTCGACCTGGTACTGCTGGACTTGAATCTGCCTGACGCCTCGGCCCTGGACGGACTGCGCGAACTGCGCCGGGCCTTTCCGGCGGTGCCGGTGGCGGTGCTGTCGGCCGAAAGCGAGCGCGCCACAGTACTCGGCGCCCTGGATCTGGGCGCCATCGGCTACCTGCCGAAGTCCACGCCGCGCCCGGACCTGCTGGCGGCGATCAAGCAGATCCTGGACGGCCAGATCTATCTGCCCGCCGAGATCATGCGCCGCCCGGCCGAGGCCTCGAGTGCCTCGCCTGTGACGCAGGGGGCGACACAGGGGGTGACGGGTCCAGCCGATGCAGGCGCGCTCGAGCAGTTGACGGTCAAGCAGCTCGAGGTGCTGTCCCTGCTGATTCGCGGCGCCTCCAACAAGGTCATCGCCCGCGAGCTCGATATCGCCGAGACCACGGTCAAGACCCACGTCTCGGCGATCCTCAAGAAGCTTGGCGTCGGCAGCCGTATTCAGGCGATCCTGGCAGCCGACGAGTCCACCCTGCTGGCCTGCCTGGCCAGGCGACGGGCGCGCTAGAAGGCAGAACGTCTCGCTGACCAAGGCAAGACGGCTCAACCGACGTCGAGCAGGTGCATCAGTGCCTGACGCAGGCGCAGAGGCTTCAGCGGCTTCAGTAGACAGGGGAAGCCAAGCTCACGACAACGCCGCTTGATCTCGGCGTCGTGGTTGGCGGTGATCAGTATCGGGGCCAGGTCTATATGAGAGCCGGCCAGGCGCTGGGCCAGGGCCAGACCATCTTCTTCGTCGCTGGACAGGTGGTAGTCGATCATCACCACCGTTGGCGACTGCCTATCCATGCCCTGTGTCTCGTGACGCTCGGCCAGGCTCTGTTCCAGTTCAACCACTCGCGACGCCAGGCGCGCCCGACATCCCCAGCCACCCAGCAGCGCGCTCATGCCCTCGAGGATGGCGGGATCGTTGTCCAGCACCCATACCTCGGTACTCTGCAGTTGACGCGTGCCGGCCTGCTGCAGGGTCGAGGCCGACGGGGCCACCGCACGCGCCGGGCGAGCGCAGGGCACGCTTACCGAGAACTGGGCGCCCTGGCCGGGTCGGCTATTGAGGGTGATGGGGTGATCGAGCAGGCGGGTGATGCGATCGACGATGGCAAGCCCCAGCCCCAGCCCGCGCTCCTGCCCCGGGGCTGCGGCGTTGCCGCGGCGAAACTCCAGAAATATCTCGTCACGGCGAGCCTCGTCGATGCCCGGACCGGTATCCCCCACCAGGATCTCGAGCCAGTACTGCTGGCCGACCCGACGTCTGCGACAGCCGAGCAGCACCCGCCCCGACTCGGTGTAGCGCACGGCGTTGGACATCAGGTTGCGAATCACCCGGGCCAGCAGCGCCAGGTCGGACTCGACCCAGGCGGAACTCGGCACATAGCGAAACGCCAGACCGCGGGCGCCGGCCATCTGACGAAATTCCTCGGCGAGCGCATCCAGCAGTTGCGAGACGGCGAAGGGGGCCACGTCCGGGGTCAGCACTCCGGCATCCAGTCGCGAGATGTCGACCAGGGTCCCCAGCAGCAATTCCACGTCGCTGAGCGAGCGATCGATACGCTGCACCAGGCGGCCGGATTCTTCCGGCAGCTTTCGCTCTTCCAGGGCGCTGGCAAACAGCCGCGCGGCGTTGAGCGGCTGCAGCAGGTCGTGGCTGACCGCCGCCAGGAAGCGGGTCTTGGAGGCATTGGCGGCCTCGGCGTCGCGCCGGGCCTCCTCCAGACGGGCATTGGTTTCGGCCAGTTCATCCAGGGTTCGGTGCAGGGTCTCGGTGCGCTCGCGCACCTGCTCGGCGAGCAGCACCGCGTGCTCGAAGGCACCATAGGGTGCCCCGCCCGCCCCGGCGGACTCGACCCGCTCGATCAGCGCCTGGCAGATCCGGCGTAACCGATGGTTTTCCTCCAGCAGTTCCTGTTCCAGTGCACTGCTGGCGCGATCCTGCCTTGGCTCACCGACCAGATCCAATCGCCACCCCCGTGAAGGTCTGGTTGATATGCATGCCGTGGTGCTGCTCACCGTAGGTGTTGAAGCCCACCACCGAGGCCCTGGAAAGTCGCTCTGAGGCGTCGTCGATCTGCGCAAGCGCCTCGAACTCCAGCCGCCTGAGAAAGCAGTCACAGCCGATGATCAACTGAGGTCGCCCCAATCGGCGCTGAAGGCCCCCCAGGGTATCGTCGAGGGCCTCGAGAATCGGCGTGCCGGCCATGGCGGTCAGCACGATGCCGGTCTCCACCGCGCAGTAGAAGCTGAGGCTACCGTCGGCGTTGGCACGCTGGATCGAGCGGACGTAGTAGGCGTCGCCCAGCTTGACCGCCAACGGGTGGCGGGCAAACACGCCCTCATCGAGCTCGCTTGGCAAGACACCGACCAGCCGAGCGTACTCGTCCACCGCGGGCAGGGCATTGAGCTCCAGCACACGCCGGCCCGCAGGGTCGGCGCGGGTGACCACTAGCTTGTCACGGCGTGCCGCCAGGTGATGGGTCGAGAACACCTCGAAGGGATGGTGGGTGGTGATCAGCACCACCACCGCCGCCGCGCTGTGAAAGCGCCCACCGGCAAACACATGGGTATGCGCCAGTCGGTTGTCGTCCCCAGCCGAGCCACCGAAGCTCGGGATACCTCCCAGGGCGGCGTCCAGAGTGGTCAGCACCTGCTCTTCGCTGGCCGACAGCCCATCGAGCAGGGTCAGCGCGAAGGCCTCGCCATCCAGATGCCCCCTGGCGGTGGCAAGAAGCGACTCCACCCGACGCTGGGCGTCGATCAGGGAGACGCTCTCGAGGTCCTCGAGCAGGGTGGTGGCCACGCCAAAATGACGGCGATCGAACCCGATGGCGACGATGGACCCGCGCTCGTACCCCAGCGGGGTGATCTCACCCGCCGTGGTGCAACCCGCCAGCGGCAGCCCACCGAAGGTCGACTCCAGGGCCTGGGCCAGGGGGTCCAGCGCGTATTCGGCGCTGACGAAGAACAGCACGAAACCCAGGTCGGGATGATAGAGCTCGTGATGCAGCTCACGCGCCGCCTGTTCAGCCTTGGGGTGGCGGCTGGCCGCCACCTTGAGTCCCAGCGACGCAAGCTCTTGTTGTTCTGGTGTAGGGCGCTCCCGCGCGGTGATGTCACCTTCCACGCGGGGCGCCGTGCTCGCACTGCCCATGGGCTGTCCTCAAGATCCGCGGCAACGCCGCATGACCTGAGTGTAGGCGCGAGCAGTGGCCAGACTCAATGCGAGCCGGGAGGGCCGCCTGTCAGCCTCAGCTGCGGCGCAGACGCAGGCTCAGGCGAGCGCCACGTCCGGGCGGCGCCTGAAGCCAGGGCGCCAGCAGGCGGGTAGACAGGGGGATGAAAAGGAACACCATCACCGGGGTCAGCATCAGGGTGCTGGCGAGTACCCGAGGAACCAGCGGCAAGGTCGCCAGGGTATCGCCCAACAGCCACTGGAACATCAGCGACACCGGGAAGAACGCCAGCCAGATGGCGATCGCCTGCTTCCAGCGCGGCGGCACCCTGGGGCCGGGGCTGGTGAACCAGCTGTCGAGTCCCAGGGCACGCCGCTCCTGGGGGGCCTCGAACAGGCCGGCACCACGCTCGAGCCAGGCACGGCGCGAGGCGGAATGCTCCCAGCGTGCGAGGGTATCGGTGTCCTGAAAGCGAAAGATGATCTGATACTCGTCGTCGCCGGGGGGCGGCGCCAGGATGCCGGAGCCGAGATAGCCGGGAAAGTCCGCCGCCAGCTCGCGGCCTTCATCGAGCCACAGGGTGAAGTCGCGGTAGCGTCCACGCGCCACGCGGCGGGCCACCATGAGTGTCACGGGTTCGCTTGACATGGGATCTCCTCATCAATCGGACGTACCGCCTCGTGCCAGCTCACGCCGACTTTCGCCGGCCTTCACAAGAAAACGGTCGTCCTTGTCAGGCCCCGGGTGGGGGCCGCCTGGGCCCGGTAAGGCCCTGTCCCGGCTGAGGTGGGGTCGCCACCTGCTCCGGGTCCTGCCTAGCATGAGGCAAGAAGCGCGCCATTATGCCATGCGCTCGGAATTTTTCCGTCTTTTTACTGAGAATCCAGCAAAATACCAGTCGATCATTTCGTTAAAGGGTCAAGAACAAAAAAAATGGCCCGACCTGTCAGGCCGAGCCATTGAGCAATACCCTTCATCGTGCACCAGTGAGAGGCACCCAGGGCGCCACCTGCACCTTGCTGGCCGTCAACCGCCGGTGAGTGCCGAGCCCCCCCATATCAGGCCCCCTCGCCCACCGGCATGGAGGCCGTCTCGCCGCGCTTGATGGCGGCGTAGCCGAGCCCGGTCACCAGCGAGCCCACGACGATCGCCAGCAGGTACCACAACACTGGAGTAATCGCATTTGGAATCAACAGCACGAATACACCGCCATGGGGGGCCATCAGCTTGGCGCCCACCAGCATCGAGATGGCACCGGTGATGGCGCCGCCCAGCATGCTGATGGGAATCACCCGCAGCGGGTCCTTGGCGGCGAAGGGAATCGCGCCCTCGCTGATGAAGCACAGCCCCAGCACGAAGGAGGCCTTGCCGGCCTCGCGCTCGGGGTCGGCAAACTTGCGCCCGGCGACGAAGGTGGCGATGCCCATGCCGATCGCCGGCACCATGCCGGCGGCCATGATCGCCGCCATGGGGGCGTAGGTCTCGGAGGCGAGCAGGCCCACCCCGAAAGTGTAGGCCGCCTTGTTGACCGGTCCCCCCAGGTCGAAGCACATCATCGCGCCGAGCAGAATCCCCAGCAGCACCGCATTGGTGGAGCCCATGCTCTCGAGGAAGGCGGTCAGTGCCTCGAGCACCCCGGCCACCGGCTCACCGACCACATAGATCATCACCAGACCGGTGACCAGACTCGCGACCAGCGGGATGATCAGGATCGGCTTGAGTGACTCGACGCTGGAAGGCAGCTTGACGTAGCGGGTCACCGCCTTGGCCACGTAGCCGGCCAGAAAGCCCGCCAGGATACCGCCGATAAAGCCGGCACCGATGTTCGACGCCAGCATGCCACCTATCATGCCCGGGGCGATGCCGGGGCGATCGGCGATGGAATAGGCGATGTAGCCGGCCAGCACCGGCACCATCAGGGCGAAGGCGGTGCCCCCACCGATCTCCATCAAGGCGGCAGGCAGGGTGCCCTCCTCCTTGAAGGCCTCGATGCCGAAGACGAAGGACAGCGCGATCAAGAGGCCCCCGGCTACCACCATGGGCAGCATGAAGGACACTCCGGTCAGCAGGTGCTTGTAGACGCCCTTCTCCTTGAAGCTCTTGGCGGACTCGGCCCTGGCACCGCCATCCGCGCTTTCCACCTGGGCCTCGACCAGCGCTGCCTCGATGGTCTGGCGCGACTTCTTCAGGGCGTTGCCGGTGGACGTGCGGTAGATCCGCTTGCCGGCAAAGCGGGTGGGATCGACCTCGATATCGCAGGCCAGGATGACCAGATCCGCCTGGGCGATCTCGTCGTCGGTCAACTGATCCTGAGCGCCCACCGAGCCCTGGGTCTCGACGCGTACCTGATGGCCGAGCCCACGCCCTGCCTCGGCCAGTGCCTCGGCGGCCATGAAGGTGTGGGCGACCCCGGTGGGACAGGCGGTCACCGCGACGATGCGCGCCTCGTCGCTGACGTCTGCAGCCACGGGGCCATTCCCTGAAGCGCTGGCCGCCTCATCGTTGAGGGGGGTAAACACCTGGGCGTCGCGGGCCGCCCGCTCGAGAAAGTCCGACGGGTCGCTCAGGGCATCTTCCAGGCTGCCACGATACAGGCGCTTGCCGCTGAAGCGGTGGGCCCCGGCGATGGGTTCGCCCACCGCGATCACCAGCTCGGCCGCGGCCAGGGTCTGGTGGGACAGGGTCTCGACCGGTGCCAGGCTCGAGTGCACCTCGGTGGAGAGCTGCCAGCCCTTGGCCTCGGCGGCAGGGGTCAGGCGCTGGGCGGCCAGGTAGCTCGTGACGCTGCCGCCGGGGCAGGTCGTCAACAGGATCACGTTCATGCAAGTACTCCCCGGGCTTCGACGTCATTGAGGCGCCGCACCCTGGTGTCGGAAAGAAGGTCGGAGAAATCGGAGGCGTCGGCCCGGCCCACGCCGGTGTGGCGCACCGCCTCGGCGGACAGCGCCGTGGCAAACCTCAGCGCCTGTTCCACAGGCGCCTCGCACAGCACGCCGTGCAGCATGGCGGCAAACAGGGTATCGCCGGCACATACGGTATTGGCCACCCTGACCGCAGGAGGCAGCGACTGCCACAGGCCATGCGGACCCAGCCAGGTCACACCGTCGGCACCGGCGGAAATCAGCACGTCGCCGACGCCGGCGGCGTAAAGCTCAAGGGCTGCACGCTGAACGTCGACGTCTGTTGCAATGTCACGATCCGCCCAGTCGGCCAGCTCCTCCAGGTTGGGCTTCACCGCGTCGGCCCCCGCCTTGACCGCTGCCTTGAGCGCCTCGCCGCTGGTGTCCACCCACACGGGTACGCCGGTGGCCTTGATCCGAGTGATCAGTTCGGCCAGCGCCGAAGCGCCGACTCCCGGTGGCTGGCTGCCGCCGATCATTACCGCGGCGGGGCGCAGCGCAGGCGTCGTCAGGCGCGCCTCGATGGTGGCGATCAGGCGCTGCCAGGCGTCGGCATCGACGCTGAGTCCCGGCGCATTGATATCGCTGACGCGACCGTCGGCCTCGCTCAGCTTGGTGTTGATGCGGGTGGCGCCGGGCAATCGCACAAAGGCGTCCTCGACCCCCATCTCGGCGAAGGCATCGACGAAGGGCGAGTCGTTGTCACTGCCCAGAAAGCCGGTGACACAGACCGGGTGGCCCAGGGCGGCGAGCACCCGCGCCATGTTGACGCCCTTGCCGGCGGCGGTCAGCTCGACTGACTCGGCGCGGTGCAGCGCACCTGGCGTCAGCCGGTCCACAGCGACAGACAGGTCCAGCGCCGGGTTGGCCGAAATGGTCAGCACCGGTGGCTTGACGGCATTGCCGGATATCTCGCTCATTGGTTCGCCTCCAGCTCTCTGCGCACGTCCCGGGCGGTGGGAGCGGCCAATGCCAGGGCGGCGAGTTCCCGGGCCCGGGTGGTGGAGACCGACGCCAGGCGTGCCTTGACCATGGGTACCTGGCGGGCGCTCACCGACAGCTCGTCGATGCCGAGGCCAACCAGCACCGGAATCGCCTGGCGGTCGCTGGCCAGCTCACCGCACACGCCGACCCACTTGCCATGGGCATGGGCCGCCTGGACGGTCATCTGGATCAGCCGCAGCACCGCCGGGTGCAGGCCGTCGGACTCCCCGGAAAGCTCAGGATGACCACGGTCGATGGCCAGGGTGTACTGGGTCAGGTCGTTGGTGCCGATGGAGAAGAAGTCGACCTCGGGCGCCAGGCTCGGCGCCAGCAGCGCGCAGGACGGCACCTCGATCATCACGCCCAGCTGCAGGCGGTCGCCGTCTCGGCTGACGCCGAGTTCGCGCAGCACCTCATCGAAGATCGCACGGGCGGCGCGGAACTCATCCAGGTCCTTGACCATGGGCAGCATGATGCGCAGCGGCCGGCCGTCGGCGGCCTTCACCAGGGCGCTGAACTGATCGCGCAGCACCTGGGGACGCCTGAGGGCCAGACGAATGCCACGCAGGCCGAGGAAGGGGTTGTCCTCCTGGGGCAGTGGCCAGTAAGCCAGCGGCTTGTCGCCACCCACGTCCAGGGTCCGCGCCACCAGCGGGCGGCCGTCCAGAGCATCCAGGGCTTCGCGATATTCGCGCTCCTGGGTCTCCACGTCCGGCAGCGAGGCGTGGGCCATGAACAAAAACTCGGTACGCAGCAGCCCCACCCCCTCGGCGCCGCGCGATACGGCGTCGCGGGCGTGGGCGGTATTGCCCAGGTTGGCGACCACCTCCACGCGGGTACCATCCTCGGTCCGGGCGTCCTCGAAGCGAGCGTCCCAGGCACGTGCCTTGAGCGCCTCCAGCGCTTCCATGCGCGCCTCGAAGCGCTCGCGACGCGCTTGCGAGGGTGCCGGCAAGACCCAGCCTTCATCGCCGTCGAGCAGCATCTCAGTGCCATTTTCGAGCGCCAGCACGCCGGCACCGGCACCGACTACCGCCGGTATCCCTAGTGCCCGGGCGAGTATCGCGCTGTGGGCGGTGGCGCCGCCCCGGGCGGTGAGGATGCCGCGAACCCGCTCGGTGTCCAGGCGGGCGACATCGGACGGACCGATATCGTCGGTCACCAGCAGGTAAGGCACGGCCGGCGGCTCGGGCAGCTCGACGTCGCACAGGATACCCAGCACACGACGGCCGACGTCACGCAGATCCGCGGCTCGTTCGGCCAGCAGGCGATCGGCCAGCTGTTCCTGGGCGCGGGCGGCGACGTCGATGGCCTGCCACCAGGCGGCCTCGGCGGAAAGCCCCTCGTCGATGCCCTCGCGCGCGGCCTGGGCCAGTTCCGGGTCTTCGAGCATTTCCTCATGCATCGACAGAATGGCGGCGACCTCGCCTCCGGCGGTCCGGGCGATCAGGGCCTTGAGCTGCTCGCCGCCCTGGGCGATGGCCCGCTCGAGGCGCTGTCGCTCTAACGCGGAGTCCGCCGCCTCGCGGGGATAGTCGAAGTCCGGGGTCTTGATCACGAAAAGCGGCGCCACCGCGAGTCCCGGCGATGCGGCCACCGCTTCCAGCGGCTGGTCGGCGGGCGGCATGCTTGCCGCCACCGGCTCCGCGACCGCCTGCTCGGCTTCGCCTTGCGACACAGCCGAAGACGCCAGTGGCGTCACCTGCTCCCCCAGACCATCGTTGATCGCCTCGACCAGCGATGTCAGCGCCTGTTCGGCACCCTCGCCTCGCGCCGACAGGATCAGCTCCTGTCCTCGTCTGGCACCAAGACCGATCACCTTGGTCAGCGACGCCGCCGACACCGGGCGTCCGCTGCCCTCGGCCAGGCGCACCTGCACGGCGACCCCGCTTTCGCGTGCCTTCTGGACCAGCACCTTGGCCGGACGCGCGTGAAGCCCATGGGCGTTGAGCAGGCGTACGCGACGACTCTGGGCCGAGCCACCTTCGCCAGCCAGCAGCGCCAGCCAGTCGTCGGCGTCCCGCTCGCGCAGATGGGCGGCGTCGGACTCATCCAGTGACGCCACCAGCGACACGATGGCGTCGGCCAGCGGGCGTCCAGCCTCGCCATGGGAGGCCAGGCACAACACCGCCTCGACGTCGCTGCCCTGATGCTGGACGGGCTTGGCCGGCGTCACCGCAGCGAGTGCCGGCGTGGACACGCCGGCTTCGCTGGACGCAAGCCACAGCCCCCGTCCCAGGTGCGTCGGCATGGAGGTGACCATCTCGGCAAGATAGGCGGTATCGACCAATGCCAGCTGGCGCAGCCGCTGAGCCCCGGCCAGCGCCAGATCGAGCAGGTCGTCGGCGCGATGGCCCAGCACCAGGGTGTCCTGGTCCAGTCGCGGGCGAACCACCGGCCGAGCCAGCAGCTCGGTGATCTCCTCGGCGCTGCTCGCCTGGGCCAGGCGTTCGGAGACACCGTCCCGGTCGAGCACGTGGGTCAGGCTTCTGAGGATATCCAGGTGCTCATCACTCTGGGCGGCGATGGTCACCAATACATGAACGAGGTTGCCGTCGTGCCAGCGCACGCCCTCGGGGAACTGCAGCACCCGCACCCCGGTGCGATGCACCGCGCCTCGACTCTCGGGGGTGCCGTGGGGGATGGCGATGCCATTGCCAAGCCAGGTGGAAGACTGGGACTCCCGATCGACCAGGCCCTGGCGGTAGCCGTCATCGACCAGGCTGGCCGCCTTCAGGGTGTCAAAGGCGGCGTCGAGGGCGTGGCGCCAGCTCTCGGCACGACAATCCAGCAGGATGTCGTCGGCGTTCAGCGTCAGCATGAAGGGCTCTCCTGGGTGAGGTGCAGCGTTTCCTCACCGGTATCGGTTGAACGGTGTCGGCGAGGAGGTCCAGCGCCCCGGCACTGCCGGGATGCAACAGATACAGCGCACGCCGGATGCTGGGATCACCTGGCTTCGGCAAATACAAAATGCTCGAAAGCTGAATCGTGTCACCTCACCATGCCACAATGCTGGTACGATTCAGCGCACATGGCAAGTCGCAAAAGCTACGACTTTGGCAGGGGGACACTGCTGCCATGCCAGGTAGACTAGAGGGAATTGACACCTTGTCGCCGTGACCACGCCCGACGCCTTCAATGGAGACACCCGCATGACCTTGGCCGAAATTGCCCGCCTGGCCGGCGTTTCCCGCACCACCGCCAGCTACATCGTCAATGGCAAGGCCAGGGAGCGCCGTATTCGTCAGGACACCGTGGACCGAGTGATGGCGGTGGTGGCGGAGCATGGCTACCGTGTCGATGCCCAGGCGGCGGCCCTGCGGCGCGGCAGCAGCCGCATCCTGGGGCTGATCGTGCCGGACCTGGAAAACTCGAGCTACGCCCGCCTGGCCAAGCACCTGGAACGCGGAGCGCGGGCCCAGGGCTACCAGCTGCTGATCGTCGGCTCCGACGACCAGCCCGACAGCGAGCGGGACCTGGCCCTGTCACTGCGCGCCCAACGCTGCGAGGCGTTGATCGTGGCAAGTTGTCTGGCGCAGCCGGAGTCCTTCTATACCGAATTGATGCACGAGGGTTTGCCGATCATCGCCATCGACCGGGGCCTGCCCGAGGCGAGCTTCGCCAGCGTCGTCAGCAATGACCGCGAGGCCGCCGAACAGCTCACACGCTCACTGATGACGCCGGCAGTCAAAAGCGTGCTATGGCTCGATGCGGTGCCACACCTTTCGATCACCGAAGAGCGCCGTGCCGGCTTCCGCGCAGGCGTGGAGGGACGCGAGCTCGAGTGCACCCTGGAAAGCGGCGATCACTATGCCCGCGAGGAAGGCGCCAGGCTGCTGGCTGACTACATCGACAAGAAGGGACTGCCCGACGCCCTGGTAACCGCGTCCTACATTCTGCTGGAAGGCGCCCTGGACGAACTGATTGCACGCGGCGGCCTGCCCCCGCGTCTGGCCATGGCGAGTTTCGGCGACAACCGCCTGCTGGACTTCCTGCCGCTGGCGGTCAACTCCGCCGTCCAGGATCATCGGGGCATCGCCGAGCAGGCCCTGGCGCTGGCGATGGATGCGGTGCGGGGTGAATACCGGGCCCAACGGGTGGTGGTGCCACGACATCCGCGCTGGCGGCGTCCCCGTCCCCAAGGCAACTGAGCCACTGAGCCGTCCACCTGCACCAGCAACACAGCGGGACGCCGAAGCCGACCTCAGGTCTGGGAAGCGCGCCTCTCGCTGCGGGCAAAGGCCGCCAGGGTGCGTTCAAGCAGCTCAGGCAGCGCATCGATGACGCCTCTGGCATCCTCGATGCAGCCATCCAGGGCACAACGCTCCAGCGCTCGCGCCGCCTCGGCCAGAGCCATGGCGCCGACGCCAGCGGCCTCGCCCCTGAGCTGATGGGCCAGTTGGGCCAGCGGCTCCTCCTCGCCTCGCCGGTAGGCGCTCTGGATCTCCGGCAAGCGTTCGCGCGCCTGTCGCCCGAACAGGTCCACCAGAGCATCCCGGCGCTCGCCCCCAAGCCCTTCGTCCAGGGCATCGAGCGTATCGGCATTGATCAGTGAGGTGATACCCCTCGGAGTCGTCGAGGTCTCGGACTCTCCCAGCAGGTGGCGCTTGAGCACCATCAGCAGCGTGCCCATCAACAGCGGCTTGGTCAGATAGTCGTTCATGCCGGCGGCCATGCAGTCCGACTCATCGTGACTGGCGCCACCAGCGGTCATCGCCACCACGGGGACCTCACTACGCCAGTCGGAAAAGCTGCGAAGGCGTCGGGTGACCTCGCGACCATCCAGATCAGGCATCTGGACATCCATCAATATCAGGTCAAAACGGCGCTGTGAGCAGAGAGCCAGCGCTTCCTTGCCGCAGGAAGCCAGGGTAGCCGAACAGCCGAGGCGTTCCAGCATCGCGATCGCCACTTCCTGGTTGACCAGATTGTCTTCCACCACCAGCAGATCCGCCTCGGCGAGCTGTTTGGGATGCGCGCGCGCCCTGGCCACCGTCAGCGGTTGACGGCGGGGTTCGTCACAGGGCACCAGCGGCAATCGGAACCAGAAGCGACTGCCCTTGCCTCGGCGGCTGTCGACCCCTATCTCGCCCCCCATGGCCACTACCAGGCGCTTGGAAATCGCAAGGCCCAGACCGGTGCCGCCATAGCGCCGGGCGACGGAGGCATCGCCCTGGCGGAAGGGCTCGAACAGCTGAGGCAGCAGGGACGCCTCGACGCCCTGACCGGTATCCACCACGTCGAACTGCACCCAGCCTTCGTCCACCGGCGCTACCGACAGCCTCACCATGCCGCGATCGGTAAACTTGATGGCGTTGGCCAGCAGGTTGAGCAGCACCTGTCGAAGCCGGCCCGGGTCCCCCTGGAGTCGTGCCGGCAGCGTCTCGTCCACGTGGCCAAGCAAGCGCAACCGCTTGTCGAGTGCGCGCGGACGAAACAGCTCCAGCGCATCTTCGATCAAGGCATCGAGTGCCACCGGCTGAACATCCAGCTCCATGCGTCCTGCCTCGATCTTGGAGAAGTCGAGGATGTCATCGATCATGCCCATCAGCTGGCGGGCGCTGTCATGAATGGTGTGCGAGTAGCGGCTGGCGGGCTCCGACAGTTCGAGATCACGCAGCAGTTCGCTCATGCCGATGACGCCGTTGAGCGGCGTGCGGATCTCGTGGCTCACCGTCGCCAGAAAGTCGGACTTGGCCTGACTGGCGGACTGAGCGCGCCGGGCACTGATTTCCAGTTCGCCGCTCAGCGTCTCCAGTGCCTTGCGCGAGGCCTCGTTATCACGGGCTTCCTTGAAAAGCACGGCAAGCATGACCCCTCCGGCCAGGCTCATACCGAGGATCATCACCAGCAGCAACAGGTACAGTCGCTGCAGACGAACACGCTCTGCGGTATTGATCTCGGCCAGATGGCCGTTGACGGCCATGATCAACCTTTCGGTCTCGGTGGATAGCGCGGCAAGATGCTGGTCAAGAACGGCCTCTGCCTCGCTATCGAGGGACGCCAGGGCACTGACCTCGGCATCCAGGTCCTGCATCAGGCTGATGATGATCGACAGTTGGCGACGCGCGGCCGGAGCCTCCTCGACCAGATCGTGAATGTCGCTGTGGCGAAACAGGTTCAGTCGACTGAACAACAGGTCGAACTCGAGCCTGAAGCCGGCCAGCTGTTCGGGTCCATGCTCCCCGAACAACAGGTGATTGCGCAGCAACACCACGTCTCGGTCCAGCTTGTAGGAATGCCAGGTGATATCCTCCACCACCTGGTGGGAAAGATTGTCATGGCGCCAGGCGACCAGACCGATCACCACCATGGCGGCGGCAAAGAAGGTCAGTGCCGCCACGGCACTGAATACCAGTCTCAGAGGATAGCGTCGCATACGGAACGGATGCGCCGAGCACCCTCCTCCTTGGGTCGGGAATCTGCTGGCAGAATGTTCGGGTCGACACCAGCCGATACACCGGGATCACTCACTATGGTATTGGGGCGCTGCACTCCCTGCCTTGCCTCCTGATGGCCTTCGACCGATCTCCCGGTGACATTGATCACGGGACCTCGATGGCATCTACCTGCCACACCGAGCGAAACTGGACCGACTCGTTAAGTAGTTCTGGATGATCATCGAAAGGGTACAACACGAACAGCGGGCCGAAGTTTCGCACCGACATCGCTTCGCCGTCCTGCTTCATGGCCAGGATGACGTCATAGCGATAGGCATCGGAGACCGGGATATCGGCCACGAAGCCGTTCAAGGCGTGCACGCGAATGCTGTCGGCGGTGACACCGGCGGATTCCAGCACGCTGCGGAGCAGCGGCCCCTCGAAACGGCTGGCCTGGCTATGCCACGGGGTATCGGTCACCAGCGCACGACTCTCCAGATCGTCGAGCATGGCACGATCCAGCAGAAGCTGTGCATCCACATTGGTGTTCTGGATATTGCCCGATACTTTAAGCAGCACAGGCCCCTCCGGAGCTGGCAGAGGCTGGGAATGGGCCTGGCCGATTCCCCCTGCTACCAACAGCCCCAGGAGGACACCCACCTGGCAAAGGAAAGCTGGCACCCGCATGACGTCTCCTGACTCTTTCTGCAGGAGTAGATTACGTGATCGAGCGCCAAAGGTCAGTCTGCGGGCCCCTCGAGCTTTGCTGGTTCAGGAAAACGCCCCCTGTAGGGGCGTCTTCACGGACCAGGATGCCGCCCTCAGGCGCCGGGGTCGTCCAGCCGTTCGCACACCACCAGGTCTTCGTAGGCGTGCCAGCTCGCGTGCCCCAGTACCGGCAGAATCAAGGCAAGCCCGATATAGAAGGTGGCCATCCCCACCAGTACGCAGCCGGTGAGAATCGCTGCCCACAGCAGCATCGGTCGGAAATTGCGTGCCACCGAACGAATACTGGCCTCGATGCCCTCCATGAACGTCAGGTCCTGATCCATCAGGGTTGGAATCGCGACCACGCTGATGGAAAAGGCGCCAAACGCCAGCACACAGCCAAAGGCCAGCCCCACCACCAGCATGCCGAGGCCTTCCGGCGTAGTCAGAAGTGACGCATAGACCGTGGACGGATCCGGCGACTGGAGACCGAAGAACAGGGCAAACAGCAAGGTGGCCAGGCGAATCCAGGCGAGAAAGAAGATCATCATCATCACGCCCATCATGGCCAGTTGCCCGGTGTGGCCGCGCCAGGCGCCAAAGGCATCCCCCAGGGTCGGCGAGCGGCCTTCTTCCAGCGCCCTGCTGATCCCGTAGGAGCCCACCGCCACCAGCGGCCCGATGAACATGAAGCCGGCCACCAGCGGCAACAGCCAATGCCACAGTCCCAGCGTCAGCGCCCCTGCCGTGACGGCGATGCTGAGCCCGACCCAGAACATGCCATAGGAAAGGCTGACCGCAGTGGCGGCCCGAAAGTCCTCGAATCCCGAAGATAACCACACCCTGGGCCGCCCCATACCGACGTTCTTGATGGAGATCTTTACCCTGGCCCCGCTCGACTCCTTGTCGTGTCGTGATGCTGCTGCACTCATCATCTACTCCCCCTTGTACCCACGGATGACGGTTGCCACCGCCCACCTGTCACGGGAGTCAAGGGGCAAGATGCGAGGTTCCTTCACGCCATCGCCGGCGCCCATCGACTCTAATTTGACTGTAGTTGATGGGCCCTGGATTCGCCTTCAACCTACGCAAGCTTACGAAAACGCCCCCTCATGTGAGGGGGCGTCGATGGCGCTAGCGCTTGCCGTCTGGGTCAACGCACGATCATCACCGAACACTTGCTGTGATGGACGACGTGCTCGGCGTTGGGGCCGATCACGTAGTCGGCGAACTTGCGCTTGGTATGCGAGGCCATGACGATCAGGTCGGCATCGATCTTCTTGCCGACCTTGATGATGGCTTCCCAGGGGGAGCCATCGGCGATGATCGCCTGAGCCTTCAGGTCCTCCGGCACGTGCTCGACGATGAAGTCATGCTGCGCCTTCTGTACCGCTTCATGGGCCTTCTTGGCGAAGTCCTTGGGGAAGTAGGACCCCACCAGCGGCATGCGGTAGTCCGGCAACACCGTCACCAGGTGCAGGCTGGCACCAAAGTTGCGGCACAGCGAGAGCGCCACCGGCAGTGCCCTCTCCCACGACGATGGCTCATTGAGATCGACCGGTAACAGGATTTTCTGGTACATGACGGACCTCCTCAGGCCTTAGCCTCAGTGGTTTCGGGGGGCCGACGACGGCGCTGTGCCAACACGATCAGGGCGAACAGCAGCAGCGCCGGAATCCACATCAGCTCTTTCGGCCAGCGGTCCACCGGTGCCTGAATCTCGACGATCTCCTGATCGAAGTCGAAGCCGAGATCCGCAGCCTGACTGCCATAGGTCACCATGTCGACGATGGCGCGACCGTCCTCGACGATCAGTTCCAGACCGAGATTGAGCAGACGATCCTCACCGGTCTCGCCGTCTGCCACCGGCAGCGTCATGTAGGTCGTCAGCGGATCGCCGAAGGCGTCCTCGCCCTTGACCTGCAGGCGCAGGGTGCTGTCCTCGTCCACGTTGCCGTATGCCTCGACGAACTCGGACGGCGGCACACTGCGATAAGGATCATGGATGATGTCCATCCAGAAGCCTGGGCGGAACAGGGTGAAGGCCACCAGCAGCAGCAGGACGCTCTCGTAGACACGATTGCGGGTGATCATATAGCCCTGGGTCGCCGCGGCGAAGATCAGCATGGCGATGGTTGCCACCACGAAGATCAATACGCCCTGCAAGGGCGCCACATCGATCAGCAGCAGGTCGGTGTTGAAGATGAACAGGAACGGCAACGCGGCGGTACGCAGGCTGTAGTAGAACGCCTGGAAGCCGGTGCGGATCGGGTCCCCTCCAGAAACCGCCGCAGCGGCAAAGGAGGCCAGGCCCACCGGCGGCGTGACGTCGGCCATGATGCCAAAGTAGAACACGAACAGGTGCACCGCGATCAGCGGTACCAGCAGACCGTTCTGCTCACCCAGTTGCACGATCACCGGAGCCAGCAGCGCCGACACCACGATGTAGTTGGCGGTGGTCGGCAGCCCCATGCCCAGGATCAGGCTGAGAATGGCGGTGAAGAACAGGATCAGCATCAGGTTGCCCATGGACAGGATCTCGACCACGTCCGCGAGCACCAGGCCGACACCGGTCTGGGAGACCGCACCCACGATGATGCCGGCGGTGGCGGTGGCGATACCGATACCGATCATGTTGCGCGCACCGGTCACCAGCCCCGTCCACAGGTCCAGACAGCCTTCGCGCAGATCCTTGCCAAGATCACCCCGCCCACGGAAGGCGTGCATGATCGGGCGCTGGGTCAGCATGATGAAGATCATGAACACCGTCGCCCAGAAGGCGGACAGTCCCGGTGACAGGCGCTCCACCATCAGACACCAGATCAGCACGATCACCGGCAGGATATACTGCAGGCCTACCAGCACCGTGGGTCGGGTCTGGGGCAGCTTGTAGATAGGCTCGTTGGGATCATCGAGCTCGAGCTCGGGATAGTTTGCCCCCAGCTTCAACAGCGCCACGTAGACCACCGAGAGCGCCACGGCCACCACCCAGGGAGTCGCATCACCCAGCACCGGCTTGAGCCAGCCCAGGCCATAGTAGACACCCAGCGCCACCACCATCATCAGCAGCAGACCACCGAGGAAGCCGATCACCTTGCGTACCAGCGGCTTGGGCGGGTTGGAGCTTTCCAGCCCCTCCATGTTGGCCTTGAGCGCCTCGAGGTGAACGATGTAGATCAACGCGATATAGGAAATCAGCGCCGGCAGGAAGGCGTGCTTGATCACCTCCACGTAGGAAATGCCGACGTACTCCACCATCAGGAAGGCGGCGGCACCCATCACCGGGGGCATGATCTGGCCATTGACCGAGGAAGACACCTCCACCGCACCGGCCTTCTCCGAGGAGAAGCCGACACGCTTCATCATCGGAATGGTGAAGGTACCGGTAGTCACGGTATTGGCGATGGACGAGCCGGAGATCAGGCCGGTCATGCCGGAGGCCACCACGGCGGCCTTGGCGGGCCCGCCCTTGTAGTGGCCCAGCAGCGAGAAGGCGACCTTGATGAAGTAGTTGCCGGCACCTGCCTTGTCGAGCAGCGCGCCGAACAGCACAAACAGGAAGACGAAACTGGTCGAAACGCCCAGGGCGATACCAAACACGCCCTGAGTGGTCAGCCACTGGTGATTGACCAGGCCGTAAAGGCTGACGCCACGGTGGGCGAGGATACCCGGCATCCAGGGCCCCGCCAGCGAATAGAAGATGAAGATCGAGGCGATGATCATCAGCGGCGGCCCGAGCGCCCGCCGTGTTGCCTCGAGCAGCAGGATCAGGCCGGTCACACCGACGATGACGTCCTGCAGGATGGGGGCGCCAGGACGGTCCGCCAGCTGTTCGTAGAACACGAACATGTAAGCCCCGGCGGAAGCGGCCAGAATCGCCAGCACCCAATCCTGAAGAGGAATGCGGTCCCGCGGCGAGCGCTTGGTCGCGGGGTAGGCCATGAAGGCCAGAAACAATGCAAAGGCCAGGTGAATAGAGCGCGCTTCGGTGGCGTTGAAGACGCCGACGCCGGCCATGAACGGCAACGGCGAAGCAATCCATAGCTGGAACAGCGACCATGCCGCCGCAACGCCTACCAGCAGCTTGCCGGGCGCACCCAAGGGGTTGCGCGAACCGGAGTCACTGGAGGCGACCATGTCCTCGAGATCCACTTCGGACTGCGTGGATCTCTTGTTGTCCTCAGTCATAAGCGTGCCCTGCCTGGAAGAGGAATCGTCATGATGGAGGGCTTCGCCTCCATCCCCGAATGCCCGCTTTCGCGAGCCAGTCGTGCTGGCGCTGTCTGGTCTCTACCGAACGTCCGGTGTCGATCCATCGACGGGCCACAACGCACTGCGCGGCCGCCCAACGGCCGACCGCGCAGAGATTAGCTGGCTATTCCCCCGAGAGGGGAAGAACCCTTACTCGATCCAGCCCTGCTCGCGATAGTAACGAGCGGCACCTTCATGCAGCGGTGCGGACAGACCGTTGGATACCATGTCCTGCGGATCCAGGTTTTCGAAGGCCGGGTGCAGACGCTTGAAGCGATCGAAGTTGTCGAACACTGCCTTGACGGTCTGGTAGACCAGCTCGTCGTCGGCCTCGGCGCTGGTCACGAAGGTCGCGGCGACACCGAAGGTCTCGACGTCATCCGGGTTGCCCTTGTACAGACCGCCAGGAATGGTGGACATGGAGTAGTACGGATACTCCTCGACCAGGCCCTTGATGGCGTCGTCGTTGAGCGGCACCAGCTTGGCGTCGACGGTGGTGGTGGCTTCCTGGATGGAACCATTGGGGTGGCCGACGACGTAGGCCATGGCGTCGATGTTGTTGTCCGACAGGGCAGATGCCATCTCGGCTGCGTCGAGCTGCGAGGCCAGCGAGAAGGTGTCTTCGGTCCAGCCCTTGGCGTCCATCACCACTTCCATGGTGTTGCGCTGGCCGGAACCCGGGTTACCGATGTTGACGCGCTTGCCGGCCAGGTCATCGAGGCTCTCGATGTCGGCATCGGCACGGGCCAGGATGGTCAGCGGCTCGCCATGCACCTTGAACACGGCGCGCAGGTCTTCGTAGGCTTCGCCCTCGAAGTTGCCGGTACCGTTGTAGGCCTGATACTGCACATCAGACTGGGCGACACCCATGGTCAGCTCGCCACTGCGAATACCATTGACGTTGGCCACGGAGCCACCGGTGGACGGCGCGTTACAGCGGATGCCGGTCTCTTCGCTGTTGCGATTCACAAAGCGGCAGACAGACTGGCCAACGACGTAATACACGCCGGTCTGACCCCCGGTGCCGATGGTGATGAACTGTTCTTCGTCCTGGGCCATGGCCGGGGACGTGAACATGGCGGCTCCGAGAATGGCGCTGGACAGTGCAGCGGCGGAGAAAGCATGGCGCTTCATGGTCACACCTCTTTTGGTATTGTCGACGTTGACGGCATGGACTCGTGCCTTGCCCCTCCTGGGCCGGCAAAAGATCCACCAGTCATTCCTTTTGCGATAAATTCACCTGGAGAGACCAGGCCGAATCATTGTAAAACGAGAGTTTAGCTACCGCTAACGTTTAGTGGGCGTTAATTTTTTCTGCACGCTCCTCAGGGCGTGGAGAAATATCCCTTCCCTCCCCCGTCGGCCTGCAACGATGGCCAGGTACACAACGAGGACCCAAGGCTCTCGACCGCTGACACTCGCGGAGCGGAAATCGAGCGTCGACGGTCTACCGTGAGCATAGCCCTTGGCACCGCTGACGCAATCGACTGCCGCCCATGTCGTCGCGCTGTCGATTCGGGTTACCCTGCCTCTTTCGCCAACTGCGAGGAATCCATGCGCCTGCTGGCTTGCCAGACCACAATCCCGGCGACCCGCAATCGGCTCGACCAGCGCGACCACCTGGACGCCCTGGCCGGGCGCCTGCGCACTGCCGCGTCGCAGCAACGCCCACAGCTGATCGTGCTGCCGGAGCTGTCGTCCCAGGAGTACGGCGAGCAGGCTTTCGAGGCGATGGATGAACTCGATGACGACCTGCAAGGGCCTGTGACAGCACACTATTGCGCGCTGGCCCAGGAACTCAGATGCCCGATCGCCTTCGGCGTGGCGCGCAGATCACGCCGGGCCGACGGCTCCCTCCAGCGCCATATCAGCCAGGTAATCGTCGACGCCGAGGGGCAACTGGCGGGAGCCTACGACAAGCTGCACTGCGCCCAGTTCGGCGCCAGCGCCGAGGCGGCCCACTTCAGCCCGGGCGAGCGCCTGGTGACGCTGGATATCGCCGGCTGGCGCGTCGGCTTCATGATCTGCTACGACCTCAGGTTCGGTGAGCTGGCCGCCCGCTACCGCCAGTTGGGCGTCGACCTGATGGTCCACCCGGTGGCCTTCACTCGGGACTTCTCCTTCACCAGCTGGCACAGCTTCGTCATCACCCGGGCGATGGAAAACCAGTGCTACTGGCTAAGCCTCAACCGGGCCGGTAACGGCTGGGGGCACTCGCTGCTGTGTCCGCCGCTGGTCACCCCCGAGGCGTCGCCAGAGGTTCTGGGCGAAGAGGAAGCGCTGGTCAGCTGGCAGCTCGAGCGCGACACCCTGGAGCGTGCCAGGAAGCGGCTTCCACTGGCGGGCGACCGCCGTCAGGACATCGACCGGCTGGCCACAGGGCCGCTACCGTCACCGACGGTTACCACCGCAAGCCAATGACAGGAGTCTCCATGGACTATCCCTTGATCGAATGCATTACCGGTGACATCGCCCGCCAGGCCGACGTCGAGGCGGTGGTCAACGCAGCCAACGCCCAGCTGGAAAGCGGCGGCGGTGTGGCCGGCGCCCTTCACCGTGCCGCCGGCCCGGAGCTGGCCCAGGCCGGGCGGCCGCTGGCACCGATTCGCCCCGGCCAGGCGGTCATCACCGAAGGCTTTGCGCTGCCCAACGCCTGGGTGATCCACTGCCTCGGCCCGGTCTACGGCGTCGACGAACCGAGCGCCGAACTGCTCGCCGGCTGCTACCGAGAGGCGCTGGGCCTGGCCCAGCAGCAAGGCATCCGTCGAGTGGCGTTCCCGGCACTGTCCACCGGCGTATTCGGCTACCCGCTGAACGAGGCGGCGGAAATTGCCGTGTCCACGGTCCTGACCACCCTGCCCGCCTGCCCCGATATCGAACTGGTACGCTTCGTGCTGTTCGACGAGGCCAGCCGAGGCGTCCATCAACGCTGGCTCGAGACGCTGACCGACAACGACTGAAGACCATGAACACAACAAGGCGCGAGCCATGCTCGCGCCTTGTGCCCCCTCTGCCCAGGGTACTGCCCCAGGCGGCCTAGACGTTGTAACCCAGCACCCGAGGCAGCCACAGCGCGATCTCCGGGAAGATCACCACCAATGCCAGCGCCGAGGCCATCGCCGCCACGAACACCATGGCCCAGCCCACAGTTTGCTCCAGCCTGACCTTGGCGACCTCGGTGGTCACCATCAGGTTGACCGCCACCGGCGGAGTAAACTGGCCGATGGCGATATTCATGGCCAGCAGGATGCCGAACCACACCGGATTCCAGCCGAAGTGCTGCATCACCGGGATCAGGATCGGCATCATGATCAGGTAGATCGAGATGGCGTCCAGCAGCATGCCCGCGGCCAGCACCGCCAGCATGATCAACAGCAGCAGCAAGGTGCCGTTATCGGATAGCCCGATGACCCACTCTGCCAGGTGACGGAAGGTGCCGAGCATGGTCCCGGACCAGGCGAAGATGCCCGCCAGGGCGATGATCAGCATGACCACCCCGGACACCACCGCCGCCTCGCCCATCAGCCCCCACAGGTCCTTGAGCGACAGCTCACGGGTCAGCACCAGGCCGACCAGGATGCCGTAGGCCACGGCGACCACCGCCGCCTCGGTGGGCGTGAACAGGCCACTGCGCAGACCGCCGAGTATGATCACCGGCGCGAACAGCGCCGGCAGCGCCTCGCGGAAGCTCTTGCCGATGGGTGGGCGCTCCATCTCGGCAGGGTCTTCCCAACCATAGCGCCGGGACAGCCACAACGCCGGAATCAGCAGCGAAGCGCCGGCCAGCACCCCGGGAAAGAGTCCGGCGGCGAACAGCGCCCGCAGATCCACTCCCGGCACCACGATGGAGTACAGGATCAAGGCCACCGAAGGCGGGATCAGGATGGCGGTAGACGCCGAGGAAGCGATCAGGGTCGCCGAGAAGGGCCGCGGATAGCCCGCGCGGGTCATGCTCGGCAGCATCACCATCGCCACCGCGGCGGCGTCGGCGGGGCCGGAGCCGCTCATGCCCCCCATGATCATGCACACCACCACCGCGACCACCGCGAGGCCACCATGGCGAGGCCCGATCAGCGCCTGGGCGAAGCGCACCAGGCGTGCCGCGACCCCCGCCCGCTCGAAGATCAGCCCGGTCAGGATAAATAGCGGAATGGCGATCAGCGGATACTTGGCCACGCTGTTGTAGGTATTGGTGCCAAGGGTCGCCAGCATCGCCGGCGACAGCCCGGTGACGATGCCCACGGCGCCGGACAGGCCCAGCGAAAAGGCCACCGGCACGCCGGCGATCAGCAGCACCAGAAAGGCGATCAGCATCCATACATCAGGCGTCATCGTGAGCACCTCCGCGCAGTCGCTCCAGGCTCGCCTGGCACTGGCGGAGGAACATCAGCCCCGACAATAGCGGCAGCCAGATCAGGTACCACCACTGGGGCAGCCCAAGTCCGGGCGACAACGACTGCCACTGGTACTCCTGCCAGGTCATGAGCGCACCGAACCAGGTGATCAGGCCCAGCACCAGCAGCCCGCACAAGCCCTGGAAGATCACCAGCAGGCGATAGCCAAGCGGCGGCAGCGCCCGCTCCAGCAGGCCGATACGGATATGGCGATGGCTTCGCAGAGCCACCGAGGCACCGGCGAAGGTCAACATGACCAGCAGAAAGACAGAAAACTCTTCGGTGAACGCAAAGGAACCACCGGTGATGTAGCGCACCACCACATTGACCAGGCTGATCGCACCGATGATCAGGATCGCCAGGGTGGCCAGGGTGCGCTCGATTCGTGCATCAGGACGTTTCATCGAGAAAGGGCGTCGGTAGGGAGTCAATCAACGCCGACCCTCGATCATGAGGGTCGGCACAAGGTTTACCGCCGCGTCAGAGCGGTTGCTCAGCGCGCGTCGATGGCGCTTCGGGCGGCCTCGACCAGGTCCTCGCCGATGCGCGGTACCCACTTCTCGTAAACCCCTTCGGTCGCCGCGACGAACGCCTCGTGCTGCTCCTCGTTCAAGTCGGTGACGGTCACACCACGCTCCTGAATGGCCGCCAGGCGCTCGCTCTCCTGCTCGCGGGTCATGGCGATCTCCCAGGCGCCGGCTTCGACCGCGGTCTCACGCAGCAACGCCTTCTCGTCATCGGACAGGGTGCTCCAGACCTGCTGGTTGGCGGCGAAGATCAGCGGATCGTTCATGTAGTTCCACAGCGTTACGTGCTCCTGGCCGACCTGGTCGATACGCGCCACGTCGAACACCGACAGCGGGTTCTCCTGGCCATCCACCGCGCCGGTGGTCAGCGCCGGCTTGGCGTCGGCCCAGCTCATCTGGGTCGGGTTGGCGCCCAGTGCGCTGAAGGTGTCCTGGAACAGCGGCGACCCCACCACCCGGATCTTCAGGCCTTCCAGGTCCGCCGGCTCGTCGATCACGCCCTGGGAATTGGACAGCTGGCGGAAGCCGTTCTCGCCCCAGGCCAGCGGCACCACGCCCCGCGACTCGATCGCCTGGAACACCAGCTCGCCGGCCTCACCTTCGGTGATCGCGTCCACCGCGCTCTCGTCCGGCATCAGGAAGGGCAAGGAGAACAGATTGAGTTCCGGCACCTGGGGCGACCAGTTGATGGTCGAGCCCACCGCCAGGTCGATCAGCCCCGAGCGCATCGCCGAGAACTCCCGGGTCTGGTCACCGCTGACCAGCTGGGAATTGGGAAAGACCCTGAGCGTCAGCTCGCCGTCGGAACGCTCCTCGACCAGGTCAGCCCACTTCTGAGCGGCCTGGCCCCAGGGGAAGGCATCGGAAAGCACCGTGGAGACCTTGAGTTCCCGCGCTTCGACGTCCGCCGAGGCGGCCAGCGAGCCAAGGGCGATGGCCGCACCGACCAGGGTGAGAGAGAAACGAGACGGCGAGCGCGAGCCGAACAGAGATGTCATGACGTGTCCTTGCATTGATGCCCCCTTGGCCAGGCCAACGCTGAGCGGTACCTGACACAAGCGCTGCATCAGAAGCCGGATCTAGCCTGGCAAAGGCTGGGGGTCGAGTGTGGTGATTAAGGGAGAAACGTATTGATCTTGTCGACTTTTCAATATGCCTGCAAACGGTAATCCGCGACAAGTGCCGCGCGATGCGCGAAAGGCCCGTCGGCCTTCGGACACGCACGCTCAGATGTCCTCGCCATGTCGTTCGTGCGAGGGCTGCACGGCTGGAGCTTGTGAGAGCGTGGACACCAAACGTCTGCGAAGGGGGTGCTAGCATGACGCGGTGAACAAGGCAGTCGAACGAAGGCGCCCCTCGGACCGGCCCAGGGGCTCTGCTATGCTGCTCGTTTTACCCATCAAGGACGACCGGTGCCCCTACGCGACCTCCTCCTCGGCCTCCTGGTCATCGCCATCTGGGCGTTGAATATCATCGTCATCAAGCTTGGCGTGTCAGACATGCCGCCCTTGCTCCTGACTACCCTGCGCCTGGCACTGGTGGCCGCGCTGCTGGTGCCCTTTCATCCGGTGGCGCGCCATCAGCTGCCCTTCCTGGCACTGCTGTCGGTGACCTTCGGGGTGATGAACTTCGCCCTGCTGATCATCGGGCTCGGCCAGGCCGAGGCGGGTACCGGTGCCTTGCTGGTGCAGATGGGTACGCCCTTCGCCACCCTGCTGGCGGTGATCTTTCTCAGGGAGCGGCTCGGCGCAAAACGCCTGGTGGGACTGTTGCTGTCGTTCGGTGGCATCGGCGTGCTGGCCGGAGGGCCGACCCTGCCGGCGCCGCTGCCTACCGCACTGCTGCTGGCCAGCGCCCTGGGCTGGGCGGTATCCCAGCTATTGATCAAGCTCGGGCCCAAGGTCTCGCCGATGGCGATGGCCGGCTGGATCGCGCTGTTCGCCACCCCACAGCTGGCGCTGGCCTCCTGGTGGTTCGAGGACAACCACTGGCAGGCGCTGCAGGATGCTGGCCTTGCGGGATGGGGGGCGGTGCTCTACACCGCCCTGATGTCCTCGATCCTGGCCTACGGCATCTGGTTTGGCTTGATCCGGCGCCACGACGTCAACCGGGTGGTACCGCTGACGCTGCTGGTGCCGGTGCTGGCGGTGATCCTCGGCATCGTGCTGCTGGGTGACAGCGTCAACGCCTACAAGCTGGGCGGTGGTGGCATGGTGGTCGCCGGGGTGGCGCTGATCGTCATCCGCTTCGGGCCTCGTCGTGCTCCCGCCACCCCGCCGGTACCCACCGCCCCCAGCAAGGACCCCTAGCCGCTGCAGCTCTCGCTGCTGCCCGGCCAGCTGACACAGTCGCCGGGACCGACGCCCAGCGCCTCGAACGTCCCGGCCTTGACCTCCAGGGCAGCGTGGTAGCGCGACGCCGGGCGGGTGGTCGGACATTCCTGGGCCTCGCCCTGGCAGGGCTCCATGCGACGAATCTCCTGGATGCGTCCGTCGGCACCGATAAAGGCGATATCCAGCGCCAGCAGGGTCTGATACATCCAGAAGCCGTTATGCACCCCCTGGGGACTGGCGTAGAGAAACAGCATGCCGGCGTCATCGGCCAGTCGCTCGCGCCCCATCAGCCCACGGTTGCGCTCCGCCGCCTCGTCGGCCACCTCGACCGTCAGACGACTCGGCCCCTGGGATCCATGGACCACCAGGGTTACCTCTTCCCTGTCGGCGGCGGCAAAGGCCGACGTCGCCAGAAAGGGAGTAGAAAACGCCACCGGCGCGAGCGCCAGGGAGCTGAGGAATCGACGGCGAGTCAGGGTCATGGAGGCCTCTCAGTCAGGATGGTCATCGGCAGGCAAGGCAGGCAGCTTATCCGCTTGCATCAGGTGGATGCCAGCAGCCAGCAACGAGACATTGACCCAGGCACCCTGCTCGAGTCCATTGCGCCTGGCGGCGTGGGTCGAGATATCAAAGCGCAGGGGCTGGCTTTCGTGAGGCACCCTCAGGGTCACGGAACTCTGTCCGCCCAGCACCAGCAGCTCGTCTACCCGCGCGGTGACCAGGTTTTCCCGCACCCCGCGGGAGGGCCGGTCGCGGCGCTGCAGCACGATATCGGATTCCGGCAGGTACCAGGTCACCCTGGCTCCCTCGCCGAGTCCCTCGAGGCCTGCGGCCACCTCAAGACACCACTCGCCCCAGCCAAGGCGCAGTCCCTGGGCGGTATCGACCACTCGCCCGCTGAAGATGTTCGGCCGGTCCAGCAGGCGCGCCACCTCGGGACTGTCGGGGCGCCGGAACAGCTCGCTCGGGGTGCCCTGCTGCAGGGTCCGGCCGCCATGCAGCACGCACAGGCGATCGGCCAGGGCGCTGGCCTCGTTGAGGTCGTGGGTGACCAGCACGATGGGGATATTGAGGCGTTCGCGCAACTGCACCAGCTCACGCTGAAGCCGCCGGCGCGTCACCTGGTCCACCGCCGAGAAGGGTTCGTCGAGCAGCAGCACCTGAGGCTCCCTGGCCAGCGCCCTGGCCAAGGCCACCCGCTGACGCTGGCCACCGGACAGCTCTCGCGGCAGGCGCCGCTCCAGCCCTTCGAGGTTGACTCGCTCTAGCCAGTGCGCGGCTCGCAGGCGACGTTCACGCCGCGGGAGGTGGCCCAGGGCGGTGGCGATATTGTCGGCGGCGTCGAGATGAGGGAACAGCGCATAGTCCTGAAACACCAGCCCCACCCTGCGCCGCTGCGGCGACCACACCACCCCCTGTTCGGCGTCAAACCACCGCTCGCCGCCACAGCGCACCGTCCCCGAGGCAGGAGCATAGAGCCCCGCGATGGCGCGCAGCAGAGTCGACTTGCCGCTGCCCGAAGGACCGACCAGCGCCAGCAACTCCCCGGGACGGCAGGCGAACCGTGCCTCGAGCGGAATCGGCCCGGGCTGGGCCAGGTCGACGTCGAGTCCCGTATGGACATCCTGGTGATGGTGCATGCTCAACGCCCCCGCCAGCGGCGGCGCGCCGCCAGCCCGTAGACCACCGCAATGGTCACGAAGGAGACCACCAGCAGCAGCGCTGACATCACCCCGGCGGCCCCCTCGTCGAAGGCCTGGACGTGGTCGTAGATGGAAATCGCCAGGGTGCGGGTCTCGCCATCGATGGCCCCGCCCACCATCAGGATGACGCCGAACTCCCCCAGGGTGTGGGCAAAGGTCAACGCCAGCGCCGAGATGACACCGGGCATCACCAGCGGCAGTTCGATGGTCATAAAAGTGCGCCAGGTCGATAGCCCACTGCACCAGGCGGCCTCACGCAGGTGGTCCGGCAAGGCCTCGAAGGCACGCTGGATCGGCTGTACCGCGAAGGGAATGTTGACCACCAGCGAGGCCAGCAGGATGCCGCTGAAGGAGAAGTTCAGGCTGGTGCCGGTCAGCGCCTGCCAGGCGCCGCCCAGCGGGGCGTCGGCACTGAAGGTGAGCATCAAGTAGAAGCCCATGACGGTGGGCGGCATCACCAGCGGCAGTGCCACCAGGGATTCCGCAAGCGGCCGCCAGCGTGACCGGCTGTGGGCCAGGCGCCGCCCAAGCCAGATACCCGGTGCCAGCAACAAGAGACTGGTCAGCAAGGCCAGCTTGAGCGAGACGACCAGCGCCAGAGCGTCCATAACGCGGCTACTCGCCGGTCACGGGCGCAGTGAAGCCATAATCCCGCAGAATCTCCTGCGCCTCGGGCGTCTGCAAGAAGTCAAAGAAGGCCTCGGCGCCGGCGCCAGCCCCTTCGAGCAGCACCATGCGCTGTACCAGCGGTCGATGCCAGTCAGCCGGGATCAACCGCCAGCCAGCGCGCTCGGCCAGGCGTGGCGCCTTGACCAGGGAATAGGCGACCAGGCCACCGGAGGCCTCGGCGGACAGCGCGAACTGGGCGGCCTGGGCGACGTTTTCACCCAACAGTTGCAGGGGTTCACTTGCCTGCCACAGCCCTTGGCGTTCGAGCACCTCGCGGGCGGCCATGCCATAAGGGGCGTGGCGCGGGTTGGCCAGGGCGATACGCCGCACAGGGCCGCCCTGCTCAAGCCCTACGACCGCCTCGCGCACCGCCTCAAGCGGTGCGTCCTGCGGCGGCAGCGGTCGGTCGTCACGCTGCAGCCAGACCAGCCGGCCCTGGGCATAGTCGACGCCCTCGCCCTGGGTCAGCCCGGCCTGCTCGAGGTCCCGGGCGCGGCGCTCGTCCGCCGACAGAAACAACGCGAAGGGCGCCCCCTGTTCGATCTGGCGCTGAAGATTGCCCGAGGCGCCGAAGGTGACGCTGAGGTCGATGTCGCCATCCTTGCTGACGCCGCTGTCGCTCGACTTGAAGCGCTCGATCAAGGAGGGCATCGCGAACTGCAGCGAAGACGCCGCCGCGACGTGAACCCGGTCGGCCACGGCGGACATCGGTGCAAGTCCGAGAGACAGGCCAAGGAGGAGGATCGACAAGGGAAAACGCATGATCAACACGGCTCGCGGCGGCAATCAGGAAGAACGGAGTCTCGCCTCAACCCTCGCCGCCCAGGATCGACTTGAGGTCGATACGGCTGTCCCGTGGTCCCAGGTCGAGAAGGCCCATCAGGCTGTCGAGGTGATGCTCGATGTCGTTGCGACTGGCTGTGGCGTCGCCACTGCGCAGGTGCTCGAGCAGACGGTGGTGATCGCCCTCGAGATAGCAGCTACCGAGCCCCTGGCGCTTGTACAGCGCGATGACGATCGAGGTGCGCAGGATCAGGTCAGTGAGCATGGTGCCCAGCACCCGGTTGGGAGAATGCTCCGCCAGCAGGTGGTGGATCGCCAGGGAATGTTCGATGCGTGAAGGCTCATCATTGGCGAGAAAGGCCTGACGCTCACGGTCGGCACGATCCTCGATCTGCAGCAGTACCGTCGATGGCAGCGTGCCGGCGGTCAGCGCCGCCAGCTCACCTTCCACCAGACGCCGGGCGGCAAAGGTCTGGCGGGTTTCGTCGACGTCCGGTGAGCGCACCCGCGCCACCTGATTGGGGCGCTGGTCGACCACGTACTCGGAGGCCAGACGCGTCAGCGCCTTGCGCACCACCGAACGACTCACGCCGAACACCTCGCCCAGCGTCACCTCGGGCAGTCGAGTGCCCGGCGGCAGCCGCTGGGCCAACACGGCTCGGCGAACCTGGCGTACGATATCCCCATCGCTGATGCGTCCCCCGGCCTTGATCTCGGCCAGCACCTCTTGCTGCCAGGCGTTGCTCATTGCTGCCTACCCATCATCTTGGAAAGCTTGACCTTCTCACGTTTTCTGCCATTGCACCACATTCGGCGCATCATATGTATACACCAGTGGTGGCACCCCACAACGACCGCGCCCGATCCATTGGATCGGGCGCGGAACCTGTGCATCGGGCTGAGTGAAGGTTCAGCCAGCGACGTGACCGTCGTTGACGTCCAGGATCTTCAGGGTATTGGTGCCGCCGTGGGCGTTCATGTGGTCGCCGCGGGTCAGGATGACGTGGTCCCCCGGCACGGCCACACCGTGGTTGACCAGACGCTCCAGGGCGCGGTCGTTGAGCTCGGAGGCGGACATTTCGCTGGTGTCGAAGGGCAGCGAGATGACCCCGCGATACAGCGCCATGCGACGCTGGGCGATGGGGTTGTGGGCCAGCCCGACGATCGGCAGGCCCGAGCGGATGCGCGAGGCGATCAGCGGGGTGTAACCGGTAGAGGTCATGCAGGCGATGGCGGCCACTCCCTCCAGGTGGTTGGCGGCGTACATCGCCGACAGCGCGATGGTCTCGTCGATGCGCTCGAAGCCTTCGTGGATGCGGTGCCCGGACTCCTGGGCGATGCGCTCGCGCTCGGCGCCCAGACAGACGCGATCCATGGCTTCGATGGTTTCCACCGGGTAGTCGCCGGCGGCGGTCTCGGCCGACAGCATCACCGCGTCGGTGGCGTCCAGCACCGCGTTGGCCACATCGAACACCTCGGCCCGGGTGGGCAGCGGCGACTCGATCATCGACTCCATCATCTGGGTGGCGGTGATCACCGCGCGGTTGTGGCTGCGGGCATGCTTGATGATGCGCTTCTGGGTACCGATCAGCTTCTCGTCACCGATCTCGACGCCCAGGTCACCACGCGCCACCATCACCGCCTCACTGGCCTCGATGATGCCATCCAGGGTCTCATCGGAGGCCACCGCCTCGGCGCGCTCGAGCTTGGCGACCAGGCCGATCTCGGCGCCGGCCTCGCCCAGCAGGCGACGCGCCTCCAGCATGTCCTCGGCGGTACGCGGAAAGGACACGGCCAGATAGTCGACGCCGATATCGATGGCGGTCTTGAGGTCTTCCTTGTCCTTGTCGGTCAGTGCCGGCGCCGACAGGCCACCGCCCTGCTTGTTGATGCCCTTGTTGTTGGACAGCTTGCCGCCGACCACCACACGGGTATGGATCTGGCTGCCGTCGACGCGGTCCACGTCCAGCACAACGCGGCCATCGTCCAGCAACAGACGGTCACCACCGGCCACGTCGTCGGCCAGTTCCTTGTAGTCGCAGCCGACCCGAGTGGCGTCGCCGGCCTGGGAATCCATCGACACATCGATGACAAAGTCAGCGCCTTCTTCCAGATTGACCGCCCCCTCGGCGAAGCGGGCGATACGGATCTTGGGTCCCTGAAGATCCCCCAGCGCGGCCACACTGCGACCGAGTCGATCGGCGATGGTCCGGACCTCGTTCAGGCGGCGGCGATGGTCGTCGGCGCTGCCATGGGAAAAATTGAGGCGAACCACGTCGACGCCGGCACGCAGCATCTCCTCCAGGACCCCTTCACGATCACTGGCGGGCCCGAGGGTGGCAACGATCTTGGTACGACGTACGGGGGTATGCGGGAGTTGGCTCATGCTGTCCTCGACTGGTTCGAAAATGACGCAAGCAGGATAGGTGGAAGCCACTTCGATGGCATCCAGATCCGAATCCTGTAATTTTACTACAAAATGATCGCTATAGCGACCACCACTAAAGGCCAAGATGCTGGTGCCACCACCTACACAATGCGCCAAGGTTAGGCGCAACCTGATGATATACAAAGATCATCACGGAATTCGAGCACGCCAATTCCAGCGCAGGAAAATTTGATCGCGGCCTGTAATTAAACTACAAAACTTTCGTGATAGCGGGGCTCGCCAGCTGTGATACCTGTTCAAGGCTGCCTTGCTCAAGAGGCTATCGCAATCCCTCTTTCCGTCGATACGACAGAGATGCCCAGGACGAAAGGCAGAGAGGGCTCAGGTCAGCATCGCCTGGCATCAAGCGTCGCCTGTCAGCAAAAAGAGCTCACCGATGGGAAAAATGGGGGGGGCCCATCGGCGAGCAAGGATCGCCTGCGCGATCCCGACGAGTGACGACCTCACACCCGCCGTTCAGGGAGCAGTCATCTCCCTGCCCGGCCCCCGGACCTTGCCGGCCCGAGGGCTCGAACCCGTCTACTGCCCGATTTCGTGATCGGCCAGGGCCTCGAGGGCACGCACGATACCGGCGTGATCCCAGTCGCTGCCACCCAGGGCGGCACAGGACTGAAACAGTTGCTGAGCGTTGGCGGTACCCGGCAGCGCCAGATTGAGCCCTCGCGCTCCTTCCAGCGCCAGATTTAGATCCTTCTGATGCAGGCGAATACGGAAGCCCGGATCGAAGGTCCGCTGGATCATCCGCTCGCCGTGCACGTCGAGGATCTTCGACTGGGCCAGACCACCCAGCAGCGACTCACGCACCTTGGCCACGTTGGCACCGGCCTTGGAGGCGAACAGCAATCCCTCGGACACCGCTTCGATGGTCAACGCCACCACGATCTGGTTGGCCACCTTGCAGGTCTGCCCGGCCCCATGGCCGCCGATATGCGTAATGGTCTTGCCCATCACCTCCAACAGCGGCAGTGCACGCTCGAAGCCTTCTTCTGTTGCGCCCACCATAATCGTCAGGGCGGCGTTGATGGCCCCGCCCTCGCCGCCGGATACCGGCGCGTCGACGTACTCGCCTCCGGCCTCGTGAATACGACGGGCAAATTCCTGGGTCGCCAGGGGGGCGATCGAGCTCATGTCGATCACCAGGGTGCCGGGCTTGAGCCCTTCGATCACGCCGTCTTCGCCGAACAGGACGTCTTCGACATCCGGGGTGTCAGGGACCATGGTGATGATCACCTCGCTGGCCTCGGCCACGGCCCTGGGGCTTGCGACCTCACTGAGCCCCTTTTCCGCCAGGGTCGCGTCGAGCTTGCCGCGCTTGACGCTGACCAGCTCATGCCCTGCATCCAGCAGATGTCCCGCCATGGGACGCCCCATGATGCCCAGTCCGATAAAACCGATCTTGCTCATTGTGATTCTCCTTGCCTGATCTTTCAGGGGGTTACGAATATCGGGATCACGCCCTGGCCTGGTCGAACCAGCCCAGACCTTCCTGGGTGGTCGTGGCCGGCTTGTACTCGCAGCCGATCCAGCCCTGATAGCCGATCCGGTCGAGGTGGGCGAACAGGAAGGGATAGTGGATCTCGCCACTGCCCGGCTCGTGACGGCCGGGGTTGTCCGCCAGCTGCACGTGGGCGATGCGTGCGAGATGACGCTCCATCGTCGGCGCCAGATCCCCTTCCATGATCTGCATGTGATAGATGTCGTACTGCAGCTTCAGATTGTCGCTGCCCACCTCATCGAATAGCGCCAGCGCCTGTTCGGTGCGATGGAGAAAGAAGCCCGGGATGTCACGGGTATTGATCGGCTCGGCCAGCAGCACGATACCGGCGTCGGCCAGGCGTTCGGCGGCGTAGCGCAGGTTGTCGACCAGCGTACGGTGAGCCTCGTCCTGACTGACGCCCTGGGGCACGATGCCGGCCAGACAGTTGACCTGACCACAGCCCAGGGTGGTGGCGTACTCAATCGCGGTGTCGACGCCGGCACGAAACTCTTCGACGCGATCCGGGTGGCAGGCGATACCGCGCTCTCCGGCGGCCCAGTCGCCGGCCGGCAGGTTGTGCAGCACCTGGGTCAGGCCATGGGCGTCGAGCCACGCCTTGATCTCCTCGGCGGGGTGGTCATAGGGAAAAAGGTACTCGACACCCTGGAAGCCGGCCTTGGCGGCGGCCTCGAAGCGATCGAGAAAGTCCACTTCGGTGAACAGCATGCTCAGGTTGGCGGCAAACTTGGCCATGAAAATCTCCTGTTGCGCGTAGGACACTTCGTCGATCGACGACCGCCAGACCACGGCGGCCGTCGCTCTCAGTTAGAGCTGAATCAGGTCAAGGCAGCGATGGAACTCGGTGCGTCCTCGAGGTTCTCGGCCAGCGCCTCGAACTCGTTGATACCGGTCAGGTCGGTGCCCATGGCGATATTGGTGACCCGCTCGAGGATGACCTCGACCACCACCGGCACCCGGTGCTGGCGGGCCATCTCGCGGGCCTGCTCCAGCGCCGGCGCAATGTCATCGGGCCGGCTGACCCTGAGCGCCTTGCAGCCCAGGCCCTCCACCACCGACACATGGTCAACGCCGTAGCCGTCGATCTCCTCGCAGTTGATGTTCTCGAAGGCGAGCTGCACGCAGTAGTCCATGTCGAAGCCGCGCTGGGCCTGGCGAATCAGGCCGAGATAGGCGTTGTTCACCAGCACGTGGACGTAGGGCAGCTTGAACTGCGCCCCAACCGCCAGCTCCTCGATCATGAACTGGAAGTCATAGTCCCCCGACAGCGCCACCACCTCGGCCTCGGGATCCGCCCGGCAGACACCGAGGGCGGCAGGAATGGTCCAGCCCAGGGGGCCGGCCTGACCGCAGTTGATCCAGTGGCGTGGCCGATAGACGTGCAGGAACTGGGCCCCGGCGATCTGTGAAAGGCCGATGGTGCTGATGTAGCGGGCGTTGCGGCCGAAGACCTTGTTCATCTCCTCGTAGACCCGCTGGGGCTTCACCGGCACATCGTCGAAGTGGGTCTTGCGCAGCATGGTGCGCTTGCGCTCCTGGCAGGACGCGACCCAGCCGCTGCGATCCTTGAGCCGCCCCTGTTCACGCCACTCGCGGGCCACCTCGACCATCATCTCGAGCGCCGCCTTGGCGTCGGAAACGATGCCGTAGTCGGGGCCGAAGATGCGCCCGATCTGGGTCGGCTCGATATCGATATGCACGAAGGTGCGGCCTTCGGTGTAGGTCTCGAGATTGCCGGTGTGACGGTTGGCCCAGCGGTTGCCGATCCCCATCACGAAGTCCGACTCGAGCAGGGTCGCGTTGCCATATCGATGGGAGGTCTGCAGCCCCACCATGCCCGCCATCAGCGGGTGATCGTCCGGCACCGCGCCCCAGCCCATCAGGGTCGGAATCACCGGCACTCCGAGCAGCTCGGCCAGGGTCTGAAGCTCGCCGGCGGCGTCGGCGTTGATGATGCCTCCTCCCGCCACCAGCAAGGGGCGCTCGGCCTCGTTGAGCATACCCAGGGCCTTTTCGCACTGGGCACGGCTGGCCCGCGGCTTGTAGGCCGCCAGGGGCTCATAGGCTTCTACATCGAACTCGATCTCGGTCAACTGGACGTCGATGGGCAGATCGATCAGCACCGGCCCCGGACGCGAGGAACGCATGATCTGGAAGGCCTGCTGGAAGGCGTGCGGCACCTGGGCCGCCTCCCGCACGGTGATCGCCCACTTGGTCACGGGCCCGGCGATGGCCTGGATATCCACCGCCTGGAAGTCTTCCTTGTGCAGCTTGCTGACCGGAGCCTGGCCGGTGATGCAGAGGATCGGTATGGAGTCGGCGCTGGCGGAGTAGAGCCCGGTAATCATGTCGGTCCCGGCAGGCCCGGAGGTGCCGATGCAGACCCCGATATTGCCGGCCTTGGTGCGGGTATAGCCTTCAGCCATGTGGGAGGCGCCCTCGACATGGCGCGCCAGCACATGGTCGATCCCGCCGACGCGTCGCATCGACGAATAGAAGGGGTTGATCGCGGCCCCGGGCACGCCGAAGGCCACCTCGATACCTTCCTTGATGAGTACGTGAACAGCGGCGTCGGCAGCAGTCATGCGAGTCATGATGCATCTCCTGAATCGTCTATTATTGTATACATTTTTTGCAGCGCAACATCATACGAAACTGTTTTTTTGGAATCTCTTTCCATTATTTCTAGCAGCCAGACAAGCGCCCCGCAAACATTTTTGGAAATTTTTTCCATTAGCCCATTGGCGTCAGCCAACTTGCGTCGACAAGTCCCTGATACAACGAGTGATCGGTGAGATGTGCCGTAACGGGCATCGCCCATCCGGGCGAATCGCGCGACAACTGGCGGTCGCGCGGACAAGGAAAGATTCGAAAGCACGGCGCCGTGCGGATGAACCAGAGAAAACGTCAAGAAGAGTGAGCGGAACAGGAACACTCACCCGCACAGCAACGGGCTATACTCGATAAACTGTGCGGTCTAAAGCACGACAGGCCGTCGGATTGGCGGGCACCCGCCCCAATCACCTCTGATGACCAGACGGGAAGGCAACCTTGCCCTGCGTTTCATGGCGCGCCAGCCAATGACGCTCTTGCTCTTGCTCTTGCTCTTGCCCCTGCCCCGCTCTCCTGCGCGCAAGCGTCACCGGGCGCTCGAGATCGACTGCCACGGTGATCGACACGATGGCCAACTTTCGCGATATCGATGAGCGCTTGTCCAGCCTGTCGGCGCATCGCACCCTGCTGGCCATTCGCAACGCCTATCTGTCGATCCTGCCCTACGTCATCGTGATGGCAGCGGTGACCGTGGCCGCCAATCTGTTTCACTTCGCTGGCATCGACACCGGCATCGCCGTCTATGTCAGCCACCTGGCGCGCTATCTCGGAGAGCTGTTTCCCGAAGTGATCCTGCTGTCGTTGAGCTGGTCACTGAACAGCCACAACCGCATCCGTGCACCGGCCGTCATGCTGGTGTCGCTGCCGGTGTTCTGGATCCTGTGTGGCTGGGACCAGCTCTACGCCGAAGTGGGCCAGCAGACCCGCAGCCTGGGGTCGACCATCGCCATCTACCCCGCCATTCTGCTGACCCACACCGCCTTCAAGCTATTCGCTCGGGAAAGTACCTGGAGCCATCCCCAGCGCGTGGTCATGAGCCAGATGATCACCTTCAACCTGCGCTACGTGCTGCCTGGCGTGATCGCGGTAATGCTGGCCATCGTGCTGCGCTTTGTCTTCGTCGCCCTCGCCGATCGCTACGCCCAGGACATCTATGCGCTGCTGGTGGACCGTATTCCCTATCACCTGGAGGTCATCCTGTTCGTGATGTTTCTGCAGGTGCTGTCGCTGTTCGCCATCCACGGCTACGCCACCATGCTGGGGGTGTTCGAATACCTGCAGAACAAGAGCGACGTGCTGGGGCTGCCCTCGCCTGAGTTCTTCACCCTCTACGCCACCCCGGGTGGGGCGGGCTCAGTGTTGTGCCTGATGCTGGTGATGCTGGTGGTGAGTTCCCGCCGGGAGTACAAGTCGCTGGCGCGCATCTCCGCCCCGCTGACCTTGTTCAACATCAGCGAGACCCTGGTCTTTGGCATACCGCTGGTGTTCAACCTGCGCATGGCCTGGGCCTTTATCTCGGTGCCGACGATCAATGCCAGCCTGGCCTACGCCGCCATGTCCATGGGCTGGGTGGCGCCGCCACCCAACAGCGTCCACTGGGCGGTGCCTTATCTGATCTCGAGCTACCTGGCCTTCGACGGCGTCTACCTGCCATCGATGCTGCTGCAACTGACCTGTATCGGCTGCGGGGTGCTGATATACAGCGTGGCGTGGCGCCGCTATGTTCACCGCGAGCGCTCCAGCAAGGACGAATACCCGGTCTTTCCCTCGCGCAATGCAAGTGACTCGGCGTTTGGCGATGACGCCCTGGATATTGTGCTGATGGAAGAGAACGTCAGCCGCTGGAGTCGTATCAAGCAGGCAGACCGAACCCTGAAATGGCTGAACGAAGGCCAGCTCGAACTGGTCTTCCAGCCCATCGTCGACGTCAGCACTCACCGCATCAAGCACATCGAGGCTCTGCTGCGCTATCGCGATGCCCAGGGCCTGCTGCATCCCCCGCAGTTTCTGGACGTGCTGCGCCACCACCCCGGCGTCATGGAAGGCATCGAATGCTGGGTGATAAGGACTGCCGCTCACCATGTGCGGCAGTGGAATGAGGCAGGGTTTTCCAAGCGTCTGTTCATCAACGTGACGCCGCTGTTCTTTTCCAGCGGCAACGTCCGGCGATGCTTCTTCAATGCGCTCAACGATTGCCCGGTCAACTCGCTGGGCATCGAGATCACCGAACAGGCCCTGCTCGAGGACCTTCCCCGAACGCTTTCCGATATCAAGCTGTTTCAATCCATGGACGTCCAGTTCGCACTGGATGACTTCGGCAGCGGGTACTCCTCCTTCAACTACCTGAGCCAGCTTGGCGTGGACTTCATCAAGCTGGACAAGACGCTGATCGACAATATCCACCTGCCCCGCCAGGCCAGTGTCGTCGAATCGGTGTACCAGTTGTGCCGGCACTTGAGCCTGCAGGTCATCTGTGAGGGCGTGGACAAGGACGCCAAGGAGGCTCGCCTCGAGCGGATCGGCGTCACCCTGATGCAGGGCTTCCTGCTCTACCGCCCGATGGAGGCCCCCGCGCTGGAAACCCTGCTGCGCCAGGAGCAGCACGCAGCAGGTTCCCTATAAGGGGCGAGAGGGGGGCGGGGTCAGGGGCCTCGATCGAGCTCGCTTTCCGGGTCGAGGCCCTGGTCGCTCAGTCCAGCGTCGGCAGCTTCATGTGCCGATTGACGTCCTTGTACAGCAGGTAGCGGAACGGACCGGGACCACCGGCGTAGCATGCCTGCGGGCAGAAGGCGCGCAGCCACATGTAGTCTCCCGCCTCGACCTCGACCCACTGCTGGTTGAGGTGGTACACCGCCTTGCCCTCGAGCACATAGAGGCCGTGCTCCATGACATGGGTCTCGTCGAAGGGAATCACTCCGCCGGGCTGGAAGGTCACCACCGTCACATGCATATCGTGACGCATGTCGTCGGGATCGACGAAGCGGGTGGTCGCCCACACCTCGTTGCAATCCGGCATCACCGTCGGCGCGATATCGTTCTCGTTGGTGACGATGGGCTCGGGAAGATCGATACCGTCGACGCGTTCGTAGGCCTTGCGTATCCAGTGGAAACGCACGGCTTCCTTGCTGCGATTGTGCACCTGCCAGTCGCTGCCGGGAGGGATAAAGGCGTAGCCGCCGGGCACCATCACGTGCACCTGGCCCGCCAGGGTCAGCTCAAGCTCACCCTCGACAACAAACAGCACGCCTTCCGCCTGAGGGTTGGGCTCCGGACGTTCACTGCCGCCCTCCGGGCCGACTTCCATGATGTACTGAGAGAAGGTTTCGGCGAAGCCCGACAGCGGCCGTGACAGCACCCACAGCCGGGTGTTGTGCCAATGGGGCAGCTTGCTGGTGACGATGTCCCGATAGACGCCCTTGGGGATCACCGCGAAGGCTTCGGTGAACATCGCCCTGTCGGTGGTCATCACCTTCTGGTCCGGATGCCCACCGCGGGGCGCATAGTAGTGTCGTGTCGGTTGGGAAGCGCTCATTGAAAAATCCTTGTTGTTGGCCCATATGCCATGCAGCTGTATCGCTAAGCCGTGTCTTTCGCCCGGTCGACGGGGCTCGTCACTCACCCAGGGTGACGCGAATCTCGAGGGGGTATTCATCGCAATTGTTGCCGTCACCACCGCGATCGACGACGAGAAACTCGCCTTCACGCTCCAGCACGGACTGGATGGCGTGCCAGGTACCGGCGCGGTAGTTGACGCCCTGGCGGCCGTCGGTGACGAAGGCACGGACCTCGGCAGGGTCGATGCTATCGCCGGCCGGAGCCACCACGATGATGAAGCGTTCCTCATGCAGCGGCATGAAGGCCTGGCTGCCGAGAGGATGGCGCTCCAGAAAGGACAGCGTCAGCGGCAACTCGATGGGCTGGCTGACGAACAGGCTGATCATCGGCCGCGCGTTGTCGCCCAGGGTCTCGATCGGCACCAGATCATGGTGGCGCTGGGTGCGACCAGCATTGATCGGAAAGGAGGCGGAGTTGCGCGCGTCGATGACCTCGCCAAAGGGGGCGAAGGCCTCCGCCGTCAGGGGATGTGCGGTCAATTCGAGCATGGTATTTCCTGAAGTACGGGCGAGAAAGGGCTCCCCGAGGCGGTCGACACTCGGGGAGATCAGGGCGATGGCTTGCGTCAGCCGATCGGCGCCGGCGTCGGCGCGGGAAACTGCTCCGCCCAGTGGCGGGCAATATCGATCCGCCGGGTAACCCAGACCCGATCGTGGGCCTCGATATGGTCGAGAAAGCGCTGCAAGGCGCGAAAACGTCCCGGACGGCCAATCAAGCGGCAGTGCAGGCCCACCGACAGCATCTTGGGAGAGTCCTCGCCCTCGGCGTAGAGCACATCGAAGGCATCACGCAGATAGGTGAAGAAGTGATCGGCAGTGTTGAAGCCCTGGGGCGCGGCGAAGCGCATGTCATTGCTGTCCAGGGTATAGGGCACCACCAGATGCGGATGGTGCTGGCCCTGGCTGTCGGCCTCGCAGGTCCAGAACGGCAGGTCGTCGCCGTAGTAGTCGCTGTCGTAGAGGAAACCGCCTTCATCGAGTATCAGCCGCCGCGTGTTGGGGCTGTCGCGGCCGGTGTACCAACCCTGAGGACGCTCGCCGTAGAGCCGCTCGAAGATCTCGATGGCCTTGCGCATGTGCTCCCGCTCGACCTTCTCCGAGACCTGCTGGTAGTGGATCCAGCGATAGCCATGACAGGCGATCTCGTGCCCCAGCTCCTTGAAGGCGTGGGCCAGTTCAGGGTGGCGTTCCAGCGCCATGGCGACTCCGAATACCGTCAACGGCAGCCCCCGCCGCTCGAATTCCCGCAGCACTCGCCAGACCCCGGCACGGGAGCCGTACTCGTAGATCGACTCCATGCTCAGATGGCGATCGGGATAGCTGTCGGCACCGATGATCTCGGACAGAAACTGCTCGGAGCCCGCATCACCATGGAGTACACAGTTCTCGCCGCCCTCTTCGTAGTTGAGCACGAACTGCACGGCGATCCTGGCCTTGCCTGGCCAGTTGGCATGGGGAGGCGTGCGACCATAGCCGATCAGATCACGCGGATAGGATGTTGTTGTCATGGGTAGCTTCTCCTGAAAGTCGGGCGATGGCCGGGGCCACCACTGCCGTGCGAGCGTGCAAGTACATAGGCGACAGAGCAAGGTGGCGTACCTGCGGTCCCGGGCGCCTGCGGTTGAATGGTCAGCTGAAACACGGTTTCTGGAACCTGGTGCTCGGGTCGTGGTGGCAGGCACACGGGACCAGGCGCTTTTAGCCAGACACATGAGCAACGACGCCTGGAGCTCCCTGAACAGCGCGCTTCAGCCGATCGTTTCAACGAGGCACTTCCGCTGAACGCTACCCTCCGGGCGCAGCATTTGCGCCTGTCTTCGCGCGCCGTGCGTGACGTCACCGCACGCCATTATGTATACAAACTAAAAATAGACTGTACTCACTTTCTTGGCAACACCTTCATCGATCCCCTACCAGGGGAAAAAGGCACATCGTACTTCGCCGCAGAACTCGCCGCGAAGCAACGCCCACGCCCTCCCCTCACTGCCCATACCGTTCATGACGACAGGCCGCATGAAGTCCATGCACGAAGAACTGTATACAACAATAACCATTATATTGTACTGACTATATCGATAACCCAGTATTCACTTACAGTTCACACTCCTCATGATCGTGACCCTCGCACCACAAAAATACTCAATACACTGTTTTTTAAGGCGTTTCCCCGCCAACCGCGTTCGACCAATTCAGCCCTTGATGCGTATCCGATATCGATCTATTTTGTGTACAAAGACATTGATTCCTCGTCCACGAAGGATACAGGCATGCATCTCCACCTGATCAACCCCAACACCACCGCCGGCATGACCGAGACGATTCGCCTCGCCGGCAGTGCCATCGCCGCGCCAGGCACGCGCATCACCGCCTCCCAGCCGGTCAGTGGCCCGGTTTCCATCGAGGGCCATTTCGATGAGGCGATCAGCGCCGTGGGCGTGGTCGAGGAGGTCCTGCGCATGGACAGGGAAGCCCAGGTCGATGCCTACGTGGTGGCCTGCTTCGGCGACCCGGGCTTGTTGGCGGCGCGAGAAGCCACCCGTGCACCGGTGATCGGCATCGCCGAAGCGGCCTTCCATATGGCCAGCCTGATCAGCACGCGCTTCTCGGTGGTGACCACCCTGGGACGCACCGTGATCATCGCCGAGCACCTGCTCGACCAGTACGGTTTCCGTCACCAGTGTCGCCGAGTGCGTGCCGCCGAGATCCCGGTGCTGGACCTTGAAGACGATAGCGACTGCGCGCTCGACAAGATCATCGAGGAGAGCCGTCGTGCCAGGGACGAGGACGGCATCGGCGCCATCGTGCTGGGCTGCGGCGGCATGGCCGACCTGACCGAAACCATCAGCCGCGAGGTGGGCCTGCCGGTGGTGGAAGGGGTGACGGCGGCGGTGAAGCTGAGCGAGGCACTGGTAGGGCTGGGCCTTGGCACCTGCAAGACCGGTGACCTGGCCTTTCCCCGACCCAAGGCTTTCAGCGGCACCTTCCAGCATCTGTCCCATCTGGATCTGGAGACCACCGGCCGCTGACCCCTTCCCTCTGCCCCCTCACCGCATGACAAGGCTTGACCCATAACAATCCACAACGAGCGAGGTCCAAGATGACCACTTCCACTTCCCGGCCAGGCGAGCCCCAGGGCGTCGCCGAGGCCACCACCAAGAGCGTCGGCGACGAATCGCTGGCCCCCCAGAAGACCCGTATCATGGGGCGCACCTCCTACCTGCTGGCCTGGTTCGGTGGCTGCGTCTCGATCGGCACCTTCACCATGGGCTCCAGCGTGGTCGGCACCCTCAACCTGATCCAGGCCACGGTGGCCATCGCCATCGGCTGTTTCGTCATCGGCATCGCCCTGGCCATCAATGGCGCCGCGGGCTACAAGTACGGCATTCCCTTCATGGTCCAGGCGCGCAGCGCCTTCGGTTTCCAGGGCACTCGTCTGCCAGGACTGGTCAGGGCGGTGCCGGCCATCGTCTGGTACGGCTTTCAGAGCTGGATCGGAGCGGGCGCCCTGAACCTGGTGTCGGCCACCCTGTTCGGCTACGACAACCTGATCGTGTTCTTCATCGGCTTTCAGTTTCTGCAGATCGGCCTGTCGGTGCTCGGCTTCCAGGGCATCAAGTGGCTGGAGAACGTGGGTAGCGCCTTCATCCTGGCCTCGCTGGTCTACATGTTCTATAGCACCGTGGTCCGCTACGGCGATGCCCTCTCGGCCAACCTGTTGACCATGGAAGGCTCATGGGGGCTGCCTTTCTGGGGTGCCACCATGCTGTTTCTGGGCATCTACTCGACCATGATGCTCAATGTCAGCGACTACTCCCGCGAGCACGTCAAGGGCACCGGGCCGGGTCTGTTGACCACCATCTACGCCATGTCGATCCTGCCGTGCACGCTGTTCATGGGGTTGATCGGCTACATGGTGTCCGAGGCCACCGGCGTGGCCGACCCGATCAAGGTCTTCGCCAACGCCGTGGACAACACTCCGCTGCTGATGACGACCCTGCTGTTCATCGCCTTCGCCCAGGTCACCACCAACGTGCTCAACAACGTGGTGCCGCCCACCTACGTGCTGATGGACACCTTCAAGATGAGCTTCCGCAAGGCGACGGTGGTCGTCGGCCTGCTGGCCTTCGCGACCTTTCCCTGGGAGCTGGTCAAGGACGAGTCTGCCGCCGGCCTGCAGGTGTTCGTGCAGACCTACTCCTCCTTCCTCGGCCCGATCTTCGCGGTACTGGTGGTGGACTATTACCTGATTCGCCGCCGCACCCTGGATCTGGACAAGCTGTACGACGAGAACGGCCCTTACCGTGGCGTCAATCTGGCCGCCTTCATCGCCACCGCAGTGGGCGTCGTCGCCGCCTTCAGCATGCCCACGGTGTCCTGGTACGCAAGCCTGATCCCGGCGGGCCTCACCTACCTGCTGCTGATGCGCTACTGGAAGGGCTGCCAGCGCTTTACCCAGTGAACAAGGCGAGGCCCCGACCCCAGTTGGTCGGGCGCCTCGCACTCGTCGAATTCCGAGGACAACAAGATGACACTCTCTCTTCCTTCCCTGCTCCAGGCTGTCGCCGTTCCCGGGCTCGCCCTGATGATGGCTGTTGCGCCGATGGCCAACGCCGAAAAACCAGCATCGGCACCCCTGAGCACCATCGTGCTCATCAACCCCAACTCCAGCGATACCGCCACCCAAGCCATGGCAGCGCTGGCCGAGCGCGAAACCCAGGGAAAGGCGCGGGTCGTCGGGGTCAGCAATACCTCGGCGCCTCGCCTCTTGACCACCCCCGAGGATATGGTCGCGGCGAGCCAAGGCGTAGTCGAACTGGGCCGCCAGGCCGCCGAAGACCCATCCACCGGCGCCATTATCGTTTCGGCCTTTAGCGATCCCGGACTTGATCAACTGCGCGAAGCCGTCGACATTCCAGTATTCGGCATCGGCGAAGAGGTCTTCCACGAGGCAGCGCGCGATGGCCGCCCCTTCGGTATCGCCACCATCACCCCGGACCCGGCACTGATCGAGTCCTTTGCCGCCAAGGCCGAGGCTCTGGGCTATCAGGATCAGTACAGAGGCACCCGCGTCACCCCCGGCGATCCGGTTGCCTTGCTCGACTCGCCGCAGGCACTCGATACCGCCCTGGCTGACGCCATCGAGGCCTCGGTCGGCGAAGACGGCGCCGAAGCCGTGATCATGGGCGGGGGGCCCTTGTCAGATGCCGCCATTCGCCTTCAGGACAGCACCGAAGTGCCCTTGGTGATAGCCGTCAGTGCGGCGGCCAGGGCGGCGGTCGCGGCCCTGGGCCGCGACTGAGCGCGTCCTTTGCATCAATAGTCACGACGGCTGAAACAACAACAGAAACAAGAAAGAGACACCTTTATGTCCCATGACGATCTAAGCCTCGATACCTCCCGGGTCGATCCGGGCCTGTACAACGAGGACCTGGCCCCGCTGCCCCACGCTCGGCGCAACTGGGGCGCCTTCGAGATCTTCAACGTCTGGTCCAACGACATCCAGAGCCTGTTCGGCTACACCCTGGCCGCGTCGCTGTTTCTGTCCTACAACCTGAGCGGCTGGGCGGTGATGGCGGCGATCATCCTGGCCGGGGTGATCGTGATGTTTCTGGTCAATCTGACCGGTGCCCCCAGCGTGCGCTACGGCATCCCCTTCCCGGTCATGGTGCGGGCGAGCCTGGGCGTGCGCGGCTCCAACCTGCCGGCGCTGTTGCGAGCCCTGGTCGGGATCTTCTGGTACGGCGTCCAGACCTACTTCGCCTCCACCGCCGTCACCCTGATGATCACCGCCCTGATCGGTACCGACGGCGGGGCCGGCATACTCGGTCTGTCACCGGTCGCCTGGCTGTCCTTCGTGCTGGTGTGGCTGTTTCAGATCGCGATCTTCTGGTCGGGGATCGAGCGCATCAAGCACTTCCTCAACTGGGCGGGGCCACTGGTCTACGTGGTCATGGTGGCGCTGATGGTGGTGGTCTGGTGGCAGGCCGGCAGCGAGCTGCTGCCGGCGGTGGGCACCATCTTCTCGGCCAGCGGGGAAGGCGGTGGTGGCATCGGCGCCTTCGCTGCCGTCGTCGGTACCATGGTGGCCTACTTCGCCGCCGTGGTGATCAACTTCGGCGACTTCACCCGCTTCGTCAGAACCGAACGTCAGATGAAGCTTGGCAACCTGCTGGGGCTTCCCCTCAACGTCGCCTTCTTCTCCTTTATCGCGCTGATCATCACCGCCGGTACCCTGGTGCTGTTCGGCGAGGCCCTGACCAACCCCACCGATATCGTCGAACGGGTCGACGCCTTGCCGTTGACGCTGCTGGCGGCGGTCACCTTCTTCGCCGCCACCGTCGGCATCAACCTGGTGGCCAACTTCATTCCCCCGGCCTACGACCTGGCCAACCTCTTTCCTCGGGTGATCAGCTTCAAGGTCGGCGGCCTGATCACCGCCTGCGTGGCGTTCTTCGTCGGCGCGTTGTGGGTCTCGGTGATCAGCCAGATCGGCGTGCCCGGCTTCGTCAACGCCGTGGGTGCCATCGTCGCTCCGTTCTACGGCATCATTGTGGTCGACTTCTACCTGATCAAGGGCCGCCGACTCGACGTCCAGGCGTTGTTCTCGTCCCGTGAAGGCGACGCCTACACCTACACCAACGGCTGGAACCTGCGCGCCGTGGTGGCCTTTGCGCTGGCCGCGATCTTTTCGCTGGCGACGGTAGTGGTGCCGGCCCTGCAAGGACTGGCCGGCTTCGGCTGGATGATGGGGGCAGCACTCGGTGGCGCTATCTACTACGCGCTGATGCGCCAGCACAAGCAGGCGGTGACGGCCAGCTGAGGCCAGGCCCGACAGCCGAGCGTCCTCGAGCAGCTCTCAGCAACCAGACTCCCGGCGATCGCCGGGAGCCTTGTCGTTTCGGAGCCAGGCATTCTAGAGACGCGGTGAGCGTCAGGGCGCAAAGATATCGAACAGGTTGGGCGCCTCGTCCTCTTCCTCGACGATCGACAACGAGGCCTCGATGGCCTTGAGGTGGCGGCCCATGAAGGCGGCGGCGCGCTCGCCCTTGCCGTCTTCTAGGTACTGGATCAGATCCTGATGGTCATGTGACTCGCAGCCCAGGTGCCCGGCGTTGCCGTAGACGGCCAGAATCAGCGAACTGCGCGAACACAGGCGCTCGACGAAATCCGCCAGGGTGCGGTTGCCGGAGACCCGGGCCAGATAGGTGTGGAAGTCGGCGGACAGGCGAATCGCGACGCTCTGCTCGCCACTTCGCAACGCTTCCCGCTCGCGCTGGGCCATGTCCTTGAGGGTGACGATGTCGTCCTGGGTGATGCGCCTGGCGATATCCGACATCAGCCCGCACTCGACCATCTGGCGGGCGTCGAATACGTCCTTGGCTTCGTCAGCGGTAGGACGCGTCACGCTGGCGCCACGGCGTGGCGTCAGCGTGACGAGCTGCTCCAGCGCCAGGCGCTGCAGGATCTTGCGAATGCCGGTACGACTGACCCCGAACACCTCGGACAGGGCATCCTCGCGCAGACGTGCGCCCGGCTTGAGCCGGTGCTCGATGATGGCGTCGCTGATCGAGCGATGAATGGCCTCGTGACGCTCGGCGCCGTCACCGTTCTTGCCCTGTCTGGGGGCCGGTGAGGCGGGGGGCGAAGGCTTCACGCGCTGGTTCATCGACACTGTCCTCGGATGCAATATATCCCCATTGTATACGAGATATACCGACAGGAAAGAACCGCAGTTCCCCGCGTCTCACCGGGGCAACTGCGGCTCATCCTGGCCCTCTATTCGCCCCAGTTGGCGACCAGAGCACGCTCCTCGTCGGTCATCTGGGTCAGGTTGCCAAGCGGCATATAGCCACTGGCGACCACCTGCTGGATCGTGGCCTTCTGCTGTTCGACCTGCGCCTCGGTTTCAAGCGCCACACCGGCGGGCGGTGCGGTGAATCCGGCGTGGGCGGGCTGGGCGGCGTGGCAGCTGACACAGCGCTCCTGGATGACGGCATGCACCTGGGCCAACGGCGAAGCGTCGGATGCAACCGGTGCACTGCTGCCGCTGTTGGCGTTGTCGGCGGCCGGACTGGTCGTCAGGCTCGGTGCCCCCACCGCGAAGGCCACCAGAATCAGCGCCACCCCGGCGGCCGGGTAGCTCGGCTTGTGCTGACCGCTGTGCATCAACACGAAGTACTGGCGAATCAGGGCGCCGGCAAAGATCAAAAGCGCCATGATCACCCAGGCCCAGTCGCTGGTATAGGCGAAGGAATAGTGGTTGCTGATCATCAGCAGCACCACCGGCAGGGTGAAATAGGTGTTGTGTACCGAGCGCTGCTTGCCGCGCTTGCCGTCCAGGGGGTTGGGGGTCTCGCCCGCCTTCATCGCCTTCACCATGCGGCGCTGACCCGGAATGATCCAGAAGAAGACGTTGGCGGACATGGCGGTGGCCATGACGGCACCGGTCAGCAGGAAGGCGGCACGTCCGGCGAAGATATGCACGCTGAGATAGGCCACCACCACCATCATGACGGCGACACCCAGGCTCAAGAGGCCATCGCGCTCCATGTTGGGACTGACACGCTTGCACATCTCGTTGTAGACGACCCAGCCACCGAGCAGGAACAGCAGTGCCACCACATTGGCCTGCCAGCCGGACAGATTGGCGGCCCACTCCCAGGGACTCTGGGGGTTGACCAGGTAGAAACTGGGGTTGGCCATGTACAGAATCACGAACAGCGCAAAACCGGACAGCCAGGTGGTGTAGGCCTTCCAGAAGGACCAGTGCAGATCGTCCGGCAGCTTGGCCGGCGCCGTGGCGTATTTCTGATTGTGGTAGAAGCCACCCCCGTGGACCGCCCACATTTCGCCGAACACACCCTTGCCGCGGTCTTCTTCGTCCTTGGGGGTCTTCAACGAGTTGTCCAGCATGACAAAGTAGATCGACTCGCCTATCCAGGCGATGGCCGCGATGACATGCAGCCAGCGCAGCAGAAAATTGCTCACGTCCAACAGGTACGATGACATGGCCCTATCCCGACTTCAGTTGTTGTTGGAAGGCAGTCAGTATCGATGGCTGCCTGGTTGATCGTGCTCGATGACGCTCAGCTGCCGCGGTAGGTGGAGTAGCTATAAGGCGACAGCAAGAGCGGCACATGGTAGTGCTCACTGGCATCCGCCACGCCGAATCTCAGGGGAATCCGATCGAGGAAACGCGGCTCCGAGGCCTCGACACCCAGGGCGCGCAGATAGTCACCGGCGTGAAACAGCAGTTCGTACTCTCCTTCGACGAAGTCGTCGCCTTCGAGGATCGGGCTATCGCAGCGACCGTCATCGTTGGTCATCGTCTCCCCGAGGCGCTGACGTTCGTCGCCAAGGATGCGAAAGAGCTCAATACGAATCCCCTGGCCTGGGCGGCCAAGCGCGGTATCCAGTACATGGGTGGTCAGGCGTCCCATAAGTGTCCTCCCCTCTCGCGGGTCATCAGCGGGTCGATCAGCGGGTCAATGTATCCAGTCCTGGACTGGCTAAAGTGAATCACTGATATGGAGCATCATCGTCTCTCGTCACACCTGGCCAGAGGCTTTCGCCGGTCGTGGCTTGCAGCAACACGAAGATGACTTCAGCGATGCCGGCATGGCGGAACCAGTGCATGGTGGTGTGGAACCATAACAACATACATCATTGACCAAATTAAGAGTACATTTCAAACTATTTTTTGTATACAGTTTGAGCATGCATAGCTGCCTGGTGTTTGCCGACAGCAACAAAGGCTCGACCGACCTCTTGCCGTCTGCGCCTACGCCCGCTGCCAACAAGGTGTGACCGACACCAACGAGTCATCAGAGCTATGCTCGTCCCCATCTACCTTGCCGTCATGACAGGAGCCACTCCCCATGCCTAGCCTCACCCAACGCCCCAGCCAGATGGACAAGACCCAATTCGTGACCACCTACGGAGACGTCTTCGAGCACTCACCCTGGGTGGCGGAGCGTGCCTTCGATCGTGGCCTGAACGAGCAGCATGACGACCCGGTACGTCTTGCCGAGCACATGGGCCAGGTCCTCAGCGACGCCTCCCCGGAGGAACAGCTACAGGTCATCCGGGCGCACCCTGATCTTGCCGGCAAGGCCGCCGCCGCAGGCGAGTTGACCAACGACTCCACCCGCGAGCAAGCCGGGGCCGGGCTGGACCAATGCACCCCGGAGGAGCTGGAGCGCTTCACCCGCCTCAACGAAAGCTACAAGGCGCGTTTTGGTATTCCCTTCATCATGGCGGTCAAGGGCGGCAATCGGCACACCATCCTCGCCGCCTTCGAACAGCGCCTGAACAACTCAGCCGAGCAGGAAAGGCAGGAAGCCGTGGTGCAGATCAATCGGATCGCTCGGTTCCGACTGGAAGATCGCGCAAGCTGAAGTAGCAAGCACACAAAAACGGCCGGTCACCTGGTGACCGGCCGCCAAACCCTACGTCGATGACCAGAGGCCTTGGCGCTCTCGTCATCCTGAAATCGTCACGCTTTTCGCGTCCGGGCTGGTCGTGGATGAACGGCCCCATGTGGATGGCGGCCTACCAGACCCTTTCACGCGGTGCCCATCGGCCACGTTCAGCGAACCACCGAGTCATGCTCTGGACCCTGCCAGCTGCACGACAATAGAGTTGCGCTACCTCACTTCTGGGGCTCGTCGCTCTCGCTTGAGTTGCACTACCTCATCTCACGACCATGCTGAAACTGCACCCAAGGCGGGACCATTACGCTCGTGCCCACCTTTCCGCGACTTGCGCAGCGCCTGTCGCTCGGGGCCAGGCACCTTTTTTACTGCTTTATTTACTCCTGACTAATCTCTTTCTAGCTAATCTCTTTCTAGCTAATCTCCTGCTAGCTAAACGCTTGCTGGTGACGTTCCTGCTGGCTACATTCTTCTTTTTTGATATCTCTGCTTGAGCCTGCCGGTGTCATCATCGACATGTCGACGTCGATATCTCCGGGCCATATCGCCGAGCCATGTATCCGGGCCGTGTCTCAGGGCCGTGTCTGCGGGCAATATTCCTCGCCGATGACGCTAGCCGATGTCTCCAGCCGACGCCCCTGGCGTCCAGAACGTACCAGCTTCGCCGCTACTCCTTGGCAGAATCCAGCGCTTCCTTGGCCACTCCCTGACACTTTTCCTGGTACTCCTTGCTCAACTTGAGCAATGTCTCGCTCTCCTCGCGCAGGCTCTCGCCGATCGCCGACAGAGTTTCCTGCTGGGACTGGCTGGCGTTCTTCAGACTTTCGGCATCGCGCACTTCGCACCAGGACCGGGCCTGTGCGATACCTGCCTTCATGGCGGAGTCCATGGTCTTGAAACGCACATCCAGCATCTTCTGGGAATACTCCAGCGTCAGCAGGCTCCCCTCACGCCACGGACTCAACAATTTGTCCATGGAGGGGATCATGTTTTCCATTGTCGGCATTGCCTTGTTCTCGCTCATGTTGGTACTCCCTATAGGTATGCCAGCACGCTCGGCCCACGGGCAGCCTGACCGCCGTAACAACGACGAGACGAGGCAGCCTGGCAGTATCTTGTGCTGCACCGGTTACATATCGTCTTCAAACGAGCACAGAATCGTCTCGCATGTGAAGACTAGAACGCACCTTGCTGCACCGCAACATCATATAAGGCATATACGAGCCACTAATTACACTAACGCGGGTATAGTCACCCAGCATTCTCAGCATCTACCCAGCGGCGCACCATTCGCACCATAGCAGTAGATGATTGACGCCCTGATGACAGCAGCGGCGCCAGCTCCAGAAGCACAACAAACACGCTTTTGTAAGAAATAACGACAAATACAATCGCCAATAACGACGGTCGCCGATAGCGACAATCGGCAGTAGCGACAATCGGCAGTAGCAACAATCGACAGCTTCGTCATTAAGCACAGAACCGCTGTTTCGCCATTTCCGACGGACCACCGGGGCAACTTGCACGCAGATTCACCAGCTCGGTACAGCTACCGCAGCGCTGTCCGATGCCCTTCCAAAAGATATCTGCAAGATTAGCCAAGACGAGGGCCCTTGCCGGCGATCCTCTAAAGCCATGATCGACATGCGGTAATAACCGAGGGGTCATGATCGCCGCAGACTAAAGGCGAAGGCTTACTGAAGGAAACTGAGGAGGGAGGCGCATCGAGGAGTCGAGAGCAGAGAGCAGAGAGCGGAGAACAGAGAGCAGAGGGCAAAGAGCAGAGAGCAAAGAGCAAAGAGCGAGACGACGATATCAGGGCGTCGCCTCGCTCGGCAGCAAGGATCAGGCGCGATAGGCGCCTTCGATATCACAGATGCGCACCGCGTTGCGGCCGACACCGCCATTGGCATCAAGCATCCGCTCGATCCAGGCGTAAACCGGATCGGCATTGGACACCAGATCCGCGGTGGATACCGAACGGGCCCACATGAAGTTGGCAAACACCAGGTAGTCCGCCGCACCGGGCGCATCGCCATCGATGAAGTCGCTTCCCGACAGCTGGCCACGCAGTGGCTCCAGGGCGCTATCGAGCTGGCTGAGCCCCTTGGCCGGAGAATGGAACTGCTCCAGCGTCATGCCCAGGCGTTTTTCACGAGTGGTGCGGAAGTAGTCGCGGTCCTTGGGATGGATGGCGTTCATCAGGTCCATCACGATGGTGCGCAGGATCGGCAACTGCAGGGCACGCTCGCTGTAGTGCTTGAAAAAGCGGGCGCGGGATTCGGCCAAGGGACCGCCAAGCAGCGTCGGGGCCTCAGGGTAGGCACGATCCAGGTATCGCAGGATCTCGAAACTGTCGGTGATCACTTCGTCGCCATCGATCAGCACCGGGACCTTGTCATGGTCCGTGAATTCGAGCTTTTCCTTTTCGGTAAAGCACCAGGGCCGCGCCTCCACCTCGAGCCCCTTGTGGGCGATGGCCAGCTTGGCTCGCCAGCAGAAGGGAGAAAAACGCAGTGACTCATCGATGCCACACAGGTCGTACATCACCAGGGCCATGCCAGATACCTCTAGAAGGGGAATGTCTGCCGATAGTGCCATCAACCGCCCACCTCGCCAACGCCATGATTTCCTGAGGGATGGAGACAAACCTGTCCATTAGTCTAAGAAACTAGCCTCGTTCGCACCCGCCTCCAGCGTCTTTGTCGACTCTAACCTACTGTTAAACAATAAATTTGAAGAATGATCGGACGAGGAGTCATCAGCGCTGCATTGGTCTGACCAATATCCCAGTCTAGAACGATTTCGCTAGTCGGCTTATCGTGCCGCCTTGTCCGAGCCTTACCCCGGCGTGAGACCGCCAACTTCGACACAACGGATATTACAAACAAGGACACGACAAGAGACCCCAACACCATGACCGACACCACTCTAGCCTTGATAGCCTTTGTGCCGCTCATACTGGCCGGCATCCTGCTGATCGGCATGCGCATGGCCGCCAAGGTCGCCATGCCCATCGTCTTTCTGGTCACCGCGCTGATTGCCCTGGTGGCCTGGGACATGACCTTCACACGGGTCCTGGCCTCGACCCTGCAAGGGTTGATCCTGACCGTGGCGATCCTGTGGATCATCTTCGGCGCCATCCTGCTGCTCAACACCCTGAAGCACTCCGGCGGTATCGCCGCCATTCGCAATGGCTTCTCCGGCATCAGCCCGGACCGCCGCGTCCAGGCGATCATCGTGGCCTGGCTGTTCGGCTGCTTCATCGAGGGCGCCTCGGGCTTCGGCACGCCGGCGGCGGTGGCCGCCCCGCTGATGGTCGCGCTGGGCTTCCCGGCACTTGCCGCTGTGGTGGTGGGCATGATGATCCAGTCCACCCCGGTGTCCTTCGGCGCTGTCGGCACCCCGATCGTGGTCGGTGTCGCCGGTGGCCTGGACAAGGTCGGCATCACCGAGACGCTGGAAGCCGGCGGCTCCACCTGGATGGAGTACTTCCGCCTGATTGCCGGAGAAGTCGCGCTGGTGCATGCCGTGGTCGGTGTGCTTATGCCGCTGATCATGGTCAGCGTCATGGTGCGCTTCTTCGGTGCCAACCGCTCCTGGAAGGAAGGCCTGGCGATTGCTCCCTTCGCGATCTTCGCAGGCGTCGCCTTCGTGGTGCCCTACGCCCTGGCTGGAGTCTTCCTGGGCCCCGAATTCCCGTCGATGATCGGCGCCATGGTAGGCCTTGCCATCGTGGTCCCGGCCGCCCGTCGCGGTTTCCTGATTCCCGAAAAGAGCTGGGACTTCCCGGAAAGTGACAGCTGGCCTGCCCACTGGATCGGCAAGCTCAGCATCAAGGCCGACGAGGTCGTGGGCCGCGCACCGATGAGCACCTTCATGGGCTGGCTGCCCTACGTGCTGCTGGCGGTACTGCTGGTGGCGTCACGTACCATCGAGCCGTTCAAGCAGGCACTGACCTCGGTAAGCCTGGGCTTCAGCGACATCCTGGGTGAGGCCGGTATCTCCGGCAGCCTGCAGCCACTCTACCTGCCCGGCGGAATCCTGCTGATGGTGGTGCTGATCACCGCTCTGATGCATCGCATGAACGGCAATCAGCTCAAGGCGGCCTTCAGTGAATCCAGCCGTACCCTGCTGGGCGCCGGCTTCGTGCTGGTGTTCACCATCCCCATGGTGCGCATTCTGATCAACTCCGGCGTCAACGGCGCGGATCTGGCCTCCATGCCGGTGGCCATGGCCACCGCGGTGGCCAACGGTGTCGGCGACATCTATCCGCTGTTCGCTCCTGCCGTCGGCGCGCTGGGTGCCTTCATCGCCGGCTCCAACACCGTGTCCAACCTGATGCTGGCAGACTTCCAGTTCAACGTGGCCCAGCAACTCGGTGTGTCCACCGCGCTGATGGTGGCGCTTCAGGCCGTCGGCGCCGCCGCCGGCAACATGATCGCCATCCACAACGTGGTAGCCGCCTCGGCCACCGTGGGCCTGCTGGGACGCGAGGGCATCACCATTCGCAAGACCATCCTGCCGACCATCTACTATGTGCTCGCGGCGGGGCTGATCGGGCTGGTGGCGATGCAGGTCGTCGGTATCTCCGACCCGCTGATGGGGCTGTTGCAGTAGGCACTACGCCAAGCCAGGCGCCACCTGGCTGACCGACAAGGGGGTGTCATCGACGATGACACCCCCTTCTTGTTGGCGACAGGCGCCACCTTTGCTCGAGAACTGCGCCACTCTAAGCACAGTTCGACTACCTCTGTGCCGATATGGCGACCCTTATACCCTGCGCCTAGAGTTAATTCAGTGTAGTACGCACGTGCAGCATTCTTGCTTTCAGGTTCACCGGCAAGGCGCGTCGCCTGCGTGCTGACCAGGGGATGGCTCTTCGTGAGCGCCCACGGACGCATGGCCTCGACAAGGGCCACGACTCTCGACCAGGGGAAATTCAGATGTCCTATCTGCTGCTTGCCATGATCACCGTGATCGCCGTCGTGGTGATTACCAACGGCGCGAGATCCTCGGAATCCATGCTGTTGCTGAGGCACAAGGCTCCCGGTCCACACAGGGTCAAGCGGCACAGAAGGCCGACCCGACGACATCTCTAGGCCGGGGACGCTGCTCCCTCCAGGGTGATGACGAGTTGCCCGCAGACCACAGACAGCGCGGCGAAGTGTCCGTGGCCTCTTGCGAAGGGGGGCCAGGCGCTGTCCGAAACGTCGAAGAGCGCAGGCTCTGATGACCTAGCCGATGCGAGCCAGCCGGGTACGATGTAGCCGCGCCTTGGTCACGTAGCCCTCGGCATTGGTCTTGAGTGCGGCGATGGCCTTGTCGTCCAGTTGCCGGATCACCTTGCCCGGCGAGCCGACGACAAGGCTGTTGTCGGGGATCTCGGCGCCTTCCTTGACCAGCGCCCCTGCCCCGATCAGGCAGTTCTTGCCGATCACGGCGCCGTTGAGCACCACCGCCTGAATGCCGATCAACGAGCCCTCGCCCACGGTGCAGCCATGCAACATCGCCTGGTGCCCCACCGTGACGCCCGGTCCCACCGACAGCGGGTAGCCGGGGTCGGCATGCAGCACGGCGCCATCCTGGATATTACTGCCTTCACGCACTTCAAGTGATTCGGTGTCGCCCCTGAGTACCGCCTGGTACCAGATGCTGGCGTCTTCATGGATTTTCACCTGGCCGATGACCTCGGCGCTCTCGGCGACGAAGACGGTGCGATGAATATGGGGGGAATGGTTACCCAGACGATAGATGGCCATGGCCCGCTCCTGACGAGGTTATCCTTGTGGATGGGGGGCGCTGGGCGCCCACCCTGCCTATATAGTGGACGCTGTTTCCAAACTCTGCCTACTCCGTTATCGGTTCCTGTGCGAGAGAGGCAAAGTACGCTGCGATCTCCGTCGCCACTCGGCGAACATCCGACTCGCTGACCCCCAGATGGGTCACCAGGCGGGTGCGCGGCCTCACCGCGATCAAGATGCCACGCTCGGCAAGAAAGCCCTCCAGTGCGGCGCAGTGAGGAGCCGGCACGTCGAGAAAGACCATGTTGGTGGCCTGACCTGCCACCCCGATGCCTTCAATACCACCCAGCCACTCGGCGAGCTGGCGGGCATGACGGTGGTCGTCGGCCAGTCGCTCCATATGGTGATGCAAGGCATGCCGACAGGCCGCCGCCAGCAGCCCCGACTGGCGCATGCCGCCTCCCAGCGTCTTGCGCCAGCGACGGGCCGCGGCGATAAAGCGCTCGCCGCCGACCAGCAACGAGCCCACCGGCGCGCCCAGCCCCTTGGAAAAGCACAGCGATACAGAATCGAAACCGGCGCACAGCTCCGCCAGCGACTTGCCGGTGGCGACGCTGGCGTTGAACAGGCGGGCGCCATCGAGGTGACAGGCCAGGCCTCGCTCGGCGGCAAGGCCGGTCACCTCCTGCACATAGTCCTGGGGCAATACCCGGCCCTGAAAGGTATTTTCCAGTGCGATCAGTCGGGTTCGCGCATGATGGATATCGTCTCCCTTGATGGCCTCGGCGATATCCTCCAGCGCCATGCGTCCATCTGCCTGCTGGGCCAGGGGCTGGGGCTGGATGCCGCCAAGGACAGCAGCACCGCCGCCTTCATCGCGATAGATGTGCGAGCGTTGCCCGGCGATCACTTCGTCGCCACGCGCGCAGTGGACCAGCATGGCGGTCAGATTGCTCTGGGTGCCGGAGGGAAAGAAGGCCGCCGCGGCGAAGCCCGCGCGATCGGCCACCTCGGCCTCGAAGGCGGCGACGCTGGGGTCATCACCCCAGACGTCATCGCCCACCGGTGCGATGGCCATGGCATCACGCATGGCCTCGGTCGGTTGGGTCACGGTATCGCTGCGTAGGTCGATCATGGCGCTCTCCTTGTTCGCGCTGCCCTTTCCCCGAGTATGCCAGTTCGGATTTCGTCTGAGGACTGTCGCCCTGAACTGTCACTCCTGAACTGTCACAAGGGGACCGTCACTCGAGCATTGGCCCCCTGCCCTCCCGACGACTCAGGCCAGCGCCTCGGCCAGCACCCTGGCAACATGACGCGCCTCACGTGCGGCACCGTCACGAATCTGGTGACGACAACTGGTGCCGTCGGCCACGATCAGCGCATCCTCGGCGTCGCGCACCGCCGGCAGCAACGAGAGTTCCGCCATCTGCATGGAGGCCTCATAGTGCTCACGCTCGTAGCCGAAACTACCGGCCATGCCGCAGCACGACGACTGGATGGTCTCCACCTCGAGTTCGGGAATCCAGGACAGCACCTGCTGCACCGGCGTCAGGGCATCGAACGCCTTCTGGTGACAGTGGCCGTGGAGCAGCGCCCGCGACACCGGTAGCGCCTCGAGCGACAGCTCGAGCCTGCCGGCATCTTTCTCGCGCACCAGAAATTCCTCGAACAGCAGGCTCGCCTCGGCCAGTCGCTTGGCGGGTTCGCCCAGGCCGAAGCCCAGGAACTCGTCGCGCAGGGTCAGCAGGCAGGATGGCTCGAGCCCGACCACGGCAAGCCCTTTCTCCACGTGGGGGGTCAGCGCCGCCAGGGTCCGCTCGGCCTCCGCCCGGGCCCGATCGACCTGACCGCTGGCCAGGTAGGTACGCCCACAGCACAGCGGACGACGATCCGCAGCGCTCGCCAGGATCACCTGGTAACCCGCGGCTTGAAGCACGCGCATGGCGGCCTCGGCGTTGTCGGCTTCCATATAGTTGTTGAAGGTGTCGACGAACAGCACCACCTCCTTCATCGCCTGGTCGGCAACGGCCGGTCGCTCGCCCTGTCGGGCCCGCCCCAGGTAGTCGTCGGTGACGCGTGGCAGCGCGCGCTCCTCGGCCAGCCCCAGCGCCCGCTTCAGCGGTGAGGCCAGCCAAGGCATGCCGTCGATGGCCTTCACCAAGGGTGACAGGCGTCGCAGCACCGGTGCGCGCCTGGGCAGGTCACCGATCAGGCGCTCGCGCAGCGACACCCCTTCCTTGGCGACCCGTGCCGCCCGGGCCTCGATCTTGATCCGCGCCATATCGACGCCGGTGGGACAGTCACGTTTGCAGCCCTTGCAGGAAACGCACAGGTCGAGCGCCTCCTTGACCTCGTCGCTGGCCAGGCCGTCGCGACCGAGCTGGCCGGACAACACCAGGCGCAGGGTATTGGCGCGGCCGCGAGTCAGGTGCTTCTCGTCGCGGGTGATGCGATAGCTAGGACACATGGTGCCGGCATCGAACTTGCGGCAGTGGCCGTTGTTGTTGCACATCTCCACTGCGCTGGCGAGGCCGCCGGTGACATCGCGGCCGCTACCCGGTGGGGTCTGCTCGCCGTTCAAGGGATCTCGCTCGACGTTCCAGGGCGACCAGTCCAGCACCGGCGTCAGTTCGATGCGCTGGTACTCCCCGGGAAAGCGGAAAAGCCGCGAGTCGTCCATCTTCGGGGTGTCGACGATCTTGCCGGGGTTGAGCAGGTTGTCCGGGTCGAACAGCCCCTTGACCTCGCGGAAGGCGTCGTTGAGTGTCTCGCCAAACTGCCAGGCCACCCACTCGCCGCGACAGATGCCGTCGCCGTGCTCACCGGAGTAGGCCCCCTTGTAGGCCTTGACCAGTGCCGAGGCCTCCTCGGCGATGGCGCGCATCTTCTCGGCGCCGTCCCGGCGCATGTCGAGAATCGGGCGCACGTGCAGGGTGCCGACGCTGGCGTGGGCGTACCAGGTGCCCTCGGTGCCGTGACGATGGAACACCTCGGTGAGCTTGTCGGTGTACTCGGCCAGATGCTCGAGCGGCACCGCACAGTCCTCGATGAAGGACACCGGCTTGCCGTCGCCCTTCATGCTCATCATGATGTTGAGTCCCGCCTTGCGCACGTCCCACAGCGCCTTCTGGGCCTTGGGTTCGGGCATGTCGACGACACAGTCCGGAAGCCCCAGGTCGGCCATCAGCTCGTTCAACCGGGCCAGGCTCGCCAGCAGCTCGTCGCGATTCTCGCCGGCGAATTCCACCAGCAGCACCGCCTCGGGCTTGCCGATCAGGGCCTTCTCGATCACCGGACGGAAGGACGGATTCTCCAGCGACAGCGCGATCATGGTCTGATCGACCAGTTCCACCGCCGTCGGTGACAGGGTCACGATGTGCTGGGTCAGGTCCATAGCCTGATAGAAGGTGGGGAAGTTCACCACCCCCAGCACCTTGTGCTGCGGCAGAGGTGACAGCTTCAGGGTCAACTGGCGGGTCAGCGCCAGGGTACCCTCGGACCCCACCAGCAGATGGGCCAGGTTGGCACGGCCATCGGCCTCGTAGGGCAGCGGGTTCTGACAGTCGAACAGATCGAGGTTGTAGCCCGCCACCCGCCTGAGCACCTTGGGATAATGCTCGCGGATGCGCTCGCCTTCGCGCTGGGCGATGGCCTCGACCTGCTCGGCCAGCCGCGCCGCCCGGGAACCGGCTGCCAGCTCGTCGACCAGACCGAGGTGCACCTTCTCGCCGTCGGCCAGCAGGACGTCCAGTGCCTGGACGTTATGCACCATGTTGCCGTAGTGGATCGAGCGCGAGCCGCAGGAGTTGTTGCCGGCCATGCCGCCCAGGGTGCACTGGGCGCTGGTGGAAACATCCACCGGGAACCACAGGCCATGGGGCTTGAGCCAGGCATTGAGGTGATCGAGCACGATGCCGGGCTCGACCACCACCCTGCGCGCCTCCTTGTCGAAGGACACCACACCGTTCAGATGGCGACTGGCGTCAATCACCAGCGCCTCTCCCACCGTCTGACCGCACTGACTGGTGCCGCCACCCCGAGGCAGCACCGGAATGCCTTCCCCGCGAGCGATCTCCAGAGCCGTGGCCAGATCATCCTGATGGCGCGGGATCACCACGCCCACCGGGGTGATCTGATAGATCGAGGCGTCGGTGGAATAACGGCCGCGACTGGCGGCGTCGAACAGCACCTCGCCCTGGATTTCCCTGGCCAGGCGCGCGGCAAAGTCCGGCAGCGGCTGGATCCGTGCATCCCGCCCCTTGGCGGCAGACGTCAACGAGTTCATCACCCTCTCCTTGATAACCCTGGGTAGACCGTCGGCGACAGCGCCGCCGACGGGCGGGCGGTGGTTCAATCGCGAGCAAGGCGGGCCACGTGGGGCGCCGGGTTCTCGGAGAAGTACGCCATGGCAGCCTCGACGCCGCTGCCGGCAAGGCTCACCCCGGAGAGTTTCAGCCCCATCTCGCAGCCGGCCAGGGTCGCCATCAGCGTCAGGTCGTTGCAGTCGCCCAGGTGGCCGATACGGAACATGCGTCCCTTGGCCTTGCCAAGCCCGGTGCCGAGCGACAGGTCGAAGCGCTCGTAGATCAGCTTGCGCACGGCATCGGCGTCGACGCCCTCCGGCATCACCACGCCGGTCAGCACCGGCGAGTAGACCTCGGGGTCCTGGCACTGGATCTCGAGTCCCCAGGCGTTCACCGCCGCGCGCACGCCCGCCGCCCAGCGCTGATGACGGGCCAGGACGTTATCCATCCCCTCGTCCAGCAGCATGTCGATGGCCTCGTTGAGGCCGTAGAGCAGATTGGTATTGGGGGTATAGGGCCAGTAGCCGCCCTGGTTGGCCTCGAGGATCTCGTCCCAGGCCCAGAAGCTCTTGGGCAGCCGCGACTCGCGACTGGCGGCCAGGGCCTTGTCGGAGATCGCGTTGAAGCTGATCCCCGGCGGCAGCATCAGCCCCTTCTGGGAGCCGGAAATAGTGACGTCGACACCCCACTCGTCGTGGCGATAGTCGGCGCTGGCAAGCCCCGAGATAGTATCGACCAGCAACAGCGCCGGATGACCGGCGGCGTCGATCGCACGGCGCACCGCGGCGATGTCGCTGGTGACTCCGGTGGAGGTCTCGTTGTGGACCACGCACACCGCCTTGATCCGCTGCTCGGTGTCTTGCTTGAGGCGTGCCTCGATCATGTCGGCCTGGACACCGTGGCGCCAGCCCTCGGCCCCCGGCAGGCCAAGAAACTCGGGCTCGAGACCAAGACGCAGGGCCAGACGATGCCACAGCGAGGCGAAGTGGCCGGTCTCGAACATCAACACCTGATCCCCCGGCGACAGGGTATTGGCCAGGGCGGCCTCCCAGGCCCCGGTACCGGAAGCCGGATAGATGACCACCGGCTTGTCGGTCTTGAAGATCTTGCCGACCTTGCCGAGCAATTCACGTCCGAGGGCGCCGAACTCCGGGCCACGGTGATCGATGGTCGGCAGGCTCATGGCCCGCAGGATACGATCCGGTACCGGCGAGGGGCCGGGGATCTGGAGGAAGTGACGTCCGGTGGGATGAAAGTCGAGATTCAGCATGTAAGGCCTCCTGGCCAGACGTCGCACTGGGCGACGCCTGGATAGCTGTTCGGGCGCCAAGCGCTGCCACGCCCCTCTTGTAATAATTTGTAATAATGAATGCAATTTTTATGGTGGCACCGCCCCAGCGATTCGGCGACATGCCAGACGCTAGCTGCCGATCGCGGTGGTGCCGGTGTCAGCGCACGGCACCCTGTTGACGCAGCGCATCGATCTCGTCCGCAGCCAGCCCGATCTCCCCAAGCACCTCGTCGGTGTGCTGGGCGAACAGCGGCGCCGGCTGGCGAATCGCCAACGGGGTCGCCGAGAACTTGCTGGGAAAGCCCAGGGTCTTCATCCGCCCCATGGTCGGATGATCGACCTCCAGCACCATCTCGCGGGCCAGGTAGTGTTCGTCATGCATGGCCTGGTCGAAGTCGTTGATCGGCCCTGCCGGCACCCCGGCGGCGTCACAGCGATCGAGCCAGTAGGCGCGATCCTGTTGCCCGAGGATGTCCTCGAGGATGGCTTCCAGCGCCTCGACGTTGGCCCCGCGGTCGAGGTTGGTCTTGAAGCGCTCGTCGACCATCAGCTCGGGGCGCTCGATGACGTCCTCGCAGAAGCGCTCCCAGGTACGCTGGTTGGCGCAGCCGAGCATCATGTAACCGTCGCGTACCCGCATCGCCTGGTAGGGCGCGGACACCCGATGGCGCCAGCCGGTGGCCTCGGGCACTCGGCCTTCGGAGAAGTAGGCACCCGCCTCCCAGGTGAACCAGGGCAGGCCACACTCGGCGATGGCGATGTCCAGGTGCTGGCCTTCGCCACTACGCTGACGGTGGATATAGGCCGCCAGGATCGAGTAGATGGCGGTCAGCCCGGCGCCGATATCGTAGACGGCGACCCCGGTCTTGAGCGGACGCCGGCCCGGCTCGCCGGTCATCGACATCAGCCCGCTCATGCCCTGGGCCACCAGGTCGAAGCCGCCCTTGTGACGCGACGGGCCGGTCTGGCCGTAGCCCGAGATCGAGCAGTAGATCAGCCCCGGGTTGATCGCCTTGAGGCTGTCGTAGTCGATCTTCAGCGACTGGGTGACGCCGGGTCGATAGTTCTCGACCACCACGTCGGCTTCCTTGGCGAGGCGATAGAACACCTCGCGGCCCTTCTCTTCTTTCAGGTTGAGCGAAATGCTCTTCTTGTTGCGGTTGATCTGGGCGAAACAGGTCGATTCATCCTCGACGTAGGGGCCCATCTGGCGGCTGTCGTCGCCGCCGTTGGCCTTCTCGACCTTGATCACCTCGGCGCCCATATCTCCCAGCACCATGGTGCAGTAGGGGCCGGCCATGATCTGCGAGACGTCCAGTACCTTGATCCCATCGAGTGGCAGCATTGTGGTTCTCCTTGCCCCAGGGCCTTTATCGGCCCTGCCAGCGGAAGGGTGTCTTGTTGACGAACTTGTCCACCGCGGCCTTGAAGTCGCGGCTGGTGTAGCAGGTGGCGATCCAGTCGTCGCTGGCGTCGAAGGCCGGGCGGCGCTGTTCGATGACCCGCTGAATCACCTCCTTGGCCGCCCGCACGGTCAAGGGGGCACGCTCCTTGAACGCCTGCGCGCGCTCGGCCACCGTCGCCTCGATGGTCTCGGCGTCGACGATCTCGCCGACCAGCCCCAGGGCCAGGGCCTCCTCGGCACGTACCAGTTCGCCCGCCATCAGTACCTGCTTGGCCCGGGCGATACCGGCGTGCTCGACCAGCCGCGAGACGTTGGTGATCGACAGGCAGTTGCCCAGCGTCCTGGCGATGGGGATGCCGAACTTGAGACTCGGTGTCGCCAGGCGGAAGTCACAGGCCAGAGCGATGGCGGCGCCACCGCCGACACAGAAGCCTTCCAGCAGCGCCAGCGTCGGCAGCGGCAGGGTCTCCACCCGCCCGACCACTCGGTCGATGCGACGCTCGTAGGCGATGGCGTCTTCGCCCTTGTCAAAGGCGGCGAACTGCTTGATGTCGGTGCCGGCGACGAAGGCTTCGCCACCTGCACCGCGCATCACCACCGCGACCAGCTCCGGGTCGTTCTCGATGGTCTCGCAGTGGGCCTCGAGCTGGTCGTACATCTGCCAGGTCATGGCGTTGCGGCTGGCGGTGCGATCGAAGGTCAGCCAGGCGACGCCATCTTCGCTGTGGTAGTGCACCTGGCCCTGATCGTTGTCGCTCATGTCGTTGTTCTCCTTGTGGTGGTCGCGATCACACGCCGTAGATCAGGTTGACCAGCGCCAGGGCCACGGCGGGCACGTAGGTGTTGATCAGCAGGATCACGAACAGCACCGCCAGGAACCAAAGATTGGTGCGCGTGGTGGCCCAGATGTCGGCCTTGGCGATGGAGCAGGAAGCGATCAGTACGCTGGCCACCGGCGGGGTCTGCTGGCCGATGGCCAGGTTCAGCGTCACGATCAGACCGAAGTGCAGCGGATCGATGCCCACCGCGGTCACCAGCGGCAGCACGATGGGCACCACCAGGATGATCGCCGCCGCCGAGTGCAGGAAGATGCCCAGCACCAGGAAGATGACGTTCAGAAGCGCCAGTACCACGTACTTGTTGTCGGTCATCTCGGCGATCGAGTTGGCCAGCTGCTGGGGAATCTGGGTCTCGGTCAGATACAGACCGACCACTGCAGAGGAAGCCACCAGCAGCATCACCACCGCCGTCTGCACGCCAGCATCGAGACAGGCCTTGTAGAAGATCTTGAGGCTGAACTCGCGATAGATCACCGCGCTGATGAAGATCGCCACGACCACCGCCAGCGCCGCGCCCTCGGTGGCGGTGACGATGCCGCCGAAGATGCCGCCGAGGATGATCACCGGAATCAGCAGCGCCCAGATGGCGCCCTTGAAGGCCTCCCACAGACGCGAGGCCTGGAAGCTCTGCTCCGCCGGCAGGTTGTGACGACGCGCCAGGAAGTAGCACATGGCCGCCAGCCCCAGGGCGCCGAGCAGCCCTGGGAAGATGCCGGCGACGAACATCTTGACCACCGATTCGCCGGACATGACCGCGTAGAGGATCATCGGGATCGACGGCGGCAGGATGATCGCCAGGCTCGCCGCCGAGGACGAGATGGCTGCGGCGAACTCCTTGGAGTAGCCCTTCTTGCGCATGGCCGGAATCAGGATCGAGCCGATCGCCGAGACACCGGCGACGGCGGAGCCAGAGATCTCGGCAAAGAAGATCGAGGCGCCGATGGTCACCATGGCGAGACCGCCCTTGATGAAGCCGACCATGGCCGAGGCAAGATCGATCAGACGGCGCGAGATGCTCGAGGCGTTCATGATGGCGCCGGCCAGGATGAACAGCGGTATCGCGATCAGCGGGAACTTGGTAGCACCGTCGAACATCACCATGCCGACATTGGGCAGGGCCAGGGTGCCGTAGCTGGCCACGGTGGCCAGGGCGCCGACGAGGCCGAGGGCGATGGCCACCGGCACGTTGATCAGTATCAGCCCGATCAGGCCGAAGAACATGGAAGCAATGATCATGGGGTTCTCCTCGTCAGCTGGCGCGCTGCGGACCGGTGGGTGAATCGTCGGTACGCACGTCGTCGGCCAGCACACCGGCCTCTTCGAGCTCGTGATCGACGAAGCCGGCTCCCTTGGCCGCCCGGATGACCTCGGGGAGCCTGAGCAGCTGGGCGAGAATGAACATCGCGGCACCGATCGGAATCACCGACTGGGTGAACTGCACCGAGATGCTGGGCAGGCTCACCAGGGTGGAGCCTTCAAGAATCTGCACCACCTGAAAACCAGTGACGCCGAGCAGCACGAAGAAGCCGATGGTGATCGCCTCGGCGAGCAGCGCGATGGGCAGGCGAATGGACGGCGAAACCATGTTGATCACGCTGGGACAGGCGATATGGGCGCCCTTGAGGGCGGCCAGGGCGGCGCCGTAGTAGGTCAGCCAGGCCAGTCCGATCGAGGCGACCTCGTCGTACCAGCTGAAAGGAGAGCCCAACAGGCGTGACGCGAACCCGATGGTCACCACCAGGGTCAGCGCCAGCACATTGAGAAAGACGATGACCTCCAGAATCTTCTGGTAGGCCGCGGAAATGGTGGTAAGCACAGAGCATCCTCCGAAGGTGGATGCGGCCTCACCGAAAGTGGAGAGGCCGCAGTGGACAGGCGTTATTCGCGCAGTGCTTCCACCCGCGACAACAGTTCCTCACCACCTTCCACCTCGGCGGCGAACTTCTCGTAGATCCCGCGGGAACCCTCGACGAAGGCGTCGGTGTCGACCTCGTTCACCTCCATGCCTTCCTCTTCCATGGTGCTGACCAGGCTTTCGTCAAGCTCGGCGCCCTGCTCCAGTGCGAAGGCCTCGACCTCTTCGGCGGTCTCGATCAGAACCTCGCGGACGTGCTCGGGCAGGCGGGTCCAGCTGGCACCGGCCAGCACATAGGCCGGGGAATAGACGTGATTGGACAGCGACAGGTAGTCCTGGACCTCCTGGAAGCGCTGGGAATAGATCTGTACCAGCGGGTTTTCCTGACCGTCCATGGCGCCGGTCTGCAGCGCGACGAAGGCCTCGGACAGCGCCATGGGCGCCGGCGATGCGCCATAGCTCTTGAACATCTCGACCCGCCACACACCGTTGGGGGTACGCAGCTTGATGCCGTCCAGATCCTCAGGGACCACGATCGGGCGGACGTTGTTGGTGATCTGGCGGAAGCCGTTCTCCCAGATGCCGATGATGCGGTAGCGCTTGTCTTCGGCGACCGGATACAGGACATCACGCAGTACCTCGTCGCGGACTCGGGCGAGGTGCTCCCGGTCCTCGATCAGGTAGGGCATCTCGAACAGCGAGAATTCCGGCGCCACGCTGCTCATGATCGACGACGGCAGCGACAGATCGATGGTGCCGAGCTTGAGCTTGTTGAGCATCTGCTCGTCGGAACCCAGCTGGCTGGAGCCATAGGTCACCACCTCGGCCTCGCCTTCCAGGCGCTCGTTGGCCAGACGGGCGAACTCGTTGGCGGTCTTCTCGAACAGCGATCCCGGGCCACCGACGTGGCCGAACTTGATCTGCACCTCGTCGGCCTGAGCGGCACCGACGCCAAGCGCCAGTACGGATGCGGCCAGTACGGTCTTCAGCAGTTTCATAACCCTCACTCCGATTGTTGTTGTCCATCGTGGTCTGGCGGTGGGCGCCGACTGGCACCCTGGAGGAAGCCTCAACGGGAGCTGGCGTGCTCTCACGTAACGGTTCCGTCAGTCGCGGATTCCGTCACTTGAGCTTTCCGTTTCCAGGGCGTTCAGGGCCTGGGGACAGGAGTCGCTTCCCGCTGGGTCAGGGTCAATATGGATACATAATTCAAAATTAGGTATTATACTTTTGTCTTTCGCAAACTCGCCTTAGAGAATATTTATTGATTAAATTTCAATGTCTTATTTCGAAACAACGAGTCATCCAAGCCACTCGCTCCCTTGCTGCATCCCTGCAGACATACACAAAAAAAGCGAGCTCGAAGGCTCGCTCTGTCGCTTGCTGACGGGTTTGGCATCCGTCCCTGTCGCCAGACAGTTGCCAGACCGGAATCAGGGATCTGAGACCGTCTCGGGCTCCAGCCCGGCTTGCCAGCCTGCCGCCTCGATGCCAGCGATGGCGGCGGCCTGATCATCGGCCGAGGAAGCACCACTGATACCGACCGCGCCCAGAATGCGCTGGTCGTCATCCAGGATCAGCACCCCCCCCGCCACCGGCACGAAGCGGCCCCCGGAGGCCTCGGCCACCGCCGCCAGGAAGGCGGGACGCTCGCGGTTACGCTCGCCGGTGGTACCACTGGATACCCCGATACCCAGCGCGGCGTAGGCCTTGCCGTTGGCCACCGGCCAGCGCAGCGGGCTGCAGCCGTCTTCACGCTCGGCCGCCACCGGATTGCCGCCGGCGTCCAGCACCACCGCGGTCAGAGGAGGCAGTTCGCCCTTGCGGGCAAAGGTGAAGGCGGCGTCGAGCAATTGCCGCGCCGACTGACGCGACAACTGTACCTGTGCAAGAAATACGTTTCCGGCCATAGCGACTCCAGCGCAAGATATGAGAGAAGACAGAAAAGGCAGGCAGCAAGACAGCGGCCGGAATCCGATCGATGCCATTCGGCCCCACCCTCCGCTGCCTCACAGGGTTACCCGAGTGCCTGGCCAAATACGCTCGCCAACACTCGCATAATTTGAATAATGAATTCATAATACGGAGAAGTTGAACCGTCAAGCGTTCGACCGTCAAACGATGATGAGCCCGGGAAATCCGCCATGGAAAAGATTCAGCCGCGTAGCCTGTACCTGGAAGTCGCCGACAGGATCCGCGACCTGATCGAGCAAGGCAGCCTGCTGCCCGGCGAGAAGATCGCCGAAAAGGCCCTGTGTGAAACCTTCGGTGTGTCACGCACCCCGCTCAGAGAAGCCCTCAAGGTGCTGACCTCGGAAGGGCTGGTCGAGAACCTGCCCAACCGAGGCTCCCGCGTGGTGCGATTGACCCGGCGTGGGGTCAAGAATACCTATGACGTCATGGGCGCCCTGGAAGGCCTGTCCGGTGAACTGGCCTGTCAGCACCTGACAGATACCGACGTCGAGGAGATCCGTCGTCTGCATCAGCTGATGCTGGGCCACTACCAGCGTCAGGAGCTGGCCCCCTACTTCGAGGTCAACCAGCAGATCCACGAGTGCATCCTGGCCGCGTCGAACAACGACGTGCTGATCGAGATGTACAACAACCTGAGCCAACGGGTGAAGCGCATTCGCTACAGCGTCGAGATGGGCCCGGCCAACTGGGCCAAGGCCGTCGCCGACCACGAGGCCATGCTGGAGGCGATCGAAGCCCGCGATGGCAAGCGCCTGGGCGACATCCTGCGCGCGCACCTCGGCCACAAGCTCGAGGTAGCCGCCGTCAGCGGCATCATCGACGAGGAATAGCAGGCCCCGGGACGGCGCGCAGAAGTCTCTGCCGTCGTCCCGGCACTTACCACTCTTCCAGGCGCATGGCCGAGCGCTCCAGACGCTGATCCTCGGCCTCGATCTCGCGCAGCATGTCACCGATGGTGGACAGGTGCTCCAGCGCCACCCGCCGCGCCAGTTGAGGCTTGCCCTCTACCACCGCGCGGTGCAGGCGGGCGTGCTGGCGGTTGATCATGTCCCTGGCGTCAGGGCGATGATAGAGGTGCTTGACCGAGGCGAACACCGAGCTCAGCAGCAGATCGGTCAGGCTCTGCAGCGTATGCGCCAGCACCGGGTTATGCGACGCCTGGCAGATCGCCAGGTGAAAGGCGTGGTCGAGTCGCGCCAGACGCTCCACCTCGAGGGGGTCCGCCTTTTCCACGTAGTCCGCCATCTCGCGGTAGCGCCGGGTGATCAGCACCCTGTCCGAGGCGGTGCCGCGGCTCGCGGCCAGGCTCGCCGACTCCCCTTCCAGCAGCGCACGCACCTCGAGCAGGTCGTACAGGGTGCGTGGGTGCTCGCGAAACAGGTGCATCAAGGGCGTGGCATGGGGCGCCTCCACCAGTGGCGCCACCTCGGAGCCACGCCCCTGGCGAGTCACGATGACTCCCTTGCTTCGCAGGCTGCCGAGCGCCTCGCGCAGCGACGAACGCCCCACCCCCAGCCGCTCGCACAGCCGCCGTTCCGAGGGCAACAGCTGGCCCGGGCGAAAGACACCGTCAAGGATCAGCGTCTCCAGCTTCGAGGCGATGGCCTGGGAGGTGCTGCTCGGTGCCAGTCGTTCTTCATTGTCCCACATGTCCTGCCTCCCGCAGCGTGCGCGGTTCGTCGTCCGTATTGATGCCCTGAACCGAGCACATCTGCCAATAACTGGTCAGACCAGCAAACCAAAATCTGGACACCGAGGTCAAGACAACGCAGATTGTAGTGCAGACAATAACCATCATTAGCCGCACGACCGTGCTAGCTCAACCGAGGAAGCGTCATGAACATCCTCTATGACGAACGCCTGGACGGCGCCTTGCCACGGCGCGACAAGAACGAGGTGCTCGCCGAACTCACCCGCGTGGTCCCCGACCTCACCCTGCTGCACCGCGAGGAAGACCTGCGCCCCTTCGAATGCGACGGCCTGTCGGCCTACCGCGTACTGCCCATGCTGGTGGCCCTGCCAGAGCGCCTGGACCAGGTCGAGGCGCTGCTCAAGCAGTGTCGTGAACTCGGCGTGCCGGTGGTCACCCGCGGCGCTGGCACCGGACTTTCCGGTGGGGCCCTGCCGCTGGAACAAGGCGTGCTGCTGGTCATGTCGCGCTTCAATCGGATTCTCGACATCGACGCCGACGCCCGCATCGCCCGGGTCCAGCCAGGGGTGCGCAACCTGGCCATTTCCGAGGCGGCGTCGCCCTACGGGCTCTACTATGCGCCGGACCCCTCCTCCCAGATCGCCTGCTCGATCGGCGGCAACGTGGCCGAGAACGCCGGCGGCGTGCACTGCCTCAAGTACGGCCTCACCGTACACAACGTGCTGAGGCTCGAGGTGATGACCATCGAGGGCGAGCGCATGACCATCGGTTCCGAGGCGCTCGACAGCCCCGGTTTCGACCTGCTGGCGCTGATGATGGGCTCCGAGGGCATGCTCGGCGTGGTCACCGAGATCACCGTCAAGCTGCTGCCCAAGCCCGAGACCGCCAAGGTGCTGATGGCCAGTTTCGATGACGTGGAAAAGGCCGGCGCCGCGGTCGGCGACATCATCGCCGCCGGTATCATCCCCGGTGGCCTCGAGATGATGGACAACCTGGCCATCCGCGCCGCCGAAGACTTCATCCGAGCCGGCTACCCGGTGGACGCCGAGGCGATCCTGCTGTGCGAGCTCGACGGCGTCGAGGCCGACGTGGACGACGATATCGAGACCGTGCGCGAGGTGCTGGCCAAGGCTGGCGCCAGCGACGTTCAGCTCGCCCGCGACGAGGCCGAACGCGCCAAGTTCTGGGCCGGTCGCAAGAACGCCTTCCCTGCGGTCGGCCGCATGTCGCCGGACTACTACTGCATGGACGGCACCATTCCTCGCCGCGAGCTGCCGAGGGTGCTCAAGGGCATCAGCGATCTGTCAGAGCAGTACGGGCTCAAGGTGGCCAACGTCTTCCACGCCGGCGACGGCAACATGCACCCCTTGATCCTGTTCGATGCCAACCGCGAAGGGGAACTCGAAACCGCCGAGGCACTGGGCGGCAAGATTCTCGAGCTATGCGTGGAAGCCGGCGGTTCGATCACCGGTGAACACGGCGTCGGCCGTGAGAAGATCAACCAGATGTGTGCCCAGTTCGACAGCCTGGAGATCACCGCCTTCCACGCGGTCAAGGCCGCCTTCGACCCAGAAGGACTGCTCAACCCAGGCAAGAACATCCCGACGTTGGCCCGGTGCGCCGAGTTCGGCGCGATGCACGTGCACAACAACGAGCTGCCGCACCCGGAACTGCCAAGGTTCTAGCCATGACAGCCACGAGAGCGTCCCGACGCTGGCGCGCTGCGCGCGATCAAGGTTCAGTGCCATGCATGGTGCACAACAACGAGCTGCCGCACCCGGAACTGCCAAGGTTCTAGCCAGAGCCGCCGCGATTCCAGGCGCCGCAGGAAAGGGTCACGGTTCAGGCAGGAAGGCGGCAAGCCTCGTCTCCTGCCAACGACCGTGACGCCCTTGCAGCGCTGCCGTGCTCCGTGTGTCGCGCCTTGTCGACGTTTGTCCCTCTTTGTCGGAATTCAGGTACCACCATGTCCAACAATGACGTTTCCCCTTCCGCCTTCGACGGCCTCGCGGCTCTGTCCGAAGCGATCCAGTCGGCAAGCGACGAACGTCCGCTTCGCATCGTCGGCGGCAACACCAAGGCCTTCTATGGCCGCCCGGTGGAAGGTACGCCGGTATCCACCCGCGAACACCGCGGTATCACCAGCTACGATCCAGTCGAGCTTATCGTCTCGGTGCGTGCCGGCACCCTTCTCTCCGAACTCGAGGAGGCGCTGGCCGACCAGGGCCAGATGCTGCCCTTCGAACCCCCACACTTTGGTGCCGAGGCCACCGTCGGCGGCACCATCGCCGCCGGACTGTCCGGGCCCCGCCGCCCCTGGGCCGGCTCGGTGCGGGACTTCGTGCTGGGCCTGCGGGTACTCGATCACCAGGGGCGTGAACAGCGCTTCGGCGGCGAAGTCATGAAGAACGTGGCAGGTTACGACCTGTCACGCTTGATGGTCGGCGCCCAGGGCACCCTGGGACTGATCACCGAAGTCACCCTCAAGGTGCTGCCGCTACCCACCGCCAGCGCCAGCCTGCGTCTGGAAATGTCCCAGTCAGAGGCTCTGAGTCGTCTGGCCGAATGGGGACGCAAGCCGCTCCCCTTGAGCGCAGCAGCCTGGCACAGTGGTGCCCTGCATCTGCGTCTCGAAGGCGGTACAAGCTCGGTGGCCGCCACCCGCGAGGCGATCGGCGGGGACACCCTCGAGGCCGACTTCTGGCGCGAGCTCCGAGAGCTGTCGCTGCCCTTCTTCAGGGATGCCAGCACGCCGCTGTGGCGGATCAGCCTGCCGACCAACACCCCGAGCCTGGACATCGCCGGCGTCGAGCCACATCAACTGCTGCTCGACTGGGCCGGCAATCAGCGCTGGCTCAAGGGGCAGGTCGACGCCGAGTCGCTGCGCGACGCCGTCGCCCAGGCAGGTGGCCACGCCACCTGCTTCACACCGGGCGCCGCCGAGCCCTTCACGCCACTGCAGCCGGTGGTCGCCAAGTACCACGAGCGGGTGAAACGCAAGCTCGATCCCGACGGCATCTTCAATCCGCGCCGACTGTATCCGGACTGGTAGACCGGGCACTGAACGATCACAGCCGCCCGGCGAAGGCGGCATGATCGGACAGCCATCGACAGACGACCTGATCCCCCGTTTGGCCCCGGCGAAGGTCCGGGCCTCGACCATGACTAGCGGATAACAACATGCAGACCCATTTCAGCGAAAAAGACCTCGAGAAGCCGCACATTCGCGAGGCCGACAGAGTCCTGAGAAGCTGCGTCCACTGCGGCTTCTGCAATGCCACCTGCCCGACGTACCAGTTGCTTGGCGATGAGCGCGACGGTCCGCGCGGCCGCATCTACCTGATGAAGGAGATGCTCGAAAGCCCTGAAGACGACGACCAGATCACCGAGGAAACCCGTCTTCACCTCGACCGCTGCCTCACTTGTCGCAACTGCGAGACGACCTGCCCCTCAGGCGTCGAGTACCACAAGCTTCTGGATATCGGCCGCGCCGAGATCGAGCGGCGTGTGCCGCGCAGCACCTCCGACAAGGCGCTTCGCTTCGGCCTGCGCAAGGCACTGGTCGAGCCCGGCCGGTTCAAGGCCCTGCTGGCGCTGGGCCAGACCTTCAAGCCGCTGGTCCCCGGGGCGCTCAAGAGCAAGATGCCCCCGGCCCCGGTCGACGCTGGCAAGCGCCCCGACGGCAAGCGTCATCCGCGCCAGATGCTGATTCTCGAAGGCTGCGTGCAGCCTGGTCTTTCGCCCAACACCAATGCCGCCACTGCCCGCGTGCTGGACCGCCTGGGGATCGGCCTGACGCCTGCCCCCGAGGTCGGCTGCTGCGGCGCCATCGACTTTCACCTGAACGCCCAGGAAGCCGGACGCGAGCGAGCCAGACGCAACATCGACGCCTGGCTGCCTCACCTGGACGCCGGCTGCGAGGCCATCATCCAGACCGCCAGCGGCTGCGGCGCCTTCGTCAAGGAGTATGTCGAAGTGCTGGCCGACGACCCCGACTATGCCGAGAAGGCGCGCCGGGTCAGCGAGGCCGCCAAGGACCTGGTCGAGGTGCTGGGGCAGGAAGACCTGACAACCCTCGACGTACGCGCCGACCAGCGCCTGGCCTTCCATTGCCCCTGCACCCTGCAGCACGCCCAGAAGCTCAACGGCGCGGTGGAAACGGTACTGACCAGGATGGGCTTCACCCTGACGCCGGTGCGAGATGGTCACCTTTGCTGTGGCTCCGCCGGCACCTACTCGATCACCCAGCCCGAACTGTCACGCCAGTTGCGTGACAACAAGATGGACGCGCTGGAGGAAGGCAAGCCGGAGGTGGTTGTCACCGCGAACATTGGCTGCCAGACCCATCTCGCCGCCACCAACCGCACCCCGGTGCGCCACTGGATCGAAATCGTCGACGAGGCCCTTGGCTAGCATGTGATCATGGCGCAATGGACGGATGGTAACCGCGCTGACATCTTCAGGTGCCAGACCCATCTCGCCGCGACCAACCGCACCCCGGTGCGCCACTGGATCGAGATCGTCGATGAAGCGCTGGGCTAGCGCGAGAGCCACTGGATCGAGATCGTCGACGAGGCTCTGGTCAGACAGGCCCAGAGCGCCTAGACTAAAAACGAAAATATTTTCCACATTAACCACAACCCTCAATCACAAGGACTCCCCATGCCGACCAAGCCTTACCTCGACCAGTCCCAGGTCAACGCCATCCTCGACGCTGCCCAGAAGGAAGCCGAGGCCAATGGCTTCGCCGTGACCATCGTCGTCAGCGATGATGGCGGCTACCCGCTGGGCCTGCGCCGTCTCGACGGCGCTGCACCGTTCAGTGCCGACGTCGCGATGGCCAAGGCCCGCTCCGCCGCCATCGGTCGCAAGGAGACCCAGGTCTTCGAAGACATGATCAACGGCGGCCGCAACGCCTTCCTGTCGGCGCCCATGGAGGGCCTGATGTCCGGTGGCGTGCCGGTGATCATCGACGGCCAGGTGGCCGGTGCCGTTGGCATCTCCGGCGTCAAGCCGGACCAGGACATCCAGGTCGCCAAGGCCGGAGCCGCCGCTATCGGCTAAACGCCTGGGCAGGACACAGTGATACGTCACTCGAATCCTGTACAAGCCTGCTGTACAACTGGTATTGCGTTATCGACCGCCGCCTTGATAGGCGGCGGTGCCTTTTCCGCCAGACCTTCTCGATGACATGGACCCGTCCCGATGCCCCTCCTGCCCTTTCTGGCCCCCCTGGGCGCCGTCTTGATCTGGTCCGGCAACATGACCATCAACCAGCTGACCGTCGGCACCATCGCCCCCAGCAGCATCGCCTTCCTGCGCTGGTTACTGGCGGTGGCCGTGTTGACGCCCTTCGTCTGGCGCCAGAGCTGGCGCGAGCGACACGCCATCGCCACGCATTGGCCCAAGCTTGCGCTTCTGGGACTGCTGGGCATGGCCCTGTGGCAAGGATTGGCCTACGTCGCGGCGGCCTCTACCAGCGCCACCAACATGGGCATTCTGGCGGCCATGGTGCCGCTGTTGACGATTCTGCTCAGCGCCCTGGTGCTGCGTGAGCCACCTAGCTGGGGCGGCTGCCTGGGCGGCGTGATGGCTCTCGCGGGCGTGCTGTGGCTACTCGGCAGAGGTGACATCGCCGTCCTGGCCAACCTGGAAGTGGCCCCTGGCGATGCGCTGATGGTGGTGGCCGCGACCTGCTACGCCCTTTACGGGGTCATGCTCAAGCGTTGGCCGCTTGCCATATCGCCCTGGGTCATGCTCTACGTTCAAGCGGTGTTCGCCGTCCTGCTGTTGCTGCCGGCCTACCTGCTGGGCCCAATGACACCGATCGACACAAGCAACGCCGGCCTGATCCTGTACGCCGGCATCCCCGCCTCTATCATCACCACCTATCTGTGGATGTTCGCGATTCGCCACATCGGCGCCAGCCGCGCCAGCATCTTCATCAACCTGATGCCGCTGTTCAGCGCCCTGATCGCCATGCTCTGGCTCGGCGAACGGCTTGGCTGGTACCACCTCAGCGGCGGCGCTCTGGTGCTTGCCGGCGTGCTGACGGCCCAGACCTTCCGGCAGCCGATCCGCCGTCACGGCGAGGCCCGCTGACTTTCGTCCCGCGGCCCCGTCACAAGGGCCGAGGACGTCAAGATGTCGCTGAAACGGCTAACCATAATTAGACAAGAATAACGTCCGTATTTGCAAAACCACCATGCGTTGTATAGGTTTAGTACAACCGTTGAGCACAGGACGCCAACGGCCTCTGCAAATCCAGCGACGAGAGGTTCCGCATGAAACACATCGTCAAGGCCGCAGCACTCATGAGCACGATGGCACTGTTCTCCAGCATGGCCATGGCCGCTCACCATGAGGAAAACGAAGCCCAGGAAAGCGGCGTCGATACCTCAAACAATGTGACCGAACAGCAAGACTCTTCCAGCATGGCCGATGACAGCGCCATGAATGCCGACAAGCCCCTCGTCGAAGACGGTGGCGTCGACTCTTCCAACAGCGCCGAGCAAGCCGACGACAGCATGTCCGAGACCCAGCCGAAGGGTGAGCTGGCAGAGGATAGCGGCGTCGACTCCGCCAACGACACCGAATAATCGCCAGGCCACGGATGGTCACAGTGGCAGGGACTCGCCACGGCATGGCGGCCAGGATGGCCGCTGGTGGTTCCAGGAAGGAACCGCAGGGCAGGACGCCCACGACTGAGCGATGGACAGGCTCGCGCCCGATATCCCCATGGACGATCTCGGGGCCCACGGAAGGGCCCAGGCCTTGACCCGAACAGCCGCGTGGCAGTCATCGCCGCGTGATAGCGGCCAGGATGGCCGCAAGAGGTTCCAGGAAGGAACCGCTGGGCAGGAAGCCCAACAGAGCCAGCGGACAGGCTCAGTGCCCGACACCGACAGGGAAGAACACAGGGCCCACGGAAGGGCTCAGGCCACCCACTCGATGGCGTCACCAGGAAGGTGACGCAATATGTCGCGAGCAGGCCTGCTCACGACCCGCCCCACATCCCGCCCCCCACCCTTCAGTCCCCGCATGAAGCGACGGACAATGAAAGGTCGACGACGGGAATGCCGTTGGGCCGTCATCAGAGCATCATCAACAGCTACAACCCGGAGGTACTACGATGAACACCTACCAGACCACACTGCTGAAGCGCCTCGCCCTGGCCGGCTTGATCGGCCTGCTCTCCAGCGCCGCCCTGGCCGATCACCACGCCGAGGGAGACGAAGAGATGAAGCAGGAGCAAGTCATGCCTGAAGATAGCGGCGTCGACTCCTCCAACGATTCAGCGAAGGCCGAGGGCGAAGATGGCGCCATTCCCGGAGGCGAGATCGTCAAGGATGGCGGTGTCGACTCCAACCACGCGCCCAGCGACGACGCTTCCGCCAGCGACAGCCAGTCGGCGCTGGACGAGGGCGACCTGGTGGAAGACAGCGGTGTCGATTCGGCCAACGAGCCGGAAAACGACGTCTAAGCCTCCAGATTGCAGGACACCTGCGCTGCAGAGCTTGCACGCAGCATCCCAAGGCTCCGCTACGGCGGGGCCTTTGTCGTGGCAAGGCCCGCTGTTTGTTGGACGCGTTCTTTCCAGCGCTCTCTCCAGCGCTTCATGCTTCCCTTGATGTGCACTACTGCCCCCCGAGCTTTAGATGCATAACGCTTATGCTTTTGCGCTATGCTGCACACCTCGTTCCGCCTTGCCCTGGGCGGCATGTTAGACTATGCGGTCCATTTCCGGAGGAACGCTTCATGTCCCTCGATGATCTTCAGCTCAATCTCCGTAACCTCACCTGTGACGACTACCCTCAGCTCAAGGGGCTGATGGACAAGGTCTACCACGACATCGGCGGAGCCTGGCCCAGGATCACCATCGACAGGCTGGTGGCGGAGTTTCCTGACGGCCAGATCGTCATCGAGGACGACGGCCGGGTCATCGGCGTGGCGCTTACCGCCCTGGTCGACTACGAGGAGTTCTCCAACCCGCACAAGTACGACGACCTGATCGGCAAGCGCGAGACGATCCAGAACGCCAAGGACGGCGATGCCATGTACGGCATCGACGTGCTGATCGACCCCGACTACCGCGGCTATCGCCTTGGCCGTCGCCTCTACGAGGCGCGCAAGGAGGTCTGTCGCCAGCTCAACCTCAAGGCCATCCTGGCCGGCGGACGCATCCCCGAGTATCACCGGGTGGCCGACAGCATGTCGGCGAGCGAGTACATCGACAAGGTCTCGCGCAAGGAGCTGCATGACCCGATCCTGTCGTTCCAGTTGTCCAACGACTTCCAGGTCAAGCGCCTGCTGCGCAAGTATCTGCCGGAAGACGAGAAGTCCCAGGGCTACGCGACCCTGCTCGAGTGGAACAACATCCTGTTCGAGCCGGCCGAACGCATGCTGGAAAGTCGTCCGACCCAGGTTCGAGTCGGCGCCGTGCAGTGGCAGATGCGCGAGTTCGCCTCGGTGGAGGCGGTGCTGCAGCAGGTCGAGTACTTCGTCGATGCCTTGTCCGACTACCAGAGCGACTTTGCGGTCTTCCCGGAGCTGTTCAATGCACCGCTGATGGGCCTTCAGGACCGCGCCGCCCAGCAGGACCAGATGGCGGCCATCCGCTTTCTGGCCGGCTTCACCGAGCGCTTCAAGACCGAAATGTCGCGCATGGCGGTGGCCTATAACATCAACATCATCGCCGGATCGATGATCGAGGAAGGTGACGACGGACGCCTCTACAACGTGGCCTACCTGTGCCACCGCGACGGCTCCATCGAGCGCCAGGCCAAGCTGCATATCACCCCCCAGGAGCGCCGCGACTGGGTGATCGAGGGCGGCGAGGATCTGTGCGTATTCCAGACGGATGCCGGACGCATCGGCATCCTGATCTGCTACGACGTGGAGTTCCCGGAGCTGGGCCGACTGCTCGCCGATCAGGACATGGACCTGCTGTTCGTGCCCTTCTGGACCGACACCAAGAACGGCTATCTGCGGGTTCGTCACTGCGCCCAGGCCCGAGCCATCGAGAACGAATGCTACGTGGTGCTGTGCGGTAGCGTCGGCAATGTGCCGTCCATCGAGAACCTGGACATCCAGTACGCCCAGTCATCGGTGTTCTCGCCTTCCGACTTCGCCTTCCCCCACGACGCAGTGATGGCAGAGACCACCCCCAACACCGAGATGATCATGTTCTCCGACCTGGATCTGTCGCGGTTGACCGTGGTGCGCGCCGAGGGCTCGGTGACCAACCTCAAGGACCGCCGCAAGGACCTGTTCGACCTGCGCCTGCGCGACTGGTCGTGGAAGTCCGGCGCCAGGGACCAGGACGACAGCTAGTCGTGCTGTCACGACTCAAGCGCTGGCGGGCGGCCCGCTTCGATGCCCGCCACCCCTTCCCCGCCGCCACCTGGGCAGGCGCCCGAGCGCGCCTGCCCTTGCTGGCCCGCGTGCCCGAGGCTTCGGCCCAGCGCCTGGGCCAGCGTGCCTGGCGGTTTCTTCACGACAAGCGTCTGAGCCTTCACCCGGACCTGGACCCTGCGGCACTGGATAGCGAGGAACGCCTGGCCCTGGCGGCCCAGGCCTGTCTGCTGACGCTGGGCTGGAGCGAGCACGAGCACCAGGAAGCCTTTGCCAACGTGCACGAAGTACTGGTGTTGCCCGACGCCTTTCGTCGCCAGGTCGAAGAGATGGACGAGGCCGGGGTGATGCACGTCTACGAGGACGAGCGCGCCGGCGAGACCTTCTACCAGGGGCCGGTGGTGATCGCCTTTCCCGATCTGGTCGAGAGCGGTAGCCTGGATGGCTTCAACGTGGTCATCCATGAATTCGCCCACAAGCTCGACATGGGCAATTCTCAGGACGTCGACGGATTTCCACCACTGCCGGTCACCATCGCCTCCAGGGAGTGGCATCGCGAGTTCACGGCGGTCTGGCAGGATCTGCAAAAGCGCCTCGAAGCAGGCGACCCCACGCCCATCGATGACTACGCCGCGAGCCATCCCGGCGAGTGCTTTGCCGTCTGCTGCGAGACCTTCTTCAGCGCCCCCGACCGTCTGATGGAGGCCTACCCGGGACTCTACGATCTGCTCTGTCGCTACTTTCAGCAGCAGCCCCTCACATGGGCGCTGACTGCCGATAACGACCATCCCGCACCCTCACCCGCCACTCAGGAATCCCCCCGATGACGAGGCGCTGGCTACTGCCGACCCTGGCCATCACCGTGCTGGCAGCGCTGGGACTGACCTGGCAGTGGCTGGCCATGCATGACCTGCTTACCGTCGACACCCTGATGAAGCTTTCCCAGGGTGGCACGGCGTGGCGCGACAGCCCCTGGGCCATCGTCGTGGTGGCTGCTGTCTATGCAGGGCTATCGCTTGTGATGTTTCCGCTGAGTCTGCTGGTGGCAGCGACCGGGCTGGTATTTGGCCCCTGGTGGGGCTTCGGCTACGCCCTGATCGGTACCCTGTCGGCCTCCTGCCTGACCTGGTGGGTCGGTCGCAAGCTTGGCCGCGATGCGCTGTTGCGCTACGGGGGAAAGCGCTTGAACGGCCTGTCACTCTACCTGTCGGGACGCGGCATCCGCACCATGACGCTGGTCAACCTGCTGCCGCTGGCCCCCTTCACCCTGACCAACATGATGGCCGGAGCCTTCCATCTGCGCTTTCGCGACTACCTGATCGGTTCCACCCTGGGCATCGCCCCGGGCCTGGCCGGGGTCACCCTGCTCGGCAGCCAGTTGGGCGAGTTGATCACCGCCGACAGTCGCAGCGAGATCTTCTATGCGCTGGGTGGCCTGGCGCTGGGTGTCGGCCTGCTGGTCGGACTCAAGCGCTGGGCCGACGGGAGAAAGGCCGATCGGGGATCATCCAGACAAGTGGAAAGCAAGTAGCACCGCCACGGCTGACCTACTGCGTCACGTGCACGAACTCGACTCGGTTTCGACCATTGGTCTTGGCCTTGTACATCGCCTGATCGGCCTGATTGACCAGGCTGTCGAGGTCAGCGCTGTCACTGTCGATCAGCAACGCACCGATACTGGCGGTGACGCGTATCACGCTATCGGCGACGGGTATCTCCAGCTCGGACAGGGCAAGGTTGAAACGCTCGAGGGCGGACATCAAGGCAGGCTTGTCGACGTCCGCCATGACCACGCAGAACTCCTCTCCCCCCATGCGGGCGATAAGGTCCGACTTGCGAAAGCTTGCGTCGAGCGCCTTGGCCACGGCGACCAGCACCCTGTCCCCGGATTCATGGCCGTAGGTATCGTTGATCGACTTGAAGTGATCGAGATCGACCAGCGCGACACCCAGCGCTCCCTTGCCGCGCTGCCAGCGCTTGGCCAGGGTGGCAAAACGGGTAGCAAAGGCGCGACGATTGCACACCCCGGTCAGGGGGTCGGTCTCGGACAGCACTTCCATCTCTTCGATCTGATGATGGATGCGTATGCTGGCGGCGACCCAGTGGGCCATGGCCTGCAGGCGCTCACGATCTTCATCGGTGAAGGCATTCGGGCTTTCGTGGGCGATGTTCATGGTGCCCACGCAGCGACTGCCGCTGATCATCGGGACATCGAGACAGCACCCTAGCCCCTTGGCACTGAGCATCTGGCAGTCGAGATCGGGACTCCCGTCAAAACGCTCGGCGTACTCCGCCTGGCGAGTGCGATAGACACGTCCGACCATGGTGCCGTAGATCGGCACAGGCTGATCCATCGGGATGGCGTTGTTACCTTCCATGGCGATCAGGGTCAGCTCGGTCTCGGACTGCGCCAGAGTGATGGAAGCGCGGTTGGCGCCAAACACCGTACTTGACCAGCGTGCCACCGTATCCAGCACGTCCTGGAGCGATTCGGCCGCGGACAGCTCATGCACGAAGCGTATCGGTAACTCGATGGTCAGATCCGCGCGCAGGGACACGGCGTCGTCATCACGCTGCGCCGACGATGATCGCTTGCTGTCCTGCCGTGTCTGTTCCAACGTCATACCCTCACCGAGCGCTGTTCGCTCTATCCAACCGAAGAAACGAAGCCTTTGGAGATTCTATCGTGCTCTCCTGGTGAAGCCGAGTCACATGAGCATAAAATGAATGAACGCACTATTCGGAAAATTTTGTGCGTTTAAACCTAGGTGTCTTGAATCAGCAAGCGGCGTCACCTCGACGGCAGTTCGGGTTCGTCTTCATGTTGGCCGGGCCACCAGGATGGCCGCTCCTCACGCCACTCTTCACGCCACGCCTCCTGGACCAGGTGGCGTAGCACCCTCCCTCGGTAGCGTAGCATCTGCCACTCCGCGCCCAGTCGGCTGCGTACACGCTCCCAGCCGCCGTCATCGGCGTGGGTGAAGGGGCCGCCGCGGGCGATCGCCAGGCGGTAGACCCGCAGGCAGCGCTCGGCGCAGCGAGCCTCGTCGTAGGCCTGGGCCGTGCTCAGGGCGGTCTCGTGCAGGGCCGGCCAGTATCGTGCGTCGGTACATTCGGCCAGGGCCAGGGCGAAGGCCTGCTCATCCTCATGCGCCAGCAGCCGTCCATTCTCGCCATTTCGCACGACTTCGCGAACGCCAGGGGCATCGAGGGCCACCACCGGCAGCCCCGCTGCCATTGCTTCGGCCACCACCATGCCCTGGGTCTCGCTGTGTGATGCAAAGGCAAAGACGTCCATGGCGTGGTAGGCGTCGATCAGCGCCTGCCCGTGCAGGCAGCCGGTAAAACAGACACGCTCGCTCACCCCATGACGATCGGCGGCGGCTTCCACCGCTTCTCGGGCATCACCGTCTCCTACCACCAGCCACCAGGCCTCGGCATCCTCGACCAGCGCCTGGCACACCGCGCCCGCCAGAAATGCCAGATTCTTCTCTTTGGCCAGCCGACCAAGATGGCCGATCACCCGGGCATCAGCGGGGATCGCGAAGTGGTCCCGCCAGCGATCACGCTTGCCCGTCGCAAAGAGTGAAGTGTCCACCCCGCTGGGCACGACCGTCATGTCCGGGTTGCCGGCGCGCTGGACCAGCAGTTGCTTGACGCTCTCGCTGGGAGCAATCACCTCATCGCACAGCCAGGTGTACTGGGTCGCCAGTGCCACCGCAAAGCGCTGCATCCGCGAGGAATCCCCCGGCACGTAGTGGGTGTAGTGCTCGTACAGCGTGTGGTGGGTGAACACCAGTGGCAGGCCGTAGGTTTCCGCCGCGCGCGCTGCGGTGTCGCCCAGCAGGAAGGGATGGTGTGAATGCACGATGTCCGGCTCGAAAGCCTCGATGGCGTCGAACAGTTGTCCGGGGATTGGCACCGGCAGCGAGAAGTCGCTGCCGTTGAAGTGCTGCACCGCGACGACACGCACCACGTCCGGCTCGTGTTCCGGCTGTCCCTCCAGCCGAGGCGCCACCACCAGGACACGATGCCCCGCCTGCTGCAACTGGTGCTTCAGGCGCTGCACGGACTCGCTGACACCACCGACGATCGGCGCATAGGTGTTGGTGAACATCAACACATTCACGGCGGCAGCAGTCTCCCGAAACAGATAATGGACCGCACCCCGGCGACGACAATCCCAAGGTGCGGTGCAGGCGGGAGCCGGACGGCACCCTCACTCTCAATTCTATGCTCTTACGAGCGCCAGCGCCCGCCAGCGATAGCGCTCGATAAGCGGGCACGATCATACCGACTCGAGCGGCTCAGCCCCAGCCCTCCTGGAGCAAAGTGCCGAGGCCTGACCTCTTGCCGACAAAGTTGTCACGATGGCCCAGGCGCCACTTCGCCCGCCAGCCAGCGCCATAGCCGTTCGCTTTCGATACTGCCCTGCGCACTGCGCGGGCGACACAACCAGAATCCTTCGCGGGTGGGCACCTCTATGTCGAACGGGGCAACCAGCCCCTGGGGATCTTCCAGCAGGCAGCGGTGCACCAGCGCCACCCCCGCCCCTTGCCGGGCCAGGGCCATCACCATGGACAGGTTGTCGCAGATCAGACTGTGACAGTGGCTCGACAGATCCTTGCGCCCGGCGTGCTCCAGCCAGGCCGGCCAGCCGGCCGCGAAGCCCGCCGCGTGGAGCAAGGTCTGCCCGGCCAGGGCATCCAGCGAGACGAGCTGCCCTGCCAGCGGCGGCGTACAGACCGGCAACAACGACGACGCCCCCAGAGAGATCGACTCCATGCCGCGCCACTCTCCCTGGCCGTAGCGCAGTTCGATATCGGCCCCTTCGGCACCGAAATCCGAACTCCAGACGGCGCTGACCACACGCACGGTCACCTCGGGGTGGGCGATGTGAAATCGTGCCAGACGAGGCGCCAGCCATTGGCTCTGAAGCGCCGGCGTAGTGCGCAGCGTCACCGAACGATCCGGGGTCACGCCGAACACCTCCAGGGTGCCCTCATCGAGCCGCGCAAAGGCTTCCTGGACGCTCGGCAACCAGGCCTGGCCCGCCGGCGTCAGCGTCAGGCTGCGCGGGTGGCGCACGAACAGTGGCTGCCCCAGGCGGTCCTCCAGCAGCCGAATACGTTGACTGATGGCGGCCTGGGTTACCGACAGTTCCTGGCCCGCCGCGGTAAAGCTCAGGGTTCTTGCCGAGGCCTCGAAGGCCTGCAGCCAATGCAGAGGAGGAAGTCGGTGCATGTAGTTTCTGGCCCTGTGGTTTAGCGACGATGAAAAAGACAGTCATAAGCCAGGCTTGGCCTAAGGCGTCATATTAGTCGTTTGTCGCCATCGCCTCGAGCCCCCACCATCGGCGTCAACACTCGTCACCTATTTCGTCAACACTCGTCACCTGGGAGCCATCCATGAGCACCACCTCGTTGACCTCGACCGCCGACGCCGGCCACATCGATATGCACGAACTGGCCCCCTGGCCCCAGCACCTGACGCTGACCGACGTGGTCGCTGAAGGCTTGCGTCTCTCGCTGGTCTGGAACAACGGCGACCGAGGACAATTTCCTCTGTTGTGGCTGCGCGATCACTGCGCCTGTGATCAGTGCCGCCACCCGCTGACCCGGGAACGCCTGGTCACACCGATGGCCGCCGTTCCAGGGCTCGACGAGGCCCGCATCGAGCACGGTCAGCTCCACCTTGACTGGCAGGACGGACACCACAGCCGCTTCGCCGCCGGCTGGCTGCACCAGCGTCGCCCCGGCGAGGCCGCCATCGACAGCCTGCCGCGGCCTGTCGCCTGGCAGACGCCGTTTTCCCCCCAGCATGTGCGGCATGCCGATCTGGTAGCCGGTGGCAACGGCGAAAAGGCCTGGATCACGGCGTTGCTGCGCGACGGCCTGGTGCTGCTCGACGAGGGGCCGCTGGAACTCGAGGAGGTCAGTCGCCTGGCACGGCGCATTGGCCCGCTCAAGGCCACCAACTTCGGGGCTCGCTTCGACGTCATTTCAAAGCCCAACCCTAACAACGCGGCCTACACCTCGATCGCCCTGGCGCTGCACACGGACCTGCCCAACTGGCGCCAACCGCCGGACATGCAGTTGCTGTATTGCCTGAAGAACGATGCCGAAGGCGGCGGCTCGATCTTCGCCGACGGCATCCAGGTCGCCGAGGCGCTGCGCGCGGCCAACCCCGATCACTTCCAGCTTCTGGCCGAGACCGCCATCGACTTTCGCTTCCAGGACGAGGAACACGATATCAGCGTCCGCGAGCCGGTCATCGACGTCGGCACGGATGGGCGCATCCGCGAGATTCGCTTCAACAACTGGATTCGTGACACCCTGCACCTGCCTGCCGACCTGATCACCCCCTGGTACGAGGCCTACCACCACTTCTGGACCCTGCTGCATGCACCACAGCATCAGATTGCCCTCGACCTGCGTCCCGGGCAGATGGTGGCCTTCGACAACCGCCGGGTACTGCATGGACGTGAGGCCTTCGATCCCACCACCGGGGAGCGTCACCTCCAGGGCACCTACCTGGACCGCGACATGCTGGAATCCCGGCTGCGAGTGCTGGCACGCAAGGGCTGACGGGGCCGGCAGTTGTTCAATCGAGTGACGGGATCCTGGCCGCCAGGCGCCGAGCGAGGAAGTCGACCAGTGCACGCAAGCGCGCGGGGACGTGCCGGCGCTGGGCGTAGACCGCGAAGAAGTCGGCACGCACCCCCTGCCAGCCCGGCAGCAGGCTGACAAGGCGCCCCTCCTTCAGTTCATCGTGAACGTCCCACCAGGAGCGCAGCATCACCCCGTGACCATCGAGCGCCAGTCGCTTGATGACCTCACCGTCATTGCTGGTAAGGCGCCCGCCGACCTTGACCGACGTCTCGACACCGTCGGCGTCGACGAATCGCCACAGCGCAAAATCGCTGTCATTCTCCCGCAGTACCAGACAGGCGTGGCGCTGCAGCGCCTGGGGAGTCTCGGCCCGACCACAGCGCTCGATATAGTCGGGAGAGGCGCAGGCAACACGTCGGCTGGCCACCAGACGGCGGGCCACCAGGCGCGAGTCGGGGGGCTCGCCAATCCGGATGCCCAGATCCACGCCCTCCACCAATGGCGCGGGAAAGTTGGAGAGTTCCAGTGACGCCTCGATGCCCGGATGCAATGCACAGAACTCGGACAGCAAGGGCGCCACATGGCGACGGCCGAAACCGAAGGTCGCGTTGAGCCGCAGCGGTCCCGCCAGCGCTTCGCGATCCTCGCCCAGGCTCTCTTCCAGTTCGGCCAACTCATCCAGTAGCGCGACTCCCCTCGCCAGGTAACGCTCACCTTCGGCGGTCAGGGTAAGCCGCCGGGTGGTGCGCGTGGCGAGCTCCACCCCGAGCCGCGCCTCCAGCTGCTTCAGGCGCTTGCTGACCGCCGACAGCGACAGTCCTAGCTCGCGTGCGGTGGCGGTCAGATTGCCGGCCTGGGCCAGTTGACGAAAGAACGCCAGATCATCGAGTGACGCCACCCTTTTCTCCACTTGAGGTCAACAATGAATTGCCATCGAGCCCCATTATCGCCTCGCTGTAAAGAGCTAGACTGACTTCACCCCTTGCCCCCGCCAGGTTCCACGCCAGGCACCACCGTGGCCGGCGCGTGAGGCGCAAACGACACGCCAGCAGACAAGATCAAGGAGCTTTCATGGCCCATCGCATCGCCATCATCGCCGGTGACGGTATCGGCACCGAAGTCATGCCCGAGGGCGTGCGCGCCCTCGAGGCCGCCGCCAAGCGCTTCGCTATCGACCTGGATACCCAGACCTTCGACTTCGCCTGCTGCGACTACTACCTCGAGCACGGCAAGATGCTGCCGGACGACTGGCGCGAGACGCTGATCGACTTCGATGCGATCTTCTACGGCGCCATCGGCTGGCCCGAAAAGGTACCGGATCACATCTCGCTGTGGGGCTCGCTGCTCAAGTTCCGCCGCGAGTTCGACCAGTACGTCAACCTGCGCCCCTGCCGCCTGCTGCCGGGTATCAAGAGCCCGCTGGCCGGTCGCGAGCCCGGCGACATCGACTTCTACGTGGTCCGCGAGAACACCGAAGGCGAATACTCGAGCGTCGGTGGCACCATGTTCGAGGGCACCGACCGGGAGGTGGTGATCCAGGAAACGGTGATGACCCGCCACGGCGTCGACCGGGTGCTCAAGTACGCCTTCGACCTGGCCCAGAGCCGCCCGCGCAAGAAGCTGACCTCGGCCACCAAGTCCAACGGCATCGCCATCACCATGCCCTGGTGGGACAGCCGAGTGGCCGAGATGGCCAAGCAGTACGGCGACGTCGAGGTGGACAAGTTCCACATCGATATCCTGACCGCCAACTTCGTCATGCATCCGGACTGGTTCGACGTGGTGGTGGCCTCCAACCTGTTCGGCGATATTCTTTCCGACCTGGGGCCCGCCTGTACCGGCACCATCGGCGTGGCGCCCTCGGCCAACATCAATCCCGAAGGCACCTTCCCGAGCCTGTTCGAGCCGGTTCATGGCAGTGCCCCGGATATCGCCGGCAAGGGCATCGCCAACCCCATCGGCCAGATCTGGTCCGGCGCCATGATGCTCGAACACCTGGGTCACAAGGACGCCGGTGACGCCATCCTGGCCGCCATCGAGGCGGTGCTGGAAGACGGCGACAGCGAAGTGCTGACCCCGGACCTGGGCGGCAACGGCACCACCGAGCGTCTGGGCGCCGCGATCAGCGAGCGTATCGCCCAGGGCTGATCACCCTGCCGGCCCGGCATCCTCGAGCCGGGCCGGTCTTCAGAATCCCACGATCTGCTCTGGCAACCATGTCGCCAGACTCGGCACCAGTGCCACCGCCAGTAGTGTCACCAGCTGGATCGCGATGAAGGGCAGCACCCCTCGGCACATCTGTCCGTAGGTGATGTCATCCGGGGCGATGGACTTCAGATAGAAGATCGATGATGCCATCGGTGGGGTGAGATAGCTGGTCTGGATGGTCACCAGCACCAGGGTGGCGAACCAGACCGGATCGATGCCCAGTTGCTTGACCACCGGCGTGAAGATCGGAACGCAGATCAGCACGATGGAGGTCCAGTCGAGCACGAAGCCGAGCAGGAAGGTCACGCCGAGGAAGAACAGTATGACACCGGTGGGGCCGCCGAGCTGCTCGGCGATCTCGGCCACCATCTCGCCGCCGCCGTTGACCGCAAAGATCCCGGTAAACATGGTGCCCCCCGCCACGATCAGCAGAATCATGGCGGTGATGCGCACCGTCAGGGACAGCGACTCCCCTAGCGCCTGGACGCTGATACCGCCATTCATCACAGCCAGCAGCAAGGCGCCGCCCACGCCGACCGCCGCCGCCTCTGTCGGTGAGGCAATGCCCATCAGCAGCGAGCCCAGCACCGCAAACATCAACAACAGCGGGGGTACCAGGGCCTTGGCGGTGATCGCGAGCTTCTGGCCCAGCGGCAAGGGTGTCGCCTCCACGGCCGGAGGGCCGTCCTGGGGGCGCAGGGCGCAGCGCACCAGAATGTAGAGAGCAAACAGCGAGACCATCAATCCGCCTGGCAGAATGATGGCGGCAAAGAGTTCGCCGATGGAAAGCTGGGCAAGGGCCGCATACACCACCACGATCACGGTCGGCGGAATGATCGTGCCCAGGGAGCCCCCAGCACAGATGGTCCCGCTCATCAGGCTATTGCGATAGCCATAGGCCCGCATCGCGGGTATCGCCATCAGACCGATCATGATCTCGACAGCACCGACCACTCCAGAGGCGGCGGCAAAGATGGCCGCCATGGCGATCGTCGTCAGCGCCAGCCCCCCAGGCAGTCGGCCGATCCAGAGCTGGATGGCATCGAACAGTTGACGCGCGATTCCCGACTTCTCGAGGATTCCTCCCATCAGCACAAACAGCGGGATGGAAGACAGCACATAGTGGGTGGCGGCGCTGTAGACGCTACCGTACAGCTGCTGAAAGATCATCGGTCCGAAGGCGTACCAGCCAGCGGCAACCGAGACCAACGTCAACGAATAGGCGATGGGGATGCCCAGGAAGATAAGCAGAAATAAGCCGGGAAACATCAGACCGGCAACGAGGGCATCCATCAGCGACTCTCCTCGGTGGTGCGTGCTGTACAAAGCTGCCGCACTCCGTCCACCGCAAGCTGGCAGGCGAAGAGGGAAAGCCCGATGGCGATAAGGGCGTAGAGCGGCCACATCCTTGGTGCCCATACGCTGACCATTTCCACCTCATTGGTGTGCCAGGCCCGCAGGGTGCGCAGCCATCCGTGATGCGCCATCAGCGCCACCACCGGCACCATCAGCAGTAGATAGACGGCACCGTGCAGGCGCTGGACCAGACGCGGCGGAAGCAGGCGACTGAAGGCATCGACCCTGACGTGGCCATCCACCTTGGCGGTCCAGGCGATGCCGAGAACAAAGGCTGTTCCCGTGGCCATGTAGGACAGATCGAAGGCCCAGATGGTCGAGGCATTAAAGGCATAGCGTGCAATGACTTCGTAGAGCATGGCGCCGGTCAGGGCGACAAGCGCCAGGCGACTGCCCCACGCCAGCAGCGTCGACGCCCTGTCGATGAGGTTCATCAGTGTATTCATGAATAGGCGTCACCCCGCAGGCCGAGGTGACGTTCCTCCAGGATCGGTTGAGGGGTCAGTCGCGGATCAGGTAGTCGTTCTGCTCGCTCCAGCGCTGCTGGTAGGTGCGGTAGTCTTCCAGCAGCGCCCGCATTGCAGGATCGTCTGACGCTTCAACCGTGGCCTCCATCCAGGCCCGACCGCTCTGGGCCAGATCCTCGACAAACTCGGGGTCCAGGCTCACCACTTCATTGCGGCCCGAACGGTAAGCCTCCATTGCCAGCATGTCCTGGTGATAGAACTGGCTCAGGCCTTCATAGGTCGTGAGCTTGGCGGCGGCTTCGATCAGCGGCTTGAGGTCGTCTGGGACGGCCGCCCAGGTGTCCTCGGTCACGACAACCTCCCAAAGGAAGGTGGGCTGATGCACGCCGGGAACCACGATGTACTTGGCGGCTTCATGGAACCCTTCTGGCTGGTTGCTCGATGGGGTTGCCCACTCCACCGCGTCGACACCCTTGCGCTGAAGCAGGGTGTAGGTGTCCCCCGGCGGCACCACGGTCGGCACTGCGCCGTAGTATTCACGCATCACCTCCGCCCAGGGGCCCGACGTACGATACTTCAAGCCTTCGAGATCGTCGGCACCATCGATCCTGACGTTGGCGTGAGCGAAGACTTCGGTGGAGCCGATACCGACGATCAAGGAATGCAGCCCCTCGCTGGCGCGCAGCTCCTGCAAGGCCTCTTGACCGCCCCCTTCGTAGATCCAGTTGATATAGGTCTCCGGCCCCATGCCACCGGGGAAGCCGGCAAAGATGGCGTTGATGGGCTTCTGGTTTACCAGGTAGCTGGGCGTGGAGTGCCCCGCCTCCACGGTGCCTTCCAGCACGGCCTCGTATACCTGCAACGCAGGTACGATCACCCCTGCGCCGAAGAGTTTGATCTCCACCCGACCCTGGCTGAGGGTGTCGGCGTTGTCGGCAAACCGCTCCAGAAAGTTCTCGTAAAAAGGGGAGCCCGCCGGTACCGAGGTCGGCACCTTCCACTCGACGTCAGCCGCCAGGGCAGGCGCCACCAGCCCCATCACCAGACTTCCGATCGCTGCTGCACTCAAGGCCTTGTTGTTCATTGTATTGACTCCATCGGTGTATCCAGCGCCCATCGCCAGATTCCACATTCCCCAACGCTTCGACAGGCCGATACACCCAGACTCAGGCAACGCCGCCAAAAACGTAGATTGTATAAAATATATTTACAGGATACCCAAATGCAAGAGCGCCGTGAAAGCCCGCCCCTGTGATCCATCAAGACAATGGTCAGACCAGAACCCCGGTCAGGTGGCGCATGCCAACTCGACGTGACACAACCGCACCAGGCCACCCTGTACCAAGGCGTCGCACGTCGGCCGAGAGAGACAGAAAAAAAAGCACGGAGGGAAGGCAGGAAACAGAGAAGGATGCCGAGAGAAGAATGCAGAGAGACGACCAGAGAGCACAGAGCACAGAGCACAGAGCATCAGCAGGCTTGGCAAGCCCGTGCCCCCTGAGGAGGCAACCATGGGAGAGGGAGCCTCCTGGAGGAGGCCGTCCGCTGAACGACATACAGCGGCGCTTATTCTATGAATCCAGGTGCTTGAATTCAGGGGGTCAAACTGTCAGGTTCGCGGCAATGGGTGGTGTTGCCACACCCCCTGGACCACCCTCACCCGGTCGTCGCTGAGGTTATCGAGCAGGTTACGGCCCATCTCCACGAAGACCTCACCAAAGATCAGCGCAGGCCCGGGCAAGCGGGGACGAATGGGAGGACGGGCAGCAGGTCCTGACGCCTGAGGTGACGACTCGCCCCCCTCCTGCCTGGGCGGCTGCGCCTGGTCCGTGTTGCTGCCCCCATGGGCTCGGCGGTCGGTCCCGCCCTGCTCGCGACGCCGGTGATGGCTGCGCCAGGCCAGCGCCTCGGCGCTGACATCCTCCAGTGCCTGGCGCTGAAACCCGGCGGCCTGGAGGTGTTGCTCGAGATCCTTCAGGGACAACAGTCGGCTATGCTCGGGCGTTCTCGCCCAGGGCACCGGCAGCGATAACGGCGCAGGATTGTCGCCTCGAACCACCTCGTGGAGCAGCAACCTGCCGCCCGGGGCGAGCACCCTGCGACACTCGCTCAGCACAGCGGCGATGTCCGGCATATTGAGCAGGGCATGCTGGCACCACACCGCCTCGACACTGGCATCCCCCAGCGGCAACTCGGCAGCATCGGCGCACACGAAACGGGTACTGTCCTCCAGTCCACAGGCCCGACTCAGCCAGGTCGCGACCTCGATGAAACCCGGCGTGATATCCACCCCCACCACTTCGTAGCCAAGCTCGCGGGCCAGCAGACGACTGGCGCCGCCGGTACCGCACCCCAGATCGAGAAGGCGCGCTGCGCCGCTGGAACCCGTGCCCGCACCCGCGACCGCGTCCAAGCGAGGACCGTCCCCCTTGTTCGGGGACTGGCCGGCATCTCCCCCCGCCAGGGCCATCAATCGCCGGCTGGCCGCCCTGCCCCCCAGATGCAGTTGATCGATACCGGCCATCTCGTCGTGACTCAGATGGTCGGGGTCGCATCCCGCCTCGACGAAGGCACGCTCGAGCCGTGCCAGCAGGCTTCCTTTGGCATCATAGTGCTGGCCCAGCTGGCTACCTGCCGTTCCCTGCGCGGCCTCTCCGGGTGTCCCCTTTAGCGTCATGCGGCGCTCCTTGCACGTTTATGGCTGCTCGACCTCAAGCGGGAAGCCTCTTGGACAACAGCAGCAAAAAAGACATACACTTCTTGTACGAAAATTATGCAACACATTCAGCGGTGACTCGTCTTCCACCCGCCTGCCCCCCTTCAGGAGCCCTCATGGATACGCAAGGACGCCGGCCTTCGTCGGCCCCGGCTCGAAAGCCGACGCGCCTCTCCACCCTGCTCGCAGCCGTTGGCGCCCCGCTGGTGCTGTCGGCCTGCACAGGCCTGCCCTCTGGCACCCAGCCCATCGATGACTTCGCCCTGGAGGACTATCTGGGTCGCTGGTACGAGATCGCGCGCTTCGATCACAGCTTCGAGGAAGGGCTCGACTGCGTCACCGCCGACTACGCCACCCGGGATGACGGTGGCGTCCAGGTGATCAACCGTGGCGTCGACCTGTCCAAGGGCGAGCCCGACGTGGCCGAAGGCAAGGCCTACCTGCTGGAGGAAGACAACGTCGGCCGCCTGAAGGTGAGCTTCTTCGGCCCCTTCTATGCAAGCTACAACATTCTGGCGCTGGATGACGCCGGACAATGGTCGCTGGTCACCGGACCGGACCGCGACTATCTGTGGATCCTCGCCAGAAGTCCCCAGCTTGACGATGCGACCTACCGCTCGCTGGTCCAGCGCGCACAGGATCTGGACTACCCGGTCGAGGAGCTGATAGAGGTCGAACAGGGCGAGGAGTGCGAGCCCTATCGCCAGGGCTGAGCAATAGTCAGGCGCTGCCGCAGGGCCGCCTGACCTCGTCAGAATGTATAACATACAGACCAGTGAACACCTCATACGCTGAAAGGGCGACCACCTCGGTCGCCCTTTCACTGCATGGAGGTCAAGCAATGTCACTGGGAAGACGAGAGTTTCTTGCCGCCACGGCGGCCATCGGCGCCACCGCTGCGGCGCCGTCGCTATTTGCCCACGCCGGCGGCACGCCCGAGCGCTATCCGATCGACGCCTGGCAGGTGGTGGATGATCGCTTCAAGCAGTACATGCTGTTCAACGCCCCGCTGGAACGGGAATGGACGGGCGGACTCTGGCTCGAGGGGCCTACCTGGAACGCCGTGGGTCGCTACGCAGTGTTCAGCGACATCCCCAGGGCCCGGCAGATGCGCTGGGACGAGGCCAGCGGCCAGGTCAGCGTGCTGCGTGATCATATCGGCCATTCCAACGGCAACGCTTTCGACGATCGTGGTCGCCTGATCGCCTGCGAACACTCGCCGGCCCAGGTGGTTCGCTACGAGTGGGACGGCAGTCGCCATGTGCTGACCAGCACCTTCGACGGCAAGCCACTCAATGCCCCCAACGATCTGGTCACCCTGCCCGGCGGCGCCATCATCTTCACCGACCCCGGCTACGGCGCGCACTCCGACTACGAGGGCAAGCAGCGCTCGCTCGAACTCGAGACCGCCATCTACTACTGGGAGGACGGCATGCAGGAGCCGACCCGTCTGACCACAGAGCTCTACAAGCCCAATGGTATCGCCCTGGGGCCGGACGGCAGCTCGCTGTATGTCACCGATACCGCCCCTTCGCACCATCCCGATCAGCCCGCTACCATCACGCGATTCACCTTCAGCGCCGAGAACAGGACGCTGGCTGGTGCCGAGAGGCTGGTGGAAAGCACCAGCGAGGGCTACGACGGCATGTGCTGTGATGAGGACGGCAACCTCTGGGTCGGCACCTCAGGGGGCGAGGGCAAGGATGGGGTCAGCGTGTTTGCTCCGGATGGCACCCTGATCGGTCGCGTCCTGCTGCCAGAAGTCTGCGCCAACGTCTGCTTCGTCGGAGAGAAGCGCAACCGTCTGCTGATGGCCGCCAGTCAATCGCTGTATACCCTCTATACCGGCGCTCGCGGTCTCTAGGCGCCTGCCGCTGTGGCCGCTCATCTCCAACCCGGCGGCGAATGCTGCCGGGCCTTTCATTATCGCACCCCCGGTTTTCACCAGATCGACGCTCGCTCTTGCGAGGTCCCTCGCTGCCTAAGAAGGTGAAGCGGCATCCGCGCCTCCAGCGATGATCGAATGCCCGACCATCGGCCGCTGACAGGCCACGCCCTGCCCTGTTTCCGTTCGCCCCAGCTCGGCTGGCGAGTCGGCCCGGAGGGTCGCTAGTGGGTAGGTAGTGGGCCAGCTCTGGGCCGATAAGAGGCAACGGGGTCCTCCTGGGGGCTCGCAATGGTGCGGCGACAAGAATTCGATAAATGCCTTGGCAACAAGAAGACTCCCGATGACGTTTGTTCTGACACCCGACTCAGGTTCCCTTTGTTCCTCGCCTCTGGCGGGAGGTCGCCATGCTGGCTGAGTGGCTGACGGCAAGTCTTGAGGCCGATGCGTCGTCCCCCGACCGGCCGATCAAGGGCCGGGAAGGCTCGCTAAAAGGCGGCCGCTATCGGATCGAGGGGCCAGGCCTGCTGCGCCTGATCCCGGACACCGTCGGCGCAGATGCACGCGCCTGCGTGCTGTCCGTCGGCATCCACGGCAACGAGACCGCGCCGATCGAGCTGCTGGGTGATTGCCTGGCGCGCCTGGAGGCAGGGCTTGCCTCTGTCGGTGCTCCGGTATTGGTGATCCTCGGCAACCTCGAGGCGATTCGTCGCAACACCCGCTTCGTCGAGACCAACCTTAATCGGCTGTTCCGGCGGGAACTCGACCAGCCAGGCGACGAGGCCGTCCGCGCGCGTGAGCTGATGGCCGCGGTGGATGCCTTCTTCGCCGACCACAGCCAGCTGCCAAGGCTGCACTACGACCTGCACACCGCGATCCGCGACAGCCACTACCCACGCTTCGTGGTGGACCCTTTCGCCGAGACTCGTACCGATAGCGAGCAGTGGCACTGGATGGCCGGCGCGGGCATCCAGGCGGCGCTCAAGCAGCATCAGCATAGCTGGACCTTCTCCCACTACAGCAAGCACTACCACGGCGCCCAGGCGTTTACCCTGGAACTCGGCAAGGCGTTGCCGTTCGGCCACAATGATCTCGAGCCACTTGAACCCATGGGCCGGCTGATTCAGTCGCTGATCGCCGGACAATTGCCCGAGTCGGGCGAGATCCAGCAGCTGGATGGCTTTGCGGTGGCTGTCGAAGTGTTCCGTGAAAGCGAGGACTTCGCGCTGTGCTTTGCCGATGACATTCCCAACTTCACCGAGTTCGCCCCCGGTACCGTGGTGGCGCGTGACGCCCAGGCCGGCGATACCCGTATCGGTGACGAGCCGCTCAAGGTGGTGTTCCCCAACGCCAGGGTAGAACTCGGCGCTCGAGCGGCGCTGCTGGTGCGCCCGGTGAGGCTGACATCAGCGTGAGATCGCACCTCTTTTACTTACAATAAATATATACATAACAACAACCTGGAGATAGACGCATGACAACTCCCGCCCCTATACTCGACGAAGGTCTATACCCCCTCGGATCAGCTTCGTCTGCTGCGCCGTTCCAAGCCTGTTAGAATCCCCCGTTTTTTTCGCGCCAGCCCGCGCCATCCGGCCGGCCCACCCGGCACGGCCGATTCTATCTGGAGCCCGATTCATGGCTGATACACCAATTCCGCTGGAAGTGCGCAATATCAAGAAGCGCTTTGGCAACACCGAAGTGCTCAAGGGGCTGTCTCTCGAGGCCCGCAAGGGGGACGTCATCACCCTGATCGGCGCCTCCGGCTCCGGCAAGAGCACCTTCCTGCGCTGCATGAACCTGCTTGAACAGCCCAACGAGGGCGAGCTGTTTGTCCACGGCGAACAGATCCGCTTCAAGGAAACCAAGCACGGCCGCGAGCCTGCCGACTGGAACCAGGTGGTACAGATGCGCGCCAAGCTGTCGATGGTGTTCCAGAGCTTCAACCTCTGGGCCCACATGACGCTTCTGGAGAACGTCATCGAAGCGCCTGTCCACGTGCTCAAGAAGTCGAAGAAGGAGGCCATCGAACACGCCCGCGCCCTGCTAAAGCGGGTCGGCCTGGCCGAACGCGCCGACTACTATCCGGCCCAGCTTTCCGGTGGCCAGCAGCAGCGTGGTGCCATCGCCCGGGCACTCGCCATGGACCCGGAGGTCATGCTGTTCGACGAGCCGACCTCGGCGCTGGACCCGGAGCTTGTCGGCGACGTGCTCAAGGTCATGCGTGACCTGGCCGAGGAAGGCCGCACCATGATCGTGGTAACCCACGAAATGGCCTTCGCCCGCGACGTCTCCAGTCAGGTGATCTACCTGCACCAGGGTCAGGTCGAGGAAGCGGGTCCGCCCGACCAGGTGCTGGGCAACCCCAGCTCCGAGCGACTCAAGCAATTCCTTGCACCCAAGCGCTGAGGCGGCCAGGAGAGACCCATGATTGACCTTCACGGTTACGGGCCACGCCTTCTCGAGGGGGCGCTGGTCACCATCGAACTGGCGGTGCTGTCACTGATCCTGGCCATCGGGCTTGGCCTTGTCACCGCCAGCGCCAAGATGTCGCGCAACTGGGTGGCCCACCGCCTGGGCACCCTCTATACCACCATCATCCGCGGCGTACCGGACCTGGTGCTGATGATGCTGCTGTTCTTCGGCGGCCAGATCGGCATCAACATGGTCACCGACTGGCTGTACGCCCGCTTCGGTATCGACATCTTCATCAACGTCAACGAGTTCGTCGCCGGCGTCCTGACCATCGGCCTGATCTTCGGTGCCTATATGGGCGAGACCTTCCGTGGCGCCTTTCTGGCGGTGGACAGCGGCCAGATCGAGGCAGGCCGCGCCTACGGCATGAGCCACGCCCTGGTGTTCCGCCGTATTCGCTTCCCGCAGATGATGCGCCATGCCCTGCCGGGCCTGTCCAACAACTGGATGGTGCTGTTGAAGACCACCGCCCTGGTCTCGGTGATCGGCCTGTCCGACATGGTGCGGGTCGCCGCGGAGGCCTCCAAGGCCACCCGCGAGCCCTTCCTGTTCATGATCATCGTGGCGGTCATCTATCTGCTGATCGCCAGCGTCTCGGAGTGGTTCTTCGCCAGACTGCAGAAGCGCTACGACGTCGGCTTCGGAGGGCATGACTGATGGATTCACTGCTTGCCTCAATCGAAGCACTGCTGGCCGACAACACCATCTTCACCCTCGACACCCTGTCGTACTACGGTGAGGGCCTGACCACCACGGTCCAGCTGGTGTTCCTGTCATTGATCGTCGGCCTGATCGCCGCGGTGCCACTGGCCATCGGCCGGGGTTCCAAGCGCCGCTGGATCAAGATGCCGATCTTCTTCTACACCTATGTATTCCGCGGCACGCCGCTGCTGGTGCAGCTCTACCTGATCTACTACGGCGTGGTGTTCGTCGAGGGCATCCAGGACACCTGGCTATGGGTACTGCTGGAGAAGCCGTTCTTCCCGGCGCTGGTGGCGTTCTCGTTGAACACCGCGGCCTACACCACCGAGATCTTCCATGGTGCGATCAAGGCCACCCCGCGTGGCGAGATCGAGGCGGCCAGGGCCTACGGCATGCGCTACTCGCTGATGATGCGCCGCATCGTGCTGCCCAGCGCCTTCCGCCGGGCGCTGCCGGCCTACGGCAACGAGGTGATCTTCATGCTCCACGCCAGCGCCATCGCCAGCGTAGTGACCATCATGGACCTGACCGGTGCGGCTCGCTTCGTCTATGCCCGCTACTACGCGCCCTTCGACGCCTTCCTGTTCGTGGCGGCGATCTACCTGTGCCTGACCTTCGCCATCCTGTACCTGTTCCGCTATCTGGAAAAGCGCCTGCTGGCCCACTTGAAGCCGGCCTCCGGTTAAGCCGTCGTGACGCCGGAGGCCACCGCCTCCGGCGCCGTCGCGCTATCGTCAAACAAGCGTTGGGAACTGGCGTTTCATTTCTGCCGCCCTGCCCTTCCTGAGAGGGCCCCGATTCGCTAAGGTGATGGTATGCGTCCACAAGACGCCCTCCCATCGCATCAACACCCGCTTATCAATAACAAGGGTTTACCTATATGACACTGCGCAAGCTCTTTACCGCTGGCCTGATCGGCACCGCGGTTCTCGCTTCTACCGCCCAGGCCGAGGTTCGTGACATCCGCATCGGCGTCGATGTGCCCTACGAGCCGATGGAATACCGCACCCCCGACGGCGAGCTGACCGGCTTCGACATCGATCTGGGTAACGCTCTTTGTGCTGAAGTCGGCATCCAGTGCGAGTGGGTGGTTCAGGGCTGGGACGGCATCATCCCCGGCCTGATGGCGCGCAAGTACGACGCCATCATGTCCTCCATGACCATCAACGACGAGCGTCGTGAGCAGGTGCTGTTCTCCGACCCCTACTTCACCCCGCCGTCCGCCTGGTTCGCCCCGACCGACCTGGAGATGGGCAACCCTGACGTCGAGTCCCTCGAGGGTCTGACCATCGGCGTGCAGCGTGGCACCCTGCAGGACAACTACGTCACCGACCTGTACGGCGACGTGGCCGATGTCAGCCGCTACGCCACCGCCGACGACCTGGTGCTGGACATGGACTCCGGCCGCGTCGACATCGGCTTCCTCGACTATCCGGTCGGCAAGTCGACCCTGCTGGACAGCGAGGCAGGCGACTACAAGGTGGTCGGTGAGCAGATCACCGAGCCCAAGGAGTACTTCGGTGACGGCTTCGGCATCGCCTTCCGTCAGCGTGACGAGGACCTGGCCAAGGCCTTCAACGAGGCGCTCGCCACCCTGAAGGACAACGGCACCTACGAAGAGATTCATGCCAAGTACTTTGCTGAATAAGTCTTTGCTGAATAAGCATCTTGCTGAAGCAACAAGTCCTGCCCGAGCCAACGCCTCGAGCAGGCACCGCGCCGGACCCTCTTGGGTCCGGTGTCACCACCGGCACTCGCTGGAACACTTGCTGGCAATCTTGCTGTAGCACTCGCTAGAACACTCGATAGCACCTTGAAGCGACAGGACATCTTCGTGCCCCTGACCTGGCTCCCCATCTTCGCAGAGTCCCTTCCCCGGCTGCCCTGGCTGGATGGCTTTGCCCTGAGCGAATGGTTCGACGAATAGCGTCCCCTGCGCATACTCCAATGCCTTGAAAGTTCTGCTTGTTTGCCCCCCCCTGGCGACATTGCCCTGTCTGTCGGCAGCTCCCTGCTGATGCATCGTTGCAGGGGTCCTACTCTGTGGTTATTCACTCTTGTCCAAGGAAATCCCCATGAATCGTTCCCCCCTTCTGCTGGCCTCCGCCCTGTCCGCGCTGATGATCGGCGCAGGCCCATCACTCGCCGAAGAGCCGCTTCGCCTGGCCGTCGATGTGCCCTACGAACCCTTCGAGTACAAGACCGCCGACGGTACCCTGACCGGCTTCGAGATCGACCTGGGCAACGCCGTCTGCGAGCGCCTCGAGATCCAGTGCACCTGGGTCGAGCAGCCCTGGGACGGCATGATCCCGGCGCTGATGGCGCGCAAGTTCGACGCCATCATGTCGTCCATGGCGATCACCGAGGAACGCAGCCGCCAGGTGCTGTTTTCCGAGCCCTACTACACCACCCCGAGCGCCTGGATCACGCCGCGCGGCCGCGACATCGACATCGCCGACAAGGCCAGCCTCGAAGGCCTGAGCGTCGGCGTGCAGCGCGCCACCCTGCAGGATCGCTACGTCACCGACCTGTACGGCGATGTGCTCGAAGTACGCCGCTACGCCAGTGCCGACGACGTGGTCGCCGACCTGCGTGCCGGCCGCCTGGACCTGACCTTCATGGACTACCCGATCGCCGAGGCGATGATCGACATCGATACCGAGCAGAGCGACTTCGTGCGCATCAGCGACTTCATCAAGGAGCCCGAGACCTACTTCGGCCAGGGCGTCGGCGTGGCCTTCCGCAAGCGCGACCGTGAACTCGCCGAACGTTTCAACGAGGCCCTGGCTGAGCTCAAGTCAGACGGCACCTACGACGAGATCATGAACGAGTACTTCAGCTACGACGTCAAACTGTGAACGTTGCCCTTTATCGTTCAGGCCGGCCTGCCCCAGGGCCGGCCCTGTCTCGGGAGCCGCCATGCTGATCCTTCTGAAGAATGCCCGCCTCTACGCCCCTGCCGCGATGGGCCTCAAGCACCTGCTGATCACCGACCGCCGCATCGCGGCGGTGCTGGAGCCCGAGGCCAGCGTCGATGAACACTTTCCCGGCCTCGAGGTACACGACCTCGAGGGCCGGCGGGTCATCCCTGGCCTGGTCGATCCACTGGTGCACATGACCGGCGGTGGTGGCGAAGGCGGCTTTGGCACCCGCACCCCCGAGCTCCGCCTCGAGGATGCCATCGCCTCCGGCGTCACCACCCTGGTGGGGGCGCTCGGCACCGACGCCCTGACCCGCACGCCGGCCAACCTGCTCGGCAAGGTACGCGAGCTCGCCGCCGGCGGCCTGAGCTGCTACGCCTACACCGGCTCCTACCAGCTGCCGCCGGTGACCCTGACCGGCTCGGTGGCCGAGGATATCGTCCATATCCCCGAGTTCATCGGCGTCGGTGAGGTCGCCATCAGCGACCATCGCGGCTCCCAGCCCAGCGCCCATGAGCTTGCTCGGCTGGCCTCCGAGAGCCGCACCGCAGGAATGCTCGCCGGCAAGTCCGGGATCGTCTTCATCCACACCGGCGACGCCGAAGGTGGCCTGGAGATCCTGCGTGAGGTAGCACGCACCACGGCCTTGCCCATCGCCCAGTTCATGCCGACCCACATCAACCGCACCGCGGCGCTGTTCGAGGATGGCCTGCGCTTCGCCCGGGACGGCGGGCGGATCGACTTCACCACCAGCACCACGCAGGAGCTTCTGGCCGACGGCGAGGTGCCGGCCTCCGAGGCCGCCGCCAGGGCGCTCAAGGCCCGCGTCGACCCTTCGCGCATCAGCCTGTCCTCCGACGCCAACGCTTCCCTGCCCCGCTTTGACGCCGAGGGGCGATTCGTCGGCCTCGAGGCTGGCCGCCTGGACAGCCTGTTCGAGGTACTGGGCGAGTGCGTCAACGACCACGGCATCGCCCTGGAGGTCGCCGTGGGCCTCGCCAGCACCCACGCCGCAGACGCCCTCGGGCTCAAGCGCAAGGGACGTCTGGCGGTCGGTCAGGACGCCGACCTGCTGGTGCTCGGCGACGATGACTGGGCCATCGACCAGGTCTGGGCGCTGGGTCAATGCCTGCATCGGCGTGACACGAATCGTTAGGCGTGTAAGGATCTCTCCATCACCACGACTGATTACGGTCCCGCAAGCTGGCGTGTAACCTTGATGGCAAGCCATCGCGCCGAGCCTGCGTCTCCCCCACCCACGAGGAGAGCCCATGAAAAGCTATGAAAAGTCACCCGAGGCCATCGCCCGACTGAACCGCGAGCAGTATCGGGTCACCCAGGAAAGCGGCACCGAGCGTCCCGGCACCGGGGAGCACCTGCACAACCAGGAGCCCGGCATCTACGTGGACATCGTCTCTGGCGAGCCGCTGTTCGCCTCGTCGGATAAGTACGAGTCCGGCTGTGGCTGGCCCAGCTTCACCAAGCCGATCGAGCCGGCCTACGTCAACGAGCTGGTGGATTCGTCCCATGGCATGATCCGCACCGAGGTGCGCTCATCCCACGGTGACAGCCACCTGGGTCACGTCTTCAACGACGGCCCCAGGGACAAGGGAGGCATGCGTTACTGCATCAACTCGGCGTCGCTCAGGTTCATCCATCGCGATGACATGGAAGCCGAGGGCTACGGCGAATATCTGAATCAAGTCGAGGAGGTCTGAACATGGCACAACAACGCGCAGTTCTCGCAGGCGGGTGCTTCTGGGGCATGCAGGATCTGATTCGCCAGTTGCCAGGGGTCGAGTACACCCGGGTCGGCTACACCGGTGGCGACGTGCAGAACGCCACCTATCGTAACCACGGCACCCACGCCGAGGGTATCGAGATCCTGTTCGATCCCGACGTGATCAGCTATCGCAAGCTGCTCGAGTACTTCTTCCAGATCCATGATCCGACCACGCCCAATCGTCAGGGCAACGACCGTGGCATGTCCTACCGCTCGGCCATCTACTACGTGGATAAAGAGCAGAAGCGTGAAGCGCTCGACACCATCGCTGACGTGGAAGCCTCGGGTCTGTGGCCCGGCAAGGTGGTCACCGAGGTCGAGCCGGTGGGGGATTTCTGGGAGGCCGAACCCGAGCACCAGGACTACCTGCAGCGCATTCCCCATGGCTACACCTGCCACTTCCCGCGCAAGGACTGGGTACTGCCTAGGCGCACCGAAGAGGCCTGATGCGCGTCGTCTGACAACGCCAACCAGGCCATCGCATCACGGCACCCACCAGCGCCGCCCCTCGGGGCGGCGCTGTCGTGTCCGGCCCTTGGTGTCCTGTCCGAGCTCTATGCAATGGGAGACGCGGGCTTGCGCCAGCCGGGCTCAACGCCGCGGATGGACGCCACCGACGTGGGCATGCTCCAGCGTCTCGGGGGGATCGACCGGCTGGGACAGTTCATTGAGGATGCCGCACTCGCCGACCTTGCCCTGGCCTGCGCAGCGACGACGCAGGCCTTCCAGTTCGACCTTGAGCCTGGAGAGCTGAGCGATCCTCTGCTCGACGTGCCCCAGGTGCGCCTCGATCAGGGCGTCGGCCTCCTCGCAGGGCTGATCGGGATCGTCCTGACACGCCAGCAGCGCGCGGATCTCGTCCAGCGTCATGTCCAGGGCGCGGCAGTGACGGATAAAGTCCAGACGCTCGGCGTGGGCCTCACGATAGAGTCGATAGTTGCCCTCGCTGCGCGCAGGCTCGGGCAGTAGGCCCTCGCGCTCGTAGTAGCGCACCGTCTCCACCTTGACCCCGCTGCGTCTTGCCAGCTCGCCGATCTTCATGGGTTTTCCTCTCGCCAAACGTCCATCCATTCTGGCCAGGCATCGACTGTCTCGTGCCAGCCCTTGACCCTATAGTGACTACAGGGTGTCAACTCTGACTCAGAGACCCGAGTGGAGTTCCCAGGATGGTAGATTCCCCCAAGATGGTAGATTCCCCCAAGATGGCAGATTCCCCTAAAGAGCGCAGCGCGAAAAGTACGAGCAAGGCCCGCTGCTGCGCTTCCCGAAGCGCAGACGGCGATTCCAGAGTTGACGCAAGACCGGCAAGCACAGATGCCCGCTGCGGCTCCGACGCCAGGACCGAAACAGTAAGCGAAACCAGCTCGGCAAGCGCTGGCAGTTGCTGCGCCTCCAGTGCCACGCCCCGCACTGAAACCAAGACCGAAACTAGAGACGAAACAACAAGCGAAACCAGGCCGGCGGATACCAGCACCTGCTGCGGGGCAGCCGAGACTGCCGACACCCCACAGAGCAGCGAAGCGTCCCCTTCGGCCAGTCGTCTTGCGCTGACCATCGACGAGATGTGCTGCCCCACCGAAGAAGGCGTGCTCAGAAAGACGCTGGCCGATCTTCCCGGGGTCGAGGCGCTGAGCTTCCAGCTGATGCAGCGTCGTCTGGTGGTCCATCACCACGGTGTCGATCGCGACGCCCTGGCCGCCCGTGTCCGCGACACCGGCATGACGCCTCGCTTCGAGGATGACCAAGGCGCCGACGCCGCCGATGATTCCCGCAGCACCACGACGACACCCTGGGGGCGCCTCGCGCTGGCCGGCATTCTGGCCCTGGGCGCCGAGGCCATCGGCTGGCTCGGGCTGACCGCAGGCTTGCTTACGCCGCTGCTGGCCATCGTCGCCATCGCCCTGGTCGGCATTCCCACCTGGAAAAAGGGCCTTGTGGCGCTGCGCCACGGCACCCTCAACATCAATGCGCTGATGAGCGTGGCGGTAACCGGCGCCATGCTGATCGGCCACTGGGCCGAGGCGGCCATGGTGATCGTGCTGTTCACCCTGGCCGAGCACCTCGAGGCCAGGTCGCTTGCACGCGCGCGCCAGGCCATCTCAGGACTGCTCGACCTGGCCCCACCCAGGGCACGGGTGCTGGATGAAGGAGAGTCTGGCAGCGGCGAGTGGCGCGAGATCGACGCTGACGACGTCGCCATCGGTGATCTGGTCAGGGTACACGCCGGCGAGCGTCTGGCGCTGGACGGCGAGATCGTGCGCGGTGACCCTAGCCTGGATGAGGCGCCGATCACCGGCGAGAGCCTGCCGCGTGATCGCTCCCTCGGCGAGAGCGTCTACGCCGGCTCCATCAACCTGGCCGGCGACTTCGACTACCGCGTCACCCGGCGGGCCAATGACACCACCCTGGCGCGCATCATCCACGCGGTGGAAGAAGCCCAGTCCCGTCGCGCGCCTACGCAGCGCATCATCGATCGCTTCGCCGCCATCTACACCCCGGTGGTGTTCGTGCTGGCCGGGCTGGTCGCGCTGGGCTGGCCACTGCTCGGCCTCGGCCCCTGGCTCGACGGGGTCTACCGCGCCCTGGTGCTGCTGGTCATCGCCTGCCCCTGCGCGCTGGTGATCTCCACCCCGGTAACGGTGGTCAGCGGCCTCGGTGCCGCCGCACGCCAGGGTATCCTGATCAAGGGCGGCGTCTTTCTCGAGCAGGCCACCCGACTCACCCACCTGGCGCTGGACAAGACCGGCACCCTGACCGAGGGCAAGCCACGGCTGGTGCGCTCAGCTGCGCTCGGTGACAGCAGCGACGCCGAGGGACAGCGCCTGGCCCTCGCCCTGGCGGAGCGCTCCAACCATCCGGTGTCCCGCGCCCTGGTGCAGGGGCTGGGCTCTCAGCCTACGGTGTCACTGGAAGGTGTCGAGGAGCGCGGCGGTCGTGGTCTGGTGGCAAGCGAGGCCGATAGCGGTGCGACAGTGTGGCTCGGCAACGCCCGCCTGGCCGGCGAGATGGGGGTCAGCCAGGCCCAGCTGACCAGCAGTGACGCCGACAACGACGACGCCGGTATCGTCTGGCTGGGGCGCGACGATCGGCTGCTGGCCTACTTCGCGGTCAAGGACGCCCTGCGCAGCACCAGCCGCCAAGCCATCAAGCGCCTGCATCGCCAGGGAGTGAGCGTCAGCATGCTCAGCGGCGACGCCCAGGCCAGGGTCGATGCCATCGCTCGTGAAGCCGGCATCGACGAGGCCTACGGTGAGCTGTTGCCGGAGGACAAGCTGTCGCGCCTGGACGCGCTGTCCAGCCGCGGTGTGTGCGCCATGGTCGGCGACGGCATCAACGACGCCCCGGCGCTGGCCCGGGCCGATATCGGCATCGCCATGGGCGCGGCAGGCAGCGACGTGGCCATCGAGACCGCCGATATCTCACTGATGAACGACGACCCGGCCAGCCTGCCACGGCTGATCGACCTGGCCCGCAGCACCCGCCGCCTGCTGGTGCAGAACATCGCCCTGGCCCTCGGCATCAAGGCGGTATTCCTGGCCCTGGCGCTGACCGGCCACGCCACCTTGTGGATGGCGGTATTCGCCGACCTGGGCTCGAGCCTGCTGGTCGTCGGCAACGGACTAAGAATACTCAGACAGCGGTTTGATGGTTGATAGGCAAAGAGGGAGCACCTGAGCCTGGCTCTTCTGGCGAAGGCAGCTCCCATACTCCCGACCAACACCACAGCGCGCCTAGTTGCCATGCAGTCAGGTGACTACGATGAATGCACTGAGAATGCAGTAGGAGACACTACCTATGGCCATGCTGACGGTTCGCAACCTTCCCGACGAGGTACATCGCGCCCTGCGCATCCGTGCGGCTCGACACGGTCATAGCATGGAGGCGGAGGCACGCGAGATCCTCGAGACGACGGTATCGCTCGAGGGCAAGGTCAAGCTGGGTTCGTTGCTGGCCGATATTGGCAAGCAGGCCAGGCTGAGCGACAGCGAATTTGCTGTGTTCGAGCAGGCCCGCGACAAGACGCCTGCGCGACCGGTGAGTCCATAACCCGACGCGCCATCACGGTATCCCTTGCGACGAGTCGAACTGGGAGAAGGTGTCCCATACCGACATACGATCAAAGTCCTCCGGCACGCTGAACTGGCCATCAAGAAAGCCAAGCCGCCTCAGGTGCTCGGGCTCCGGTCTTTCGATGGAGGTAACCCGAACCACCGGCTTGCCCGCCATTGTAATGAAGCATCCTTCTCCCTGACGGACTCGCTCGACGAGCTGTACCAATTGCGTGCTGGCTTCTTCGATGTCAAAGGATCGCATGCTCTTCCCCCCGCCTGGTCACGACAAACTGCCTGCGACATGAGACAAGCGTACAGCCGTATTCAGCTTGCTGCAGTCATCGTCCCCCCTCCCTGACCGCCATCGCCTCGCGCATGAAGCGCAGTATCCACTTTGCCATCACGCCGTCGTCGATGCGTCCGGCCAGCGAGGCCTGGCCTGGCGTGTCCGCCAGCTATTTGGCGGCCAGACCTCAATCGCTACCATGTTCTCGAATGTACTGTTTCAGGGCTTGGTCGATGCGGCGCTGCCAGCCATCACCGTCCTGCTTGAAGTGGTCAATGACGTCCCGAGACAGACGTATCGACGTCTTCACCTTTGTCGGCGTTCGTTGCGCCCCCCGCTGCCCGATGGCCCGCTTGAGGTTTGCAGGCAACACCTCATCCATGGGGCGCATACGTTCAATATCCTCATCGGTGAGTTCCCTGACCTCACCTGTCCTGTCCGTGAGTCGCCTTGTCATAGCGCCGCACCTCCCGAGCGTTGGCCTTTCTCAAGCTGATGACGCGAATTCCACCTTCAATCGGCGTGAAGCACACCACGTGGGCCCGCTGACCGATCATCCCGATGGCAACAAACCGACGCTCCGGGTAATCGTTGCGCTTGTCTTCGGTCAGTAGCGCCCCTTCCCAATCGAAATGAGACACCTCGCTGAAGGGCAGGCCGCGCTCTCTGGCATTCCAAGCGCTCTTCCCCGGATCGAAGTCGATGATCATGCTTTAAATGTATGGACAAAAAAAGGACAAGAAGGTTCGTTCTCCCACTACGCACTCGTTGCCGAAACTAATGCTTGCCAGGTGCCTTGGCTGCCACCACCAAATAATGGCCTCCATCTTGCGTCTCGTCACCCCTCCCTGACCGCCATCGCCTCGCGCATGAAACGCAGTATCCACTCGGCCATCACGCCGTCGTCGATGCGTCCGGCCAGTGAGGCCTGGCCCTGGCGTACCCGTTCTTCCCCGACCAGGCCCTGGCGCAGGTGCATCAGGTCGCGGGAGTAGTCGGGGCGAAACTCGGGGTGGCCCTGGACGCCAAGAAAGCAGCGGCCGACGCGGATCAGGTAGTGGGGGCAGAAGCCGCTGCCGCCCAGGGTCGAGGCGCCTTCGGGCAGCGTCTCGACCTGATCCTGGTGGCTGACCAGCAGGTCGAGGTCATGCTGCCAGGGGGTCATCCAGGGCTCGCGCTCGCCGACCCGATTGTTGGAAAGCCCCACGCCCCAGCCCTTGGGACTCTTGATCACCTCGCCGCCCAACGCCTTGACGATCAACTGATGGCCGAAGCACACCCCCACCAGCGGCTTCTCGGCGCGATAGAGCGCGCGCACGAAGTCCTCAAGCCGGGCGATCCAGGCGTGGCCGTCGTTGACCCCGAACTTCGAGCCGGTGGTCAGCCAGGCGTCCACAGCCTCGACGTCATCGGGAATCTCGCCGTCCAGGCAACGGTAGACCTGCCACTCGAGGCTGACCCCCAGGGAAAAGGCCGCCGGCGCCAGCAGCGCCTCGAACATGGCCGGGTAGTTGCCGTGGGCGTCGATCAGCTCCGGCGCCACGTCGTCGCACTGCAGTAGACCGATTCGCATGATGTTCTCCATCACCAGTACTCCCTTGACGCTGGCCGGCCACCTTGCCAGAGACGAGCCGGGCGCCGCCAGGGCCACGTCATCGGGCGGGGCCGGGCGCTATTCCAAGCGCTAATACCAAGCGCTATAGCCGGCCCTGCTGGGCCGCCAGGAAGATGCGTTGATAGTCCTCGGCCGTAAAGGCGATGGGATTGCTTGCCGCGGACGGATCGACCACCGCCATTTCGCCGATCTTCACCGCCTCGGCGTCGTCGATGCCGATGGCCGCCAGGTCGTGGGGGATCGCGAGCCGCTCACGCAGCTCGAGCACCCAGTCGATGGCACTTGAGGTGCCCGGCTGGCGGATATCGAGATAGCGACACAGGCGCACCATGGGTTCGCCGATGGCGCGCTCGTTGGCCTTGAGCACATAGGGCATCAGGATGGCGTTCAAGGTGCCATGGTGGGCGTCGTACAGCGCCCCCAATGGATGGGCCAGGGCATGCATGGCGCCGAGCCCCCGCTGGAAGGCGGTGGCGCCCATGCTCGATGCCACCAGCATGTTGAGCCGGGCCTCCAGGTCGTCGCCATGGGCGTAGGCCCGGGGCAGATAGTCACGGACCCGGCGCATGCCCTCCACCGCGATACCCTCGGCCATGGGGTGATAGCCCGGCGCGCACCAGGCCTCCAGACAGTGGGACAGGGCATCCATACCGGTGGCGGCGGTGACCGCAGGGGGCAGGCCCACGGTCAGGGTCGGGTCCAGGATCACCCGGGCCGGCACCATGCCGGGGTGGAAGATGATGCGCTTGACCCGCTCGGCCTCGTCGGTGATCACCGAGGCGCGTCCCACCTCCGAGCCGGTACCGGCGGTGGTCGGCACCGCCACCAGCGGCACGATGGCGTCACCGTCGGCGTTCTTCCAGTTGTCGCCGACGTCCTCCAGCGACCACAGCGACAGGCCGTCGCGCTGATTGGCCATCAGCGCCACCGCCTTGGCCGCGTCGAGTCCGGAGCCTCCGCCGAAGGCGATCACGCCGTCGTGTTCCCCCTGGCGGAAGGCATCGACGCCGGCGATGACGTTGGCACCGGTGGGATTGCCCTTGATCTCGGCAAACAGCCCCGCCCTGAGTCCTTCGCCGGCGCAGTGATCGAGCACTTCGCGCACCATCGGCAGCGCCGCGAGCCCCGGATCGGTGATCAACAACGGCGCCGTCATGCCAAGCTCTCGGCACTGCGCTGGCAGATCACGAATTCGACCGGCGCCGGTGAGGATGGCCGAGGGGTAGTTCCAGCTGGTGGTGTAGCGGCTGATATCGCTCATGGTTGCCTCAGGCGTGTTTCAGATGGAAGGACTTGGGCCGGGTCAGGCTGTCGAAGCCGAGCCGCGACAGCGAGCAGCCGCGACCCGAATGCTTGACGCCGGTCCAGGCCAGCTCCGGGTCCAGATAGTCGCAGCGGTTGACGAAGGCGGTGCCGACCTGAAGCCGCGCAGCCAGCGCTTCGCCGGCGACCAGGTCGCGGGTGAAGATCGCCCCGGTCAGGCCGAACTCGGAGTCATTCATCAAGGCGATGGCCTCGTCGTCGCCCTCCACCGCCATCACCCCGACCACCGGGCCGAAGCTCTCCTCGCGCATCACCGCCATGCTGTGGTCGACCCCGGTCAACAGCTGTGGCGCCAGATAGGCGCTGCCGGGGCGCGACAGCGGATAGTCGCCGGGATCGATCCACGCGCGGGCGCCGGCGGCCACCGCCGCCTCCACCTGGCCCCGCACGAAGTCGGCGGCGGCGGGCTTGACCACCGGCCCCAGGCTGGTAGACGGGTCGCAGGGGTTGCCGAGCCTGAGCTGCTTCAGCCAGGCCACCGCCCGTTCGACGAAGTCATCGAAGATGGCGCGCTCGACGTAGATCCGCTCGATGCCGCAACAGCTCTGGCCCGAGTTGAAGAAGGCGCCGTCCATCACCCCTTCCACCGCGCTGTCCAGGTCGACGTCGGCACGCACATAGGCGGCGTCCTTGCCGCCGAGTTCCAGCGCCGTGGCGATAAAGCGCCCGGCGGTGGCGGCTTCGACGGTGCGACCACCGCCCACCGAGCCGGTGAAGGACACATGGTCGATGCGAGGGTCACCCATCAGGGTCTCGGTGGCCTGGTGGCTCAGATGCAGGTACTGGAACACCCCCTCGGGGATACCCGCCTCTCGGGCGGCCTCGACCATGCGCTCGGCACACAGCGGGGTCTGGGCAGAGTGCTTGAGAATCACCGCATTGCCGGCGAGGATCGCCGGCAATGCGGCGTTCACCGCGGTCATGTAGGGGAAGTTCCAGGGCGCGACGATCAGCGAGACGCCCAGCGGTTCGCGGCGGATATAGCGGGTAAAGCCGGACTTGTCGGCCAGGCGCAGCGGCGCGAGCGCCTCAGGCGCCATGGCGATCATCGCCCGGGCGCGCTCCTCGAAGCCGCCGATTTCCCCGCCGCCCTGAGAAATGGGCCGGCCCATCTGCCAGCACAGCTCCTCGGCGTGCTGATCGCGCCGGGCGACAAAGGCGTCCACCATCGCACTGCACAGGCGGCAGCGCTCGGCGACGTCACGTTCGCGCCAGTCCTGCTGGGCCTCGACCGCGCGGGCCAGGGCCGTTTCGATCTCGGCCGCGCCGGCCTGCTCGCGCTCCACGTACACCGAGCCGTCCACCGGCGATATCGTCTGTTGAATGGCCATGCAGTTCTCTCGTCTGTCGGTTGGCGGGATGCCGGGCATCCGCGTCAGATGATCTCGATACCGGGCATCCGCGTCAGATAATCTCGAAATAGCGATCGAGCTCCCAGTCGGTGATATGCCGACGGAACTCGCGCTCCTCCCATTCCCGGGTGGCGGCAAAGTGCTCGACGAAGTCGTCGCCGAAGAGCCCGCGCGCAGGCGTCGATGCCTTGAGCCGCTGGGCCGCCTCCCACAGGGTTCGCGGCAGCGCCTGGTGCTCGGGATGGTCGAGCTCGTAGGCGTTGCCGGTAACCGCGGTATCGGGCTCGAGCCCCTGCTCGATGCCATAAAGGCCGGCACCGATGGCCGCGGCCAGCGCCAGGTAGGGATTGGCGTCGGCGCTGCCGAGCCGGTATTCGACCCGCTGGGACTTGGCGCTGCCGGGGATCACGCGCAGGGCGGTGGTGCGATTCTCGACGCCCCAGGTGGCGTCCGTCGGCGCCCAGAAGCCGGGAATCAGCCGGGTGTAGCTGTTGATGGTGGGGGCGAACATGGCCAGAAACTCCGGCATCAGCCGCTGCTGGCCGGCGACGAAGTGACGCTGGATGGCGCTCATGGAGTGCTCGGCGTCGGAGTCGTAGAAGGCCGACTCGCCGCTCTCGAGGTGCTTCATCGACAGGTGGATATGGCCGCTCTGGCCGGGATAGTCCGGCGACCACTTGGCCATGAAGGTGGCCATCAGGCCGCGTCGCTGGGCCCACACCTTGGTGAAGGTCTTGAACAGCGCCGCCTTGTCGCCGGCGGCCAGCGCCTCGTCGACGCCGATGGCGGCCTCGAGCACGCCTGGCCCGGTCTCGGTGTGCAGCCCCTCGATGGGGAAGTCCATGCGCTGGGACAGCTCCAGCAGCTCGTGGTAGAGCTCGGCATGCACCGAACTCCTGAGCATGGAGTAGCCCATCATGTCCGGGGTCAGCGGGCGCAGGTTGCGAAAGCCCTTCTCGCGCACCGATTCCGGCGTCTCCTGGAACATGAAGAATTCATACTCCAGCGAGCCGTGAACCGAGAAGCCCATCTCGGCGGCCCGGCCCAGCACCCGCCGTAGCAGGCCACGCGGACAGATCGCCTCGGCCCGCTCGGTGAATTCGGCCATGAACAGCAGCATGTCGCCTTCGAAGGGTACCTCGCGACAGCTCTCCGGCAGCACGCGCAACTGGGCGTCGGGATAGCCGGTGTGCCAGCCGGTGTAGCGCGTGTTGTCGTACAGCTCGTCCTTGCTGTCCCAGCCCAGCACCACGTCGCAGAAGGCGAAGCCGCCGTCGAGGGCGGCAAAGAACTTGTCGCGGTGCATGTACTTGCCGACCATCACCCCGTCCAGATCGAGAAAGCCGATCTTGACGTGGGAGAGGTTGCGCGCCTCGACCACCCGGCGGGCGTCATCCGCCGTGCGCACGTCCCTGGGATTGAGTCCTGACATCGATCACCCTCCTCATGGGCGAAGGAACAAGGGCGAAGAAACAACGGGCCGACCTTGATTGCCGGGCCGGCCCGCAACGCCCGATATCTACCGAGAGTGTCAGCTGTAGCGGTAGGGAGGTCCCGCCTGCTGCATGGTCTGACGATAGTCCTTGAGGATCTGCACCACCTTGGCGTTGCGCTCGCTCTGGCTTGCGATCTCGTCCCAGAAGCTCAGCGCCTCGTCCTCGATGGTCTGCCACTCGCTTTCCGGGATCGAGGTCAGCTCCAGCTTGCCGCCCTGGGTGCGGTAGTGGGCCTCGCCCCACCAGTACCAGTGCTGACGATAGTAGTGAGAGCTGTCCATGCACATTCTGAACAGCGTCTTCAGGTGATCCGGCAGCTCGTTCCAGCGCTCGCTGTTGGCGAAGTAGGAGCCGGCCCAGGCGCCGGAAATATTGTTGGTCAGGTAGTAGCTGGAGACGTCCGCCCAGCCCACGGTGTAGGCCTCGGTGATGCCGGCCCAGGAGATGCCGTCGAGTTCGCGGGTCTGCATGGCGACCTCGATGTCCTCCCACGGCAGGGTCACCGGCACCACCCCGAAGCGGGTCAGGAAGCGCCCGGCGGTGGGGAAGGTGAAGACCCGTTTGCCCTCCAGGTCCTTGATGCTGCGGATCGGCTCCCGGGTGACAAAGTTGCAGGGGTCCCAGCTGCCGGAGCCGAGCCAGGTCACTCCCTCGATCTCGCCGTAGGCCTCCTCCCAGATTTCCTTGAGGCCGTAGTGGTTGAACAGGGTCGGCACGTCCAGGCTGTAGCGCGAGGCGAACGGGAAGTAGCCGCCGAACACCGAGACATCGACCGGAGCATTGATCGAGTCGTCGTCGCTCTGTACCGCGTCGATGGTGCCCCGCTGCATCGCCCGAAACAGCTCGCCGGTGGGCACCAGCTGGTCGGAGAAGTACAGCTCGATCTCCATCTCGCCGTTGGCGGCCTTGTTGAAGGCCTCGATGGAGGGCTTGATCACGTGCTCCGCCAGGGCTGGTCCTGCGTAGGTCTGCAGTCGCCAGCGGATCGGCGTCTTCGACTGGGCGTGGACGTAGGGGGCGGCCAGGGTGCCCGCCCCCACGGTGGCGGCGGTGGCGACACCGGCCTTCTTGAGGAAGTCGCGACGATTGGTCATCCGTTCTCTCCCGTTTTCGTTGTTGTTGCCTGACGTTGCGTCCGTAAAGGACGCCTGTGGTCGTCTTCTCCTGCCTTCTTTAAAGCTCCTTGCTTCACATCCCTGCCTGCCGGGCCAAGACCGCGACAGTCTTGCCTCAGTAGTCCCTGAACAGACCCGGCAGCCATAGCGCCAGCTCGGGAAAGGCGGTGATCAGCGCAAGCCCCGCCAGCATGATGGCGACGAACGGCCAGACGCTGCGGTAGATGTCGCCGAGACTGATCTCCGGCGGGGCCATGGCGCGCATCAGAAAGAGGTTGTAGCCAAACGGTGGGGTCATGTAGGCGATCTGCACGGTGATGGTGTAGAGCACCCCGTACCAGATCGGGTCGAAGCCCAGGGTGATCACCAGCGGCACGTACAGCGGCGCCACGATCACCAGCATGGCGGTGTCGTCGAGGAACATGCCGAGCAGAATGTAGGACAGCTGCATCATCACCAGGATCTGCCAGGGGGTGAGGCCGAACTGGTCGAGGAATACCGACTCGATGGCGCGCACCGCGCCGAGACCGTCGAACACCGCGCCAAAGCACAGCGCCGCCAGGATGATCCACATGAACATGCAGGTGATGCCGAGCGAGCGGCGCACCGTGGTCTCGATCACCGCCAGCGTCAGACGGCGCTTGAACGCCGCCGCCAGGGTTGCCGACAGCGCCCCCACCGCGGCGCTCTCGACCAGGCTGGTGACGCCCATCACGAACAGCCCGGTCATGAAGAAGAAGATCGCCAGCGGCATGATGCCCGCGCGCAGAAGCTTCAGCTTGTCGGCGGTGGACAGGTTGCGCTCCTCCGGCGGCAGCGCCGGGCCCAGGCTCGGCTGCAGGCGACAACGCACCACGATGTAGATGACGAACATCGCCGCCAGGATCAACCCGGGGATGGCGCCGGCCAGCCACAGCTGGCTGACCGGCTGTCGCGCGATCATGCCGTAGAGCACCAGCACCACGCTGGGCGGCACCAGGATGCCAAGCGAGCTTCCGGCCTGAATCACCCCGGTGACCATGATCTTGTCATAGCCCCGGCGCAGCAGTTCCGGCAGGGCGATGGTGGCACCGATGGCCATGCCGGCCACACTCAGTCCATTCATCGCCGAGACCACCACCATCAGGCCGATGGTACCCACGGCGAGCCCGCCCTTGAGCCCGCCCATCCATACGTGGAACATCTCGTAGAGTTCGGAGGCGATGCCCGACTCCGACAGCATGTAGCCCATGAAGATGAACAAAGGCAGGGTCAACAGCGGATACCAGTTCATCAACTGGATGGCAGCGCTGAACGGCATCTCCATGCCGCCATCGCCCCACAGCAAAAGCGCCGCCGCCGCGCCGACGAAGCCGATGACGCCGAACACCCGCTGTCCGGTCAACAGCAGCAACATCATCGAAGAGAACATCGTCAGCGCGATCATTTCATAGCTCATCGATCGCCCTCCGTCCCTGGCTCTGGCTTAGAAACAGCAACATCATCGACGCTCTCGACAAGGGCAGCATAAGCGCGATCATTTCATGGCTCATCGATCGCCCTCCGTCCCTGGCTCTGGCTTAGAAACAGCAACATCATCGACGCTCTCGACAAGGGCAGCGTAAGTGCGATCATTTCATGGCTCATCGATCGCCCTCCCCGTCCTTCCGGTCCTGCTCTTCCCTGCCGTCCTTCTCCCCCTCGGTCTGCTCGAGCGGGTGTCCTCTCAGCACGGCGATATCCTTGAACAGGGTCGAGAGGCACTGGGCGAGCATCAGCGCCACCCCCAGGGTCATGATGATCTTGATCGGCGCCAGCGGCGGCGCCCAGGAGCTGTAGTTGGTCTCGCCGTACTTGATCGCGTAGCTGGTGCTGGAGATGCCGCCGGCCAGCAGGGTGGCGAGGAACACCAGCAACAGCAGCATGGTCAGGACGTCGCTCATGGCCTTGGCCCGTGGCGACAGTCGGGTATAGAAGAGATCCATGCGCACATGGTCGTCGAGCTGCATGGAGTAGGCACCGCCCAGCAGAAAGTAGGCGACCATCAGGAACTGAGAGACCTCGACGCCCCAGATCAACGGCCGATCAAACAGGGTGCGCGAGAGCGAGGCGTAGAGCAGGACCCCGATCATCACGAAGATCAGGTACATGACGATACGACCGATACGCCGATTGAATCGGTCCACGTAGCGGACGTAGAGGCGAATGGCTGCCGGCATGGGAGCTCCCGGACACAAGAGGAATCTCCTGAGTCTTGGCCCAGCCTGGCCGGACGTGCCAGTTGCATCGACTTCAACGACGTGATGACTATCGAAGCTTTCGATACTGCTCAAGCAAAGTGCAGAGAAAAGCAGCCACTGCACCGAAACCGGCCATGAAACTGGCCATCGCCGGGAAGATCCTCAGACGGAAGTGACGATCTGCTCCTCGACCCAGGGCAGCTCCTCGGTGAGCGTGGCACGAAAGTCGCCGTCCAGCAGGCGGCGGGCGTCCCGCGCCAGCTGCCCAGGCAAGCCACCGAGTTCGTCGCGCCTGGCGACCAGCGTCAACGAGCGCTTGAGCGGCGCCAGCGGCAGCGCTTCGATGCGCACCCTGAGCTGATCGAGCCCCGCCTGATACAGGCACAGCGGGGTCGTCACGGTAAAGCCGACGCCGTCGCTCACCGCCTTGAGCAAGGCGCAGGTATTGTCCAGGTGCAGCCGCGCCGGCAGCTCCACACCGGCCAGGCGCAGGTGGCGCTCGATACTCTGGCCGATCAGCGACTGCGGCACGTAGCGCACGAAGTCGAGCTGACGCGATAGCCAGCGCAGATTGTCAGCAGGCCCCGTCCAGCTCGCCGGCAACACCAGCACAAAGGGCTCGTCCAGCACCCTGTGACGCTCCAGGCCGTCGTAGTTTTCCAGCCGATCGTCGGAGATGATCACGTCCACGTGCCGCGTCAGCAGCGAGTGCCCGTGCATGTGCGAAAGCCCGGTGGTCAAGGTGTAGTCACGGGTGTGGCGGCGGATGACGTCGATCAGCGGCTTGCCCACGGCGGTGGCCAGCGAATCCACCAGCGCCAGGCGCATCTGATGCAATTGACCGAAGGCACCGGTGATCAGTTCGCGGCGGGTATCCCTGGCCTCGCCCAGCAGACGGCGGGCACGGTCATAAAAGAAGCGTCCGGCGCTGGTGGGTTCCAGCGGCCGCGAGCGGCGCTCGAACAGCGCCAGCCCCAGGCTCTCTTCGAGGGTCGCCAGGCAATGCGACACCGACGACTGGGTCAGGCCGAGCGCCTCGGCGGCGGCGCTCTGGCTACCGCGTTCCAGGGTCTCGACGAAGATTTCCATACTGCGCAGGTCGAAGCCGAAGCCATTCTTCATGGCGTCTCCTCGGTGGTGATGTTGTTATTGTCTCGGCGCTGTTGTCGGCTCTTGCTGGGGCTGTCGCAGGGATCCTTGACCCGGTGCTGATCCTGGTCGGTGTCGAAGCTCTACTCTGACTCCTGCGGAACTTGTCGGCCCGGCACAAGTCTACCCTGGCAAGCCGAACAACAGGGAAGTCCGATGACCTACGTCGCCAGCGCCAGCTACCACGAACGACCGTCCTCCCACTGGACCGGCTGGGGCCAGTGGATCGCGCTTGTCACCATGACCCTGGACCACCTGGCACGCTACCTGGCCACCGACGCCTGGCACCTTGGCTGGGTCGACTCGAGCGTGGGCCGTATCGCCTTTCCACTGTTCGCCGGCATGGTCGCCTGGCACGGGCTGTTCAATACCCGTGATCCGCTGCGCTACGCACGCCGGGTGATGATCATCGGTCTGCTGGCCCAGTTACCCTACCAACTGATGCCCCGCGAGGCGCTGTTTCAGCTCAACATCTGCTTTACCCTGGCGCTCGGGCTGATGGCCGGCCACTGGCTTGAGCAACTGACCCGGCGACAGGAAGCCGGAGAGCTCGGCCATGTACGCCTGGCGCTGGAAACCCTCGGCGTGGCAACCGGCTGGTACTTTGCCGGCTTCTGGGTCGAATACGGCCACCATGGCCTGTTGCTGGTGCCGTTTTTCATGCTCGGCATGGGCCAGCTCCATCGTACCGACGACGCCCTGCTCTCGCGCCTGCTGGCGGTGGTCGGCTGCCTGCCGCTGCTGCTGGTGGCAGGCATGATGAACAGCTCCGACATGGCCAAGTCGGTGACCGTGGCCACGGTCCTGGCGGTACTGCTGCTGGCCGCTGGTGCTCACCGGCTATGCCGCGCGCCCGGCATCGTCATGCCGCGGCGGATGTGGCTCGCATGGTATCCCGCCCACTTCGCGGTGATCGCCGCCATCCTGCTATGGACCGGCAACGCCCAGATCATGTAACGGTACCGGCAACGCCCAGAGAACCCGCCAAGGTGGCTCGCCTGCTCTTGATACCCCCAGGCCCACTTCGCGGTGATCGCCGCCATCCTGCTGTGGACCGGCAACGCCCAGATAATGTGATATTGAAAGCGCGGTGATCGCCGCCATTCTGCTGTGGAACGGCAACGCCCAGATCCTCTAGGCGTCCTGCGCCGGCAGCGCGAAACGGCTTCTCTGTTCCATCAAGAAGACCTTGAAGGCCTGCCAGGCCGGGCTGCGGTAGCGGTCCGGATGCCACACCAGCGAGAAGTGGCGGGTCAGCGGCAGGTCATGTGACAGCGCCAGCAACTCCCCTCGTTCGAGCTCTCCCCGCACGCTCAGGTGCGACAGGCAACCCAGTCCCAGGCCCGCCGCCACGGCCTGCTTGATCGCCTCGTGCTGTCCCAGCTCCATGCGTACCTTGAGCCTCGGCACCCGGGGCAGCACCGCCGCCTCGAGTACCTCCCGGCTGCCGGAGCCGATCTCGCGCAGGATCCACGACTGCTCGACCAGATCAGCGTCCTCGACCCGGCCCTTGGCCACCAGAGGGTGCCCGGGCGCGCAGACGATCACCATATGGTCTTCGCACCACACTTCGCTGGCGAGCCCTGGCTCGTGACAGCGCCCCTCGATCATCCCCAGGTCGGCGTCGAAGCGCTGTACCTCGGAGATCACCTCGCCGGTATTGCGCAGTCGCAGGCGCAGGTCGACCCCCGGATGCAGTCCGCCGAACTCCCCAGCCAGCGGCGGCAACAGATAGGTGCCGATGGTGGCGCTGGCGGAGATCGCCAGGCTGCCGTGGAGCTCGTCTCCCGGTTCCTCGGCGGCGGCGATCAGCTCGCCCAGATCATCCAGCAGCTGTTCGGCGCGCGGCAGCAGTCGATGGCCCATGTCGTTCAGGCCAAGCCGCCGTCCCGGGCGTTCGAACAGGGTGACACCAAGTTGACGCTCCAGGTCCGCCAGCGCCTGGCTGGTCGCCGACTGGGACAGGCTCAGTTGTCTGGCCGCGGCGCTGACGGTTCCCAGCCGGGCCACCGCCACGAAGACCTCGAGCTGGCGCAGGGTGATATGGGAGCGGGTGGGACTGTCTGGCGAGAAACTCATCACGGTGCTCGACGGTTGCAGGGAAGATGGCGGGGAAACGACAACGGCTCCTATATCGGCTCAGCTTATAACAGGTTTCGTTATTACACGATAATCATCTGGTATATCCACGCCTAGAATCTCCCTATCGAACCGACGCCTCAGGCTCCACCCAGACGAGCCGGTAGCGGCGATACCCTGACACGAAGAGGAGATCCGCTCATGTGGCAAGGACTTGCGCTATGCGCACTATTGACGCTGGCCGGGCAGGCCATCAGCCGACTGCCCGGTATCGCCGACGCAGGCGTGAGTCCGCTGGTGTTCGCCCTGCTGCTGGGCATCGTGGTCGGCAATCTGCCGCTCAAGCGCACCGTCGAGGGCGCCCAGCCGGGGCTCGCCTTCGCTACCCGCTGGCTGCTGCGCGGCGGCATCGTGCTGTTCGGCCTGTCGCTGACCTTCGCTCAGGTGGTCGGACTCGGGCCCAAGGTGCTGCTGCTGGACGCGCTGATCATCACCGCGGTACTGCTGGTCGGCTACCAGATCGGCACCCGGGTGCTCGGCATGGATCGCGAGACCACCCTGCTGACCAGTGCCGGCAGCGCCATCTGCGGCGCCGCTGCGGTGCTCGCCACCGAGTCGACCATTCGCTCGAAGCCGGCAGCGGCGTCCATGGCGGTGGCCACGGTGGTGCTGTTCGGCTCCCTGGCCATGCTGACCTACCCGCTGCTGTATCCGTGGCTGGGCATGGACGAGGGACTGTTCGGGGTCTATATCGGCGCTACCGTGCATGAGGTGGCCCAGGTGGTCGCCGCCGGCGACGCCGTCGGCCCGGATGCCCTGGCCAACGCGGTCATCGTCAAGCTGGTGCGGGTGATGCTGCTGGTGCCCTTCCTGCTGGTGGTCGGCCAATGGTGGCTGCGTCAGCCGACCCAGGAAGGCGCCGAGGCCGGCGCTCAGGGCGCACACAAGGCCAAGCTGGTGATCCCCTGGTTTGCCCTCGGCTTTATCGCCATGGTCGGCGTCAACAGCGTCATCACCCTGCCCGCGCCCCTGCACTCGGGTCTGGTGCTGGCCGGCCAGATCGCCCTGACCATGGCCATGGCCGCGCTTGGCATCAACACCCGGATGTCTCGCCTCAAGGCGCTCGGCGTGAAGCCCTTTCTGCTCGCCCTGATCCTGTTTGTGCTGCTGGTGGTTGGTGGCGGGATGGCCAGTGCCCTGCTGATGGGCTGACCGGATCGATGGACCGGGCAGGAACCCGACACACAGCGAAGAAGGCGGCCTTGCGGCCGCCTTCTTGCGTGGAGCTAATCCATCATTGAGCAGCGAGAGACTTGCCCCTGCTACAGAGAGAATTCCTCGCCGTCGTAGGACGTCTGTACCTCGATGCTTCCTTCGACGATCTCGGCGGCGAGGCGATCGAGTTCGGCGACGATGTCGTCCTCGACCCAGGGCGCCAGCGACAGACTCACCGCCTCCGGGTTCTCCAGGCCGATACGCACCACCTCACCCGAGCTCCAGCTGCCCTGCTTGACCGCCTCGGCAGCAACAAAACCCGCCATGGACACGTTGGCGATGGCGGAGCCGGCGAACACCTCCGGGTAGTCCTCATGCCACTCGCGCACATTGCCGAACTGCCAAACGCCTTCGGCCTCCTGCATCGCCTCGATGGCCCCTTGGCGACCTGCATTCAACATGGTGAAGATGATATCGGCACCGGCCTCGATCTGGGCGCTGGCCACGTCATGGGCCAGTGACACATCGTCCTGATCGCCGGCGAAGATGGTGAGGAAGTCGGCGTCCGGCCGGGTATGCTGCAGACCGTGGTAGAAGCCCCCGCGACCCTTGAGACCCGGAGTGACGCGAATCCCCGAGATATGGCCCACCACGCCGCTTTGGGTCAGCAGACCCGCCGCTGCACCGGCGAGCCAGGCGGACTGCTCCTGAAGGACCTCATAGCTCGACACATTGTCGCCGGTGACATCCCCCTGGGTAACGGAGAACAGCACCTCGGGATAGTCCGCGGCCACCGTCATCACCGCCTCGGAATTCTGACCGCCGTGGGCGATGATCAGGTCCGGCCCGGCATCCGCCAATCTCCGCAGGGCGGCCTCAAGCGCGTCGGGCTCCGGCGCTATCCCGTCCTCGTAGCTGATCTCGGCGCCAAGTTCGGCCTCGATGCGCTCGAGTCCACGGTAACCCGCCTCCATGAAGCCGCCGTCATCCTTCTGCCCCGGCAATAGCATGGCCACCTCGAAGGCATCCGCCACGGCCAGGGAAGGCGAAAGCGAGAGACCACACAGCGCCGCCATGTATCCAACTTTACGTATCATCGAACACCTCATTACTTATTTTTGTATACAGAACGTATCAACTACTCTAGCGCCGTGGTGGCGTCATCGCCACCCCGAAACGACGACGGGCCCCGTAATGGGGCCCGTCGTGGAGGAAGCGAAACAGCGCCTGGCTCAGTCTTCGAAGCTGAAGCGCACCTCGGGCGCGTCCGGCACCAGGGCGGCGCATTCGCGCACCCGCTTGAGCAGGCTCGCGTGATCGTCGGCGACCAGGTTGATGTGACCAAGCTTGCGACCGGCGCGCTCGCTCTTGTCGTAGCGATGCAGGTGGGCGTCGCGCATGGCCAGCACCTGGCTCGGCTCGGGCTCGCGTCCGATCACGTTGACCATGCAGGTCGGCGCCCGGGCACTGGTGTCCCCGAGCGGCAGGCCCTGGATGGCACGCAGATGATTCTCGAACTGGCTGGTCACCGCGCCATCCATGGTCCAGTGGCCGGAGTTGTGCACTCGCGGTGCCATCTCGTTGGCCAGCAGGCTGCCGTCGGCGCACTGGAACAGCTCCAGGGTCAGCACACCGACATAGTCCAGCTCGTCCAGCAGCGCCCGGATGTATTCATCGGCGGTGTGCTGGACGCTGTCGTCGAGATCCGGCATCGGCGCCAGCGAGTAACGCAGGATGCCATCGACATGGACGTTTTCCGCCATGGGATAGAACACCACCTCACCGTCGCGTCCACGCACGGCGATGATCGACACCTCGCGCACGAAGTCGACAAAGGACTCGACGATCAACCGCGGGTGATTGATGCGCTTCCAGGCATCGGCAGCTTCCGCCGGGTCCTTCAGCACCGCCTGCCCCTTGCCGTCATAGCCCTCGGTGATCGACTTGGCCACCACCGGCGTGCCCAGCTCACGAGCGGCGGCTTCCAGCGACTCGGCGCTGTCCACCAGGCGATAGGCCGGCGTCGGAATACCCAGTCGATCGAACAGCGCCTTCTCCTCGGCACGATTCTGACACACCCGGATCGCCTCACTGCCGGGGTAGACCGGTTTCTCGGCTTCGATCGCCTGGACCAACGACACCGGCAGGTGCTCAAACTCGTAGGTGACCAGGTCGACGTCTTCGAGGAAGCTCTGGACGTGCTTCTGGTCGGTGTCGATCATCACCTCGCCGATCCCGGCGCTGGGGTGGCCGGTGGTATCGAGAAAGCGGAACCGGTTGGCCAGCGGATAGCCGGCCAGCGCCAGCATACGGCCGAGCTGTCCGGCCCCGAGAACGCCAATCTTCATGACTTGCTCCTGTTTTCCTGCGGGTACACGACGCCGTTCAGCCCTGGCGAGACTCGGGCGGACGAGGATCGGGATTGTCGAGCACGGTCTGGGTCTGCTCGGCGCGGAAGGCCTCGACGGCCTCGCGAACCTGGCTGTCCCCGAGCCCCACGATCTGGGCTGCCAGCAGGCCAGCATTGGTAGCGCCGGCCTTGCCGATGGCCAGGGTGCCGACGGCGACGCCGCCCGGCATCTGGGCGATCGACAGCAGTGAATCCAGCCCCTTGAGCGCCTTGGACTCCACCGGCACGCCGAGCACCGGCAGCGCGGTCTGGGAGGCGACCATGCCGGGCAGGTGCGCTGCACCGCCAGCCCCGGCGATGATCACCTGAATACCACGCTCGGCGGCACCCTTGGCGTAGTCGAACAGCAGATCCGGGGTGCGGTGGGCGGAGACCACCTGGGTCTCGTAGCTCACGCCGAGGCGCTCGAGCATGGTCACGGCGTGTTCCATGACCGGCCAGTCGGACTTGGAACCCATGATCACGCCGACCCGGGGCGCTGGGGAAGTGGATGACATCGGCAACTCCTCGAAGAAACGACGGCGCCGCGGCAAAGAAATCGCCACGACAAGGGAACAATCGGGAAGCGGCATAGTCTAGCAGAGCCGGGGGAGCAGTACCTCTCCCTATGCGGAGACGTCGCCAGCCAGCGACAGCGCCTTTCACCCTGACTGCGCATTGGCCTGCTAGGGTAACGCTGCTGTCGCGGCCATCGCCGACACTCCACGCCGCCTGACAGGACGACCCGCTCACCCAAGGAGAGAGCCATGAAACCGACCCTGCTGCTTATTGCCGCCCTGACCTCCGGCCTGGCGCTGGCCGGTTGCGATGAGGGACAGAGCACCGCCAGCACCGCGCAGGAGGGCTCGAACGCCAGCCAGCAGAGCACCACCGAACAGGCGCAGAAAATGACGCTTGACGGTACCCTGAGCTTCGCCGAGGCCGGCCAGAGCCTGCCCGACAATGCCGAGGTCACGGTGTTGCTCAACGACGTTGCCCTCGCCGACGCCCCGGCCAGGACCATCGCCGAAACCACGGTGACCATCGAGCGCCAGGCGCCGACCGACTTCTCGCTGAGCTACGCAAGCGACGCGGTGAACCCGCGCCACACCCACAGCCTGCGTGGCGAGATCCGCAACGACGAAGGTCAGTTGGTGTGGACCAGTACCGAAGCCACTCCGGTGGAAGTCGGTGCCGACGCCGACCAGCCGCCGGTGTCGGTGGTGCTGCGCCCGGTGGGTGCCGACGGCAATGCCCAGAGCGACAGCATGCAGAAGGCCCAGGAGGCGCTGCTGTCCAGCGGTGATGAACCCACCGCCGCCGAGAAGCAGGCCGTGGAAGAGGCCGACGCCGTGGCCGAACAGGCCGCCGGCATGCAGGAGCCCAGCCAGGGCGCCGCCGCGGCGAGCGGCGAAAATGCCGACACCGGTGCCAATACCGAGACGTCGTCCAGCCAGCCGCAGTAAGCGAGCGCCCTCGACGGACCGGCTCCTCCCGATACGACAACGCCGTGCCCAAGGGCACGGCGTTGTCGCTGCTGGCGGCTGCCCTGGCGCCGCTAAGCTGTTGCCGGCGAGCGGCGAGCCTGCCAGAAGTTGAGGCTGATGATCGCCAGCATGACGGCGGCACCGGCGACGTCGAACACCAGCGACGGCAGGAACACCCCGACGATCGCCGGCAGCAGCAGCACGCGCTGCCAGATCGCCATGCGGGTGAACAGATAGCCTTCCAGGGTGGCGGCGAAGGCGCCCAGCGCCAGAAGCCCGGTGAAGCCCTTCCAGATCAGCAGCCAGACCGGCCCGCCGACGATGATCTCGGGGTTGTAGACCATGAACAGCGGCACCAGGTAGAGGCCCTTGGCAAACTTCCACGACTGGAAGCTGGTCTCCATGGGCTTGGCCCCGGCGATGGCGGCCCCGGCGAAGCCGGCCAGCGCGATCGGCGGCGTCACGTTGGAGTCCTGGGAATACCAGAACACCACCAGGTGGGCGATCAGCAACGGCACCCCGAACTCATTGGCCAGCGCCGGTCCCACCAGCACGATCAGCACGATATAGCTGGCCGTCACCGGCAGCCCCATGCCCAGCACGAGACTCGCCAGCAGCACCATGATCAGCGCCAGCAGCAGGTTACCGCCCGAGAAAGCCAGCATCATGGCCGAGAACTTGAGGCCGAGACCGGTCAGCCCCACTACCCCGACGATGATCCCTGCCACCGCACAGGCCATGGTCACCGCCACGGCGTTGCGCGCACCGAGTTCGAGGCCTTCAATCAGCTTGAGCAGACCGTTGCGACAGGCCAGCCCCAGACGCTCGGCGGTCACCGGCTGCCCCTCGCCTGGCGCCACGAACAAGAACCACACCGCAAAACGCAGCACCGCCACCAGCAGCATGCAGACGATGGCGTAGTAGCCCACTCGCATCGGCGACATGTTCATCATCAACAGCCACACCAGCACCGCCAGCGGCAGCAGGAAGTGCCAGCCGTGCTTGAGCACGTCGCTCATCTGCGGCAGCTCGTCCTTGGCCATGCCCTGCATGCCCTCCTTGAGGGCGATGATATGCACGAACAGATAGACGGTGGCGAAGTACATGAAGGCCGGCAGGATGCTGACCTTGACCACCTCGAGATACGGCAGCCGGGTGTACTCGGCGATCAGGAAGGCACCGGCCCCCATCAGCGGTGGCATGATCTGGCCACCGGTCGACGCCGCCGCCTCGATGCCACCAGCCTGGTGGGGCTTGTAGCCCAGGCGCTTCATCAGCGGGATGGTAAAGGCGCCGGTGGTGACCACGTTGGCGATGGCGCTGCCGGAGATCGAGCCCATGCCGGCGGAGGCGATGACCGCGGCCTTGGCGGGCCCGCCACGCTGGCGGCCGGTGGCAGCGTAGGCAAGATCGATAAAGAACTTGCCCGCCCCGGTGATCTCGAGAAAGGCACCGAACAACACAAAGATGAAGATATAGGTCGCGGCCACCCCCATGGGCAGGCCGAAGATGCCTTCCTGCCCCAGGTAAAGCTGGCCCACCAGGCGATCGAGATTGTAGCCGCGATGCTCGAGGATGCCGGGCAGGAACTGGCCGAGCCAGGGTAACTCGCCACGAGGCCCGGCAAAGGCGTAGAGGATGGCGATCAGGCCGATGATGGTCATGCCCAGACCCACCGCGCGACGGCTGGCCTCCAGCACCGTGATGGTGGCGATGATGCCGACGGTGATGTCGGTCTGGCTCCAGAAACCGGCGCGATTGATGATCTCGTCCAGAAACAGCGCCATGTAGCCGCCGGTGATCATCGCTCCGGTAAAGAACACAAGGTCGATCGCCCCACCCAGCACGCCCCTGTCACGCTTGGGACCGAACACCGGAAACATCAGGAACGCCAGCATCATCACCAGCGCAAGGTGGATGCTGCGCTGATAGAACAGCCCCAGCGGCTGAATCCCCGCCGAGTAGAGCTGGAACAGCGACAGGCCGACCGCCACCAGGGTGATCAGCCATAGGATGGTCTTGGGGTGGTTGGCCTGGCTGCCAGGCACCACCGGTGAAGCTGCCGTTTCGCTCATTGTCGTGATTCTCGTCAGGCCTTGCCGGCGCTTGGCCGGTCGGCATAATTCGGAATGCTGTCGCAGGTCGCAGGCCCCTCGAGGGGCCGAAGTGCCCACGCGGTTGGTGGCGTTATTCGATAGCCTGGGCCAACGACAGGCTAGTCGCGCCGCTCGAGTCCAACGCTGACCAAACGCCCCGCCGCCAGATCGCTCAGGCTGATGGGCGTGGAGGCCGCCGGCACGGCCAGGGAGTCCCCGTCCGCACAGTCGGCCCGAGCCTTGATCAACGTCTCCAGGGTCGGCTCACCACGGCTGACCAGGCGATGATCGACGCGCTTGGCGCCGACCCTCAGCCGATAGCGATTGCCGGGGACGGGCTCGTCGATGTCCTCGATCCAGTAGCCGCCCTGACCGTCGCTGACCTGGCGTCCGCGCCCGGGCACATGGTCGAGGCCCGCGGCGAAGTCCGGCAGGTGGCTACGTTCAAGCACCATGGCACCGCCGAGGTTGCGATAGCAGTCAAGCACCTCGAAGCCTTCTACCGAGTGATTCCAGGCCAGGCACCAGCCGGCGCCATCGGGCATCGGCAGTTCCACCAGCGCGGCGCCCTCGGCGTCGCGCACGCTCAAGGTAAATAGAGCATCGCTGTCGGCATCACTTGCCTGGCCAGCGCCCGCCACGGTCATCAGCGTGACCAGCCCAAGCGCAGGCAGGGCGAGCCCGGAGGCCCGCCCTGCCATGTGTCGACGCCCCGCCATCAAGGACGCTGCTTGTCCTGCACCTCGGCACCGACTTCCTCGTAGTAGCGCAGTGCGCCAGGGTGGAAAGCGATGGGTGTGGAGTTCACCGAGAACTCGACGGTGGTGTCATTGGCCGCCGGATGGATGGCGATCAGCTCGTCGGTCTGCTCGAACAGGGTCTTGGTGATCTGGTAGGCCAGTTCCTCGTCCATCTCGCTGCTGGCGATCAGCACGTTGGGTACGCCAAGGGTCTGCACCGCTTCTTCCATGCCTTCGTAGAGACCGGCCTTGAGCTCATACGGGGCAAACACCGGTTCGTCCTCGCGCGCCTTGGCGACTTCCTCGTCGCTGAGGCCGATCAGCCGAACATCGCTGGTGGTGGCCAGATTCAGAATCGAGCTGGTGGGCGGTCCCACGCTCCAGAAACCGGCATCGATATCGCCATCACGCAGGGCGTCGGCGGTCTCGTTGAAGTTCAAGCGACGCGGGTCGAAGTCGTCGTAGCTGATGCCGTTGGCTTCGAGGATGGCGCGGGCGTTGAGCTCGGTGCCGCTGCCGGGCGCACCCACGGACACGACCTTGCCTTCCAGGTCCTCCAGCGAGTCGATGTCGGAGTCGGCCATGGTCACGATCTGCACCGCATTGGGATAGATGGAGGCGATGGCACGAATGTTCTCGAGCTTGCGCCCCTCGAAGTCACCGGTACCGGTAGCGCCCTGGTGGACGGTGTCGGCCAGCGCCAGCGCCAGATCGGAGTCACCACGCCAGACCAGTCCCATGTTCTCCACCGAGGCGCCGGTCACTTCGGCCACGGCGTCGTAGCCGTCGACGTGCTTCTTGATCAGCTCGGCCAGGCCTCCACCGTAGGGGTAGTAGGTGCCGCCGGTTCCACCGGTGGCGATCGACAGCTGGCTCTGGGCCACGGCGCTGTGGCTGGCAACCAGCAGGGATGCCGTCAGGGCAAGGGTCAGTGCTCGCATGGTCTTCCTCCGTTCCTCGTGGGAACCGCTTAGAATTTATTGTGCGGAATTGAAGTGTCGATACAGCAATCGCCTAGGCAAGCTAGCAAGAGCCGGCCTCGCTTGCCACTGCAGACATTTCGACGTTTTTTATCTTTGTCTGCAATTCTCACAAGGTCTTAGAGACACTGGCCCGCCATCCTGCCCGTCGAACCCCCGAAGGGCGCGCGTCTCAGGGAGCTGGCGTCGCGCCGGCTTTTCACGCCTCAGCGTTGACTGTCGACCAGCTCGCGTACCTTGGCGACGATATGGGCACCGATCGGCAACGCCGAGGTCGCCGCCGGCGATGGCGCATTGCCTACGTTGATGGTGCGCGGCGTGTTGACGAACAGGAAGTCGTCGACCAGCTTGCCGTCTCGTGTCACCGCCTGGGCACGCACCCCGGCCGGGTAGGGCTTCAGGTCATCCAGGGTGAGACTCGGGCAGTACTTGCGCACCTCTTCCAGATAACCACGCCGTGACAGCGAGTTCTTCATCTCGCGCATGCCAGGGCCCAGATGACGCCACAGCACCTTGAGAATACCCGGATGGCTGACCATGCCGACCAGATCCGCTGCCGAGACATCACGCTTGCGATAGCCCTCGCGGGCCAGTGCCAGCACGGCGTTGGGCCCCACCGTCACGCTGCCATCGATCATGCGGGTAAGGTGGACGCCGAGAAACGGCATGCTGGGGTCCGGAATGGGGTAGATCAGATGATTGACGATGGCGTTGCGGTGCTCGGGCAACTGAAAGTACTCCCCGCGGAAGGGACAGATGGTGAAGCTCGGGGTCTGCCCCAGCATGCGCACCACCCGGTCGGCCATCAGCCCCGAGCAACTTACCAGGTAGCGACTGCTGAAGGTCTCGGTGGTGGTGGTCACCACCACTTCCTGGCGACGTTCGTCGAGCCCGGTGACCTCCCGTGAGTAGCGGATCTCGCCACCGCGTCGCTCGAACTCGGCGGCCATGGCGCGAGTGACCTCGGCATAGTCGACAATACCGCTGGACGGCACGAAGATGCCGCCGACGCCGGTGATGTTGGGCTCACGCTCTGCAAGGGCACCGGCGTCGAGCCATTCACGCTCGAGCCCATTGGCTTCGGTGCGTTCCCACAGGGCCTTCATCCGCCCCAACTCCACCTCGTTGGTGGCGACCAGCAGCTTGCCGCAGCTGTCGTAGGCGATGCCGTGGGTCTCGCAGAACGCCTTGGTGGCACGGTTGCCTTCCAGACAGAAGCGCGCCTTGAGGCTGCCCGGTGTGTAGTAGACCCCGGCGTGTATCACGCCACTGTTGTGACCGGTCTGATGGCGAGCCGGACCGTCCTCCTTTTCCAGCAACAGCATGCGCTTTTCAGGATAGGCGTCCTTGAGCTGCATGGCGGTGGACATGCCCAGAATGCCACCGCCGATGATGATGAAGTCGTACATGGGGGTCTCGTTGTCCTTGGTCTTGCCCCGCCGCCGGGACGGGACCGGATACATCGTGGGCGGCCGGGTATCGCGGGGCCCATCACCCTAGAGTACCGCGTCGGGCCGTGCCCCGCTGCACCCCTCTTCCCCGGAGGACACCTCAGCCCTGGCGCGCTCGCAGGGTGCTGCCACAGGTGAAGACACCGCGCTGGCGCATCAGCTCGCGTCTGAGCTGCGGGTGAGCCTCGAACTTGTCGCGACCGTGCAGCCAGAAGTGGTTGTTGATCAGCAGGAAGCTGCCGACCGGGTTGGGCAGGGAAATGACGCCGTCGCTCGACTCCAGCGAGTCGGACAGCTCGCAAAGCCAGTTGCCCTCCTCCAGATCACGTGGCTGGACGAACTGATCGATGTAGGCCATCACCGGGCGGCCATCACGGTCGACGTCGAATACCGGGTGAAAGACGTCGCGCACCACCTTCTTGCTGGGCGGAGCCGACCAGCGCATCTCACTGAACGCCAGCGGGTGACGGCAGAACCGCTCCAGCTCGTGCCAGTCGTCCAGATGGAGCAGCCGCGAGTTGCCGCCTTCCATGTGCTGCTCGTCGATCTTCATCATCAGCACGTAGTCGGTGACCTGTTCGACGAAGGTGCCGTCGTTGTGAAGCTCCATCACCCGATGCGGCGCCCGCAGATAGCTGTCGGAGGAGTCGACATTCTCGACCACGAAGCGGGCATAGTACTGACCACTCATGGCATCGAAGTTGGATCGTCCGATCAGGTGGGCAACGGCGGTGGCAAACTTGACCATGTCCTCGGCCTGCTCGACCCGGTCCAGCCCTTCCGGCACGACCTGCAGTGCTCCCTGGCGACGGTCCAGCAGGATATTCGCCAGCCGCGGCCTGAGCGTCCCCTCGCACAGCTCATCGAGTATTCCCGCGACACGAAAACGCAGCATCGACTTGTACTCCAGCGCCTGAATCGGCCATTCGGCACAGGCGTCGAGGAAGGCAGCGACGACCGACCGCTCGACACGCAGCTCCTGCAGACGCTCGGAAGACGTCGACGGGACCAGGGTGAACCCGCGCGGATCGCGTGCGCCAGGGGCGGTGGTCTGATCATCACGATCCTGAAGCTGGGCAGAGGCAAGGATGGACATGGCAGGGCTCCGTATTTGTTTTGACGTTTTGTCAAAATATCTACATTTTTATTTTTAGTCAACAAAAACCCGGCTGCCGCCGGGTGCTGACATTCTCGACAAGGTCCAGAGTTCTTGAAGCGTCCGCCGGCCGGCAAAGATGCCGACCGGCGTTGCGGTCAAGGCGTCAGGTGCCTTCCAGCTCACGACGCATCTGTCGCTGGCTGTAGGCCGTGCCATAGCGGCGGCGGGACCACAGGTACAGGCCAAGCCCGGCACCCATCCAGCCGGCGAACAGCCCCCACTCGATGGGTGACAGCGCCGAGGGGCTACCGGGCAGGTAGAGCCCGATCAGTCCCAGCGACAGCACCACCGCCAGCCAGCCGACCAGGCGAGGATGGCTGACCTTGAACGGTCTTTCGAGTTCCGGCTCCTTGCGCCGAAGCACCAGAAACGAAATGGATACGAACAGGTAGGCGATGACGATGCCGAGACCACCGGCCACCACCAGCCACACCATGGCCTGGCGTCCCAGCAGAGGCGCCAGGCTCGACAAGGCTCCCATCAACAGGATGGCGTTGACCGGCGTCCTGTGACGAGGATGCAGCTTGGCCAGAAAGGCCGGCAGCATGCCGCAGTGGGCCAGTGCATAGATGGCGCGAGAGCCACCGACGTAGAAGGCGTTCCAGCTGGTCAGGATGCCGGCGATACCCGCCAGCACCATCAGGTTGGCCGCCCAGGGGGTGTTGAACACCGCCCCCATGGCGTCAGGTACCGCCAGGGAGCTGTTCTCGAGCTCCGCCTTGGGCAGCATCAATGCCGTTCCCAGCACGATGAAGGCGTACCAGAACACCGCCAGGACCACCGACAGCATCAAAACCCTACCGATCTCGCGAAACGGCAGGTCGATCTCTTCCGCCGCCTGCGGGATGACGTCGAAGCCGACAAACAGGAAAGGAACCATGATCAGCACCATGGTGATCCCGCCCAGCACACCCTCTTCGGTGTTGAACAACGGCGTCAGCGAAGCGCTGCTACCCTCGAACAGGGCGCCGGTGATGAACATCACACCGACGGCCAGAATCAGCAGCGTCACCACCTTCTGGACCAGCGCCGCGGTGCGCACGCCAACATAGTTGATGGCCATCATGACCACCGAGCCGGCCACACCGACGGCAACCCAGGTGGCCTTGACGTCCCAGCCCGCCAGGGTCCACAGGTGACCGACGGCGTAGCCGGGGAACAGATGCTCGACCACGGTGGGCAGCGCTACCGCCTCGAAGGCCACCACGCTGAGATAGCCCAGCACGATCGCCCAGGTACACAGGAAGGAGGCAAAATGGCCCAGGGCACGGTAGCTGTAGACGTGCTCACCGCCGACCTGGGGCATCGCCGAAGCGAGCTCAGAGTAGGTCAGCCCCACCAGCACGATCACCATGCCGCCCAGCACGAATGCCAGTATGGCGCCAAGGCTTCCTGCCGAGGTGATGAAGCCACCCGTCAATACGATCCAGCCCCAGCCGACCATGGCACCGAAGGCCAGCGCCAGGACGTCCTTGCGGGCCAGCACTCGGCTCAGCTGGGCTCCGCCATTGCTGTTATTGTCCATGAGATAAACCTCTCGCCGCAGTGGTGCGTTCCCGCAGAACAGTGATTGTTGACCGGGGACAGGACGCACCGTTGAATTTATCAATCGCGCGTGCAACTTATCATGAGGATGTTTGCCGTCCGCAGCCTTCGTTTATACCTCTTTGGTCTAAGTTTGTAGGGCCTGCAGATGGCGCCATCGCCGTCAGCCGCAGTCTCCCGCGGCGTCTGCGGAATGAGGAGTTTTCGTCGCTGCGCCACGTCCAGAACGGACACCAAATTGGACTGGCAAGAGGGCAAAAAAGGTTGCATGCTGTAGGGGTCGAAAACGCCCATTGGAGTACCATGAGCACCGCAGATTCCTTGTCTCGAGCAGACGCTTCCGAACCGCCTCCTCGACGATGCCCTGACCTCGATGTCAGGGACCTGGAACAGCGCACACGACTGATGCGCATTGTTACGCGGCTTATCGCCGTATCTGATCTCGGAAGCCGCGAGATCGCACGCCGCGCGGGTCTCCCCATGCAGAAGATCAGTGATCTGCTGTCGGGACGACTGGAACACTTCACCTGCGACGAGCTGCAGGCCATTCGCCGCATCATCGACGATGGCCATCTGTCACTCTCCTGATTGGCCCGTGCTGGACGGCGCCCCGGAAGGCAATTCTGCCAGGGCGCCGCGTCTTGTTGGCGCGAGCCATTGCCCCGCCCTTCCCCTTGATCTTCATGCCATGAGGAATCATCGATGCGCCGTCTGCTAGCGGCTTGTCTGCTATGTGTGTCTGCAAGCGCCCTGGCCGATGGCCAGGCCACCCTGGTCGATGGCAGTGGCGACCCCGAGAGCGCCGTCACCGCACGCTGGATCGGTGATCAACTGCGCCTGGACTTTCCCCGCCACGCGGCCAAGGGCTATCTGCTGTTGAGAGACGGCAAGGGCCACGTGGTCACCAACTTCGGTGGTCAGACGGTGGTGCTGGGCATCCGCGATGTTCAATCCATCGCCGGGCAACTCGGTGGCCAGGACCTGTCCGACCTCGGCAGTTACCAGGCCCAGCAGGTGCTGTCGCTGGAGCCTGTCGGCACGCGGGAAAGTGTCGCCGGCATCGAGGGCGAGGTCTATCGTCTTGACTGGATTACCCAGGAGGGCGATCGCCGAGAGGATGAACTGGTACTCAGCCAGCGACCGGAGGTCATCGAGCTTTTACGGGTCGTCGACCGCTATCAGAGCATTCTGTCGGGGCAACCGGACCCGGTGGCGGCAAGGCTCGAGCAACAGGGGCTCGGACTTCTGCGTTTTGGCGACAAGTTTCAGGTGGCCAGCCTGACGGCGACGTCGCCCGATCCTGCCCTGCTGGCATTGCCGTCCCAGAGTGGCAACGTTGGTGAGCTGTTGCGTTCGGTCATTCAATAGACTTAGGGCCAGGCGCCAACTTTCCCCCTCTCCAGCAGTAGATCCACAGCATACCTAGGATGGTGTACTTGATCGCGCACCGCGTGGAATAGGTGTGTGTCAATTGCGTGTAAAACCGCGAAAATGCGATGCAGGAGTCTCCAATCCACGATATATCTTGAAGGTAGCCTTCAAGACATGGTGCGGCCGCACGGCTCGATGTCGTTCCGCAGTGGTCGCACCCATCCAGTGAGAGTTGCCATGAGGCCAATCGACAAGTCCCTGCTGGAACAGATGCACATCAGCGAGGTCGAGATCCAGCGTCGCAAGGAATTCCTGAGCCTCGACGAAGCCGACCTGGCCGATCTGGCAGCGCTCAAACCCCTCATCAACGAGCATATCGAGATCATCGTCGAAGAGTTCTACGAGCGGCAGACCGAGATCGACGAGATCAGCCTGCTGATCGGCGACTCCGAGACCCTGCAGCGACTGCGCTCGGCCCAGCGCCAGTACGTCCTCGACATCTTCACCGGCTACTACGACGCGGAATACGTCAACAGTCGGCTGCGCATCGGTCTGGTGCACAAGCGTATCGGCGTCGAACCCAAGCTGTTTCTGGCCGCCATGCGCACGCTCAAGGAAATCCTGTTTCGCGTCATCGACGAGAACCTCGAGGACGTGCAGGCGACCAAGTCGGCGAAGAACAACCTCGACAAATTGATGTACTTCGATATCACCCTGGTCTTCGATACCTATATCGATACCCTGCTCAACGAGGTCCACAGCGCCAAGCGCCGGATGGAGCTCTACGCTCGCAACCTGGAAGAGAAGACCAAGGAGCTGGCCGCCTACGCAGAAAAGGACGCCCTCACCGGGCTGTTCAACAAGCGAGGCATGAGCGAGGCCCTGAACAGGGAGATCCGCATGGCCGAGCGACGTCACTCGCTGGTCAGCCTGATCTACTGCGATATCGATGACTTCAAGCAGATCAACGATACCCACGGCCACCACAAGGGTGATGAAATCCTTGTCACCTTCGGCCAGATCATGCGTGAAACGGTCCGCAGCAGCGACATCTGCTGCCGCCTCGGGGGGGATGAATTCTGCTGTATCCTGCCAGACTGTGACGCCAAGAGCGCCAAGACCATCGGCAGCAAGATTGAACTGGCCTTCCAGAGCAAGTACCCGAACTTCTCGATCAGCCTGGGCGTCGCCGAGACCGGGGATCGAGACTACCTGCGCGAGGAAGAACTGCTGCGCGCCGCCGACGCCATGATGTATCGCAACAAGGAAGCCAGAAAGCGCAGTGCCGCAGAGGCCGCCTCGAAGACCTCAGCCAGGACGTTGCCAGCCCCCGCCCAGGCAGCAGAGAAGACAACCAGCTCAACGGCCGCCCAGAGTGACGATCACTGACTTCCACTCGCCTGGCTCGGCATTGTCTCGATAAAAATTTAAATTTCTGCTAATAAAGTTGGATCTAAAATAAAAAGCCTCGATCAGGGCATGCGGGAAGCTCGGCAGACGCCCCTGCTTCAACCAGGTCCTGATGGTGGCATGTGCTGGTTGTCGTACGGTCTCGAGGAAAATGCCCCATGTCCTACCATGAAGCCAAGGAACACGCGCCCGGTCGCCTGCATCGGCTATTCAGTTCGCCCTATACCGCCTTCGACAACCAGACCAGCGAGCGACGCCTGCATCTACTGCTGGCCCTCAATCTGCTGGTCTTCGCGCCGATGCGCCAGGGCCGACTGACGTTACGACTGCTCGATGGCTGGGAAAACGGCGACTGCGAACAGCACACCCTGAACTTCCGGGACGCCGACATCCACCGCCCCCATGACCTCATCAACGCCGCACCACACACCCAGTCACACCCACTGCTCGCCCCGGCCCTGGAAGAGGCGTTGTCCAGCGCCGAGGCCAATGCCATGGGGCTGGATAGCGATATTCGCCTTCACCCGGCGAAGTGGCCGGCCTTCCCCGGCGGACTCTCGCTCTACACACGCTACAAGGTCTGCCATCGCCTCATCTATGGCGAAGACGACAGCTACCGCTCGATTCGCTGCGAGACCCCGGTAGGCCTGCGCGAGATTCACGAGTTCCACTTGGAAGAAGGCGACTTCGCCGTCAGCCTGCCCCACGATGACTCCCCCGCCGACAGCGATGACACCGTGGGCCTGGTCCTTCATGCGGCCCAGCGCTCCGCCCTCACCCACTGGCTTGCCGATCTGGCAGAGCAACCACTGTCGAAGCTGATGGGCTGAGTTCAGGCGTCTCTGGGCACCCTGCCCATCAAATAGAATTCCGGGTTGGGTGGCGTCCCGGTCAAGGTCACCAGGCGGTTGGACAGCCCAAAGAAGGCGCAGATCGCACCGATATCCCAGATATCGTCGCGGCTGAATCCCACCGCCTGCAGACGTTGCTCCCACTCATCGGTCAGCTCGCCCAGATCGATTGCGCAGTGCAGCGCGAAGTCCAGCATGACGCGATGTCGCTCGCTCAAGCCAGAACTGCGATGGTTGACCGCCACCTGGTCGGCGAGCAGAGGATCCTTGCTGTAGATCCTGACCAGCGCTCCATGAGCCACCACGCAGTAGAGGCAGTGGTTGCGGGCGCTGGTGGCGACCACGATCATCTCCTTCTCGGCCTTGGTCAGGCTATCGGACTCACGCTCCATCAGCGCATCGTGATAGGCGAAGAAGGCACGAAACTCCGCCGGCCGATGGGCCAGCATCAAGAAGACATTAGGCACGAAGCCCGCCTTCTCCTGAACCGCCAGGATGCTGTCACGGATATCATCGGGCAGATCGTTCAGTGATTCGGGGACGGGAAAGCGGCTGAGAGATGGGCTGATCGAGGGGCTCATGGGGGCTCCGGGCTGACGTGGGCATGGAAGAAGGGCCTGGCAACACATTGACGTTAACGTAAAGGTCAATATTGCGCTCTGGTACTTTGATCGAATGCCGGGTCGCCGCTGCCGAAGACGACGATGCCCCCTTGACGGGGGCATCGCAGCCTGCAGCCGGGCCAGGCCCGAGAGCTCGAGTCAGGCAGGACGTGGCCGCTGCGCCAGCATGCCTGCTCGGCCCTGGATCAGCCGAGCGAGATGGTGCTATTGATGCCGCTCGAGACGTTTTCCGGCTCGAACCAACGCGCGGTCACCGTCTTGGTCTGGGTCCAGAAGCTGATGGCCTGCTTGCCATTGGGGCCAAGGTCGCCCAGCTTGGAGGCGCGCGAGCCGGTAAAACTGAAGTAGGCCACCGGCACCGGGATCGGCACATTGATGCCCACCTGACCGACATCGATATCGCTCTCGAAGCGACGCGCCACCCAGCCGGAATTGGTGAAGATGGAAGTACCATTGCCGTTGGGGTTGGCGTTGACGAAGGCGATGGCCTCGTCCAGCGTGTCCACCTCGACCACGCACAGCACCGGACCGAACACCTCTTCACGATAGATGCTTATGTCCGCCGTCACGCCGGCGAACAGGGTTGGGCCGACGAAGTTGCCGTCGGGGTAGCCCTCGACCTGGCAGCCACGTCCGTCGACCAGCAGCCGAGCGCCTTCCTGTTCGCCCTTGGCGATCAAGCCTTCGACACGATCCTTGGCCGCCGGTGACACCAGAGGCCCGAGATCCGCCTCGCGGTCGGTGCCCGGCCCCACCTTCATGTTGCGAGCCCCCTCGACGATATCCTCGAGCCACTCCCGGGCCTGGCCGACCAGCACCACCACCGAGTTGGCCATGCAGCGCTGGCCGGCGGCGCCGAAGGCCGACCCCAGCAGGTTGTTGATGGCCTGAGAGCGGTTGGCGTCAGGCATCACCACACAGTGGTTCTTGGCACCCATCATGGCTTGAGCGCGCTTGCCGGACTCGCTGGCACGGCGATAAAGCTGGGTGCCGACATGGGTGGACCCGATAAACGACATGGCCTTGATATCCGGGTGCTCGCACAGGTGATTGGCGACATCAGGGCCGCCATGCACCACGTTGAGCACACCGGCGGGGACACCGGCCTCGAGCGCCAGTTCCACCAGGCGCAGGGTGGAGCTCGGGTCCTGTTCGGAGGGCTTCAGCACGAAGGTGTTGCCGGTGGCAATGGCCAGCGGGAACATGAAGCAGGGCAACATGATGGGGAAGTTGAAGGCGGTGATGCCGGCACCTACCCCCAGCGGCTGGTTGAGGGTGTAGACGTCCACCTCGTTGGCGGCGTTCTCGGCCAGCTCCCCCAGTTGCAGCGAGGTGATCGAGCAGGCGTGTTCGACCACCTCGAGACCACGACCGACTTCACCTTCGGCGTCGGGCAGGGTCTTGCCGTGCTCCTCGGTGATCAGGGCGGCAAGCTCCGGGGTATGCTCGCGAATCAGCGCCTGCAGCTTGAGCATGATGCGCATGCGCTTGGCCAGCGGCACCTTGCGCCAGGTGGCAAAGGCCTGATGGGCGCTGGCAACGGCCCGGTCGACCTCCTCCAGGGTACAGAACGGCACCCGCGCGACCACTTGCTGGGTCGCCGGATTGATCACATCGCGCCATTCGCTGGACTGCGAGGGGACGGCCTGGCCATCGATGATCATGGGAATTTCGCGGACTGACATGGGCGTGCTCCGGCTGTTGTCGTTGTGCATGAGCGTGGCGTCGTATGAGATGGACTGGGCGTACTGCCATGCCAGCAGCCGCCTTGATCGTTGTGGCGGTGTGCACCACGGCACGGCTATCCATGCTGACCAGTCTAGACACAGGTAGGATGGCCAAACAACGGCCAGCCAGGCACATTGCTTGTGCACTGATGCACAACCACAAACACATCGAAGTCCACGACGTCGTCGCTCAGCGGAGGTGATTTTTGCTCGACTGGCAGGACCTTCAGGTCTTTCTCGAGGTGGCCAGGCATGCCCGCCTGTCCGACGCCGCCCGACGGCTGGGCGTTGACCACTCGACCCTGTCGCGGCGAACCCGCCGCTTCGAACAGCGACTCAACACCCAGTTGTTCGAACGCAGCACCCACGGCTACCGCCTGACTCCCGCCGGCGAACGTCTGAAGAGCCACGCGGAACAGATGGCCCGACACGCCGACGAGGCCGCCGACAGCCTGACCGATCAGAACCTGCGCCTGGAGGGCCAGATCCGACTTGGCGTGACCGAAGGCTTCGGGACCTGGGTGGTGGCCCCGCTGCTCAGCGCCTTCTGCCGGCGTCATCCCGGCCTCACCCTGGACCTGCTGGCGCTGCCTCGCGTGGTCAATCTCAGCCGCCATGAGGCAGACCTGGCGATCACCATCGAACGACCGGGCAATCCCGGCCTGGTCACCTCACGACTGTGCGACTACCGGCTCAAGCTCTACGCGGCGAGGCACTACGTCGAACGCCACGGGGCACCGCAGCAGCTTGCCCAGCTGGGCACACATCCGCTGATCGGCTACGTGGACGACCTGTTGTTCAGCGAGCAACTCAACTACCTGGATCCGTTGCTGTCGCCGCAGGTGCAACAGGCGCAGCAGACCCACTTTGCGCTTCGCAGCACCAGCGTGACGACCCAGATGATGGCCACCGAGAGCGGCGCAGGCCTGGGCATTCTGCCGTGCTTCATGACGGCGGGACGAGACGGGCTGATGCCGCTGCTGGAGGACGAAGTGTCGGTGGTGCGTCAGTTCTGGATCACCGCCCGGCAGGAGCAGCGCCAGCTTGCCCGGGTGCGTCTGCTGTGGGACTTCCTGCGCGAGGCGCTGGCAATGAATCAGGATTTTCTGATGGGACGCCATGACCGGCTGGTGCTGTCGGACGACGTCGAATGAACACCGGCTGGCTGCCACCAGGGCCGGCGCCAGCATAGGACTGGGCCCCCGCTGGCGCGGTGGTGTCGCAAGCCCCAGAACCACGACACCCCGCCTGGGCGGGGTGTCGTCGATGCGCAAGCAACCGCGTCAGGATTCGACCTTGGGTGGCTCGACCTCGAGCTTCTGGGCAGCGATCACCGCCTGGGTGCGCGAGTGCACGCCCAGCTTTCTGAGGATGGCGGTCACGTGGGCCTTGATGGTGGCCTCGGAGACGTTCAGCTCGTAGGCGATCTGCTTGTTGAGCAGGCCTTCGGTCAACATGTTGAGTACGCGGAACTGCTGAGGCGTCAGCGAGGCGATGGCCTCGGCAAAGCGCGCCTCTTCCTCGTTGGCCTCACCCAGGGCGTCGGCCATCTCTTCCGGCAGCCACACTTCGCCGTCGAGGATCTCGCCCACCGCCTCGGCGATCAACGCCAGCGACGAGGACTTGGGAATGAACCCCGAGGCACCGTAGTCGATGGCGCGGCGCACGACGTGCACTTCATCGCTGCCGGATACTACCGCCACCGGCACATCCGGGGTCTGACCACGCAGCTGGATCAGCCCGGAGAAGCCGTGGGCTCCAGGCATGTGCAGATCGAGCAGGATCAGGTCCGCGTCGGGGTGGCGAATGACCACGTCCGAGGTGGCCTCCATGGTGTCGGCCTCGATGATTTCGGCCTGGGGCGCGAGCTGGCGAAGCGCCTGCGTCAGGGCGGCACGGAACAGCGGATGATCATCGGCTACGATGAATTTCTGGGCAAAGGCCATGGACTCTCCTCCGGATTCCGATGCAGCGTGTCAGGCCTGGACGCCGCAACGCAAGACGCTTGTTTGCACAGCATGTTACCCCATGGTTGCCGGCTTTCCCAAGCGCCCTGACGCAAGCATCCTCAACGGCTACCCGTGGTGCCGACTCTGCGGCCTCCATCACTATGCAAAAACGGGCCGGCGCCGGAAGTTTCCGGCAGCCGGCCCGCGGGACCTGCTGTTACGCCATGAGCCTTACTTGGCGGCGCGGTGCTCGATCAGATCCTCGACCACCGAAGGATCGGCCAGGGTACTGGTGTCGCCGAGGCCATCGCACTCATTGGCGGCAATCTTGCGCAGAATCCGGCGCATGATCTTGCCCGAGCGGGTCTTGGGCAGTCCCGGTGCCCACTGGATATGATCCGGCGAGGCGATCGGGCCGATGTCCTTGCGCACCCACTGGGTCAGTTCCTTCTTGAGCTCGTCGGTGGGTTCGGCCTCGTCGTTGAGGGTCACGTAGATATAGATACCCTGACCCTTGATGTCATGGGGGAAGCCCACCACGGCGGCCTCGGCCACCGCTGAGTGTGCCACCAGCGAGGACTCGATCTCGGCGGTGCCCATGCGGTGACCGGACACGTTGAGGACGTCGTCCACCCGGCCGGTGATCCAGTAGTAGCCGTCCTCGTCACGGCGACAGCCGTCACCGGTGAAGTAAGTCCCCTCGTAGGTGGAGAAGTAGGTCTGGATGAAGCGCTCGTGATTGTTCCAGATGGAGCGCGCCTGTCCCGGCCAGGAATCGAGGATGACCAGGTTGCCGTCGGTGGCGCCCTCTAGGCGCTTGCCTTCGTTGTCCACCAGCGCCGGCTGCACACCGAAGAACGGCAGGGTCGCGGAGCCCGGCTTCTGGTCGATGGCACCGGGCAACGGGGTGATCATGATGCCGCCGGTCTCGGTCTGCCACCAGGTATCGACGATCGGGCATTTGCTGTTGCCGATCACCCGGTAGAACCACTCCCAGGCCTCGGGGTTGATCGGCTCGCCCACCGAGCCAAGCAGGCGCAGGCTATCCCGAGAGCTGGAGTCCATCACCTTGTCGCCGTGGGCCATCAGGGCGCGCACTGCGGTGGGGGCGGTGTAGAGGATACTGACCTTGTGCTTGTCGACGATCTCACCCATCCGCCCGTGGGTCGGATAGCTCGGCACCCCCTCGAACATCAGGGTCACCGCACCGTTGGCCAGGGGCCCATAGACGATGTAGCTGTGGCCGGTGACCCAGCCCACGTCCGCAGTGCACCAGTAGACCTCGTCCTCGTGATAGTCGAACACGTACTGGTGGGTGAGGCTGGCGTAGGTCAGGTAGCCACCGGTGGTGTGCTTGAGCCCCTTGGGGGTGCCGGTGGAGCCGGAGGTATACAGGATGAACAGCGGATCCTCGGCGCCCATCTCTTCGGCCGGGCAGTCGGTGTCCTGGTCGGCCACGGCGTCGTGGTACCAGACGTCACGTCCCTCGTGCCATTCGATGTCACCGCCGGTACGCTTGACCACCAGCACCTTCTCGGCCACGTCGGTGCCATCACGGGTCAGTGCAGCGTCGACGTTGTCCTTCAGCGGTACCTGCTTGCCACCGCGTACGGACTGGTCGGCGGTGATGATGACCCGTGAGGCAGCGTCCTTGACCCGCTGTGCCAGGGCGTCGGGAGAAAAGCCGCCGAACACCACCGAGTGCACCGCACCGATACGGGCGCAGGCCAGCATGGCCATGGCGGCTTCCGGGATCATCGGCATGTACAGGGTCACGGTGTCACCCTTGCCGATCCCCATGGACTTCAGGGCGTTGGCCAGCTGGCAGGTACGCTCGTACAGCTCGCGGTAGGTGATCACCGAAGATTCGTTCGGATCGTCCCCTTCCCAGATGATCGCCGGCTTGTCGCCACGCTTGTCGAGGTGTCGATCCAGGCAGTTGGCCGCCACGTTGAGGGTGCCATCCTCGAACCAGCGGATATCGACATTGTCGCTGGCGAAGGATACCGACTTGATGGTCTGCGGTGGCTTGATCCAGTCAAGGCGTGCGGCCTGCTCCTTCCAGAAGCCCTCGGGATCTTCCACCGACTGCCGGTAGAGCTTGTCGTAGGTGGCCTTGTCGGCCCAGGCGGTCTTGGCAAACGCATCGGAAACCGGATAGACGTGCTGATGATCGCTCATGGTGCTCTGTCCTTGGATACCCATCGAAGTGAAGAGCCAGCCGCCTGAATAAGAGAGACCGACCGGCGCGAATAACCTGACAGCCAGCATAACGTCGCCAGGCCAGGGTTTCCCCTTAGACATTGGTATGACTATTTTTTTATTTTATAACAAGAGGTTAAGCGCAAATTTCAGCACTTCTTCCCAACCAGGCACAGTCGGCAGCGACAGTGCCGGCAGCGATACTCCTGACCGGCCTGGGCGTTGGCGTGACGCCGTGCCGAGAATCCGTGCTCGCGACAGGCGCAGCGATAGCGATACGGGACAGGGCTCGAGCGGGCGGTATCGAAGCGATGGGTGACCCGGGGGGCCAAGCCGAACAGCCTGAGCATGACGGTCTGCCACTCCCTGCCATGGGGGCGAAAGGTAGGCCCATCTTCCAGGTGCCAGACCAGCCAGTGGGCCACCTCGTGGGGCACCACCTCGGTGAAGAAGGCGTGGCGGTTCTCTTCCAACAACTGGCCATTGAAGCGCAGTCCGCCGCGACCGAAGTGGGCCTGCCCTGCGCCCTTGCCGCGCAGATCGCACCACACCTTCGGCTCCGGCAGCCCAGGATGATAGTCACGACACAGCGCCACCGCCTCCACGACTCTTGCCATCAGCGCCTGGCGCAGGGCGGCGACGTCGAGTGACTGAAGCCAGGCGTCGTCGACGTCGGGCAACACCGGGGTGGGAGAGTCACCGCGAGCGCGCGGGCGAATTGATGGCCGGGTCGAGGTCATGACGCAGTCAGAGTAGGTAAAGGAGTGCTAGAATGCCGCCTCGAACGGGGACGGTAAAGACCACCGTCCAGTCATCCCCTCGCCAAGTGAGCGCCCCATGTCCGACGCCGAAACGCCGCTCCCCCTCCCCTTGCTCGAAGACGACGCTCTGGACCTGCTCGATGACTTTCTCGAGGAGCGCGCCGGTCCCGATGCGCTGGACCTGATCGGCGCCCACGGCTTCCTGGTCGCGCTGGCGGTGGCGCCGCGGGATGTCGAGGCTGCCGCCTGGGTCGCGGAGCTGTTTCACGGCACCCCCGAGTTCGAAAGCGACCAGGAAAGGGAGATCATCCTGGGCCTGCTCGAGCAGCTCAGGACCAACGCTATCGGCGTGCTGGAAGGCGGCGGTCTTCCCGAGCTGCCCTTCGAGCTGACGCTGGACGGCATGGCGGCGGAAGAGACGCCCATCGGCGACTGGTGTGCCGGCTTCATGGAAGGCGTCTTCCTCGACGAGGCCGCCTGGTTCGAGGGCGATGAAGAAACCGTGGCCACACTGCTGTTGCCCTTCATGGCGCTGTCGGGACTGTTCGCCGACGAGCCCGACATGGCCGATCTGGCCGGGGAAGGCGAGCGACTCGAGCGCCTGGTCGGTCAATTGCCGGAACTGGTGCTGGATCTGTACCTGCACTTCCGGGTACCGCCGGACACCCCCAAGCCCAAGCCCCGCGGCAAGGCGCCAGCCGGCGGCAGGGGTGGCAAGGCAGGCCACAAGGGTCATGGCAACAAGGGCCCTGGCAACAAGAGCAAGGGCGGCCAGGGCAGACCCCAGGCCAAAGGCCCCAAAGGCAAGCGATAGCGAATAACAGGCCAAGCGCTAGCGAATAACAGGCCAAGCGATAGCGCGTCACAGGCCAATCGATAGCGCGTCACAGGCCAGGCGCTGGTCAGCACCGGAGCAAGCGATAGCCGGCACCTCAGCGCAAGCGGGTCAGCCAGCCATCAAGGGTGCCGTACAGCCAGGTCCTGATCCTGGCCCACCAGGAGCGGCGCGCCCAGCTTTCCCGGGTGATCTCCCGACTCGCCGCGAAATTGCGCTCGAACAGCGCCGCGACCTCGTCGGCCAGGACGGCGTCCTCGACCTCCTGATTGGCCTCGAGGTTCCACTGCAGGCTCCAGTGGTCGAAATTGCAGGACCCCAGGCTGACCCAGTCATCGGCGACCACGAACTTGGCGTGGATGAAGCTTGGCTGGAACTCGTAGATGCGCACCCCTGCTCGCAGCAACCGAGAGTAGAAGCGTTGCCCGGCGTAGCGGATACCGGGATGGTCGTGGTCCCGTCCTGGCAGCAGCAGGCGCACGTCACGGCCCTTGCGCGCCGCGCGCTGCAGCCTGAGCCTCAGCCCCAGGGTGGGCACAAAGTAGGGCGTACACAGCCACAGGCGCCGTTCGGCGCGGGCGATTCGTTCCTGCAGTGAGTGGCGAATGGCCTGAAAGCGGTACCCCCGCCCCCAGATCACCCGCGCCCTGACTCCAGGGTCATGGCGCCTCTCGCCACTCGACGACGGCAGCGCCGGCGCCTGCGGGGCGCCTCTGGTCAGCGGCGAGTTCCACACCTGGGCAAACAGCGCCACCCAGTCGTCCACCACCGGGCCCTCGACACGAACGGCCACCTCGAACCAGGCCGCCAGGAACTCATCGACGGCGCCAAAGCCCCCGGTAAAGGCCAGTCGCTGATCCACCACCACCAGCTTGCGATGATCACGACTGACGTTGCGTCCCAGCGAGTGCCAGCCCAGCGGGTTGAAGTCCCGCAACCACACGCCGGATGCGATCAGGCGTTCTCTATCCTGGCCTGAAAGCCCCATGGCGCCGAAACCGTCCAACAGTAGATAGACGGCGACGCCGCGCTGCGATGCGGCCACCAGCGCCTCGATGACGCGGTCGGCCAGTTCGCCGGACTCCATCAGATAAAGTTCGATCAGCACGCTTTGACGGGCCTCGGCCACCGCCTCGAACAGCGCCGGCAGGAAGCGATCGGCCTCCGGCAATAGATCGACGCGATTATGCTGTCGCCACGCGGTGGTCATGCTGCACGTCTCCCTGGCGGTGTTACATCAAGCGGATATCAAGCAGATCATGGCGCCACCCTACCCGATCGTTATACTGACGGCACGACATGGATGGCCCGCAGACGGTCCTCGCCTACTGCCCCGAACAACGGAATTGCTATGCCTGGCATGCTTCGCGCACCGCTGCGCCGACTCATCGAACTGTGGACCGAGGTTCGGCTGGCGGAACCGACGCCGGATAAACTGGCGCTGGATCCGCAGCTGCCGACGCTCTATGTGCTACCGCGCCCCTCGCTGAGCGACGCCCTGCTGCTGGACAGCTACTGCCAACGTCATGGCCTGCCCCCGGCGCGTGGCCGGTTGGCGCTGCCCGACAGCAACCTGCCGCGCTGCGTGGCGCTGCCGGCACGCCGGTTCCGGCTGTGGCCGGGCCAAGCCACCGGTGTCGCGCCCTTCACCGAGCTGATCACCAGCGACACCCGGATACAGCTGGTGCCCGTCAGTGTGTTCTGGGGGCGAGCCCCGGGCAAGGACTTCGGTCTCTGGCATCTGCTGGCAGCGGACAGCTGGCGCCTGACCGGACGACTGCGGCGAGCGCTGTCGGTGCTGGTCAACGGCCGCGACGTGGAAATCCAGTTCGGCGCCCCGCTGCACCTCGAAGAACTGCATGACGGTGACGCCCCACGCACCAACCGCAAGGCGGCAAGGCTGTTGCGGGTACACTTTCGCCGGGTGCGTACGCGGGTACTGGGGCCAGACCTGTCGCACCGCAGCACGATGATCCAGGGAGTGGTGGCAAGCGACGAGGTGCGTCGGGAGATCGACCAACTGGCAGAGAAGGCCAGCTCACGCAAACGACTCAAGCGACGCGCCAGACGCTATGGCCACGAGATCGCCGCCAACATGACCTATCCGGTGCTGCGCTTTCTGGCCGGCGCCTTGAAGCGCCTGTGGAACCGGCTCTACGACGGCGTCGACGTCAATGGTCTGGAAGAGGTCAAGGCCCTGGCCGAGGATCACACCCTGATCTACGTGCCCTGCCACCGCAGCCATATCGACTACCTGCTGCTGTCCTACGTGCTCTACCGCGAAGGCTTGATGCCGCCCCACATCGCCGCAGGACGCAACCTTGACATGCCGTTGATCGGCCCTTTGCTGAGACGTGGTGGCGCCTTCTTCCTGCGTCGCAGCTTTCGCGACAACCGCCTCTACGGCGCGGTGTTCAACGAATATCTGCACCGCCTGCTGGCCCGGGGCTATCCGATGGAGTACTTCATCGAAGGCGGTCGTTCCCGCAGCGGTCGCATGCTCACGCCTCGTCCCGGCATGCTGGCGATGACACTGCGGTCCTTCCTGCGCTGCCAGCGGGTCGACGAGCGGCCGATGGTCTTTGTTCCGGTCTATATCGGCTACGAGCGTATTCTCGAGAACTCCAGCTACCAGCGCGAACTGGGCGGTGGCAAGAAGCGCAAGGAGTCCCCGCTGGATCTGCTGCGGGTGCTCGGACGTCTGCGCGAGCCCTACGGCCGGGTATCGGTCAATATCGGCGAGCCGCTGCCCATCGGGGGCTTTCTCGATAGCCACGCCCCCGGCTGGCGAGACGACGAGTCGCCGCGCCCCGACTGGCTGGCACCGACGGTCACCACGCTTGGCAGATCCCTGACCCGGCGCATCAACCGGGTGGCGGCGCTGAATGCCATCAACCTGACAGGCCTAGCGCTACTCTCGTCGCCGCACCGCGCCCTGGAGTACGCCACCCTGACCGACCAGCTCGCCCTGCTCTGTCGCCTGGCCGACAGCCCCGCCTGCGGCGAAAGACCCAGTCTGCCCGACGAGTCTCCGGAAGCCTGCATCGCCAGGGCGGTGGACCTGGACATGGTCGAGCGCCACGCCCATAGCCTTGGTGACATCGTTAGCGCCACGCCCGAGCAAGCGGCACTGCTGGCCTGGTATCGCAACAACGTGCTGCACCTGTTCGCCCTGCCGGCGCTGGTCGCCTTCGCCTTTCGCAGCCGCCACCAACGCAGCCTCCACGAACTCTGCGACCTGTTGACGCCGCTTTGGCCACCGCTGGCCCGGGAGTTCTGTGTCGATGAAAGCGCGGACATGAAGGAACGCCTCGCGGCCATTCTTGCCGTCCAGGTGGACCTGGGGCTGCTGGAGCGCCATGGCGAAGGCTTTACGCCGGTGGAAAGCCTCGAAGGCCGAGAACGCCTCGAGCTGATCGGCCGCATGATCCAGCCATCGCTGGAGCGCAACGCCCTGCTGATCGAGGTGCTGCTGCGATCCGGATCGGGGGCACTGGACCGGGCCACCCTGAAGGAGCGCTCGCGTGCGCTGTCGGAACGCCTTGGACTGCTCAGCGGTCGCGAGGCACCGGAGTTCTTCGACCCCAAGCTGTTCGAGACCCTGATCGATACCCTGGAACAGGAAGGCTGGGTGTGGCTCGAGCAGGACCGGCTGCACTTCGACGAGTGCCTCAAGCGCGCGGCCCAGCGGGCCTCACGCCTGCTCGACGCCTCGCTGCGACGGCGGCTGGCGTTGATCAGCCGTCACCGCGAGGAGGCCGTCGAGACTCCCTCGGAGGTCAGCGCTCAGCCTTGAGCGAGCGGTGCACGTAGATGTCGTAGCGGCTGGTCTTCTCCTCGAGTCGATGCCTCGGCTCGGGGCCTGCTATGGCAGGCGCCTTGCGCGGACGCTTGACCACCACGCGGTGACTGGCGACGTCCAGCGCCGCTTCCAATAGCCGCGGTGCATCGTCATCGTCCCCCGCCAACTCGCGAAACACACGCATCTCCTTCTTGACCAGGGCCGACTTGTCGCGGTGGGGGAACATCGGGTCCAGGTGGATCACCTCCGGGGCTACCCCGGCCGCTGCCACGATGGCGCCAAGCTCACGACTGCTGTCGCCGTGGGCAAGGTGCATGTGCGCCGCCGCTTCCTGAGTGTCGCTATCCTCCCGGGCACGCCGGAGTCCGTCATCCAGCAGGGCCGCAATCGCGGCTACCCGCTCGATCAGCAGCACCTCGGCGCCCAGGCTCGCCAGCACGAAGGCGTCACGGCCTAGACCCGCGGTGGCATCGATGATGCTCGGGGTGACGCCCTTGGCCAGACCACAGGCCCGAGCTACCAGCTGACCGCGCCCGCCGCCGAAACGCCGTCGGTGGCCGGCTCGCCCACCGACGAAGTCCACCCACAGCGGCTTGCCATAGCGGGCCTCGTCACCGACCAGCACCAGCCGCCCCTGGTCATCCCGTTCCAGCGCCAGCGCCGCCTCGGGGTCGGTGTCCAACACGAAGGGCAGCGCCAGGTCAGGGCTCAGGCGAACACTCACGAACGCGCCTTTCGCTCGGTCTTCTTCCAGGCCACCTGATCGCGCAGATAGACGGGCTGGGCGTCATGGGGACGCTGGGCATCGCCTGCGGCAAAGACCTCGACGGCCAGGCGCACCATGTCCTCGGCGGCAGGGTCGACATCGGTCACGGTCAGATTGAGGCTGGCCTGGATCTCGGCGGGCATCTGATCCCACAGCGCCCAGCCAGACCCCAGCCCCACCCAATCATGGTCTTCATGCTCGCGGGGCAGCACCAGTCGCTCGGGCGGCAGCACCGCTTCGTCCATCAGTGCCAACGGCCGCCCATCCTCGACCCGCCAGGCACCGACGTAGATTTCGCCCATGCGGGCGTCCAGCGCGGTGACCATGTAGCGATAGCGATGGCGCAGGTGGCCGCCCAGCGCCAGTGCCTCCAGCGTCGATACACCGACCAGCGGGCGGTCCAGTCCGTAGGCCAGCCCCTGGGCCACACCCGCGGCAATCCTCAAGCCTGTGAAGGAGCCTGGTCCGCGCCCGTAGGCCACGGCGTCCAGTTCGCTGGCCGCCACCCCGGCCTCGGCCAGCACTTCGTCGACCATCGGCAACAGACGGCGGGTATGCTCTCGCGGGGTCTGCGCAAAACGCGCTATCAACTCGTCCGGGCTACCCTCCTGGCGACGCAGCAGGGCCGCGGAGCAGGCGCTCGAGGAGGCATCGAGGGCCACAATCAAGGTCATGTCAGGCTCATCCTGGTAGTGAATCCGGCACATTATAAACGACTCACGGCCCGCCTTGGGGCGAGCCGTGAGTCGAATGCAGCAAGCGTGGTGCGGTAGATCAGCCTTCGAGGGCCTCGCGCACCTGACGGGTGATGTCATCGACACTCCCCACGCCTTCCACGCGATGATAGCGCGGGGCATCCTCAGGCGCCTGCTGGGCCCATTGCTGGTAGTAGCCCACCAGCGGCTCGGTCTGCTCGTGGTAGACCGACAGACGATTGCGAACGGTATTCTCGCGATCATCATCACGCTGAACCAGCGCCTCGCCGGTCACATCATCCTTGCCGTCTTCCTTGGGCGGATTGTGGTCGACGTGGTAGACGCGGCCGGACGCCGGGTGGACCCGACGACCCGCCAAACGATTGACGATTTCCTCGTCGGCCACGGCGATCTCGAGCACGTGATCGATCTTGACGCCACCTTCCTTCATGGCATCGGCCTGGGGAATGGTGCGCGGGAAGCCGTCAAACAGGAAACCGTTGGCGCAGTCAGGCTGGGTGATGCGTTCCTTGACCAGGGCGATGATGATGTCATCGGAGACCAGGCCACCGGTGGTCATGATTTCCTTCACCTTGAGGCCCAGTTCACTGCCTTCCTTGACCGCTGCACGCAGCATGTCACCAGTGGAAATCTGTGGGATATCGTAGCGCTCACAGATGAATTGGGCCTGGGTGCCCTTGCCGGCACCCGGGGCACCCAAGAGGATCAAACGCATCGTTGGAACTCCTTCGAGAAAGCGAAAAGTCGGGGTGAAGAATGGGTTAAGCGAACAATACCCGTGCCGTCTTGGCGACACAACCTGAGGTTACTCGCAACTCACCGAAAACCTGCAGAAAAAGCGTTTAACATCAAGCTGCTGGCATCTAGATTGCACTTTGGTCAGGAGTCATAGAAGCGTCACGATTCGCCCGGCCTGGCACATCCACATGGCACGCTGTCAGAGCTGACGGCAGGACGAGAAACGGCGCCTTGCGGCGCCGTTCTGTTCTCGCATTCGGCCTGAATTACAGCAGAAGGCGACGCACGTCGGTCAACAACTGTCCCAGCAACGCGGTGAAGCGAGCGGCATCGGCGCCGTTGACGGCACGGTGGTCATAGGACAGCGACAGCGGCATCATCAGTCGCGGCTGGAAGTCCGCGCCATTCCACACCGGCTTCATCGACGCCTTGGAGACCCCGAGGATCGCCACCTCAGGCGGGTTCACGATGGGCGTGAAGGCGGTCCCGCCGATGGAGCCCAGGCTCGAGATGGTGAAGCAACCACCGGTCATCTCGTCACGCTTGAGCTTCTTCGACTGAGCCTTCTTGGCCAGCTCCACCGACTCCTTGGCCAGGTCGATCAGCGACTTCTTGTCGGCATCACGGATCACCGGCACCATCAGGCCATCGGGCGTATCCACGGCGATACCGATGTGCACGTACTTCTTCTGCACCACGGTCTCGCCGTCGGCCTTGAGGCTGACGTTGAACTGCGGGTACTTGTTCAAGGCATAGGCGCACGCCTTGATCAGGAACGGCAGCGGAGTCAGCTTGGCGCCCTGGGCTTCCGCCTCGGCCTTCATCGACTTGCGGAAGGCCTCGAGCTCGGTGATGTCCGCCTCGTCGAACTGCGTGACGTGGGGAATATTGACCCAGCTGCGATGCAGATTGTTGGCGCCCATCTTCATCAGGCGGCCCATCTGCTTCTCTTCGATCTCGCCGAACTGGCTGAAGTCCTGATCCGGGATCGGCGGAATGCCAGAGCCCCCGGCAGCAGGTGCCGCAGCGGCGTCGCTCTTGCCCTTGCCCTGGTTGGCCATGGCCTGCTTGACGTAGTTCTGCACGTCTTCCTTGAGCACTCGGTCCTTGGGACCGGAGGGCTTCACCAGGGCCAGGTCGACACCCAGTTCGCGGGCCAGCATGCGCACCGCAGGGCCGGCGTGGACGCTCTTGGCATCACGCGGCTTGTCGGCCACCGCAGAGCCCTGACCGGACGCCGCCTGCTGCTTGGGCGCGTCCTTCTTCGGGGCATCCTTTTTCGGGGCGTCCTTCTTGGGAGCGTCCTTCTTCGGCGCCTTCTTCTTGGGCGCCGCGCCGGCGACCTCGATGTAGCCGATCAGGTCACCCTCGGAGACACTGTCGCCTTCCTTCACCGACAGCTCCACCACCTTGCCCTTGAACGGACTCGGCACGTCCATGGAGGCCTTGTCGGACTCCAGGGTGATCAGGGCGTCCTCGACGTCCACCTCGTCACCTTCGCTGACGGCCATCTCGATGATCGGCACGTCGCTGGAACCGGACAGGTCGGGGACACGAACCTCCTGACGACCACCTTCGGCGGCCTCGTCGTCGGAATCGTCCTCTTCCTGCTCTTCCGACGCGCTTTCGGCGGACTCGGCTGCACTATCATCGGCAGACTCATCGGCCGACTCATCGGCAGAGTCGTCATCGCCATCATCGCCTTCACCGGCGACTTCCATGGAGCCGATGACGTCACCTTCGGAGACGGTATCCCCTTCCTTGACGTTCAGGCTGACCAACTTGCCGGCGTGGGGACTCGGCACGTCCATGGAGGCCTTGTCGGACTCCAGGGTGATCAGGGTGTCTTCCTCGCCGACCTCGTCGCCTTCGGACACCGCCACCTCGATGATCTCGACGTCGCTGGAGCCACCCAGGTCCGGCACCTTGATCTCGACGGTCTTGCTGCCACCGCCGCTCTTCTTCTTCGGTGCCGGCTTGTCGTCGGACTTGGGCGCTTCCTGCTCGTCGCCGCCGGAATCGGCCTGCGACTCTTCAGCCGAATCGGCGTCGGCGTCAGCATCCTCGTCGGCGTCGCCACCACCTTCGGCCTCGATCTCGACGATGTCATCGCCTTCCGAGACGGTGTCGCCTTCCTTGACCAGAACCTTGAGGACCTTGCCGCCCTTGGGCGCCGGCACGTCCATGCTGGCCTTGTCGGATTCCAGGGTAATCAGGGTGTCTTCCGGCTCGATCACGTCACCTTCGGACACCGCGACTTCGATGATTTCCACATCGGTGTCACCACCGATATCGGGCACTTTGATGATTTCGCTACTCAAGGTCGCGCTCCTTCAAACTCTTGACGGAGGCGGGCCACCGGCCCGCCATGCCACCGGACAGTCCAACCGATGCCTTACACCTCGAGCGGGTTGGGCTTATTCGGGTCGATGTCGTACTTCTTGAGTGCCTCGGCCACGACCTTGCGGTCGATCTCGTCACGATCGGCCAACGCCTTGAGCGCCGCCACGGTGACGTAGTAGCGGTCGACCTCGAAGAACCGGCGAAGCGCTTCGCGGGTGTCGGAGCGACCATAGCCGTCGGTGCCCAGTACATGATAGTCGGTCGGCACCCAGGCGCGGACCTGGTCGGCGTACAGCTTCATGTAGTCGGTCGAGGCGATCGCCGGTCCCTTGCGCCCTTCCAGACACTTGGTGACGTGAGGCTTCTCGGGGTCGGCATCCGGGTTGATGAAGGCCTGACGATCCAGCCCCAGGGCCTCGCGGCGCAGCTCATTGAAGCTGGTCACGCTCCAGATGTCGGAGCCCACACCCCACTCTTCGGCCAGTATCTCGGCGGCAGCCTCGACCTCGCGCAGGATGGTACCGGAGCCCAGCAGCTGGACGTGGCCCTTCTTGCCCTTGGTCTCGCGCAGCAGGTACATGCCCTTGATGATGTCCTCGGCGGGAATCTCCTCGAGCTCGGGGTGCTCGTAGTTCTCGTTCATCAGGGTCAGGTAGTAGAAGCAGTTTTCCTTGTCGGAGAACATCCGCTTCAGACCATCCTGCACGATGACCGCGACTTCGTGCCCGTAGGTCGGGTCATAGGTGCGGCAGTTCGGGATCATCGCTGCCTGCAGCAGGCTGTGACCGTCCTGGTGCTGGAGACCCTCGCCGTTGAGCGTGGTACGACCGGCGGTACCACCGCACAGGAAGCCGCGAGCCTGCATGTCACCGGCGGCCCAGGCCAGATCACCGATCCGCTGGAAGCCGAACATCGAGTAGTAGATGTAGAACGGCAGCAGAGTGGTGTTGTTGTTCGAGTACGAGGTGGCCGCGGCAATCCAGGCAGACATGGCGCCGGCCTCGGTGATGCCTTCCTCGAGGATCTGACCCTTCTGATCCTCGCGGTAGAACATGATCTGGCCCTTGTCGACCGGCTCGTACTTCTGGCCTTCGGAGGTGTAGATACCGAGCTGACGGAACATGCCCTCCATACCGAAGGTGCGCGCCTCGTCGGGGATGATCGGGACCACCCGCTTGCCGATCTTCTTGTCCTTGACCAGGCCATTGAGGATCCGCACGAAGGCCATGGTGGTGGACACTTCGCGGCCCTTGGAGCCGCCGGTCTGGGAGGCGAAGGTCTTGTCATCGAGGCCGGGAATCTCGAGCGCCTCGAAGTCATTGCGACGGCTCGGCAGATAGCCGCCCAGCTGTTCGCGCTGATAGTGCATGTACTTCATTTCGGGCGAATCGTCGTCCGGCTTGTAGTACGGCACTTCCTTGAGCTGGTCGTCGGAGATCGGGATGCCGAAGCGATCACGGAAGCGCTTGAGCGCCTCGTACTCCATGGTCTTGACCTGGTGCGCCTCGTTGGCCGCCTCGCCGTCGCCGCCACCCATGCCGTAGCCCTTGACGGTATGCGCCAGGATCACGGTGGGGCGACCATTGGGTTTGGTGGTCGCCTCGTGGTACGCCGCGTAGACCTTGAACGGATCGTGGCCACCGCGATTGAGCTTCCAGATGTCCTCGTCGGACATGTCCTTGACCAGGTCGGCGGTCTCCGGGTACTTGCCGAAGAAGTGCTCACGGGTGTAGGCACCGCCGTTGGCCTTGTAGTTCTGGTAGTCGCCGTCGACCGCCTCGTCCATGCGCTTCTGCAGCATGCCCTTCTTGTCCTTCTCGAAGAGCGGGTCCCAGTGACGACCCCAGACGACCTTGAGCACGTTCCAGCCGGCACCGCGGAAGACACCCTCGAGCTCGTCGATGATGCGGGAGTTGCCGCGCACCGGGCCATCGAGACGCTGCAGGTTGCAGTTGATAACAAAGATCAGATTGTCGAGCTTCTCGCGGCTGGCCAGGTGGATGGCGCCGAGAGATTCCGGCTCGTCACACTCACCGTCGCCCATGAAGCACCAGATCTTGCGATCCTGCATGTCGTGCAGCTCGCGGGAGTGCAGGTACTTCATGACGTGGGCCTGGTAGATCGCCTGGATCGGGCCCAGACCCATGGAAACCGTCGGGAACTGCCAGAACTCCGGCATCAGCCACGGGTGCGGGTAGGATGACAGGCCGTTGCCATCGACTTCCTGGCGGTAGCTGTCCATCTGCTCTTCGGTCAGCCGGCCCTCGAGGTAGGCGCGGGCGTAGATGCCCGGTGCCACGTGACCCTGGATGTAGATCAGGTCGCCTTCGAAGTCGCCGTTGGGGGCACGGAAGAAATGGTTGAAGCCCACGTCGTAGAGAGTCGCGGAGGACATGAAGCTGGCGATGTGGCCACCCAGTCCCGGCTTCGCCTTGTTGTTGCGAATGACCTGAGCGATGGCGTTGTAGCGGATCACCGAGCGAATACGACGCTCCATGAACAGATCGCCAGGCATCGGGGCCTCGCAGTGCACCGGAATGGTGTTGCGATGCGGGGTGGTGACCGAGAAGGGCACCTGCATGCCGTCCTGGCGATAACGGTCGGCGAGCCGCGTCATCAGGTACCGGGCACGATCCTCGCCCTCACGATCCAGAACAGACTCCAGGGAATCCAACCATTCCTGGGTTTCGACCGGATCGAGATCTTCTCTTGAACCAAGACTCATAGAACGTCTCTCCGAATGACGATGGGGGTCCATTGCCCCACGATCGAGGCCAATGAGCGAGCGGGATAGAGGGGGTGATTCCCCGCCCGCCTCGCAGCGTCAGGCATGTAGTAATATTACTAGAATGTCCGTGCCAAACGAGCACGATTGGGCAAGAAGATACCTCAAACGCCCTGCACTGCCAATTGAAGCAGCTATGGAAATATTTTTCAATTACCTCATATTGCACTGCAACACAATGGCTTAACCCAAAGGGGGTATGACTTAAGCGCCTCAAGTCAGCCACTTGTAAACAAACTACCGTTTGACCTGAAGGTGATGGCTCGCGCTATGCCGAAACGATGCATCGCATCTTCATCTAGCGGTGCTGCAAACAGCGCCGCAGGTACGCCCAGTCGAAGGAGGGGCCGGGATCGGTCTTTCGCAGGGGAGCGATTCGCGCGTGACTGGTCAGTCGTTGGGGGGTGATCTCGGGGTAGACGTCAAACAGCGCGTGCAGCACCTGGGCCAGGGCACGGTACTGGGCGTCTCGATAGGGCGACACCTCGTCCCCTTCGAGCTCGATCCCGATCGAGAAGTCGTTGAGCTCGCGGCGCAGGCAATGGCCATCGAACCAGCTGGAGCGTCCCGCGTGCCAGGCCCTCGCCTCGAAGGGCGCAAACTGAACACACTCTCCGTCGCGACGGATCAACAGATGCGCCGAGACCTTGAGTCCGGCGATACTCGCGAAGTAAGGGTGGGCCTCGGGATCCAGACGGTTGGTGAACAGTTCCTCGATGTGCTCGCCGCCGAATTGACCCGGCGGCAGACTGATGGAATGCACCACTACCGCCGATATTTCTCGTTCGGGTCGTTCATTGACGTTGGGCGAAGGCACTCGCCTGGCCCCGTCGAGCCACCCGTCGTGACACTGCATGCTGGTGTCTCCATTGTCTGAATATGGGATCGTCACCTCGCCCACTGACGTCGAGGTGCTAGTGCCCCTATAATGTCGGCTCCACGCGCCGCAATACAGAGATACCCATGCACTTTCAGGACGCCCTTGCCGAAGACATCCGCAACAGTGCCGCTCGCCTGCTGGCCGAGGACGTCGGTCCGGTGGACATCACCGCCCAACTGATTCCCGAAAAGCATCTGGGCAAGGCCCGCGTCATCAGCCGCGAGCCGGCGATACTCTGCGGCGTGGCCTGGGTCGACGAACTGTTCCGCCGCCTCGATCCCCGGGTCGCTCTGACCTGGCACGCCGCGGACGGCGATCGACTGACGCCAAACGAGCCCTTTCTCGAACTGGCCGGCCCCGCACGCAGCCTGCTGACCGGCGAGCGCGCGGCTCTCAACCTGCTGCAGACGCTGTCGGCCACCGCCACGCGCACCCGCCACTACGTCGACCTGCTCGAGGGCACCGGTGTGCGGCTGCTCGACACCCGCAAGACGTTGCCAGGTCTGCGTATCGCCCAGAAGTACGCGGTGGCCTGTGGCGGTGGCTGCAACCATCGGATCGGCCTCTACGACGCCTTCCTGATCAAGGAAAACCATATCTCGGCCTGCGGCGGCATCGCCGGCGCCGTGAAGGAGGCCCGCAGCATCGCGCGTGACCTGACGGTGGAGGTGGAAGTCGAGACCTTCGAGGAACTGGATCAGGCGCTGGCCGCCGGCGCCGACGTGATCATGCTCGACAACTTCTCACTGGATGACATGCGAGAAGCGGTGCGCCGCGTCGCAGGCCAGGCGACGCTGGAGGCGTCCGGCAATGTCGACGAGACGACGCTGAAAGCCATCGCCCAGACAGGTGTCGACTGCATCTCGAGCGGTGCACTGACCAAGGACGTGAAAGCCATCGACCTGTCCATGCGCATGGTCGAGGAAGGCCCGGCAGGCTGACGCCCTGCCCGTTTCGAGAAGCGATCCCCCGGCCTGGACCCTGGCCCATACCTGGGGGCTATTCTTGAAGGGCACTCTCGGGGGCACTCCTGGAGATTACTCTCAGGGGGCTCTCCAGCGGGGGGGGTCTCCAGCGTCCAGCGGGGCCAGCGTCCAGCGGGGGGCATTCCAACGTCCAGCGGAGGTCACTCCAACGGCTTGCTCATGCATAGCCGTGGCAGCAGCTCTCCGGCGCGCTCGACCCACTCTTCACCGTGGGATTCCCAGCCAGCGTCGAGCAGTGGCTCTGCCAGCATCAGGCTGGCTTCGATGATCATCCGCCGGGCGCCGGCGTTTCTCAGGCGCTCCTCGGCAAGCGACAGCAAGCGGCCGCCGATGCCCTGGCCGGTCAGCGAGGGCCACACATAGAGCGTCTCGACGCGCGCGCGACCGGGGTCCAACTCGACAAAGCCGACGCAGCGACCGTCACACTCGGCCACCAGGGTAGTAAACAATGCCTGACGAGCACGCCAGGCGGAACCGTCCCTGGGCAGCGCCGAAGCCCAGGCCTGACGCTGGGCCAGGCTGTAGTGGCGACTGGCCCCCATCATGACGGCGTGATAGAACACTTCGGCCTGATCCGAGCCATCCTTGGCGAGGGCCTCACGATAGTGAATACGGGAACGTCGCTCGACCGGCATGGCTTGCGACATTCTGGGTTCGGACATGTAGGGAACTCCTGCAGGACTGGAGACGGATAATCCGGCGCGTCGAGGTTCGCCAAGCCTAATCAGATAACGGGCGCGATCCAACACTCCTGACCACCCTGATGCCCGGCGACGCTGTTTCATGCCCAACTGGAGCTTTGTCATGTCACGATACCTGCAAGCACGTTGCTGGAGCCATTCAGGTCAACCCTGACCCACTTCCTGCGTCATCAGAGTTTCGACATCAGAGCATCGACGTAACAGCATCCACATCAACGCCTCGACATCAGAGCCTCACCAGATCATGCCCGACGACTTCTATACCCTGACGCCCATCGGCACCATACGCAGCGACTTCCCGGACAAGTTCGGCGTACCCCGTCAGCCAGGGCTTGCAGAAGATGCCAGAGCTCGTCTAGTGCTGGAGGGCGACTTCGCCGATCCCATGGCCGTACGTGGGCTGGAGGGGTTCAGCCACCTGTGGCTGACCTTCATCTTTCACCTTAGTCCGCCCCACTGGAAAGCGATGGTCCGTCCGCCTCGACTGGGAGGAAATGCACGAATAGGCGTATTTGCCAGCCGCAGCACCCACCGCCCCAACCGTCTCGGGCTCTCGCTGGTGGAGTTGATCGACATCGATACGCGCGACGGCGTCAGCCTGGTGCTCAAGAGCGCCGATCTGGTCGACGGCACACCAGTGGTGGATATCAAGCCATACCTGCCCTGGGCCGAGAGTCGCCCCGACGCCCGTACCGGTTTTGCACCTGAAGCGCCGACGCAGCATCCGGTGGTGTTCTCGGCCGAGGCCGAAGCGGTGCTTTCCAGCAGCGACAACGATGGTTCCTTGCGTCGCTTGATCGCCCAGGTCCTCGCCCAGGACCCGCGCCCCGCCTATCGCAGCAAGGGCAGTGACGACGATCGCCAGTACGGCGTCAGCCTGAGAGGTTTCAACGTGCGTTTTCGCGCCGAAAACGACAAGGGCGCCCTGCGCTTTCGCGTGGACGCCCTTGAAACCGGACAGGAACCAGGACGAGACGACTAACCCGCTGTGCTCGCAACTCCACTGGCCGCAGCATCATATGCCGCTACTTTAACTTCCGCGCCCCCTGTCACTGTGCATCGACGCCGATCACCATCCGTGATCGCGACACCGTCAGTACCGCTGTGTCTTGCGACACAGCCGCACCCAAGGTGAACGACCAGATTTTCGTTTGACCTGCCCACTGGTCTCAATCGATGACCCCGGAGATTCCCAGACCGATCGTTGGGCCACCGTGGGAGGCGCCAATCCCCATCCCGACACTCCAGCGGCCAGTATCAGCGGTTCGTCGTACGCTCACACCTAGTGCCGATTCTCCGTTGTAGTAGCCAGTCCCCACATGATAGGTGAGCTTTCCTGCGACATAGGGTGCATCGCCCATGGCGGCCAGGGCCGCGATCCCCGCACTGGCATCTCGCTCTACTTCGTCAATCTTGTGGTCGAGTTGGTTGTAGTCGGAAGTGAACTTACGGTTCAGTTCATTGAGCTGCGACATGTTGACCGCATCGGTGGGTGCCGAACCGGCAGCCACGTTATGCAACTGGGTGGGGCCACTGCCATTGCCCAGGCTGACAGAGTGGTAGTCGACGCTGCCATCCTCGCTACGATCGTAGTTGACCGCTCCCTCTTGCACGGCACTGAGCTGGCGCACATTGACCGCATCGGTGTCCTCGGTGCCCCCCGCGACGTGGGTGATCTGACGTTCACCACCCTCGCTGCCGACCGCAACAGCTCCCTTGGATGACTCCACCGCCACGTGCGAAAAGGCTTCCTCCTCCCCCTTCATGCCTTCTCTATCGGCCACAGCGCCATCACCAAGTGCAACACCTCCTTCAGCTTGTGCCTTGGCGCCACCTCCGATGGCAACGGTGTCTGCAGCACTAGTAGTGGCAGCGTCTCCCTGCGAATTCGCCTGGAAGTACTTGGTGTCCTGACCACTCAGTGCCAGGTCGCCGATATCCTCCATCAAGTCCCAGATCTGACCACCATTGACCGCATCAGTACTGCCTTGATGGATATCGCCTTCGGCCAGATTGCTGATCACGGTACCACCGTCGGCACCAGCCAGAGTGATCTTTCCCTGGTTGGAATCTGGGTCATATTGCACGACATTCTGGGCCGGGTTGCCACTGCCTCCCCCCAAGCTGTCGAGGGTCGTCTGGATATCACCGACATCGCCTTCAAGATTGGTGAGACGACCATTGGTGGCGTGGAGCTGACTGCCGTTGACCGCCTCTAGACTGGTGTCGGAAAGCGACCCATCCGCAATATTACCGAGCACGGTACCGCCGAAGGCTCTACCAGGCGACTTCAGGGTTACGTGGTTCCAGTCGACGCTGCCGTCGTTGAAGTGGTCATACGCCACCACTTCCTCAAGCGCCTTATTGGTCGCATGGAGCTGGCTGCCATTGACCGCATCGGTACTGGTAGCGGAGATTCGACCCGCGGCCAGGTGGGTCAAGGTTCGCTCCTGCCCTTCGTCACCGATGCTGACGGTAGCAATGGGGTTTGTGCCGGCGTATTCATGCTGTTCACCGAAGATAATGCCTGACTCGGTGCCTATTGCCTCCTGTGAGGTCGACTGGGCCCCCAGCGCCACATCCATAGCCTGATTGGCGCTGGCTCCAGCACCCAGGGCCATCGCCTGCTCGCCCGAGGACACTGCCGTACTACCGACCGCAATCGCATCTTCCAGCAGGGTGTGGCTCTGGTCGCCAATGGCAACCGCACCGGCTGCCCCTATCTCCACCTTGGCGCTCACCCCCATACCGATGGCGTCATCGCCATTGACCGTGGTATCAGGCCCAATGGCGATGGAGCCTTCGCCGGTGGCGAGGGCGTCGACTTCCCCTCCCCCGTTGGCATGAAAATACAGCGATCCCGTATCCGAGAGCGACCCCACGGCCCCCTTGAGCTGACGCATGGTCACCGCATCGTGATCCTCGATACCATCGGCGATGTTGATCAACTGGCGATACTCACCGTCCCGCCCCACGGAGACCGCTCCCATTAGATCGGCGTCCGAAGTGTTGTACTGAATGGTGGCATTGCCCACGACGATCTGGCCGGAAACCTTCGCCACCTCGCGGTTCGCGATCGCTCCGCTGCCCAGTGCCACGCCGCCAAACACCGAGCTTGAAGCGCCATTGCCGATGGACACCGCATTGGTTGCCGACGACACCGCCGCCGGCCCCATCGCCAGGCTGTCGGTGCCGCTGGCACTGGCGCCGCTACCGCTGGATTTTGCCTGGTAGTAGATGCTGTCGGCGGCGATATCCCCCAGGTTGGTGGTGAGATTGGCGATATCGCCTTCGTTCTGGGTCACGCGCACATTCGTCGCGTTCAACTGACGACCGGTGACCGCATCGGTGCTGTCGGTGGACAGGGTGGCGTCGGTCAGATTGGTGATTCGGGTTCCGGTATCACCGGCCAGGGTGATGCTGCCCTCATTGAGCGTGCCACCGGTACCGCGGTCGTAGACCACTGCGCCCTCGGCCAGATTCCCCAGGTTGGTGGTGAGGTTGGTGATATCGCCTTCGTTCTGGGTCACCCGCACATTGGTCGCGTTCAACTGACGGCCGGTGACCGCATCGGTGCTGTCGGTGGACAGGGTGGCGTCAGTCAGATTGGTGATTCGGGTACCGGCATCGCCGGCCAGGGTGATACTGCCCTCATTGAGCGTGCCACCGGTGCCGCGGTCGTAGACCACTGCGCCCTCGGCCAGATTCCCCAGGTTGGTGGTGAGGTTGGTGATATCGCCTTCGTTCTGACTGACTCGAGCATTGGTCGCGTTCAACTGACGACCGGTGACCGCATCGGTGCTGTCGGTGGACAGGGTGGCGTCGGTCAGATTGGTGATTCGGGTTCCGGTATCACCGGCCAGGGTGATGCTGCCCTCATTGAGCGTGCCACCGGTACCGCGGTCGTAGACCACTGCGCCCTCGGCCAGATCCCCAAGGGCCTGGTTGGTGGCATGGAGCTGGCTGCCGTTGACCGCGTCGGTACTGGTGGCCGAGAGTCGACCTGCTGCCACGTGGGTGATGGTGCGCTCGCTGCCGCTGGTGCCCACGCTGACCGTACCGGTCGGGCTGCTGCCGGCCAAGGCGTAGTCAGTACCGGCCACGGTGGCCGTGGTGGTGGCCACCGCCGCTTCCGTGGTGGCACCGTTACCCAAGGCTACGCTGTTGGCGACGCTGGCCTTCGCGCCATTGCCGATAGCCACCCCATTGGTTGCCGAGGACAACGCCGCCGGCCCCATCGCCAGGCTGTCGGTGCCGCTGGCACTGGCGCCGCTGGCGGAAGAGTTGGCCTGGTAGTAGATGCTGTCGGCTGCGATATCCCCCAGGCTGCTGGTGAGATTGGCGATATCACCTTCGTTCTGGGTCACCCGCACATTGGTCGCGTTCAACTGACGACCGGTGACCGCATCGGTGCTGTCGGTGGACAGGGTGGCGTCGGTCAGATTGGTGATCCGGGTACCGGCGTCACCGGCCAGGGTGATGCTGCCCTCGTTGAGCGTGCCGTCGTCGCTACGGTCGTAGACCACCGCACCGGCCGACAGATCCCCCAGGTTGGTGGTGAGATTGGTGATATCGCCTTCGTTCTGGGTCACCCGCACATTGGTCGCGTTCAACTGACGACCGGTGACCGCATCGGTGCTGTCGGTGGACAGGGTGGCGTCGGTCAGATTGGTGATTCGGGTGCCGGCATCGCCGGCCAGGGTGATGCTGCCCTCATTGAGCGTTCCACCGGTGCCGCGGTCGTAGACCACTGCGCCCTCGGCCAGATTCCCCAGAGCCTGGTTGGTGGCATGGAGCTGGCTGCCGTTGACCGCGTCGGTACTGGTGGCCGAGAGTCGACCTGCTGCCACGTGGGTGATGGTGCGCTCGCTGCCGCTGGTGCCCACGCTGACCGTACCGGTCGGGCTGCTGCCGGCCAAGGCGTAGTCAGTACCGGCCACGGTGGCCGTGGTGGTGGCCACCGCCGCTTCCGTGGTAGCACCGTTACCCAAGGCTACGCTATTGGCGACGCTGGCCTTCGCGCCATTGCCGATAGCCACCCCGTTGGTTGCCGAGGACACCGCCGCCGGCCCCATCGCCAGGCTGTCGGTGCCGCTGGCACTGGCGCCGCTGGCGGAAGAGTTGGCCTGGTAGTAGATGCTGTCGGCGGCGATATCCCCCAGGTTGGTGGTGAGGTTGGTGATGTCGCCTTCGTTCTGGGTCACCCGCACATTGGTCGCGTTCAACTGACGACCGGTGACCGCATCGGTGCTGTCGGTGGACAGGGTGGCGTCGGTCAGATTGGTGATCCGGGTGCCGGCATCACCGGCCAGGGTGATGCTGCCCTCATTGAGCGTGCCTCCGGTGCCGCGGTCGTAGACCACCACGCCGTCTGACAGATCTCCCAACGCCTGCACGCCTTCCGACAGTTCTCCCAGCGCCTGATTGGTGGCATTCAGCTGACTGCCGTTGACGGCATCCGTGCTGGTGACAGCTAACCGTCCAGCCGCTACGTGAGTAATAGTACGCTCGACGCTGGCTACCGCATTGCCCCCGCTATCGGTCGTTGCCGCCGAGCCAAGGCTCAGAGTGCCTGTCGGAGCCGCACCGGCGAAACTGTAGCTCTTGCCCGCGATGGTAGCCTGGGTGGTTCCCACCATCGCCTCGGTGGTGGCGCCGTTTCCCAAGGCCACGCTGTTGGCCACGCTGGCCTTGGCATTGGTACCGATGGCAATGGCGTTGCTGGCGGACGCCTCTCCGGAATCACCGAGCACCATGGAGTAGTTGCCACTCGCTTTCGACCAATTTCCCACTACATTGGTAGCGGCGCCGGCGACGGTATTTTGAAGACCTACTACATTGGCACCAGTAGCAGTCGATGACAGCGTGTTACTTGAGCCGAAAACACCGGAAAAATCGCTGGTCACGTTATTGGTATTGCCAACGACCCGGACTGCATTGCCTTGAACGGTATTGTTGAGACCAATCGCAGACGCATATGTCGATGCGCCTTCGATCTTGTTGGAAGTACCAATGGCAATCGCGTTCTTGGCGCCTGTCGATGTGGAGTTGCTCTCACCCAATGCAAGGCTATTGTCGCCATTGGAAACGTTGAGATGGCCAACACCGACACTTTTCGCGCCGTTGGCAACACTGCCTGATCCCAGTGCCGTGGAGTGGCTACCCGTCGCTTTAGCCGTGGCCCCAAGTGACGTCGCATTGGTCGCCGTGGACGTCGCCTTTGCGCCAATAGCAAGACTCGAGGTGGCGCTGGCAACGGACCCTCCGGTCAGGTCTCCGCCAATGGCAATGGCGTTTACACCTATCGCTTGTGCGCCGTTTAATCGAGCGACCGTGCCGCTAGACAGTGCCCCGCCACCAATAGCGACGCCATTCTTGCTTTTCGCATAAGCCCCACGCCCGATCGAGACACCGGCCAAACCGCTGGTAACAGCCTGATCGCCCAGGGCAATACCAGAATCTGCCGCCGCACTCGTGGTCGCATAGTAGCCCATCGCGATAGAGGCATCACCATCGCCAACGGCACCGGTGCCTATATGGATGGCAGATGCCCCCGCAGCGGGCTGGATGCCCACCGGCGCCAGATAACGATTGACGACAAACTGTTCAGGCTTGTCGGCAGGCGTCGACGGCTCACCTGGCATGACACATCTATCTTTAGTCGGTGACGTCAGAGGTATCATTGCCTCCTCTGACGCTATGTTGCGGACTTCACCTGCCACCGTCGGACAGTCATCAACGAGGGGGCCAGCCTCCGCTTTACTCGACCCCAGCCCAGGCGTGACAGCCGATAGAGACATCAGGATACAGGTGATACAAACGTTTTTTGTCCCACTTCTTGCTGTTTTGAGCGAGTTAACGAACAAAAAAGTACGGCCATCCAATTCACTCACTCCGACCTCCTTGCCACCAATACTTAGGTGACATCTTCGTGCGCCACCAAAACACTCACTTTCATCCGAAATCCATCTTCAACCACCCAAAACTCTCTTATAAAAATCCTGAAAACAGAAAAACGAATCAAAAAACCAATAGCGTGCAGAAACCCGACTTCTTGACTAAAAACTTTCAAAAAGAAACATGAATTAAAAAATCTACACGCGCAGCGCTGTCACTTCCATTTTTAAACGTGACACAGATCATTTCTTGCTTGTAATTGGCGCAGGACGTGCCAAATAAAGCACAAAAACTAACGGTCCGTTTCAGAAGCAGTACGGGCACTGGTGAGATTCATCTTTTCCCCCAGCCATAGCCAGGTGCCATCAAAACTGACGAGCGATGGTCAAATGAACAGGAATTTTCCCGACAACGCAGTACAAAGGAAGGGCAACACTATGTTGTACTGCGGTTAGACGCAGCCACATCAGGTACAGGGGGGGGCAGGACTTGCTGGAATACGAAAAACGTTGCCGCACACCTATCCGAGTCGACACTTCCCAGTACCCAACATCAGCGTAGCGCCAGGAACTTTAAGTCACTCGTGGGAGCCCAGCCATTGGTACAGACGTGGGCAGCGAAAAGCAGATCGCCCGGGCCAGGCCCGGGCGATCCTCTACATGCTTTCGGCGTTATCACCACTTGCACCACCGTCGTTGCATCATGCCCTTGCGGCAGTCAGCGCAGACCAGTGCCGGCAAGCGGCTGTCAGCTGAAATCGATGCCGATACGACGGCCGACTTCCTCGTAGGACTCGATGACGCTGCCCAGCCCCTGGCGGAAGCGATCCTTGTCGAGCTTTTCGCGGGTCTTGGCGTCCCACAGGCGGCAGCCGTCCGGCGAGAATTCGTCACCCAGCACGATCTTGCCGTGGAATACGCCGAACTCGAGCTTGTAGTCCACCAGCAGCATGCCGCCGTCGGCGAACAGCTGCTTGAGCACCTCGTTGACCTTGAAGGTCAGCGCCTTCATCTCGGCCAGTTGCTCGGCGCTGGCCCAACCGAAGCTTTCGGCCAGGGACTCGTTGACCATGGGATCGTGGAGCTCGTCGTTTTTCAGAAACAGCTCGAAGGTCGGCGGTGTCAGCGGCTCGCCTTCCTTGACGCCGAGACGCTTGACCAGACTGCCGGCGGCGATGTTGCGTACCACGCACTCCACCGGAATCATGTCGAGCTTCTTGACCACGCACTCGGTGGGCGACAGCAGCTCTTCCACGTGGGTGGGGATGCCGGCCTCTTCCAGCTTGGCCATGATGAAGGCATTGAAGCGGTTGTTGACCATGCCCTTGCGCTCGAGCGACTCCATGCGGCGTCCGTCGAAGGCGCTGGTGTCGTCACGAAAGTGCAGGATCAGACGATCCGGGTCATCGGTGGCATAGACCGACTTGGCCTTGCCGGCATAGAGTTCTTCGCGCTTTTCCATGGGTGCCTCCACAGGCAAATCAAAAAAAGGGGTTCAAGCAGGACCAGGGTCCTGAATCAGTGAATCGCTTGCCAATCCAGGCCGTCATCCTGGGCAGCCACGGTCAGGCGGGTCTCGTCGCCATCCAGCAGAGGCGTCAATGCCTCCAGAGCGAGTTCGGGGCGGTTATTATGCTCCGACAGGTGGGAGCAGACGATACGCTGCAGCCGATCCAGCCCCAGTTCGGTCAACAGCGCCGCAGCCTGGCCATTGGCCAGGTGCCCCCAACGTCCGCCGACGCGACGCTTGAGACTGGGCGGATAGGGGCCTTCAGCCAGCATGCGCACGTCATGATTGCACTCGAGCACGAGGGCATCGCAGCCACGGAAGGCCTGGCGCACGTGTTCGCTGGGGTGGCCCAGGTCGGTCAGCAGCCCCAGCTTCCTGTCACCTGCGGCGATACGAAACTGCACCGGCTCTCGGGCGTCGTGGGGCACCGTGATGGCGTCGACGTCGAGTCCCTTGATGGCAAAGCGCGACTGAGGGGTGATCCAGTGGGTCCGGGGCAGCCGGCCGAGCTTGCCGGATAGCCAGGTGCCCGGGGTCAGGTGTACCGGCAGGTCATAGCGACGGGCCAGGGGTCCGATGCCACGCACATGGTCGCCATGTTCGTGGGTGACCAGCAAGGCATCGAGCTGACGCGGATGGACACCCAGCCGCGCCAGCCGGCGTTCTGCCTCCTTGAGACCGAAACCGCAGTCCACCAGCAACATCGACTCGCCGTCGCTGACCAGGGTGGCGTTGCCCTTGCTTCCGCTGCCCAGGGAGGCGAAACGCAAGCCTCCCCGGGAACCATTGGCATGCCCGACGCTCATCAGCGCAGCAAGCCCTCCATGCGCTGCAGCAGCTCACGCTGGTCATCGCCGGAAAGCGGCTCGTCGTCGGCGCTACGTGCCTCCATCAGGGTTTCCCGGCCCTGGGGCGACAACCTGAGCTCGATGCGTTGCATCGACTCAAGCAGATCCATCGAGGTCAAGGAGTCGATGAAGCCACGGGTACGCTCGCTCTCGGTGATGTAATCGATCACGAAGCGCTTGCCGCTTTCATCCACGGAGACCAGCTCGCGGCGATCTTCCATCTCGAAGTTGTTCTCGAGCTGGAAGGCGAGCTCGGCGTAGGCCCGCTCGATGTCGAAGGGCATCACCATCACCCAGTCATCGCCGCGAGGCTCGAAGCGGACGCTGTCGGCTTCGGGGGCCTGCTGGGCCGACGCCGAGGCGATGCTGGCCGAGGCGCTACGCGCTTCAAAGTGACGCTGCAGAGAGTTCAGGCACAGCCGGTTGAGCTGGCCCGCGGTATCACAGCGCACCTCACTGGTGCCCGACCTGAGACCCTGGCGCAGTACCAGGCTGGCGTCGGAGGTCTCGATGACACCGCTGGCGCTGTCGCTGCGGGTGATCTCCAGCCCGCGCTGTTCGACGAAGCGCTCGAGCTCCGGCCACACCACCGCGGGCGCGGCCCCTACCACCAGCCAGCGATCGGCGTCGGTCTCGCGCACCGCCACGTCACCGGCGGCCACCGCGGTGCTGGCAGACAGCGTCTGGGGCAAGGGCGCGGCGAAGTCCCCCTCGCGGGCGTAGAAGTCCCCGCGAGCCTGAGGCACCGGCATGATATCGCGATAGCGGCTCTGGTCGCGGCTGCCGGGGAGGGTCAGCGGAGCCGCCTGACGGGCGCCCGCGTAATCCTCGTTGCGATCGTGATAGTGACCGTCCTTGGCACAGCCGGCCAGGGTCAGGGCCGCGATCATCGCCAGCGGCAGTCCTTTAAGCGCAGAATTCATGCATCCACCTTGATTGAAAATTGGGTCCACGACATCACGACCGGAGGCACGGTTCAGGCGTCAGTCCTCGATCAGTCCTGCCAGCTGCAGGGCTTCGCTGATGGTGGAGTGATACTTCTCGCTCAGCCAGGTCAACGGCAGGCGGATGCCGGGCTCGATGATACCCATGCGGTTGAGCGCCCACTTGACGGGGATAGGATTGGCCTCGATGCCCAGGTTGGTATGCAGGGGCAGAAGCCGGGTGTTGATCTGGTGAGCCTTGTCGCTTTCACCGGCCACGGCGGCGGCGCACAACTCGTGCATGGCCTTCGGCGCCACATTGGCGGTCACCGAGATATCGCCATGACCGCCCATCAGCATGAAGTCGCAGGCGGTGGCGTCATCGCCGGAGTAGAGCATGAAGTCGCTGCCCTTGAGACGTTCGATCAGGTCCTCGGCGCGCTCCAGGTTGCCGGTGGCATCCTTGAGGCCGATGATGTTGTCGACCTCGGCCAGACGCAGCACGGTCTCGTTGTAGATGTCCGAACAGGTGCGTCCCGGCACGTTGTACAGGATCACCGGCAGATCACTGGTCTCGGCGATCACCTTGAAATGCTGATACAAACCTTCCTGGGTCGGCTTGTTGTAGTAAGGCGCCACGGTCAGGCAGTAGTCGGCCCCCACTTCCTTGGCGTAGCGGGTCAGCTCCACCGCCTCGGTGGTGTTGTTGGAGCCGGTGCCGGCGATGACGGGAATGCGGCCATTGACCTCTTCGACCACGCTGCGAATCACGTCGAAGTGCTCGGCGAAGGTCATGGTGGTGGGCTCACCGGTGGTACCCGCCGCCACGATGGCGTCTGTGCCATTGTCGAGGTGGAAATTCACCAGTTTGCGCAACACTTCCCAGTCGATATCGCCGTTGGCCTTCATCGGTGTCGCCAAGGCGACAATACTGCCCGTGATCATCCTCGTTGTTCCTCTGTTGTCTGCCCTCCCGCGACCCTGACGATGGCGGTCGGGGTGAACGAATGTGGCCAAGGGGGTCGCGACCCGGGGAAGCGTGGTCGTGACCAGAGCACAAATGGTACTCAGGCGGCCATATCCTGTACAGCCGCGTCTTTACATGAAGAGCGTCATTGCGTGTAATCGGACGCCTATTTTTGCGATTCTGGAGCCACCATGACAGTGTCCATCGGCGAGCCGGTCCCCGACTTCAGCGCCAGCGCCACCGGCGACAACACCATCACCCTGTCGCAACTGCGCGGTCGCCAGGTGGTGATCTACTTCTACCCCAAGGCCAGCACCCCCGGCTGTACCACCGAGGGCGGCGACTTTCGTGACCACAAGGCAGACTTCGACGACGCCAACACCGTGGTCATCGGCGTCTCCCGTGACGGCATCCGTGCCCAGGAAAACTTCAAGGCCAAGCAGGGCTTCAATTTCGAGCTGATATCAGACAAGGACGAAGCCGTGTGTGGCCTGTTCGACGTCATCAAGCTCAAGAAGCTCTACGGCAAGGAGCACCTGGGTATCGAGCGCAGCACCTTCCTGATCGACAGCGAAGGTCGCCTGGCCAGGGAGTGGCGCAAGGTCAAGGTCAAGGGCCACGTGGAAGAAGTGCTGGAAGCCGCCCGCGAACTGCACGCCCAGTCCTGACACGCCGGCCCACGGATGCAAGCCTCGTCCTCCCCGGCAAAGAACGAATGCCCGGCCATTGGCCGGGCATTGTGTTTCGCCTCGAGAGCAGGGCTCAGCCGTCGGTGCCGGTCCCTGTACCTGCGTCAGAGTGGGGCGGCAACCTTGCCATGCTGCGCTCCTTGATCCCGCGAGGCCAGGCATAGACCAGCGCCTTCAACAGGGTCGCCAGCGGGATCGCGAAGAACACCCCCCAGAAGCCCCAGACGCCGCCGAAGAACAGCACCGCCAGGATGATCGACACCGGGTGCAGATTGACCGCCTCGGAGAACAGCACCGGCACCAGCACGTTGCCGTCCAGCGCCTGGATCACGCCGTAGGCGACGATCACATAGAGAAACTGGTCCCCCAGTCCAAAGTGAAAGCCCGCTACTGCCGCCACCGGCAGTGTCGCCACCGCGGCGCCGATGTAGGGCACCAGCACCGAAAAACCCACCAGTACCGCCAGCAGCGCCGAATAGGGAAGGCCAAAGAAGGCGAAGGTGAAGAAGGTCACGCTGCCGACGATGACGATCTCGGTGGCCTTGCCGCGTACATAGTTGGCGATCTGGCAGTCCATCTCCTTCCACACCCGGGTCATCAGGTCACGCTTGGCCGGCAAAAGCGACACGGTAAAGCCCACCAGACGGTCACGGTCCTTGAGCATGAACAGCACCAGGATCGGCACCAGCACCAGGTAGATGAGCAGTCCCAGCACATTGCCGAGCGACGCCAGCGACAGCGTCAGCGCACGCTGGCTCAATTGGGTCGCCTCGCGGCTGAGCACGGCGATCCAGTCCTGGACCAGGTCCGGAGTGATCAGCTGGGGGTAGCTCATCTGCAGGTCGTCCAGCATCTGCTGGCCGGCAGCAAACATCCGCGGCGCTTCCTGGATCAGGCTGGCGAGCTGGTTCCAGATCAGCGGCAGCAGGATCAGTGCCAACGCCAGCAGCACCCCGACAAAGGCCAGAAAGACCGTCATGACCGCCACCAGGTGTGGCACCTTGCGTCGTGTCAGGGCGTTGACCGCGCCCTGCAGCAGAAAGGCCACCACCAGCGCGGTGAGAAAGGGCGCCAGCATCTGGCCGAGCCATATCACCACCGCCAGCCCCACCACCAGCAACACCAGCAGCAGCACCGCCTCTTCATCGGAGAAGTAGTGATCGACCCAGCCGCGAAATACGCTACGCAGACTCATGCATCACCCGCCTTGCGCAACCAGTAGACATAGACCTTGTCGCGTTCTTCGCGACCTTCCAGCACGTGGGCGCTGTGCTCGGCAAAGCTTTCAAAGTCTCGCCAGGAACCGGCGTCGGTGGCCCTGACCTCCAGCACCTGCCCAGGCGACAGGCGCGACAGCGCCTGCTTCGCCTTGAGCAGCGGCAGCGGACACGGAAGTCCGCACGCATCTAGCACATCGTCAGGTTGCACTGCCATGATCTCTCCCGAGAGAATGCGATATCGGATCGCTGCACATCGCAGCGCCGTTGCCCCGAGGGGCGAGCCCTTGCGATTTAAAGGCACTTTTCCGGCTGAATCAATGTCCCAAGGCAACCCCCTCCAACGCTATCGACGAGGATTTCGATGCCCAAGCGCACGCTGTTTGCCGTCACCGCTCGCCCCGCGCGGGCACGCCGTCAGGCATCGCCTTGGCATCGTGGCCGCTGGCGCCCGATGCCGGGCCTGGCCCTGGCGTCGACGCTTGCCTTGAGCCTGAACGCCACCACGGCACAGGCCCAGTATCTGGACCAGGGCACCCTGCTCGATCAGCCGAGGGAGCTGAACCTGCCATCGCTGATGTCCACCGGCAGCAATGCCATCAGCGGCGAGGAAACCCGCCTTGGACGTGCCTGGCTACGCCAGTTTCGCGCCCACGTGCCGGAATGGCGCGACCCATTGGCCCAGCACTATGTGGAGACGCTGGTCGGCCGCCTGGTGCCTTACAGCGACCTGGGAGGCATCAACACCACCATCACCCTGGTCGACAACAAGACCCTGAACGCCTTCGCCGTCCCCGGCGGCGTGGTCGGCGTCAACACCGGCCTGTTCGCCTTCGCCGACCAGGAGGCCGAGGTAGCCTCGGTACTGGCCCACGAGCTGGGCCACCTGTCACAGCGCCACTACGCCCGTAGCAAGGCACGCGCCGAGCAGACCCAGGTGCCGGCCATGGCCACCATGCTGGCGGGCCTGATCCTGGCCGCCAGCGGCGCCGGTGACGCCGGCATCGCGGCCCTGGCCGGCAGCCAGGCGGCGATGATCCAGGACCAGCTGCGCTACTCGCGTCGCTACGAGGAAGAGGCCGACCGCATCGGCCTGCAGGCCATGGCCAGCGCCGGCTACGAACCCCAGGCGATGGTCGACATGTTTCGCTCCATGCAACGCCTGATGAGCCTCCAGGGCGGCACTCCGCCGGAATTCCTGCTGACCCACCCGATCACCGAATCACGCATCAGCGACACCCAGGCCAGGGTCAACCAGACCCGGGTGACGGGCTCGGCACCGGATGAACTGCAGTACCAGTTCATCCGTGCCCGGGCACTGCTGGCGATCCACGAGCGTGCGCCCAGCCAGGCGATGACGGTGATGCGCCAGGACCAGGCGCCGGCGGACGCCCAGCGCTATCTGCAGGCGCTGATCGACGCCCGGGCCGGCCAGACCGGCTCGGCACTGAATACGCTCGACGGACTGGCACGGGCACACCCGGATACCGCCCTGCTACCCGCCAGCGCCGTCCAGGTGGCACTGGAGGGCGGGCGCGTCGACGAGGCCATCGAGCGTGCCCGGCGTCAGTTGCGCCTGATGCCAGGCTACCCACCGACCAGCCAGCTGCTGGGCGAGGCGCTCTTGCAGCGCGACCCCGACGCGGCCTACCGGGAACTCCACGAACTGGCCCAGCGCCGTCCCGAGGACCCCACCGTGTTCGGGCTACTGGCGGAAGCCGCCGGGCGCAGTGGCCGCGAAGCCTGGGGCCATCTGGCCAGAGCCGAGCAGCTGCAGTTGACCGGTGAGATCGATCGCGCCATTCGCCAGCTGGAAGTCGCCGAGGCGATGGCCGAGCGCGAAGGCGACCTCAACGCCAGGTCAAGCATTCAGCGTCGTCGGGACGCCTTCCTCGACTACCGCCGGACCATGGAGAAATTCCGCTGAGCCGGAAGCTCCGCTGAACCCGACAGCGACGGACGCGGCGACGACACCGTGCTCAGGCGACGCAGCGCTCAGGCCAGCCCACAGACGACTCGGCCCATTAACAAAAGCGCCCACGAGACTCTCTCGTGGGCGTGGGCGTGGGCTCGTGGGCGTGGGCTCGTGAGCGCGGGGTGTCACCAGGAAAAGTAACGGCTGGCCTCAGGCCTGAAACTCCAGCATACGCGTCAGCGGCTTCAGCGCCTGGGTCCGCAGGGCGTCGCTGACCTGGATTTCACCGCTGCCCTCTCGCAGCGCGGCAGCCAGGTTGTCCAGGGCGTTCATCGCCATCCACGGGCAGTGGGCGCAGCTTCGACAGGTCGCGCCATTGCCCGCCGTCGGGGCCTCGAACAGGGTCTTGTCGGGCACCGCCTGCTGCATCTTGAAGAAGATGCCGCGATCGGTGGCGACGATCAGCTGCTCGTTGGGCAGCTCCTTGGCCGCCTTGATCAACTGGGAGGTGGAACCGGCGACGTCGGCCAGACTGACCACCGCTTCGGGCGACTCCGGGTGCACCAGCACGGCAGCGTCCGGATAGACCGACTTGAGGTCCTCGACCCCCTTGGCCTTGAACTCCTCGTGGACGATGCAGGCGCCGTCCCACAGCAGCATGTCGGCGCCGGTCTGCTTCTGGATATAGCCGCCCAGGTGCTTGTCCGGGGCCCACAGGATCTTCTCGCCCCTGGCCTTGAGGTGCTCGATGACGTCCACCGCGATGGAGGAGGTAACGACCCAGTCGGCACGCGCCTTGACCGCCGCCGAGGTGTTGGCATAGACCACCACGGTGCGATCCGGATGGGCATCGCAGAAGGCCGCGAACTCGTCCTCCGGGCAACCCACGTCCAGCGAGCAGGTGGCCTCCAGGGTCGGCATAAGCACGCGCTTTTCCGGTGACAGGATCTTGGCGGTCTCGCCCATGAAGCGCACGCCGGCCACCACCAGCGTATCGGCCTCGTGGCGTGCACCGAAGCGCGCCATCTCCAGCGAATCGGCGACACAGCCGCCGGTCTCTTCGGCCAGCTGCTGGATAGCGTCATCGGTGTAGTAGTGCGCCACCAGTACGGCATTGTGAGCCTTGAGCAGGCGCTTGATCTCTTCGACGCGCGCAGCGTCTTCCGAGGGAATACGGGTAGGGCAGTACGGGCGCGCGAGATGCTCTCTGATCTCGGCGCGAGAAGTCATGATCGTCATCGTGTCTACCACTGTGATCGACAGGGGATCCCCCTGCTGATGGGACAGTGCCGCGAACGCTCCGTTCGGCGACACGCCAGGAGAACCCTCGAGCGTGGAGCCCGGCGCCGATAGCGCCAGCGGCGACTCCTGATGCGGCGCTGGAAAGGCGTCACTGCCGCTCCAGACCCGCTGCCGGTGGTTCTCTCCCTCGCCCATGCGTCTATCGCAGCGGCGAGTCACTTGACAGTTTAACGCAGGCGGACGGTTATGCCGAGTCTCCACGCATGGCATCGGCGCAAGATTGCGCCTGAGGCATACCTGTTCTCGACTCCCTGCCGACACGATGGCATCGGCTCGGCGCGCCGTACTCGCGTCGCTTGAGGAACAGCCTGTTCAGGCTGACAGCGCCGTCGTGGCTGCGGCGGCGACTCCAACCGCGAACTGCGCAAACGAAAAACGGCCCCCGCTGCAAGCAGCGAGGGCCGTGAATCTGGTGGGTCGTGTAGGATTCGAACCTACGACCAATTGGTTAAAAGCCAACTGCTCTACCAACTGAGCTAACGACCCGATCATGACAGGACATCGTCCTGACCATGCACAGGTTCGGATGGTGGGTCGTGTAGGATTCGAACCTACGACCAATTGGTTAAAAGCCAACTGCTCTACCAACTGAGCTAACGACCCTTCCGAACGGGTGCAGATATTACGGATATGCCCCTTTCGACGCAAGTGTTTTTTTCGATTACCGTATCTTTAGCGCTTCTTGTCGCCGCGATCCGGCTTGCCGCCACGCTTCATCGTGTGCACCGGGCGACGCTTGTTCTTGTCGCGGCTCCAGCGATTCTTCTCGTCCGGCGTCAACTCAGGCACCTTGCGCGATTCGAGTCCCGCCAGTCCGGCCAGGTCGTCGACCTCGTCCTGAGAAAGCTCGGTCCACTCGCCGGCCTTGGCCCGCTTGTCGAGGAAGATGTTGCCGTAGCGGACCCGTTTGAGGCGACTGACGGTCAGCCCCTGGGACTCCCACAGACGCCTGACCTCGCGGTTGCGGCCTTCCATGATGACCACGTGGAACCAGGTGTTGATGCCCTCGCCACCGAACTCCTGGACGTCGCTGAAGCGTGCCGGACCATCCTCGAGCATCACGCCTTCGACCATGGCTACCACGTGCTCACGCTTGACCTCCCCCATGACTCGCACCGCGTATTCGCGCTCGATCTCGGTGGAAGGATGCATCAGCCGGTTGGCCAGCTCGCCGTCGGTGGTGAATAGCAACAGCCCGCTGGTGTTGATGTCCAGGCGGCCAATCGCGATCCAGCGCTCGCCCTTGAGGCGCGGCAGGCGGTCGAATACCGTACGCCGCCCCTCTGGATCCTTGCGCGTGCACAGCTCGCCCTCGGGCTTGTTGTACATGATCACCCGCCTTGGCACCTCGTCGGCGGCGCGCAGGGTGATCGGTCGGTCATCGAAACTGACCCGGTCACGGGCCTCCACTCGGTCGCCCAGGGTCGCCACGCTGCCGTTGACCTTGACCCGGCCATCGGCGATGGCGGCCTCCATCTCCCGGCGGGATCCTAGGCCGGCACGCGCCAGCACCTTCTGCAGTTTTTCGCTGGTGGTCGTCATTCGTCGTTCTCACTCTCTGTGGGTTCCACCCCCGAGGCAGCGTCATCATCGACGCGGCCCCGGGCGCGTTCGGACAGCCTGGCTTCCAGATCGGCAAAGCTCAGGCGAGCCCGTTCGGACGCCATCCCGGCGTGCTCGTCGTCGGCCGTCCCGGCCGTCGGTTGATTGACGTCGGGCGTTTGGCCCGCCGTCGTCTCGGCTTCCTCGCGGGAAGCCGTCACTTCATCCTTATCGGGCGATGATGCCTCGCCTTCCTCGGTCTCGCCTCTTTCGGTTCCCTCTTCAGCGCTTCCAGCTTCAGCGGGTTCACCTTCAACGGTGTCACCCTCGGCGGTCTCACCATCGTCGTCCAGCGGCTCGTCGGCCTGGGCCAGCAGCGCCGAGGGCGGAGGCGGTGGCTCGTCCTCGGTGTCGAACTGCTCGAACTGCTTGAGCTCGTGCATCGGCGGAAGTTCGTCGAGGGTCTTGAGCCCGAAATCGTCCAGAAAGCCACGGGTGGTGGCGAACACCGCCGGGCGTCCCGGCACGTCTCGGTGCCCTACCACGCGAATCCAGCCACGATCGAGCAGGGTGCGCATGATCGAGCCACTCACCGTGACCCCGCGGACCTCCTCGATATCGCCCCGGGTCACCGGCTGACGATAGGCGATCAGCGCCAGCGTCTCCAGCAACGCCCGGGAATAGCGCTGGGGGCGTTCATCCCACAACCGGGCGACCCAGTTGGCCAGCCGCGGGCGAATGCGCAGCTGGTACCCGGAGGCGGTCTCGATCAGCTCCATGGCGCCTCTCAGGTGACGCTCCGACAATCGCTCCAGCGCTTCCTTGAGCGCCCGTCGCGGCGGGCGCTCGTGTTCATCGAACAGCTGTTCGAGGCGGTCCAGCGCCAGCGGTTGGCCGGCGGCCAGCAGCGCCGCCTCTACGATGTCGTCCAACGCATCGGGCGTCTCCATCACGCTCATGCGGGCTCATCTCCCTGTGTCTTGTCAACCGACTGACCGATACGCCCATCCGGTTCACCAGCATCATCGAAGGCGCTGTCGTCGCCCGCCTCGTCGTCAATAGCGCTGTCCTCGGCGGCGCTATCATCAAAGGCATCATCCAAGGCATCACCAAAGGTATCGCCGAAGGTTTCGTCGTCGAAGGCGCTCTCGCCCTCGTCCTCAAGCCCTTCGTACGGATCTTCGTCGCCGTCCTCGGCCAACCTCGCCCTGACGTGGATCGGTGACATCGGCGCATTCTGGACGATTTCGATCATCGCCTCCTTGGCCAGTTCCAGGATCGCCATGAAGGTCACCACCACCCCGGCCCTGCCCTCATCAAGCGAGAACAGCGCCTCGAAGGGGGTGTAGTGCTCATGGGTCAGGCGCTCCATGATCGCCAGCATGCGCTCCCGGGTCGACAGCACTTCACTTTCGATCTGGTGGGCCTGGTTGAGTTCGGCCCGGCGCAGAATGCCGGCCAGTGCGCCAAGCAATTCATCGAGCTCGACGTCCGGGTGGATGACCCGGGCCTCCACCGGGGGCAGCGCCGCCCGGGCAGGAAACCAGTCACGTCCAACCCGGGGCAACTCCGCCAGGGCCTCGGCCGCGAGCTTCAGCCGCTCGTACTCCTGCAGGCGGCGAATCAGCTCGGCGCGGGGGTCTTCATCCTCGTCACCGTCTTCGCTTCTGGGCGGACGCGGCAGCAGGGTGCGCGACTTGATCTCGGCCAGCATCGCCGCCATCAGCAGGTACTCGCCGGCCAGTTCGATTTCCATGGCCTTCATCAGTTCCACGTACTCGATGTACTGGTGGGTGATGGCGGCCACATTGATCGACAGGATATCCAGATTCTGCCGGCGAATCAGATAGAGCAGCAGGTCAAGCGGTCCCTCGAAGGTCTCGAGAAAGACCCTGAGCGCCTCCGGGGGAATGTACAGATCCTCGGGCAGCTCGGTGATCGGCTCATCGAACAGGCGTCCCAGCACCTGGGCGTGGGCTTCGACCTCGGCGTGAGGGGCAGCACCGGCCTGGGCCTGCAAATCGCCCTCGGTGTCAGGCCGAGTCGCTGCACCTTCCTCGTCAGTCCCACCCTGGGGTTGTTGTGTCGTCGGCGAGTCGCTCACGCGTGGGGGACCTGGGTTGCCATGGTAGTGGTTACGATGAACAAGGGAGGATGCGGCCGCTTGGACCGAGGCGCCACCAATCCCCCAGTCTATCAAGCTCCGCGCGATCTGGCTAAATCAGCGAGGCCCAGTCGGTGCGTCAGGCGGCGCTTCAGTCGGCGCTGTCGGCAGTGCGATAGCGGCCGCGGTAGTCGAACAGCTTTTCACGCACCTGCCAGTGACGCCCCACCTTGCGCCCGACCACGAAATCCGGGGCCCTGAGTCTTTGCTGCTCGCGACATACCTGATCGGGTGACGTCGGCGACCAGGGCACACCGGGCGCCCGGGCGTGATCACGCAGAAACACCGCCTCGAAGGCCCGCCGCTGGGCGGGCGTCTCCAGTGCGAACCACTCGGCCAGGGTGGCGCCATCCTCATCATGGTAGGTGACCTTGAGCCGCGGCAGCCCCCGCCCATTGACGGTGGGCTCGAGCAGCATGCCGCTGACCCGCAGTACCCTGGCGTCCTTGAGCTTCAAGGCCTCGCGCAGCTTGTCATCGGCGTCCACCAGCAGCGTCTGGCACCCATGGCAGCGTCGGGCGGCGATATCGTTCTCGGCGCCGCAGTCGCCGCAGGTCTTGAAACGAAAACGAAAGTCGCACTGGCGCGCCCCTGGCTCGGCGGCGGCCAGCGCCCTGCCTTCGGCGTCGACCAGGCCCTGGCAGCGACGGCCGAAGTGTTCGATCACCAGCTCGCCGTCGCGCTTGCCCCAGAACAGGTTGGCGTGGCCACACAGCGGACAGGGCACCTGCACCGGCTCGCTGTCGCTGTCCGGCCGCGGGCTGCCCACCTCCGGCGCATACAGGTCCCAGGGGTTGCCGGCGTAGTCGAGGATCAGACAGTCGCGCTTGCCGGGCGAGAGCCTGAGCCCCCGCCCGACGATCTGCTGGTACAGGCCGACGGACTCGGTGGGCCTGAGGATCGCGATCAGGTCCACATGGGGCGCATCGAAGCCGGTGGTCAGCACCGAGACGTTGACCAGGTACTTGAGCCGTTTCGCCTTGAAGTCCTCGATCAGCCGGGTGCGCTCGTCGCTGTCGGTATCGCCGGTGATCAGTGCCGAGGCCTGTGCCGGCAGATAGCCGAGGATCTCCTCGGCGTGGGCCACGCTTGCCGCAAACAGCATGACACCCTCACGCTCCCGCGCCCGCTCGATCACCTCGGCGATGATGCCTGGCGTGGCCCGGTGCCCGGCCACCACGCGATTGAGCTCTTCCTCGCGATATAGCCCGCCGGTTCCCGGCGCCAGTTGCGAGAAGTCGTAGCGGGCCACCGCCGCATCCACCTTGAGCGGGCTTGCCAGGTAGCCCTGGCGCACCATCAGCCGCAGCGGCTGCTCGAACACGCAGTCGCCAAAGAAGCTGTCCGCGTCACCGCGCACCATGCCGTGGTGGTGGCGGTGGTAGATGAAGCCCTGGCCCAGCCGATAGGGGGTCGCGGTCAATCCCAGCACCTTGAGCGAGGGATTGCGAGAACGCAGATGGTCGATGACCCGCCGATAGGAGGAGTCCGCGTCCAGCGATACCCGGTGACACTCGTCGATCACCAGCAGGGTGAAGGGGCCATGGGCGTTCTGCTCGTCGCTTACCGCGTCCAGGTGGCGAACCACCGACTGCACCGAGCCGAACACCACCTGGCGAGCGCTCTCCTTGCGCCCGAGTCCGGCGCTGAAGATGTCCGCCTCGAGGCCGTAGGCCAGGTACTTGGCATGATTCTGCTCGACCAGCTCACGCACGTGGGCCAGCACCAGCACCCGCCCTCGGGCCAGGCGGGCCAGTTCGGCGATGACCAGTGACTTGCCGCTGCCGGTGGGCAACACCACCACCGCGGGCTCATCGGACTGACGAAAGTGCCCGATGACGCGTTTCACCGCCTCACGCTGATAGGGCCGCAGTTCTGGCCTGACGGAGGCGGGAGGCGACGATGGCAGGAGCCGGGACTCGGTCTGGGGCATGACGACGCCTTTCCTCTGCAGGGTTCGGCAAATATTGATCCAGGGCACATCAGCGTGCACTCGGCGCCAGTAGCATAGGCGCCTGCGCGTCGAACCGACGCACTCTACGCCAAGCGCTCGATGCTCCACAACAGGGCCGGACCCTCCCCACCCTCCGGGTAGCCCTGGGGCACCGGCCTCGGCGAGTCACGCCGCACGTCAAGCGGCTCCGTCTTCAAGGACTCAGCCATGTCGCTTCGCCAACTCTGTCAGATGGCCTCCCTGCTCGTCTTTGCCGGTCTGCCCCTGCTGCAGGGCTGCTCCGAGGGAGATCCGCCCCTGGCCAAGCAGGTCACCCGCCCGGTCAAGCTGCTCACCCTGGACGAGATGGGCAATCGGTCCCTGACTCGCTACCCCGGTGTGGTCGAGGCCTCCGAACGCACCGACCTGGCCTTTCGCATCGGCGGGGAACTCAAGGAGCTGAACATCCAGGCCGGCCAGGCGGTCACCAGTGGCGAGCGTATCGCCCTGCTCGACGACCGCGACGCCCGCAACGCCTTGTCCAACGCCCAGTCAAGCTACGACCTGGCGCTGGCGACCTACCGCCGCATGCAGATATCGCTGGAAAAAGGCGCCATCAGCCGCGCCGCCTTCGATGAAGCCCGGGCGGCCTTCCTGTCGGCCCAGGCCCAGTTCGACCTGGCCAAGGACCAGCTCGGCTACACCGAGCTCAAGGCGCCCTTCGACGGCGTCATCGCCAGCGTGCCGGTGGACAATTTCCAGGTGGTGGCCCCCCAGCAGACCATCGCAGTGCTGCAGCAGCCCGGCAATATCGACGTGACCTTCGACCTGCCCGAACAGCAGATCCGCCAGCTCGATCTGGAACGCGTGCGTGCCGCCCTCGAGAAGGCCGACAGCGTCGCCTGGGTGCGCTTCGGCGATGACGAGCGTCGTTTCCCCGCGCGCTACAAGGAGCACGATACCCGCGCCTCCAGCGGCACCCTCAGCTACACCGTCACCCTGACCCTGCCGACGCCGGACGACGTCTACGTGCTGGCCGGCATGAGCGCCGTGGTATCGATGGACCTCAACGCCCTGACCGGCGAAAGCGACGGCCTGTGGCGGGTGCCGCTGGGCACCGTGGTCACGCTAGAGGACGACCCCGAGGCCACGGTGGTGTGGCGCTATATCGCCGACGACGAAGCCTCGGGCAAGGTGGAAGCGGTACCGGTAGAGGTCCGCACCGCCAGCGACGACGGCATCTTCATCGCCGGCGATCTGGCGGCCGGCGATCGACTGGTCGGCGCCGGCGCCCATCTGATGCGCCAAGGTCTTCGCGTCACCGCCTGGACCCAGGAAGAGGGGCTCTAGGTCATGGTCGGCTATTTTCTGCGCAACAAGACCATCAGCTGGATGGTCACGATCCTGTTGTCGGTGGGCGGTATCGTCTCCTTTCTCGGCCTGGGGCAGCTGGAGTTTCCCGACTTCACCATCCGCATGGCGCTGGTCAGCACCGCCTACCCCGGCGCCAACCCGCAGCAGGTCGAGGAAGAGGTGACACTGCGCCTGGAAAAGGCGATCCAGGAGATTCCCAACCTCAAGCGGGTCAGCTCGGTGAACAGCGCCGGGCTCTCCCAGATCACCGTGGAGCTCGACACCGACGTCCAGGGCACTGCCCTGCCCCAGTACTGGGACCTGCTTCGGCGCAAGATCGGCGACGCCCAGGCGGGCCTGCCCCCCGGCACCTCGGAGTCGCTGGTGGTGGACGACTTCAGCGACGTCTACGGTCTGCTGTTCAACCTGTCCGGCGATGACTACAGCCTTTACGACCTGAAGAATCAGGCCGACTTCCTGCAGCGCGAACTGCGCCTGATCGAGGGCGTCAAGAAGGTGGTGATCGCCGGCGATCGCCCGGAGCAGGTGACCATCTCGCTCAACCGCGAGCGCATGCAGGCTCTGAACATTCCCCCGGATGCACTGATCGGCCTGCTCAACGCCCAGAACGCGGTAGCCGACGCCGGCAGCGTGCGTCGACACGGCAAGATCATCTCGCTGCAGCCCAGCGGTGAATTCAGAAGCGTCGAGGCGCTGGAGGACCTGATCGTCGGTCGCCCCGGCGCCAACCCGGTGCACCTGGGCGACATCGCCACGGTGACGCGCGCGCTCACCGACCGTCCCGGTCAGCTCTACCATGCCGACGGCAAGCCGGCGATCTCGCTTGGCCTGTCGTTCGTGTCCGGGGTCAACGTGGTCAAGGTCGGCGAGGCGGTGGACGCCCGCCTGGCCGAACTGGAATCCCGCCTGCCGCTGGGCATGCAGCTGACCCCGGTCTACCACCAGCCCCAGGTGGTCAAGGAGGCGGTGTCCGGCTTCGTCATCAACCTGATGGAGTCGGTGGGCATCGTCATCGTGGTGCTGCTGGTGTTCATGGGCCTGCGCTCCGGCCTTCTGATGGGGCTGATCCTGTCGATCACCATCCTCGGCACGCTGATGCTGATGGCCGCCCACGGCCTGCAGTTGCAGAAGGTCTCGTTGGGGGCCCTGATCATTGCCCTGGGCATGCTGGTGGACAACGCCATCGTGGTCACCGAGGGCATGCTGATCGGCCTTGGCAAGGGCAAGAGCAAGCTCGAGGCGGCCAAGGAGGTGGCCGGCCAGAACTGGCTGCCGCTGCTCGGCGCCACCGCCATCGCCATCACCGCCTTCGCCCCCATCGGCCTGTCGCCGGACGCCACCGGCGAACTGGTGGGCTCGCTGTTCTGGGTGCTGTTCTATTCGCTGCTGTTGAGCTGGATCACCGCCCTGACCCTGACCCCCTTCTTCTTCGACATCTTCTTCAAGGATCGTGAGATAGGCGACGGCGACAGTCACGAGGATCCCTACAAGGGAGTGATCTTCCAGCTGTTCGGCTGGCTGGTCGACAAGGGCATTCGCTTTCGCTGGCTGACCATCGCGGTCTGCGTGGGCCTGCTGGTCGGCGCCTTCGCGCTGTCCTCCAACATCAAGAACGCCTTCTTCCCGGATTCCACCACACCGCTGTTCTTCGTCGATGTGTGGATGCCGGAGGGCACCGACATTCTCGAGAGCGAGCGGGTGGCCTCGCGCCTGGAGGCCCAGGTGGCGACGATGGACCAGGTCACCCACGTGACCAGCGTGATCGGCGGCGGCGCCCAGCGCTTCACCCTGACCTACTCACCCGAGGACCGCTACGCGAGCTATAGCCAGCTGATCGTGGAGACCGAGGATCTCGACAGCCGAGCAAGCCGTATGGCCGAGATCATCACCCTGCTGCGCGATGACTATCCCGAGGTGCAGTACAAGGTCCAGGCGCTGCAGGTCGGTCCTGCGGCCAAGGCCAGCCTGGAGGCGCGCCTGTACGGCCCGGACCCGGACACCCTGCGCAAGCTCGCCACCGAGGTCAGCGAGGTGTTCCGCGCCGAGCCCTTCGTCGACAGCATCCGCCTGTCCTGGGGCAATCGGGTGGAGGAGCTGACGCCTGAGTTTCTCGAGCAGCAGGCGCGGCGCGTCGGCGTCACCCGCCAGGCGCTGCACCAGGCGTTGCTGATCCACAACGACGGCCAGATGGCCGGCGTCTACCGCGAGGGCTCCGACCTGATCCCCATCGTGCTGCGCGATGAACGGCAAGAGCGCTACGGCCTCAACGACATCGCCAGCCTCAACGTCTGGAGCGCCGAGCAGCAGACCTACATCAGCGCCGGCAGTGTGCTGGGGCCGCTCGAGACCCAGCTGCATGATCCGCTGATCAAGCGTCGCGACCGTCAGCGCATGCTCGCGGTCTACGCCGAGCCGCTACCGCTGTCCGGCGAGACGGCGGCCAACATCCTTGCGCGGCTCAAGCCCCAGATCGAGGCCATCGATCTCCCCGAGGGCTACCACCTGGGCTGGGGCGGCGAGGACGAGACCTCGCGTGACGCCAAGAAGGCGCTGTTCAAGTTGTTGCCGCTGGGCATCCTCGGCATGTTCATCCTGACCATGCTGCTGTTCGGCAACCTGCGCCAGTCGCTGGCGATCTGGGCCATCGTGCCCTTGACCGTGATCGGTATCGTCGGCGGTCTTCTGACCTTCAACGCCCCCTTCACCTTCATGGCGCTGCTCGGCACCCTGAGCCTGGTCGGCATGGTGCTCAAGAACGCCATCGTGCTGGTCGAGGAGATCAAGATTCAGATGCCGCTGTACGAGGCGCCCTTCGATGCGGTGATGGCCGCCGCCATCAGCCGGGTACGGCCGGTGTCCATGGCGGCGATCACCACCATGCTGGGCATGATCCCGCTGTTCGGCGACGCCTTCTTCGCCTCCATGGCGGTGGTCATCGTGTTCGGTCTGGGTGCGGCCACCCTGCTGACCCTGGTGATCCTGCCGGTGATCTACGCCACCCTGTTCCGCATCCATCCTCCGTCGCCAGTCAAGGGGCCTACCGGAACCTGCCCCCTATAGGAAGGTGACTGCAAGACAAGGCCCTCGCGGGCGATACCCGCGAGGGCCTTGTCGTTGGCTTGCGGCATAGGCCGCCGGCGCTCAATCGAAGCGCGGTGGGCGCCCGTCCAGGCGTGCCCGGGTCGCTTCTCGCTGCTCGCGCCCGGCCAGCAGGTTGCGCTGCAGTTCGGCCTCCATGGCCAAGCGTCCGCGCTCATCCAGGCGTGGCGCCTCTCGCCACAGCCGACGCGCCGCGGCCACCGCCTTGGGCGAGCGCCGGGCCATGGACACGGCGAGCTCCAGCGCCGCCTCGCGCGGGTCCTCGTCCAGCCGCGAGGCGAGCCCCAGCACCATGGCCTCGTCGCCGGCCAGATGACGGCCGGTCAGCATCAGATCCTGAATCACGTCCTGGCGCAGCGCGGCAGCGGTGACGCTGACCGCCATATCCGACATCAGCCCCCACTCGATCTCCGGCAGCGCCAGCGTCGCTTCCGGGTGGACGATACGCAGATCGGCACCCAGCGCCATCTGCAGGCCGGCGCCAAAGACGTGACCATGCAGCGCCGCTACCACCGGCGCCCCCAGGTCACGCCAGCCAAGCGCCAGGCGCTGGGCCGGATTGACCCCACTGGCGTCCGGCGTCAGCAGCCAGGCCACGCGCTCGGGGCTTGCCACCACCGAGGCCACGTCCAGTCCCGAGCAGAAGCTCTCGCCCTCGCCGGTAAGCACCACGGCGCGCAGGCCCACCCGCTCGCCGAGCCAACGCTGAACCTCGAGCAGGGCGTCGATCATCGGCGGATCCATGGCGTTGTGGCGATCGGGCCGCTCGAGATGTACCCGTGCCACATGGTCGATCAGGGAGACGCTCAAGCGGTCATGAAAACTGCGCTGGGTGGATGAGGACATGGAAGCTCCGTCGATAAGGTGGCCGGTCAGGTGATCGATAAAGAGGCGAAACTGCGAAAGCGGGAACTTCAACTTGGCACCTGACGCCGCTCGATACAACACCTGGCTAGCTCCTGGATACGACAACGCCGCCCGCAGGCGGCGTTGTCGTGGGTCTGGAGGGACTGGAGGGACTGGAGGATCAGCCCAGCCACACCCGGGCATTGCGGAACAGCCTGAGCCAGGCGCCGTCCTGGCTCCACTCGGCCGGCCGCCAGGAGTTGGTGACGGCACGCACCACCCGCTCCGGGTGGGGCATCATGATCGTCACCCGGCCATCCGGCGTGGTCAGGCCGGTGATACCGGAGGGCGAGCCGTTGGGGTTGGCCGGATAGCGGGTGGTGCACTGGCCGTGGTTGTCGATATAGCGCAGGGCCACCTGGCCCGAGCCCTGCATGCTGCGCAGGTGGGCGCTATCGCGAAACTCGGCGCGGCCCTCGCCATGGGCCACGGCGATGGGTAGGCGCGAGCCTTCCATGCCGGCCAGCAGGATTGACGGGGTCTTCTCCACCTGCACCATGGCCACTCGGGCCTCGAACTGCTCGGACTCGTTACGCACGAAGCGCGGCCAGTTCTCGGCGCCGGGGATCAGCTCCTTGAGCTGGGACAGCATCTGGCAGCCGTTGCACACGCCGAGTGCGAAGCTATCTTCGCGCGCGAAGAAGTCGGCGAACTGCTCGCGGGCACGGGGGTTGAACAGCACCGACTTGGCCCAGCCACCGCCGGCGCCGAGCACGTCACCGTAGGAGAAGCCACCGCAGGCGGCCAGCCCCTTGAACTCGTCGAGACCGACACGTCCCTCGAGCAGGTCGCTCATGTGCACGTCGACCGCCTCGAAGCCGGCCTTGTCGAAGGCCCAGGCCATCTCCAGGTGACCATTGACGCCCTGCTCGCGCAGGATGGCGGCACGCGGACGTGCGCTGTTGACGAAGGGCGCGCTGATGTCCTCGTCGACGTCGAAGGTCGGGCTGGCACTCAGGCCCGGGTCACGGGTGTCGAGCAGGTTGTCGAACTCGTTCTTGGCGCACTCGGGGTTGTCGCGCAGGGCCTGCAGGCGGTAGCTGGTCTCGCTCCAGGTGCGCTGGGTCAGCTGCCGGGTGGTCTCCAGCAACGGCTCCTCGAACAGGGTCACGCGGATCTGGTCGTCGTAGCGCGGACGGGCGATGACGCCGCAGGTCTCGATACCGGCGGCGGCGAACTGGGCCAGCACCTCTTCGGTGTGCTCACGGCTGACCTGGATGACCGCCCCCAACTCCTCGCTGAACAGCGCGTCCACCGCCTCGGCGGCCTCGTCGATCAACCAGTCGAGCTTGATCTCGAGCCCGGCGCGGCCGGCGAAGGCCATCTCCAACAGGGTGACGATCAGGCCACCGTCGCTGCGGTCGTGGTAGGCCAGCAGTCGACCGTCGGCATTGAGCCCCTGGATGACGCTGAAGAACGCCTTGAGGTCCTCGGCGTCGTCCAGGTCCGGGCAGTCGTTGCCGACCTGACCGTAGACCTGGGCCAGGGCGGAGCCGCCCAGACGATTCTTGCCGGCGCCCAGGTCGATCAGCAGCAGGTCGCTCTCGTCCTGGTCGAGGCGAATCTGCGGGGTCAGCGTCTTCATGGCGTCGGTGACCGGAGCGAAGCCGGTGATCGCCAGGGTCAGCGGCGAGGTCACCGCCTTCTGCTCACCGTCCTGCTCCCAGGCGGTGCGCATGGACATGGAGTCCTTGCCCACCGGCACCGCGATGCCCAGCGCCGGGCACAGCTCCATGCCGACGGCGTGCACGGCGTCATACAGCGCCTGGTTCTCGCCTTCATGGTCCGCCGCGCTCATCCAGTTGGCCGACATCTTGATGTCGCCAAGCTGGGCGATCGGGGCAGCGGCCAGGTTGGTGATCGACTCGGCCACCGCCAGGCGTGCGCTGGCGGCGGGGTCGATCAGCGCCACCGGCGAGCGCTCGCCCATGGCCATGGCCTCACCGGCGTGGGTATCGAAGCTTGCCGTGGTCACCGCCACGTCGGCCACCGGCACCTGCCAGGGACCGACCATCTGGTCACGCGCGACCTGGCCGGTGATCGAGCGGTCGCCGATGGTGATCAGGAAGCTCTTGGAGGCCACGGTGGGCAGACGCAGCACCCGATCCAGCGCCTCGCGCAGGTCCAGGTTGTCGAGCATCACACCGGGCAGCTCCAGCGGCGCACGCTCAAACTCACGCTGCATCTTGGGTGGCTTGCCGAACAGCACGCTCATCGGCAGGTCCACTGGACGGGTGTCGAAGTGGCCGTCCACCACCGCCAGGTGGTGCTCTGCGGTGGCCTCGCCGACCACCGCGTAAGGGCAGCGTTCGCGCCGGCACAGGGCGTCGAAGGTCTCGAGATCCGCAGGTGCCACCGCCAGCACGTAGCGCTCCTGGGCCTCGTTGCACCAGATCTCCAGCGGGCTCATGCCGGGCTCGGCGTTGGGCACCTCGCGCAGGCTGAACAGACCACCACGATCGCCGTCCTTGACCAGTTCCGGCAAGGCGTTGGACAGACCACCGGCGCCTACGTCATGGATAAAGCAGATGGGGTTGTCGTCACCCAGCGCCCAGCAGCGGTCGATGACCTCCTGGGCACGCCGCTCGATCTCGGGGTTGTCGCGCTGAACAGAAGCGAAGTCGAGATCGAAGCTCGACGAGCCGGAGGCCATCGACGACGCTGCACCGCCGCCGAGCCCGATCAACATCGCCGGGCCACCCATCACGATCAGCTTGCCGCCCACCGGGATCTCGCCCTTGGCCACGTGCTGCTCGCGGATGTTGCCGTAGCCGCCGGCTATCATGATCGGCTTGTGGTAGCCGCGACGCTCGATGCCGCTGGCACCGAGGGCGTCCTGCTCGTAGGTACGGAAGTAGCCGGTGAGGTTGGGACGGCCAAATTCGTTGTTGAAGGCGGCGCCGCCGATGGGGCCCTCGAGCATGATCTCCAGGGCGTTGACGATGCGCTCGGGCTTGCCGTAGTCGAACGCCTCCCAGGGCTGCACGAACTCGGGGATACGCAGGTTGGACACGGTAAAGCCGGTCAGCCCCGCCTTGGGCTTGCCGCCGATGCCGGTGGCGCCTTCGTCGCGGATCTCGCCGCCGGCACCGGTCGCCGCGCCGGGATGCGGTGCGATGGCGGTCGGGTGGTTGTGGGTCTCGACCTTGGTCAGGATGTGGATCGGTTCCACCTCACCGCCGTAGCTGGCGCGCTCACCGTCACGACCGGTCAGCGGGGTGGCGAAGAAGCGACGCGCCTCGCTGCCCTTGATCACCGCAGCGTTGTCGCTGTAGGCCGACAGGATGCCGTCCGGTGAGGCCTCAAAGGTGTTCTTGATCATCTTGAACAGCGAGTGGCTCTGGGCCTCGCCGTCGATGACCCAGTCGGCGTTGAAGATCTTGTGGCGGCAGTGCTCGGAGTTGGCCTGGGCGAACATCATCAGCTCGACGTCGCTGGGGTTGCGGCCCAGCTCGACAAACGCCTCGACCAGGTAGTCGATCTCGTCCTCGGCCAGGGCAAGCCCCAGCTCGCGATTGGCGACCTCAAGCGCAGTACGGCCACCCTCGAGCACGCCCACCTGGCCCAGCGGCGCCGGCTCATGGTGGGCGAACAGGGTGGCGGCGTCGGAGCTGTCTCGCAGCACCGTCTCGGTCATGCGGTCATGCAGGCCGGCGACGATGGCGTCGAAGTGGGCTTCCTTCAGCGTACCGCGCACCTTGATGCGATAGAGGATGCCGCGCTCCAGGCGGTTGATCTGGGTCAAACCGCAGTTGTGGGCAATGTCGGTAGCCTTGGATGACCAGGGAGACTGGGTGCCGATACGTGGCACCACCAGCAACGCAAGCCCCTCCACATCGCTATCCTGCTGTGCCGGCCCGTAGTCGAGCAGGCGCTCGAGCAGGCTCAGTTCGGTGGCATCGAGCTCCCGCTCCAGATCGGCAAAGTGCACATACTCGGCGTGCAGCGCCTCGATCTCGGGGACGGACACACGCAGTTGAGCCAGCAGCTTGGCGTGACGGAAGGTGGACAGGGCGGGCGCTCCGCGCAGTTCGAGCATATCCAGGAGCCTCTGAAGATCAGCGATAAAAGAAGGGGGCCGCGGCGGGCGAGACGGCATATGATACTGGAAACCGACGGGTGCGAGAAATCGATGCGGATGACAGCGCCCCGTGGGCTGGGTAAGGTGGGCGCTCCACCATGAGCGATTTTGCCCCGATGAAGGACGGTTTCCGTCATGCGCGGCGCCTGCGCATCCTTGCCGCGAGTGGCCTGGGCCTGCTGTGCGCGCTCTGGCCAACACCGCCCGGCCCCTCCTCAAGCGCCGCCCTGGAGCGAGTACTGGCACGTGATTTCATCACCGTGCACACCCGCAATACCCCCTTTACCTACTACGAGGGGCGCCAGGGACCTACCGGCTTCGAGTACGAACTGATGCGTCGCTTCGCCGACCGCCTCGGGGTCAGCCTGAACCTGAGCGATGACCACCATGTGCAGAGCGTGCTCGACGCGGTGCGCCACCAGGGCGACCTCGGTGCGGCCGCCCTGCCGCTGGATCCGCTGGCGGAAGGCCTGGTGTTTTCGCGCCCGATCCTGTCGATGCAGCCGATGGTGGTGTATCGCCGAGGACTGCAGCCGCCCAAGGCGCTCGATGACCTCAAGGACTGGAACATCGGCATCGCCAAGGGCACCGGCATCAGCCGCGTCATGCACGAATTGCAGCGCGAGCACCCTCGCCTCAGCTGGAAGGAAGCGGAAGACCTGGAGATCGCCTCGCTGCTCAGGCGCATCGAGGATGGCGAGCTGGACGCCGCGGTGGTGTACGCCCACCAGTTCCGCCTCAATCGTCTGTTCTTCCCCGAAGTGGAAGACGGCTTCGACATCGGCGAGCCGGTGACCATGGCCTGGGCCTTCTCCGGGAAAGACGGTCTGGCGCTGATCGAACGCGCCAATACGTTCTTCGACGAGCTTCGCGCAGACGGTGAACTCGACCGCCTCACCGCCCGCTACTTCGGTCATGACGACTATCTCGAGTACGTTGGCGCCCGGGTCTTCATCAACCACGTCAACAAGCGCCTGCCCCGCTTTGATGCCCTGTTTCGAGAGGCCGCCCGCGCGCAGCACTTCGACTGGAAGCTGCTGGCAGCGGTGGGTTATCAAGAGTCCCACTGGGACCCGGAGGCGACGTCGCCCACCGGGGTGCGTGGGCTGATGATGCTGACCAACGCCACCGCCGAGGAAGTCGGAGTATCGAACCGGCTGGACCCGGCCCAGAGCATCGAGGGCGGCGCACGCTATCTGCGCAGCGTCGAACAGCGATTGCCCGAGTCGATCACCGGTGAGGACCGCCTCTACATGGCGCTCGCGGCCTACAACGTGGGCCTCGGCCATCTGTATGACGCCCGTGACATCGCCCGGATGCGGGGTGGCAACCCGGATCTGTGGCGTGATGTGCGTGAGGCGCTGCCCCTGTTGCAGGAAAGCCAGTGGCACAGCAAGACACGCCACGGCTACGCAAGGGGTGGCGAACCGGTCATCTATGTGCAGAATATTCGCCGCTATCTCGAGATCCTCGACTACGTCGATCGCAGCCAGCAGCAGTTCCACCAGCTGAATGCCCGCCTGCCCGATCAAGCCGACGCCGAGATCTTCGAACTCGTGCCCCCCATGCCCTAGGACACCTTGCCTTCATGTCTCGAATTGCCCTGTCCATGACGCTGCTGGTCATCCTGCTGGCCACGGCAGGACTGATCGTCGATCCCTCGATGATCCAGGATCAGAGCCACAGCGCCAGCTGGACCCTGCTGCTGCTGACCGGCATCGGCCAGGCGATGTGGTACTGGCGTGGGGTGAGGATGTCGGTCGTGTGTCTGTTGCCGGTGCTGGCGATCCTGCTGCTGGGCCTAGCCAGCTACCTGCTGCCCGAAGCCCTGATCTCTTACGTCACGCTCGACCAATGGGCATCGTGGCTACCCGGGGTCCAGGGCCTCGACGATCTTCGACCGCCCTTGATGGAGCTGCTCATCCTGCTGGCGCTGACTGGCGGGCTGCTGGGACGCACCCGGGCGAGCCTGGCCGCCCCGCTGCTGCAGGCGCTGGCGGCGCTGTTACTGGTCACCGAAGCGCTGCTGGTGATCACCGACGAGATCCGCTCGCCGCAGAACCTGGCAGGCACCCCCGCCAGCATGCTGTTGCTGGCGCTGTTGCTGGTCGCCCAGTTCGTCGGCGTGGTCTCGGGGTGGCGCCACACCCGGATCAGCATCCTGCGCAGCCTGATTCCCTCGCTCGCCCTGGTGCTGGTCAGTCTGTTCGTCTGGAACCAGCAACGTGTGTACGTGGACCAGCAGCTTCAAGACGAGCTGCAGGGCGAATCGGATCGTCTGGCGACTCAGCTTGGCGCCGAGATAACGGCCCACCTGGAGGCAGTGAGACGTTTCGCCAGCTTCTGGAGCCTGCTGGAAGAGGCCCCCAGCGCCGAAGAGTGGGAGCGCCAGGCCGCCTTTTACCACCAGGACTTCAGCTACTTTCTCAACATCGCCTATATCGAAGCCGACGGTACCATCCGCCTTGTCCACCCACGCGATGACAGCAACCGGGCGATCATCGGCATCAATGCACTAGACGTGGACCGCCCCTACGTCGACGCACTGGCGAAGGCACTTTCCGACAACCAGGAGGGCCACACCGGCGTCGTGCCACTGCTGCAGGGGATGCCCGGCATGATCTACTACCTGCCGATCACCTCCCCCGACCAGCAGCGCGTCACCGGCGCTGCGGCCATGGTGCTCAGCCTCCCGGTGCTGGCCGACAAGCTCTACGCCGAGACCCTGCTGGACCGTGAGCATATCCGCATGCGCTTTGCCGTGGACGGTGACACCATCCGCGACTGGCCGACCAGCGAGTCGCCAGGCCCATGGACCACGCTGAGCCTGCTTGCCCTCGACGAACAAGAACTGACCGTCGCCTTGAACGCCTCCACCGGCTACCTGCTGGGTCTGCGTTCGCGCCAGCCGGTGGCCAGTCTCAGCATCGGGCTGCTGCTGGCTTACCTGCTGTACATGGTGGTATTCGGCCACCACCGCATGTCGGTACAACACTCGTCGATGTACCGCTCCAACGAGGAGCTGCGCCGAGAGGTCCGCCATCGTACCGAACTGCAGCGTGAGGTGGAGTGGCTTGCCGGCCACGACGAGCTGACGCTGCTGCCCAACCGCCGCCTGTTCATGTCGACGTTGCGAGAACAGCAGGAGTGCCGCCCGCTGAGCGTTCTTCTGTGTGACATCGATCACTTCAAGAGCATCAATGACCAGCTCGGCCACCAGGCGGGGGACGAGGCGCTTCGTCGCTTCGCCCGAGTGGGACGCCTGGCGATGCCCGAAGGGGTGGTGCTGGCCCGTTACGGCGGCGAGGAATTCGTGGCCCTGCTGACCGGGGTGGCCGCGGACGAGGCCGTCGAGATCGCCGAATCCCTGCGCCAGAGCGTGATGAACTGCGGCGTTGAGCATGCCGATGGGCGCCCCATGACGGTGAGCATCGGCATCGCCAGCCACGGCGCCGGCGACCTGATCGCCGAAGACCTGCTCCATCGCGCGGACCTGGCACTTTATCGAGCCAAGCGACAGGGGCGTAATCGCATCGAGGCGTGCACGTCACCCGCCTGAGCTCGGCCTCGCGCGAATCTGGCGCGCGGCCTCAACACCCGGCGCCAACCAGACACCCACCTGCCCCTTCGATGTCCTTGATCTACATCAGGAAAGGCTCGGTTCCGCGCCCACTTGGCCGCATTTTCCAGCACAATCCCCCGAACGTCTATTCTTCTCGCTGATCGGTTCGGCGAAATATTTCGCTGACCACAACGCCCAACAACCGCCAGCTCCTCGCCTGAAAAGTGGGTACATGCTACGTCTCAGAATCCCGCTGACACTGTTGTCCCTGGCACTGTACATTGCGGGGCTCTGCGCCAGCCTCGCCGGGACTACCGCCTCGACCACCTTGCCCACCCTGGTCCTGGGCGGCTTGATCGGTCTTGCTCAACTGGCCTGGTATCGCCAGCGGCTGGGCTTGAGTCTGACGCTGGTGGTGGCGGTGTTGGCCGCTCTGCTGATCGGCGTGGCCGGCGAAACCCTGCCCCAGGGCTGGCTGTCTCTGGCGACTTTCGATCCACCGGCGCCGCTCGATACTGGCCACCCACGCCTTTCCTGGCAGTGGCCGGGGTTGGCCGACAGCCTGCTGCTGGCGTGCCTGGCCTTGAGTCTTGCCCTGCGCACCCGTGCCAGCCTGGGCACCCCCTTGCTGCACGCCATCGCCGTCCTGCTGTGGGGGACCCTGGCCTACCAGGTGACATCACCCGAGGCCTTGCCACCACTGACCCCACCCGCGGGGCCCTGGGCGCTGGCGGGCAGCGGGCTGCTGTTGCTGACCCAGTTCCTGGCGGTGGTGACCGGCTGGCGCCATAACCAGGCGAGCCTGTTGCGCGCCCTGGGCCCCGGTCTTCTTATTGCCACGGCAACGGTTCTGCTGTGGTGCCAGCAGGACAGCGAGGCCAATCGACAGCTATTCGAACGTGCCCAGCGGGAGACCGATCGCCTGTCGGCAACGATGACAGACCGCATCGACGACACCCTTCGAGCCATGCATCGCTTCCATCTGGTCTGGGAGATCGATCAACGCCTGCCCTCGGCATCGATGTGGCGCCACGAAGCCCAGAGCTTTATGAACGACTTCCCGGAACTGCCCCTGCTGGCCCTGATCGATCCCTCCGGACGGGTCGAGCACCTCTATCCCGACGACAACTGGCACCAGGCCTACCCGGGCATGCGCTTGCTGGATGGAGCCCTCGACCAGCCACTGATGGAAGTGCTGCAGCAGAGCTTTCACCAGCGCGACGCGGTGTCATCGGATATCCTGCCACTGCCCGATGGAGGCTGGGGCATCATCCACTTTCTGCCGATACACACGGTGGATGGTGATAGGCTGCTGGGTTCGGTCGCCATGGTCTTCAGCCTCGACGCCTTAGCTTCCAATCTCCTGCCCGCGCTCGCCGATATACCGGACGCCATGACGCTGACATTGAAAGACGGCGACAGCACCCTATGGCGGGTACCGACGTCAGCGGCTAATTCGCCCTGGAGGCTCGTCAGCGACGTTCGTCTGCTGTCCCATACCCTGAGCCTGGAGCTCAGCCCCAACCGCCGTTTGCTGGAGCACCTGAAGCTGCACTATCCGAGTTCAACGCTGTGCACCGGCCTGATCATGGCTCTGCTGCTCTACCTGCTGTTGTTCAGCCGCCATCGGCAGCGCCAGCAGCACCGCCAGATTGCCGATACCAATCTCGAACTACGCCGAGAGATGCGGCGTCGTTCACGCCTGCAGAAAAACATCGAATGGCTGGCAGGACACGACGACCTCACGGGCCTGGCCAATCGACGCACCTTTCTCGCCAGCCTGCCGACGAACGCCGGACAGAACCCTCTCAGTCTGCTGTTATGTGACCTCGACCATTTCAAGCGCATCAACGACCAACAAGGCCATCAAGCCGGAGACCAGGCACTCAAGCGCTTCGCCGCCTGCGCGCAGAAACTGCTTCCACAGGGTGGCGTGCTGGCCCGCTACGGCGGCGAGGAATTCGTGGTCTATCTGCCACAGGGCGATATCGCCTGGGTACATGCCTGGGCAGAACACCTGAGGCGAGAGGTGCAGGCCTGCGGCGTACAACACGAAGACGGCAGTCCCATGACGGTATGTATCGGCCTGATCACCCAGACCGACGGCCCCGTTGTGCCAAGGGACTTGCTGCATCGAGCGGATATGGCGCTGTATCGTGCCAAGCGGCTGGGCCGCAATCGGGTGGAGATCGCCGAGGCGAAGCCCGCTGCCGAGCCCAGCGAGGCCACAGAGCCCAGCGGTCTGTTGCACTCCTGACTCAGGTCAATCCCACTGGCGCGAGGCGGCGCACTTCTTCCTGAGCCTCGTTCAGCGCCTGGGTAAGCTGGTCGTAGCGCGGCCAGTCAGGCCGCGAGCCGCCAGGGTTGGAACGCCTGAATGTGGTACACCTCGACACCCGTTGTTCGTCACTACCGGCTATTGAGCCAAGGGCTGACCCTGCTCGCCCTGGTGCTGGCAGTCGCCTCCCTCACCGTGCTCGATACGCGGGTAGCGTCTCTGCCAGCGAATCAGACGACCCTGGCGCTGGCCCTTATCGTAGCCATCGGTCAATGGCGATGGACACGCAAGGGGGTCTTCACCAGTGCCCTGGTGCTATGGCCACTGTGTCTGTGCCTGGTCACTCTGCTATTCGGCACCTGTGCACCGGAAGACTGGCTGTCACTGGAGCGCCTGTCCGAACCCTTCCGTTGGCTGACAACACCTTCGACTCTGCTGGACTGGCGCCCGCCGCTGGTCGAACTGGTCGTGCTGACGCTGCTGACCCTGGGGATACTGGCGCGCACGCGCTCGAGCCTGGGCGTCCCCTTGCTCCACATGTCCTGCTTGCTGCTGTTGCTGCTGGACCAGACACCACTGCATCACTGGTTGCCTTCAGCGGCACTGCTGCACGCCCACTCGCTCACCGTCACCGCCGTCCTCGGCCTGTTGCTGGCCGGCCAGTGGGTGGGCGTGGTAAGCGGCTGGCGTCCCACCCGCGACAGCCTCAGGCGTGGGCTTTGGCCTTCGACACTTCTGGTCGTGATGACCCTGGCACTTTGGCAGTACCTGGAGATTCAGGCCGATGGCGAACTGCAATATCTAGGACAGCGCGAAGGCCGTGCCATGGAGGAACGCCTGGCTAGCGAATTCAATGACTTTCGACACTCCCTGCAACATTTGCAGGTTTTCCTCGAACAATCGCCGCTCCCGCCCTCTACCGAACGCTGGCAGCACCTGACGCGACCTCTTCGCGACCTCTTCCCCTACCTTGCGACGCTGCGCTACGTCGAAGTGACCGGCGGCAATGTGCGAAGCCCCGCGACCACAGTCGTCCCCAGGCCCACTGATATGCCTCAACCTGCCGCGGTGCTCCCCCCGGAGGCCCAGATCACTACCCTCGCCATCGACGCTCCTGCACCGACGATGAAGATCACGCTCTCGCTACCGATTCGCCGTCCCGGTGGAAAGCTGCTCGGGCACTTGGCAGCGACCTTGTCACTGTCAGCCATGGCCGAGAATATGTATACGCATCCCCCCTCGGGGGCGGGGAGCCTGCAGGTCCGACTTACCTACCACAACCGTCTGATCAAGGAATGGCCCATGGAGGGGCATCCGGCCCCGTGGACAGTATCTGTTCCCCTCGACGCCATTCCCCTGCATCGACCCGACAATAAGGCGGTGACAGTCGACACAGCCTATCTACCGCTCGAGCTGACCTTGCGCCCCGATACCCGATTGCTGACGCGCCTGCGCAGCCGTCTTCCGGCTGTCACCCTGATGCTGGGTCTGCTGTTCAGCCAGTTCCTCTATCTGACATTGTTCAGCCAGCACCAGATGGCCTCCCAGCATCGTGCGCTTGCACGCTCCAACGGAGACCTTCGCCGCGAGGTCCGCACTCGCCATCGCCTGCAGCAGCAACTCAGCTGGCTCGCCGACCACGACGAACTCACCGGTCTGCCGAACCGACGTCACCTTCAGGCCACCGCCCAGACCTGGCGGGCGCGCTTGCCCCTTAGCGTTATTCTTGTCGACATCGACCACTTCAAGCGCATCAACGACTGCCTCGGCCATGCCGAAGGCGACAGAGTGCTCAAGGCGGTAGGTCGACTTGCACAGGAGACCCTGGGGGATGACGGCCTGCTGGGGCGCTACGGCGGGGAAGAGTTTCTGGTGATCATTCCCGAAGGACGGCTAGCCGAAGCCAGCGCTGTGGCCGAGCGTCTGCGGCGTGCCGTCCGACAGGCACCGCTGGCTCATCACGACGGCACGCCACTGACCATCAGCCTGGGGGTGGCATGCCAGGACCAGGCACCGCTAGATCTGGCACGCCTGATACAGCAGGCGGACCAGGCGCTCTATACAGCGAAGCACCAGGGACGCGACCGGGTCGAGCTTTTCGTGGATACCGTCGACGGCGCATCGGACCTGGACACACCGCCCTTCACCGCCTGAACGAGGCTCGACGCCTATAACGGGAGTCTTGAGTACCCTGGTCTGCACCGCCGACGTTGCCTCAGTGCTTTGCGCTTCGGCAAAGGCTCATCGGCGCTCGGCAAAAAACGTCTTGAGCAGGCGAGAGGCTCGGCTCGCCAGCACCCCACCTTCGACCTCCACCTGGTGGAAGTGCCAGGGCTGGGCGAACAGGTTGGCTCGGGACTCGACCATGCCGGAACGAGGCTCCGCGGCACCGTAGACCAGACGCCGGATCCTGGCGTGGATGATGGCCCCGGAGCACATCATGCAGGGTTCCAGCGTCACGTACAGCGTGCAGCCCTCGAGCCGATAGTTCGACAGGCTCACCCCGGCGTCCCTGAGCGCCTGAACCTCGGCATGGGCGCTGGGATCATGGCTCGCCACGGGGCCATTGGCGCCGCGTCCGATGATCTCTCCGGCCGCGTCCACCACCACCGCACCGACCGGCACCTCTCCTGCCTGGGCCGCCCGCTCGGCCAGTTCCAGCGCTCGATGCATGTAAAATTCGTCACTGCGCAAGGTGTTGCACTCCCGTACACTGAGCCCAGGCAAATGCTGAACCATTGTCGCGGGCACGGCAATCGCCACCGTGTCACCGCCATCGACTAGCCGGGCTACCCCGGCGCAAGGAGGATACGCGAATGTCGGACGCCTTGAAGGGTCTGGTAGACCTGCTGGGCCTGGAAATGCTGGAAGAGAACCTGTTTCGTGGACGCAGCCAGGACCTGGGGCTTCCCCAGCTGTTCGGCGGCCAGGTACTGGGCCAGGCGCTGTCGGCAGCCACCCAGACCGTCGCGGCGGAGCGTCAGGTGCACTCGCTGCACGGCTACTTCCTGCGTCCCGGCGACGCCGCCATGCCGGTGGTCTATCAGGTCGACCGCGTTCGTGACGGAGGCAGCTTCACCACCCGCCGCATCACCGCGATCCAGAAGGGCCGTCCGATCTTCTTCTGCAGCGCTTCCTTCCATGGCCAGGAACACAGCCTGAGCCACCAGGCCAGCATGCCCGCCCTCGAGGCAACAGAGCCCGGCGACAGCGACGAGATCCTGCGCTTCCCCGGCCACCCGATCGAATTTCGCCATGTGGAAGACACCGCCGAGGACGGCGCGCCCGCACGCAAGCGGTTGTGGTTCCGGCTCAATGGCGAGCTGCCCGATGACCCCGCTCTGCATCGCTACCTGCTCGCCTACAGCTCGGATTTCAACCTGCTGACCACCGCCCTGGTGCCCCATGGCATCCGTTTCGGCGACCCCAAGCTGCAGATCGCCAGCCTCGACCACTCGCTGTGGTTTCACCAGGACGTGGCCGTCAACGACTGGCTGCTGTACGACATGGACAGCCCTTGGGCCGGCGGCGCCAGAGGCCTGGCTCGTGGCAGCATCTACAATCGAAAAGGCGAACTGGTGGCCTCCAGCGCCCAGGAAGGCCTGACACGCCTGAGGGAGCCCCGGGACTAGCGCACGGGAGGCCATCAGGGACGCCTGGAAACCCCGCTAGCCGGGCTGGCGGTAGGCCCGGTGTGATCGAGAAGGTGGTGTCAAGCCGGTGTAGCTCAGCAGGTAGAGCAACGCATTCGTAATGCGTGGGTCGGAGGTTCGAGGCCGTGATGCCCGGTGGTCCGCCCGAATGTCACCCGGTCAGCATGGCCAGATAGTCCTTGAGCACCACGGCGTTGTTGTGGGTCTCATCCTTCGAGGAAAACACCAGGGTTACCTTGTGCTGCTGGCTGCGCTCGGCCAGGGGTCTGAGCGTTTCCCTCTGCTCCTTCAGCTCAGCCAGATAGCGCTGACGAAACTCGCCCCAGCCCAGTGCTTCGCTGTGAAAGGCCTTGCGCAGGTCATCACTGGGAGCGGCCTCCTTGATCCATTCATCGATACGCGCCTCGTCCTTGGCGATCCCCCGCGGCCAGAGCCTGTCCACCAGCACCCGATAGCCGTCGTTGTCGGCGGGCGCATCGTAGGCCCGCTTGAGCTGAATCGTCATCGTGCCTCCACGTCCGAGAATGTGCTCCATCCTTAACAGACGCATGGCCCGGCCGTCACCCCGTGTGGCTTTGGCAGTCGCAGCCGATGCCGATGCCGATGCCGATGCCGATGCCGATGCCAATGAGACAATCAGACCAGGCGCCAGCGTCCGACTATTCGAGGCGTTCGAGAATGGTGCAGGAGCAATCCCGCTCCCCCACCTCGTCGATCAGTACCCGATAGCGCGGCAGACGTATGTCGTCACCGTCACCTTCGACCAGGGCCGAGGTATCGATGATCTCGGCGGTGTTACCCGAGGACAACTGGTCCTCGGCTACCATGACCAGATCACGGGCAATCAGCAGGGTGTCGCCAATGTGCATGGGGGCTTCCTCTTGATGGCTCTTTTCTCTTGATGGGGAGCGGCCACGCCCAAGGGCGAAGCCATCTACCGACATTGGCTGGCGCCTGATCATCCCAGTGCTGGCGTGCGCTCGCGCGCCGCCAGGTGCTCGGGCCGTGGGGACTTGGCGCCGAAGGGAGTGACCAGGCGGTTGTCGACGCTGTTGTAGACGAAGAACAGGTTGGAGCGCGGCCACGGTGACAGGTTGCTGTTGGACGCATGCAGCGCGTTGCAGTCGAACAGCAGAATCGACCCGGCCGGCCCCTTGGGTGCCTCGATGCCCTGCTGTTCGATGATCGGCCCCAGCTGCTCCCGGGTCGGTACACCGATGTGCTGCGCCTTGAGCGAGGTCTCCCAGTTCTGGTCCGGGGTGCGTCCCACGGTGGGGACAAACTGGCGATGGGACCCCGGCACCAGCATCAGCGGTCCGTTGAACTCGCCGTTGTCGGTGAGCATCAGCGAGACACTCAGCGCGCGCATGCCGGGCATGCCGTCTTCTGCGTGCCAGGTCTCGAAGTCCGAGTGCCAGTCGAAGCCACTGCCCTGGAAGCCGGCCTTGTCGTTGATCCGCGACTGGTGCACGTAGACACCGCCCCCGAGCAGCTGCTCGACGATCTTCAGAAGCCGCGGCGAGCGGGTCAGGCGATCGAAGCGCTCGGACAATTCGTGCATGCCGAACACCGAACGAATGGCGCCAGAGACAGGATCGGTGATGACCTTGTCGCTGCCGGTCAGCTCGGGATCGCGCTCCATGGCGCTTAGCTCATCGAAGAAGGGCTCAATGTCGTCGGCCTCGAAGAAGCTGTCGAACCAGAGAAAGCCACGTTCTTCGAATGCGGCCAGCTCCTGCTCGTCGAGCGGCCCGGCCTGGCGCTGCTCGGGCGTCGCATGGACGACCGGGCAATGGCGGGCGATATTGCCCATTGGCGCGTCGAGGCGTGTGGGATAGCCATCATCCGAACGGATCGACAGTTGGTTGGGTGCGTAAGTCATGACTCCGCCTCCGTAACGATTCCAGAATGGATCGCCGTGACCGGAGACGCTGTGCCTTGACCGACCTCGGCGATGGACCCCCATCCTGGGCCTGTATCTACCGCGCCGACATAACCTGAGTTAACGTAAACCCCTAATACGCATTCTCCATCGAGCCTGTCGTGCAAGGAGCCTTGCCGTGTCGAACCGGGACAGCTGCATCGTCAAGCATTTTCGCCACTATCACCCGCTCAGCGATGGCGATCGCCAGCTGCTGGGCGCGCTCGAGAAGTCACCGCTGGAGGTCAAGGCCGGCGATAGCCTTTGGGAGGAACGCGATCCTGCCCAGGACTTCTTCACCCTGAGCCAGGGCTGGGCCTTCTCCTACCGGCAGCTGGAAGACGGCGCGCGCCAGATCCTGGAGGTCTACCTCCCTGGCGACGTGATCGGGCTACGCGAATACGCCTTTCATCAGCGTCTTACCGGCGTCCAGATGATCGAGGACGGCACCATCTGCCGCTTCCCCCACGCCCGTCTGACCGACATCTTTCAACAGTCGACCACCCTGACCTCGATCCTCTTCGCCATGGCCAGCCGCCAGCAGGTGCTGCTGACCGAGCGCCTGGTCAATCTGTCGCGACGCAGCGCCAGACAGAAGCTGGCTCACTTCATCATGGAAATGTACGAGCGCCTGGCCAAGACCGCCGGCCGCCAGGAAGACCACAGCATCCGTCTGCCACTGTCCCAGGAAATGCTGGCCGACGTGCTGGGGCTGAGTCCTGTGCACGTCAGTCGCACCTTCAGCGCACTCGACGAGGAGGGCCTGCTGCACCGAAACCGTCATCGTCTGCTGCTGCCTGATCCGGCCGCCCTGGCCGATGCCGGCCAGTTCGACGAACGCTACCTGGCCGACAGCGTATTCGCGGCCAACGACGCGGTGGGCTAGGGCTTGTCTTAAAAGTGCCTGCGCTCGGTAATACGGCGTTAAAAATCGGATCAAAATGCTCATTTACACCCCGTAAACTGCGCTTTCTCACCGATTTTTGCCTTGTCTAACCTTCGCTCGTCGACTTTTCGGACAGCGCCTAGGACTGGTCCACCACCGGGGAATCACCAGCCGCTGCATGCAATTTCGACCAAAAGTCTAACTTCGCCCAGCTATAAAGCCCTCTACTCTTACGATTGTATGCAATGTAAGAGATTTCCTCGTGACTCCGACCACCCCGCTCGAAGCCAGCGGTGCCCGCACGGCCACCGCCCAGGTCCATGAAGCCATCAAGCAACGCATCCTCGACGGCGCCTATCGACCGCTCGAATTCGTGCGTGAGGCGGCGGTTGCCCGGGAACTCGAGGTTAGCCGTACCCCGGTCCGCGAGGCACTGCGGGAGCTGGTCTCCGAGGGCTGGCTCGAGGCCATCCCCCATCAGGGCGCCAGGGTGGCCGAGTGGACCGAAAAGGACGCCCGTGAAGTGTTCGAACTGCGCCTGGTACTCGAACCCATGGCGGTCGGACTCGCCTGCCGACACATCGACGCTGACACCCTCGCCCATCTGGATGACCTGGCCTCGCGCATGGAGGCCCTGACCGAGAGCCCCCTCGATGGTGCGGGCCACAGCGAGCTGGCCTCGCTCAACCACGAGTTTCACCGCCTGTTGATCCAGGCCAGCGACAACCAGCGTCTGGCCCAGATCCTCGAGAGCGTGGTGCGTACCTCGATCATCCGACGTAATTTCGCCAGCTACGACCGCTCGGCGCTCAAGCGCAGCATGCAGCACCACCGCGAGATGCTGATCGCCATCGGCGCCGGCAACGCCGCCTGGGCGGAGAACGTGATGCGCGCCCATCTGCTGGCCGCGCGGGTACTGCACGTGACCGTCGACACCTCGACCGCGACCTCATCGCCCCCGTGATCCTCCCGACGCGGCCCTTTTTGCGTTTCACCCTTCATCTTCCACCCTCGACCTCTGACCACGGACCTCCAACATGAACGAGCTTATCGCCTCACTCCCGCTGGACGACCTCAAGGTGCTCGAACTCGGCCAGCTTATCGCCGGGCCCACCTGCGGCCAGGTACTGGCCGACTTCGGCGCCCAGGTGGTCAAGATCGAGCCACCGGGCAAGGGCGACGCCATGCGCCAATGGGGCCAGACCGACGAGAGCGGCGAACCGTTGTGGTGGAACGTGATCGCCCGCAACAAGCAATCGCTGACCCTCGACCTGCGCAAGCCCGAGGGCCAGGACCTGCTGCGGCGACTGGCGGCCAAGGCCGACGTGCTGATCGAAAACTTCCGCCCCGGCACCATGGAGCGCTGGGGCCTGGACTACCAGAGCCTATCGGCCGACAACCCGGGGCTGATCATGGTGCGGGTCACCGGCTTCGGCCAGGACGGCCCCTACGCGTCGCGTGCCGGCTTCGCGGCGGTGTGCGAAGCCATGGGCGGGCTGCGCTACATCAGCGGCTACCCGGACCGCCCCCCGGTCAGGGTGGGGATTTCGCTGGGCGACACCCTGGCCGGGGTCCAGGGCGCCATGGGCGCGTTGCTGGCGCTGCACCAGCGCGAGAAGACCGGGCGTGGCCAGGTGGTGGACAGTGCCATCTTCGAGGCCGTGATGGCGATGATGGAGAGCCTGATCCCCGACTACGCCCGGGCCGGCAAGATCCGTGAGCGCGCAGGCAGCTTCCTGCCCAAGATCGCGCCGTCCAACGCCTATCCCGCCAGGGACGGCCGGGACGTCATCATCGGCGCCAATCAGGACACCGTCTTCCGCCGGCTGTGCGAGGCCATGGGTCAGCCCACCCTGGCCGATCATCCGGACTATGCCGACCATCGCGCGCGAGGCGAGAACCAGCAGGCCATCGACGAGCTGATCGCCGCCTGGACCGCCCACCACGATGCCCAGCATATCGTCGACCTGCTGGCCGACGCCGGTGTCCCGGCGGGCCTGGTGTACACCGCCAAGGACATGCTCGAAGACGAACACATCAAGGAGCGCGGCTCCATCGTCGAGGTGCCGGACCGCCACGGCAAGCCGCTGCCGATGCAGAACGTCTTTCCGCGGCTGTCGCAGACGCCTGGCAAGGTACGCCAGGTCGGTCCGGCCCTGGGCGAACACACCGAAGCGGTGCTCGGCGACTGGCTGGAACTCGACCACAACAGCATCGATGCCCTGCGCAAGGACAGCGTGATCTAGCTCCGCCAACCAGCGACCACTCTGCCGACAACAACAACCTAGAGGCTCTTGCATGGAACCCCTACTCGTCCTGGCGCTGCTGATCGTATTGATCGCCGTCGGCCTGCCGATCTTTCTGTCCCTGGGGCTGGCCGGGCTCGCCGGCCTGTACATGGCCCGGGGCTCCATGGCGTTCTTCTTCGCGCCGTCGTCGCTGTTTGGCCAGCTCAATGCCTTCGAATTGATTGCCCTGCCGCTGTTCATATTGATGGGCAACCTGCTCGGTGCTACGCCGGTGGGCAGCAACCTGTTCCAGGCGGCGGTGAGGTGGCTGCACTGGCTCAGGGGTAGCCTGGCGATCTCCTCGGTGGGTGCCTCGGCGGTGTTCGGCGCGGTGTCCGGGGTGAGCCTGGCCGGCGTCGCCGCGGTCGGTTCGATCGCCGTACCGCAGATGCTCGAGCGCGGCTACAGCCGCTCGCTGGCCGCCGGTGCGGTGGTCAGCGCCGGCGCCCTGGCGATGCTGATCCCGCCCAGTGTGCCCTTCATCATCTATGGCGCCGTGGCCAGCGTATCGGTGGCCGACCTGTTCATCGGCGGTATCGTCCCCGGGGTGGTACTGGCCCTGGCGCTGTCGCTCTACATCTTTATCCGGGTGAGTCTGAAGCCCGAGGAAGCGCCCAGCGTCGAGCAACGCTTCAGCTGGCGCGAGCGCTTCGCCAGCCTTGCCCACATCTGGCACGCCGCCCTGCTGGTGCTGGTGGTGCTTGGCTCTATCTATTCTGGACTGGCCACCCCCAGCGAGGCCGCCGGCATCGGCGCCTTTGGCGCCTTCGTGATCGCCGCGCTGATCTTCCGCTGCCTGACGCTTGCCTCCTTCGGCCGCATCCTGGCCAGCACCGCACGAGTCAGCGGCGCCATCCTGCTGATCATCGGCTGCGCCAAGATCTTCGGCGACTACCTCAACATGGTGCGGGTGCCGCAGCTGCTGACCGAATCGCTGACCGCCTCGGGCCTGCCGGACTGGGCGATCCTGCTGGCGGTCATGCTGCTGCTGATCCTGCTCGGCATGATCGTCGATGCGGTCTCGCTGATCGTGGTCACCACGCCGGTGCTGCTGCCGCTGATCCAGGCCATGGGCTATGACCCCCTGTGGTTCGGCATCGTCATGGTGCTGAACCTGGAGATCGCGGTGATCACCCCGCCGGTAGGGCTAAACCTCTACGCGCTCAGGGGGGTCTGCCCGGAGCTGTCGGTGGAGGAGATCATCAAGAGCGCGCTGCCCTTCGTGGCGGTGCAGTTCCTGGTGCTGATGCTGTTCGTGTTCTTCCCCAGCATCAGCCTGTGGCTACCGAGCCTGATGCACTGAAGGGGCCCCGATTCACTCGCCCCGCTGGCCAGGGGCAACAACGACAATGACAAGACGGAGACATTCCCATGAACCTGACCCGCCGCCAACTGCTCAAGACCACCGCCTTCGCCACCGCAGGGGCCTCGCTGCTGGGCCCCCAGGCGCTGATGCCACGCCATGCCCGCGCCGCCGCCACCTTCACCGGCGTGACCTACCTGCCACCGTCCTACAAGGCGCTGACCTACGGCTCCGCCGGCTTCGTCAACTACCTGCGCGACAACGGCGGCGACGTGCTTGAGGTCGATTTCTACGACTCGGGCCAGCTGCTCAAGGCCGACGAACAGCTTCCCGCGCTGCGCTCGCGTAATATCGACTTCATGTTCCACACCACCTCCTACATCACCCGCTCGCTGCCGATCCTCGGCATCACCGGGCTGCCCGGTGTCGTCGGCGAGCTGTACCGCCACCCCGAGCGGCTGCGTCAGGGCAGCCCGCTGTTCGACCTGATCAATGAGGAGCTGGCCAAGGAAAACCTCTACATGCTGACCTCCGGCGGCGGCATCCTCGAGCCCGAATACATCTGGAGCACCCAGGACAACGCGGTGCGCAGCCTCGAGGACATTCGCGGCAAGAAGGTCAGGGTGGTCAGCTTCGAGGCCACCTCGGCGCTGGAGGCCTACGACATCGGTGCGGTGCGCATTCCTTCGTCCGAGACCTACATGGCGCTGCAGCGCGGTACCGTGGACGCCGGCGTGTTCAATATCTCCACCATCATCGGGCGCAGCCTGCAGGAGCAGGTGGACGTGTGCTACCAGCTGCCGATCACCGGCTTCTCGGTGGCGCCCTTCATGCTGCGTGACCGCTGGGACAGCCTCGACGACGACAGCCGTGCGATCCTCGAAGATGCCGCCCGCTGGTACGACGAGAACTTCATCAGCCACTGCAACGACGATATCTATCCCAACGAGTACTGGCCTCAGGTGCGCGAGGAGAACGTCGAGATCATCGCCCCCAGCGACGAGGATCTGGCCGCCTTCAACGAGGCCACCCACAAGGTATGGGACCACTGGAAAGGCGAGGTCGGTGAGGAACTCGGCGAACGTGCCATCAAGCTCGCGCTGGGACAGGCCTGAGGTCGCCATGAAAGCGCACGCACAGAGGATCCCCCTCAAGGGCTGGGATGGCGTACTCGCCATCCTGCGCCTGGCCTCGATGGCGGTGCTGGTGTTCATGACGGTGTCGATCTGCTACGACACTGTCATGCGCTACGCCTTCTCCGCCCCCACCCACTGGAGCCTGGAGATCAACTCCTTCCTGCTGGTGTATCTGGCGGTGATGGGCGCCGCCGAGGCCCAACGCTTCGACGCCCATATCCGTATCACCTTCTTCAAGGACAAGCTTCCCGCCAAGGCGCGTCGCCTGCTGGAAGTGTTCACTGGTCTTGCCGGGATGACGTTCTGCGCGATCCTCGCCTGGCGCGGTTATCTGATGGCGGCCCAGGCCTTCGAGTACGGCGAACGGGTGTCCAGCGCCCTCGGCACCCCCATGGGCATCCCCTACGCGCTGCTGCCGATCGGCTTCACCGCACTCGGCCTTCAGTTTCTGATCGACACCCTGGCGAGCCTTTCCCGCGGCGCCCCACTGCCGCCGCCGGACGGCTCCGATCACATCGATGCCACCCACCCTTGAACCCGACGGAGACTCCCGCATGACCACCACGTCACCCGCCCCGATCGAACTGGTCGAGGTCGCCCCGCGCGACGGCTTCCAGTCGATCGCCGATCCGCTGCCGACAGAGCGCAAGATCGAGGTCATCCAGGCGCTGCTCGACGCCGGCATCCGACGCATGGAGATCGGCTCCTTCGTCAGCCCCCGGGCGATTCCGCAGATGGCGGACACCGGCGAGCTGATCCGCGCCTTCGCCCATCGCCGCGATGTGAGATTCTCCGCGCTTGTTCCCAACCTCAAGGGAGCCGAGCTTGCGCTTGAACACGATGTGAGCGAGCTGGTCTACGTGGTCTCGGTGTCCGAGGCGCACAACCGCAACAATGTGCGCCAGTCGGTGGATGAATCGTTGGCGGCCTTCGCCCGTGTGGTCGAGGCGGTGCGCGCCAAGGGCAACACCGCCCTGCGCCTGGACCTCGGCACCAGCTTCGACTGCCCCTTCGACGGCAGGGTCGACTGGCGCCGGGTCGATGAGGTGCTCACTAAGGCGCTCGCCATCACCGGCGAGTTGCCGGTGGAAGTCGCCCTGTGCGACACCACCGGTCGCGCCACACCCTTCCAGGTGGCGGACCACTTCACCGAGCTGACCGAGCGCCACCGATCTCCCGCCCTGTCCTGGGCGTTCCACGGCCACGACACCTTCGGCATGGGCGTGGCCAACGCCCTGTTCGCGGCCCGCCACGGTGCCACCGCACTCGACGCCGCCTGCGCAGGACTCGGCGGTTGTCCCTTCGCTCCGGGGGCCACCGGCAACACCGCCAGTGAAGACCTGGTCTACGCCCTGCAGGGGGGCGGGATGGCAGGTGACATCGATCTTGGCGCGCTGCTGCACGCGGCCGACTTGATCGCGGCACTGCCCGGCGGCAAGACCGAAAGCCACCTGCGCCGGGTTCCACGTGAGGGCCTGGCCGGGGCAGACGCGGGGGCATGAACCAGCAGACGGCGCCCTCTACAGCTCCCTCTTCACCACCCTCTCCGCCTCCCCAGGTCGGTATCGCCCTGCTGGCAACGACCCTGGTGCTGGCCTTCTCGTCGCTGGTGGCGCTGTTTCCCTCGGCGATCGCGCCGACCCTGGCGGACTCGCTGGGAGTTTCCACCGCCACCGTGGGTATCCAGGTCAGCCTGATCTTCGGTGGCGCCATGCTGACCTCGCTGGTCGGTGGGCCGCTGACCCGACGCTATGGCCCCTGTCGCGTCAGCCAGCTGGCGCTGGGGCTGCTTGGCGGCGGCGCGGCGCTGCTGACCCTGCCGTCGCTGGCCACCTTCGCCCTGGCCTCGCTGATCGCCGGGCTCGGCTATGGCCTGACCAACCCCTCTGCGTCGCTTTTGCTGTTTCGGGTGACTCCGCGTCACCGCCAGGGCCTGGTGTTCTCGCTCAAGCAGACCGGGGTGCCCTTCGGTGGCGTGCTGGCGGGCCTTGTCGCCCCCGCCCTGGCGCTGGCCATCGGCTGGCAGGCGGCTCTGGGCTGCCTGTTCCTGGTCGCCGTCATCGGTATTCTGCTATTGCAGTTGCAGCGCCATCACTGGGACCGCGAGCGCGACCCTCGCACTCCTTGGCTGACCACGCCCCTGGCCGGTCTCCAGGTCGTCTGGCAGCGCCCGGCGCTGCGCTACCTGGCCCTCTTGAGTCTCTGCTTTTCAGCCATCCAGCTATCGGTCTCGGCCTTCACCGTGGCGCTGCTGGTCGAGGATCTGGGCGTCGGCCTGGTCGTCGCCGGCGCCACCATGTCCGCGGTCCAGGTCTTCGGCATCATCGGCCGAGTGCTGTGGGGCCTTGTCGGCGATATCCTCGACGATCGCCTGATCACCCTGATGGGGCTGGCCTGCCTGAGCGCCGGTAGCGGCCTGGCCATCGCCACCATGGACGCCGACTGGCCGCGCTGGGCAATGGTCGCGGTGCTGTGCCTCATGAGCCTGTCGGCGCTTGGCTGGAACGGCGTGTTCATGGCCGAGATCACCCGTCTGGCCCCCGCCGAACGGGTGGCCGACGCCGCCGGCGGTTGCCTGGTGCTGACCTACAGCGGTGTGCTTGTCGGGCTACCCCTGCTGGGTGCGCTACATGGGCTGTTCGGCAGCTATACCGCCCTGTTCGGGCTGTTGGCGGGACTTGCCCTGGTGGGCCTTGGCTTTCTGCTGAAGGCGCGACGGGCCATCGCCGCTCCCGGCTAACCGTCGACGCGGTGTGACCAGCGTTCGGCGGCCAAAGGTCGCTGAAGCGTCTGGTTCAAGCGGCTGGCTCAAGCGGCTGGCTCAAGTGGCTGACGGGGCCTAGATAAAACGCCAGCGCTTGAGCACCACCAGCTCCACCGCCACCAGCACCACCATGAAGGTGCAGAACAGGGCGAAGGACATGGGATTGTCGACGCCAGGCATGCCGCCGATATTCACGCCCAGCAGGCCGGTCAGAAAGCTGATCGGCAGGAAGATGCCGGAGATGATCGACAGCAGGTAGGTGTTGCGGTTGACCTTTTCGGTGTGCTGGTGGGTCTGGTACTGCTGAACCATGCCTACGTGCTCAAGATAGAAGTCCACCGACTCGTTGATTCGCTGGATGGTGTCGCGGGCATTGGCCAGATCGAATCGATCATCGGCAAGCAGCGGTGGCAGGCTGTCGATCATCGCTTCAATGGCGTAGCGCTGGGGCTTGAGGAAGCGACGCAGCTTGATCAACCGCTTGTTCAGCGACATCAGGACGGTGTTGTCGGCCTCAGGCTCTTCTTCCTGGGCGGCGATGGTGGCGTCGAAGGGCTCGACGAAATCCTCGATGCGCTCGTGGAGCTTCTCGATGATATCCACCACCACTGCTCCCAGATCGTCAGGCCCCTTGCCCTGCTCGAGCTCACGGCGTATGTCGGCGATGGCCCGGGAAGGCAGCTTGCGGGTGGAAATCAGCACCCCATCGTAATAGAGGATGCGGATACTGAGCATGTCGTCGGGCTGCTCGCCCTGGTTGAGGTTGACCCCACGCAGAATCAACAGGAAGTTGCCGTCGCCGAGGGTCTCGAAGCGCGGCCGGGTGTCCTCGGCCAGCACGCCGTCGATGGCGGATTCGGGGATTCCTGCCAGCTCGAGGCGCTCGCAGGTGGCTTCGGCATCCCGCTGAAAGTGGTACCAGGCGCCTGCCTGAAGCGGGCCAGGCGCTGGCTCGGGCAACTGGCGGACTTCCTGGCCAAACGACCAGGCGTCGATGAAAAAAGGCGCGGTCATGCAGGCTCCATCAGGTGTTCATCAGGCGGGCCGCGCCCGCCGCTTACAAGGTCGAGAAATCAAGCTCGGACAGCGGCGCCGGCTGTCCGTACAAAAAGCCCTGGTAGCGGTGGCAACCGTGTCGATGAAGCCAGTCCCGCTGCTCCGCTGACTCCACTCCCTCGGCAATCACATCAAGCCCCAGGCTGCGAGCCAGAGCAATGGTGCTTGCCACGATGGCGGAGCTGGTGGCGTTGTCGAGCACGTCGCGAACGAAGGACTGGTCGATCTTCAGCTCGTCCAGCGGCAGACGCTTCAAATAGGCCAGCGACGAGTAGCCGGTGCCGAAGTCGTCCAGCGCGAAGGTCACGCCCAGTGCCTTGAGCCGCGTCATGGTGCGCTCGACCCCGTCGCGATCCGCCACGAACAGCGACTCGGTCACCTCAAGCTTGAGACGCCGGGCCGGCGCCCCGGTGCGCGCGAGGATATCACTGACCCGGGCAACGAAGCCGGGATCCTGAAACTGCCTGGGACTGACGTTGACCGACACGGTCCTGGTGCTGTCATCACCCTGCTGCACCCAATCCACCAGCGTCAGGCAGGCCTGCTCGATGACCCAGAGACCGAGTTCATGGATCAGTGGGCGCTCCTCGGCCAGCGGAATGAACTCGGACGGCGGAACGAGGCCCCTGTCGGGGTGTCGCCAGCGGATCAGCGCCTCGACCCCGGTGACACAATCAAGCTGATCGACCTGCTTCTGGTAGACCAGATACAGCTCAGAGCGTGCCAGCGCGCCAAGCAGGTCTTCGTATAGCTGAGCACGCTGCTGCATCCGTCGCTGCATCCCCGGGTCGAAGAAGCAGACGTCGCTGGCGGTCTGACTCTTGGCCTGGAACAAGGCCATGTCGGCCTGCTGCAACAACCGTTCGCGAGAGACCTCGTCGCGAAACGGACTGATACCGACGCGCGCATTCGGCGACACCGGACGTCCTTCGATCCAGACCGGCATATCCAGCGTGTTCAGCAGCTTGCGAGCAACGGTATCGGCCACGCGCACCGCGGTCTCGAGTTCCACGCCCACGCCTTCGAGGACCACCACGAACTCATCGGCGCTGAGGCGTGCCAGGGTATCCTCCTCGCGCAATACCGACTCGAAGCGACGGGCGGCTTCTCTGAGCAGCTCGTCACCGCCGTGGTGGCCGAGGGTATCGTTGACCTGCTTGAAGTTATCGAAATCAATGAGCAGCAGTGCGCCGTAACAGCCATCCCGCTGACAACGTTCCAGTTTTTCGCCGAGTCGATCGAGCAGCAGGCGTCGATTGGCCAGGCCCGTCAGCGGGTCGAAGAAGGCAAGCTGATGAATTTCTTCCTCCGCCGCCTTGCGCTCGGTGATGTCGCTGAGCGTCGCCACGTAGTTGCGCAGCTGGCCCCGCTCGTCACGCACCGCGCTGATGGTCAGCCATTGAGGATAGATGTCTCCGCTCTTGCGACGATTCCAGATCTCGCCCTGCCAGGCACCGGTATCGCCGATCCGCTGCCATAGCTGTCGATAGAAGTGTTCGTCATGTCGCCCCGAGCGCAGGATGTCTGGGCGACTCCCCTGGACCTCGTCTTCGCGATAGCCGGTGATGTCGGTAAAGGTCCGATTGACCTTGAGAATGCGGCCATCGACATCGGTGATCATCATGCCCAGGTGGGTCTCGAAGGCTACCGCGGCAATGCTCATGTTGGCCTGATGCAACCGCTCCAGGGTGACATCACGCACTACCAGCAGGACACCGTCATGCTCCCCATCACCGCTGAGCAGCGGACTGATCAATGCACTGAAGTCACGGGGGCCGCCACCTACGCTCAGAGAATAATCAAACCGACGTACTTCACCGCTGGCCGCCACCTCGGCCAGCGCCTCGTCCAGACGTCTAGCGATGTCCGGCGGCAGAAAGGCGCGGTAGTGGCTGCCGACCAGGACCTCCGGCGGTGCCAGCAGCAAGGCTTCGTCTCCGGCATGGACAAAGGAGAAGTGGCCACCGCGATCCAGCACCAGTACCAGGTCCTGCATGGAACCGATCAACGCCTTCAAGCGAGCTTCACGGCGGTGGGCGGCCTGTTCGGCGCGCTGCCGTTCGACCACCTCCCCCTGCAACGCCAGCTGGGCACGCCCCTGCGCCAGCACGTGACGCAGCAACCATAATCCGAGCAGGGCCAGCAACGCCCCCAGCACTACCAGTGGCCACAGGCGCTGGCTCCAGCCCGACAGCAACGCCTCGTGACTGTAGCCCAGCACCAGCCACAGAGGCAGTTCGGCCACTCGCCTCGCCACGAACAACCGCTCCTGACCATCCAGCGGGGATTGCTGACGAAAGTGAAGCGTATCCGGCGCGTCCGCGGTCAGCGATCGACTTCCCGCCTGCGACACCAATTCTCCCGGCGCCAGCCCAGCCGCAGGCACGCGGACCACCAGCCGTGCCTCGCTGTCGACCAGGGCGATGCTTTCTCCCTGCATCAGGCCGAACCCCTTGATCGCTTCCGCCAGGGGCCGAGGGTCGATCGATGCCATGGCAACATGCATCTGAGTGGTCTCTGCCGTGCTCCGTTGCACCAGAGTCATGCGATATTCGCCGGCAGACGGCGAATAGTGCAGAGACGAGACCAGGGTCTCTCCCCTCCTCAATCCGGCCAACTGTCGAAGAAACGCATCCTGGGGTAACCAACCCTCGAAAAAGCGAGCTTCTGCGCTTGTCGGGTCCGAGAGGATCGCCAGGTCTTCTACCAGGGGAAGGGACCTGGTTCGCTCCCTGAGCAAGGGTGCCATCGGCGGTCCATTGCCGGCAGGATTGATCATTTCATCGAGAGCCAGTAGCCCGGCAAGCGCGTGAGTCGCGACGTCAAAAGGCTCGGCCACCAGCGCCTCGACCACCTCCGCTCGCGCGTCGAGACGTTGCTCCACACGCTCCACCTCGGCCAGATACTGGCCCCTGAGGGTCCACACGATGCTGGCGACCAGCAGCATCAAGGCGGTCACATAGAGCGCAATGGCACGACGACGCCCCGAGTCGGACGCATTCGTCACAAAGGGGGATGGATCAACTGACACGGACACGTCGTCGTTTCGCCTCTAGAGCATTCATGTGGAAGGTGCGCATCCAGATTCCGTCGACTGTCTTGGGCATGGACGAGTGATCATAGCCAACCCTGCGCTACTTGCGCAGTACTTGCGCACCACTCGCGCATTAAACCGCCTAGTTTCTTGATCACACCAAGCTGACCATGGTCCATCATTCCCCCAGAAAACCTCCGACCTGGCGGCGCCACAGGGAAGCATAGAGGCCATCCCGGGCCAGCAAAGATTCGTGCTCACCCATCTCGACGATGCGCCCCTTGTCGATGATTACCAGTCGATCGAGCATGGCGATGGTCGACAGACGATGGGCAATGGCGATGACGGTCTTGCCCTCCATCAGGGTATAGAGATGCTGCTGAATTGCCGCTTCCACCTCGGAGTCCAGCGCCGAGGTGGCCTCGTCGAGCACCAGGATCGGCGCATCCTTGAGCAACACCCGAGCGATGGCGATCCGCTGGCGCTGCCCCCCGGACAGGGTCACACCGCGCTCTCCCACCTGGGCATCCAGGCCCCGACGCCCATGAGGATCGACCAGATCCTCGATAAACTCGTGAACATGCGCCTGACGCACCGCCTGCCACAACCTTTCTTCGCTGCAGTCTCGACAACCGTAGGTCAGATTCTCGCGCAGCGATCGATGCAGCAGGGAAGTATCCTGGGTCACCATACCGATCTGTCGACGCAGCGATGCCTGGGTGACCTCGGCGATATTCTGACCATCGATCGTTATCTGCCCGGCCTGCAGATCATGAAAGCGCATCAGCAGCGACGCCAGGGTCGACTTGCCGGCGCCGGAGCGGCCGATGATGCCCACCTTTTCGCCCGGGGAAATGTTCAGATCGAAACCGTCGAACACCCTGGGGCCCACCTGGCTTCCCCGGGCGTAGCCAAAGACCACGTCCTCGAAACGAATCTCGCCGTGCTGGACCCGCAGCGCAGGGGCCGCTGGTCGATCCTGCACTTCGGGGATACGCGACAGGGTGTTGATACCGTCCTGAACGGTGCCGACATTCTCGAACAGGCCAGCGACTTCCCACAGGATCCAGTCGGACATGGAGCGCACCCGCATGACCAGACCGATCGCCACCGCCGTTTCACCAAGGGACACCCAGCGGTGATACCAGGCCAGTACGACCAGTCCCGCCATACCCACCAGCAGCAGGGTATTGAGGGTCGCCAACGACACCGATAGCCAGGTGGCCAGGCGCATCTGCCGATGTACCGTTCCCATGAAGCCATCCATGGCTTCCCGGGCGTAGGCCCGCTCCGCCCCGGCATCGGCAAACAGCTTGATCGTCTGGATATTGCTGTAGCTGTCCACGACCCGCCCGGTCATCACCGCCCGCGCGTCCGCCTGGGCCATGGACACTCGGCGCAGCCGGGGGATAAAAACCCTCATCAATGCCAGGTAGCCCGCAAGCCATAGCACCAGAGGAGCCATCAACCAGGGCTCGGCGGCCCCCAGCACCACCAGCGCGCCGGTGAAATACACCAGCACATAGACCAGCATGTCGAGCACCTTGGTGACGGTCTCGCGCATGGCCAGCGCGGTCTGCATCACCTTCTGCGAGACGCGCCCGGCAAACTCGTCATGAAAGAACGACAGGCTCTGCTCGAGCATCAGCCGATGGGAGAGCCAGCGCCCGAGCATGGGGTAGTTGCCGAAGATTCCCTGGTGGGTGATCAACGACAGCAAAAACACCAGAAGTGGCAGTCCTGCCAGCACCGCCGCTCCCAGGCCGATCAAGCTGGTCAGGTGGGTGTCGACAAAGCCCTCACGGTCGGCTTCGGCCAGCCAGTCCACCAGTTCGCCCATGGCGGTGAAGAACACCACCTCGGCGATGGAGACCAGCGCCGTGACCACCGCCATGGCCGCCAACAGCCCGGTGAAGGGACGCGAGTAGTGGAGCACGAAGGGCCACAACCGGTCCGCGGGTACCGACTCAGGCTGGTCGGGATAGGGATCCACCAGCCTCTCGAAAAAACGCAGCATGTTCCGCTCTCGTATCGCATGACGCCAGCCGCTCATCATACCCTTGTGCCGTTCATGCGGCGTGTCCTGTCAGGGTCGGTGCACCAGTGCCATGTCGTGGTCGGTCAGGCGCATCGCGCCTCGATCGCTGACCCTCACCGTATTGCTTAGACCGATGCCAAAACCTCCCGGCAAGCGCAGACACAGCGGCAGGTGGAAGACCATGTTGCGGGCAAGCGGTGTGGTCTGCCCGGCGGCGAGAAAACCAGTGCCTTCCACCCAGCTCGGCGGAAACTGGGCACCGACCGCGTAGCCGTAAACCCCCGAATGGAAGAAGCGTTCGCGGTGTGGCGCCAGGATAGCATCGGCGAGCCGGGCGACGTCTTCGAAAGGTGTGCCCGGCGTCATGGCCTCGCACATGCGGGCCTCCATCTCGACACACAGGTCGGCGGCGAGGCGCATCTCGTCGCTGATCGGCCCGACCACCACCGTGCGCATGGTCGGCGCGGTGTAGCGCTGCCAGACAGCACCAAACTCGAGGAACACCGCATCGCCCGAAGCGATGCCCCGGCGCTTGTGGTTGACGTGGATGATGCCACTGCGCGACCCGCTGGTGACGATCGGGGCCAGGCTGAAAAATTCGCTGCCGGCCTCGAGCATCACCTGGGCACCGACGGCGGCCACCTGGTTGTCGGTGACACCGGGCTCGACCACCTCGATGGCACGCGCAAGCCCAAGCGATGTCATCTTGGCGCTGCGCGTCAGGCAATCGAGTTCGGCGTCGCTCTTGACCAGTCTCAGGCTCGCCATCAGGCCACCGGCACGATCATGGAAGCGATCGCCACCGAGTCGCCCCTGCAGATGACGCATCAGGCCAAACCGTAGACCGCTACTGCTGCCATCGATGCCGATGTCGTGACTGTCCGCCAAGGCGTCAGCCAACGGATCGATCACCTCATCGAGGGCTTCCCAGCGATAGCCGACCACTTCATCGACCCTCGCCGTTACCACGGCGGGCCCGGTCTCGATGGACGCCACCTGCAGCAGCGTGCGCGAAGGGGTGACCACCAGGGCCGCGTGCACGGAGACTTCGAAGGTGTGATAGCCACACAGATAGAAGATGTCCGCCGCCTGGCACAGCAGCAGGGCGTCCAGCCCCTGTCGCTGCATGGCATCGCGAGCGCGCGCCAGCCGGCGATCGAACTCCTCGGCGGCAAACGGCAGTTCGCTTCCGGCGTGCTCTACCGCCAGGGCCTGGCGGTACTGATGGTGATCCATGGGCCGTCTCCTTGATCGATTCACCACAGTGTAGACAGTCAAGCCGGTTCGTCTTCCAGGCGATCCCGGGCAAGCCGAGGGGAAATAAGACTTCTCGCCGAGGGGCGGACTCTCGTAGAATTCCAGACTCGTGTAGACACGCCACAGGAATACGCAATGGGCAGGGCCTTCCAGAACCGCAAGGAATCCATGGCCAAGACGGCCGCCGCCAAGACCAAGGTCTACAGCAAGTACGGACGCGAGATCTACGTCTGCGCCAAGTCCGGAGGCGTCGATCCGAACGCCAATCTGTCGCTGCGCAGCCTTCTCGACCGCGCCAAGAAGGACCAGGTACCGGGTCATGTCATCGATCGGGCGCTGGAGAAGGCGTCGGGCGTCGGCGGCGAGGACTACTCGCTGGCACGCTATGAGGGCTTCGGTCCCGGCAACGCCATGGTGATCGTCGAATGTCTGACCGACAATCCCAACCGGACCTTCGGCGACGTTCGTGCCTGCTTCACCAAGACCAAGAGCAAGATCGGCACACCGGGCAGCGTCAGCCACATGTTCGACCATCTGGCGATCCTCGCCTACACCGGCGAGGATGAAGAAGCCGCGCTGGAAGCCTTGATGGAAGCCGACGTGGATGTCACCGACATCGAGAACGAGAACGGCCTGATCACCGTGTTTGCTCCGCCGACCGACTACGCCAAGGCGCGTCAGGCGCTGCGCGAATCCCTCGGCGCCGAGGAGTTCGAGATCGACGAGATCCAGTTCCTGCCCCAGGCCACCACGCCGGTGGAGGGGGATGACCTGGCCATGTTCGAAAAACTGCTCGACATGCTCAACGACCTCGATGACGTCCAGAACGTTTACCACAGCGCTGAATTACCCTAGCGCATCGACGCCTTTCGACTGACGAAACTGCTACAGTTAAGTAGCATCGCAGTGCCCGGCAGGGGCTCGTACCCAGGCATGAGCCCTGCCCTGACACTGCTTCCGGGCATGGGATTCGATAGAACTGCGAGGACTCTACCGTTCGTTGGAACGCTTCGACGACTACTTCCACCGAGAGCGAGTTTCCGTGCATGGCCCCATTTTCAACCCTGACCCAGGCTGCCGCACAACGCCCGGACAACATTCGACACCGCAATCTTCGCAAGCACCTGCTCACCCGCTGGGCCAGTCTGATGGGTGCGGCGGTGCACTTCCTCTTCATTCCACTGTTCTGGGTGCTCGATCACTCGCTGCTGGCACTGATCAACGTGATCAGCGTGGCCATGTGGCTTGGCGCCTATCTCGCCAATCAACATGGCGAGCAGGACCGCGCGGTCTACCTGATCACCACCGAGGCTTACTGCCACGCCATCATCGCCACCGTGATCCTGGGTACCTCCGCCGGCTATCACTTCTACCTGCTGACACTGTCCTGCTGGGCGGCCGTCACCCACTCGGTCAAGTGGGTCGCGCTGGTGCTCGGCCTGATGGGGATGCTGATCTTCCTGTTCCTGGAGTTCCCGCTGTCCCAGATGTTTCCGCTGGAAAGCGGCCCCGGCTTCCCGCTGATGCTGGCGACCCTGAACCTCTCCTGTGCGCTGTTCACCATGGTCGGCTTCGCCATGCTGGCCCGCCACGTCTACGAGACCCAGGAAGAAACGCTGACCAGCATGGCGACCCGTGATGCCCTCACCGGCCTGCACAACCGTCGTTTTGCCGGCGAATACCTGCGCCAGTTGTCAGGCGACAGACAGGATGGCACCAACACGCCCTACAGCCTCGCGCTGATCGATATCGATCATTTCAAGCTGATCAACGACAAGCATGGGCACAAGGTCGGCGACCAGTGCCTGATCCAGATTTCCGATTTGCTGGTGCGCCACTTTCGCCGCTCGGATGTACTCTGCCGCTGGGGCGGCGAGGAATTCCTGCTGATCTTCCCCGGCGCCGACTTGAACGAGATCCTGCCGGTGCTCGAAGGTTTCCAGGAGCGCCTTCGCAGCCTGCCCATCATGCACAACGGCGACGTCATTTCCTTGACCGTCAGCGTCGGCGTGACCAGCCATACGCCCGGCATGCACTATGATCTGCTGATCAATCGCGCCGATCACCTGCTTTACCGAGCCAAGGCCGAAGGTCGGGACCGGATCATCAGCGATGAGTCAGAGGAGCAGGTCCCTCCGCCGCTCTAGCCGGCAAGCGCCAAGCGACCACCCGAACAGCGCCAGGTCGTCGCTCCCACGCCAATCCAATGCCGCCCGTCAAAGCCTGCCTTCAGGCAGGACTCAGGTCAGGTGCACCACCTCGAACCGGGCCAGCACCTTGTCGTTTTCATCGAGCAGTTCAAGCTCATCGGCCAGCAGACGAAACGCTCTAGTGGCCCCCAGTGCCTCGACCAGCGCGCGCTCCTGGGCCATGACAGGCCCCTGGCAGGCCTTCCTGGTAGTGGCCAGCGGAGCCAGCGACAGCGCATCCCCCTCCCGCTGGTAACTTCCCATCAGGCGGTTGCACCCTCCGGATCCGGCCAGGCGACCCTCCTGGGTGTGCAGCACGATATGCGCAGAACCGTCGACAGCGACTTCTCCGTCGACTTGCACCAGCTTCCAGTAGCGCTCTTCCAGTGGTTCGTGCAGCGGTTCGGGCAGACGCGCCAGGCGGGCAGCCTCGCCATCTGGCGTACGCGTCGCCTGCGACACAAGATCGCCACCCTGCGCGACTTGCCACCGCTGCGCCGCCTCCGGGGCAGGCTCGCCCAGCGCCAGTTCGCCATCCGTCAACTGCCACTGACCACGGTGGCGGCGGCGAGGTTGCTCGCCGGGTCCCAGGTGGGTCTCCTTGAGCAGATATCGCCCCCCGTCATCGAGCGCCAGATCGAGACGTACCGCCTTGCAGTCATCACAGGACACTTCACCACGAAAGCTCGCAGGAAGTGGCGCCAGGCTGGACGCCTCTGCCTGGAACGACTCGCTCGACCCGGTGCCACTCGACGACGCCCCGGTACAACCGGCCATCAGCAGCAACAGCCAGGCCGTCCCCCACAGACGCGACTGGCGTAGAGTTCCTGGAGTCGGTTTCATGGTGCCCCCTTGGTGTTGAAGAAACGATGCTGGCACACGGCTGTGGCAACATGTGACGCATCTTGGACCGCCATCCTGCCAAGGGTTCCCCGCCTGCGCATGTCGAAGATCAGGGAACCGGCCAGACGCCAGACTTCAGAAGGTACCTTCATGAGGTTGTCGAGGCGACGCCACCGGAGGCATTCAGCACCACCCGATCGCGGCCGGCGTACTTGCCTCGATACAGCGCCTGGTCGGCCCGCCGCAACAGTGCTGAGGCGCTCTCGCCCTCCAGTCGTTTGGCCACCCCCAGAGTACAGGTCAACAACACCTGCTCTCCGGTGAGCAGCGTCAAGGGCGTTGTCGCCAGACCCTTGCGAATGCGTTCGGCGATATCCAGCGCCTGATGCTCGTCGCGCTCCTTGAGCAGAATCACGAACTCTTCTCCCCCGTAACGACACACCGGATCGATGTCGCGCACGACCTCCTCGATCACCTTGCCCAGATGCTGCAGCGCGCGATCACCTTCGGCATGCCCCCAGCCATCGTTGAATCGCTTGAAGTTATCGATATCCAGCATGATCAACGACAGTGGTCGCCCGCTTACCTCGGCCTGGGCCACCGCAGCGGGCAAGGCTTCATCGAGATAGCGGCGATTGTGCACACCAGTAAGACCATCGAGATAGCTCATGCCGTGCAACCGCGCCTTCTCCTCCAGCAGCGTCTCTCGCTCGCGCTGCAACAGACTGATGCGATCGGCCAGGGCCAGCGACAAGAGGATGGCCTCCAGCGCGGAACCGATCTGGAAACCGTGCAGCGTCCAGAAGTTGTGGGGGGACAACCCATAGGTCACCAGCAGCAACAGGACCACCCCGACCACCAGCACCGACCATGCCATCAACAGCCACTGAGCGGGGCGAAAGCCACGCCACAAGCCACGCACCGACGACAGCAGAAAAGCCGTTAGCGTCAGCACCCCCAGCAGCGAATAGAACACCACGGTCAAGAAGCTCGGCAGCAGCCAGGCGATGGCGGCGGCCAGCGCCAGGAGCCAGCACAGCCACCGCATCAACGAGTCCACTCTCGGGTCCTGGCGCGCCGTCATCAGAAAACGCCGGCAGAACTGCAACCCACAGATGCTGATCACCGACAGGGCCGTCAGCAGCAAGGCCTCGTTCAGGCGTGCCCCCATCTGCGGAAAATAAAGCAGCAGCAAGCCGTTCTGACACAAGAAGTAAGCGCCCGCTCCACTCAAGAACCCCAGATACCAGAGGTAGTTGGTATCGCGAAGACTGAACAGTAGAAGGCTGTTGTAGATCACCAGGCCCGCAATCAAGCCGAAATAGAGCCCCTGCCCCAGCAACAAGTCACGCCAGTAACGGTGTAGATCGACGTCATCCAGTACCTGCACATTGAAGCGTATCGCCTGATCGGTCTCGACGCGCAACAGCAGTTCATTCGTTGCCACAGGCAAGCGGAACTGGGGCAAGGCAGCAGCGAGCCCCGGATCATCGGCAAAATGCGTCTCCCTCGCGACGGGGCGACACCCCGAGTCGTCACAGACCAGCAGCTCGACTCCCTGAACCAGAGGATTGGACAGCACCAGGCGCTGCCCGGGCAGAGCACCCACCACCCTCAGTCGCAGCCATACCGGATGCGCCTTGAGTCCCAGGCTGACCTGCTCATCGAGAGACTCTGCGGTAACCGTAGAAAGCGCTCCTTTCTCCGGTGGTTGCTGCCCCTGGTGGTCGAGTACCCACAGCGACACATTGGGCTGTGGGCGTGAGGCCTCCCCCGCCAGCTCCCACGCCAGCAGCACCACCATCGCGGTCAACAAAAGCCAAAGCCGCCCCATGCCTCTGCCCGACTCACCTCCGCCGCCCCACTGCATCGCAGCACTCCTTGTCGCCCAGACTCAGTGTAGCCGCTTCCTTCCGGCATACCTTTCCTGCGGCACTGTGCCGCCAGCGAAGTTTCAACCCAGAGGAAGGATAGTGCCCAAATCCCCCAGCAAGGACTCACTTACACGAGACGACCCAACAGGGTTGAGGTAGCGCCCCCGAGGGAGGGAGTGGCAAGGACGTCATATGCGAGTATGCTGGGACCTGAACGTGATGAAAGAACAGGAGATCGCTCACTTCACCAGCAAGGAGGTTCACATGAAGGTCTACAAACCTCAGTGGCAATGTACCCTCAACGTGACCGAGGGCGCAGAGCAGACCGCAAGCTGGAAGAATCGCCTGGCCTGGCAGCTCAGGCAGATGGCAGACCGTCTCGAAGGAGGCCGCCGCACCCTGATTCTGGATGTGGATGTCCAGCCCTCCATCGCCAAGGACGATGTGGATCGTTGCCTGGGCAAGGGCTTTGCCCTTTCCCAGACCCTGATGACCGAGCTGGCCCAGCAGGCCGCCTGCGAGGACATCATGCGTGACGCCAAGGCAGAACTGTACGAGAGCGATTGAACGACAGAGTCCCCGACCGGCGCGGCTTGATGGTGCGCCAGGCCCGGGCCAATCGTCTGCACCTGAACGCACAACACCCGCCAAGTGGCGGGTGTTGTGGTTTGTGGAAGCTCGATTTCAGAAACGCCAGCATTCTCAAAGATGGTCGGGCGGTGTTCAATATCGCTGGAAACAAGTATCGACTCGTCGTCTGGATCAACTACGCATACAGAAATGATATGGAAGCTTCACCAGGGGCTGGGTATTCCAGCCGAAGCACTCATCAAACCACCCAAGGAACACGCATAGAAACGTCGCCGCCGATCATCCTCACCCACACACATGACGTATCCTTGCTGGTGAGAGAACCAGGGAAGATCATTACGATGCCCCGACGGGCTATTAAGAAGGACTAGGCGGTCAGAAGCTCCATATCCCCACCGGTATGCACGGGGTGGCGCTGGGTCTCCTTGGCAATATTCACCGTCAAAGCCACCTTCGCCACTTCCAGCACACCGGCATCTATCGTGTAGCCTCCCCTGCCCTTGAGCCACTCAAGCACCTCGGCGAGATGCCAGATCGAGGCGCTACCTTCGTGAACCGGAACGGGAAACGTCGCTCGGTGGGAAAGCATCAACTTGCGCATTGCCTGTCGGGAAACACCCACAACATCCGCCACATCGGTCAAACCCACCAGGTCCGGCGAAGCCTCGACAAGACGTGCCGACGACACGGCGCTCTTGACGTCGGACAAGGCAGAGCGCATCGCCACTTCGGCACTGTCTGCTTCCCGGGAAAATTCCAGCGCCAGGCGCCCCGGCAGTCCCACGCCCACCAGAGCATCATCACAACCCGCAGCGCCAAGGCGCTCCACCAGGGCATCCGGGTCGCAGTCGTGGTCAGCCAGTTGGTATTTCAGTGTAAAAATATACTCCACGGCTCAATCCTCCGATTCCGACTCACCCCGGCGCCCCCACTTCAACTCGCCAGCCCTCCCCTTCCGCGTGCCTGATCGCGGCTTCGATCTCCTTTTTCGGGTGCGATGGACGAGTCATTCCTTGCCTCCAGTATGGGAACGGCCACTCATGGTTGTCAACTGACAACCCTCACCCGCCCCTTGTGCCAGAAAAACTCCTTCGCGATGGCTTCACCCCAGTCACCAAGGGTGTACGACGGCTTCAATCAAGCCGGCGCCAATACGGACATGGTGAGGGGGGATGGGGACCAGCAGTAGCGTTCCTTCCCACAGGGGATCAATAACCATCAAACTCACCTGTTTCAGCGTATTCATCGACACCCACGCCATGACAGATCGAGAGCCGGTACCGGGCACCACCGCGTTGGAGCAAGTCAGATGGCCCGCCTGGCCAGGGCCCATCATCTGCACCTGAACGCACAACACCCGCCAGATGGCGGGTGTTGTGGTTTTCGAACATTGCACCGACGCCGTCAGGTCGTCGGAGAAGGGATCATTCCCACTCGATCGTCGCCGGCGGCTTGGACGAGACGTCGTAGGTGACGCGGGAGACTCCGGACAGTTCGTTGATGATGCGGTTGGAGACCTTCTCCAGCAGTTCGTAGGGCAGGTGCGCCCAGCGGGCGGTCATGAAGTCGATGGTCTCGACGGCACGCAGGGCGATGACCCATTCGTAGCGGCGGCCATCACCGACCACACCGACGGACTTGACCGGCAGGAACACCGCGAAGGCCTGGCTGGTCTTGTGGTACCAGCCGGAATTGTGCAGCTCTTCGATGAAGATGGCGTCGGCCTCGCGCAGGATGTCGGCGTACTCCTTCTTGACCTCGCCGAGGATACGCACGCCCAGGCCCGGCCCCGGGAAGGGGTGACGGTAGACCATGTCGTAGGGCAGGCCGAGTTCCAGGCCGAGCTTGCGCACCTCGTCCTTGAACAGCTCACGCAGCGGCTCGACCAGCTTGAGCTTCATCGTCTCCGGCAGGCCACCGACGTTGTGGTGGGACTTGATCACGTGGGCCTTGCCGGTCTTGGCGGCGGCCGACTCGATCACGTCCGGGTAGATGGTGCCCTGGGCCAGGAAGTCCACACCCTCGATCTTGGCCGCTTCGCTGTCGAAGACGTCGATGAAGGTGTTGCCGATGATCTTGCGCTTGGCTTCGGGGTCGGCCTCACCTTCGAGCTTGCCGAGGAACAGCTCTTCGGCGTCGACGCGGATCACCCGCACGCCCATGTGCTGGGCGAAGGTCTCCATCACCTGATCGCCTTCGTTCTTGCGCAGCAGGCCGTTGTCGACGAACACGCAGGTCAGCTGATCGCCGATGGCCTTGTGCAACAGGGCCGCGACCACCGAGGAGTCGACCCCGCCTGACAGTCCCAGCAGCACGTGACGGTCACCGACCTGGTCACGCACCCGGGCGATCTGGTCCTCGATAATCTTGGCCGGCGTCCAGTTGCGCTCGGCGCCACAGATCTCCAGCACGAAGTGCTCGAGGATGCGCTGACCCTGCAGGGTGTGGGTGACCTCGGGGTGGAACTGTACGCCGTAGAAGCGCTTTTCCTCCCAGGCCATGGCAGCGATCGGGCAGCTCGGGGTGGAGGCGGTGACGGTGAAGGTCTCCGGCACCTGGGCGACCTTGTCACCGTGACTCATCCACACGTCCAAAAGGCCGCGTCCGCTGTCTGGATCGACGTGATCCTTGATGTCCTTGAACAGCGCCGTCTCGGCGTCCAGGCGGATCTGGGCGTAGCCGAACTCGCGCTTATTGGAGCCCTCGACCTTGCCACCCAGCTGCTCGGCCATGGTCTGCATGCCGTAGCAGATACCGAACACCGGCAGCCCCATCTCGAACACGCAGGCCGGCGCCCGCGGCGAGTCCAGCTCGGTCACCGACTCCGGGCCACCGGCCAGGATGATGCCGTTGGGGCGATACTCGCGGATCTCCTCCTCGGTGATGTCGAAGGCGCGAATCTCGGAGTAGACGCCGATCTCGCGAACCCGGCGAGCGATCAGCTGGGTGTACTGGGAGCCGAAGTCGAGGATCAGGATCTTGTGGGCGTGGATATCGGTCATGGGGACTTACCTTGCAGGCAGTGGGGCCGGTGGGCCGAGCAATCGAAAAGCGAAAAGCTGGAAGCGGCGGACCGCTTCCAGCTCAGGGTGACGAGGGGCGAGTCGCCCCGCGCGCCCTCTGGTGCAACGCGTCTGGTGCGATACGCCTGGCGCGTCACGTCAGCGCCTACCCTGCTCGATAGTTGGGCGCTTCCTTGGTGATCTGGACGTCGTGAACGTGGGACTCGTTGAAGCCGGCGCCGGTAATCTTGACGAACTCGGGCTTGGTGCGCATCTCGTCGATGCTGGCACAGCCGGTGTAGCCCATGGAGGCACGCAGGCCACCCATCAGCTGGTGCACGATGGCACCCATCACGCCCTTGTAGGGCACCCGGCCTTCGATGCCTTCCGGCACCAGCTTCTCGACGCCGTCGTCCTTGTCCTGGAAGTAGCGGTCGCTGGAGCCCTGGGTCTGGGACATGGCGCCCATGGAACCCATGCCACGGTAGGCCTTGTAGGTACGCCCCTGGAACAGCTCGACCTCGCCCGGCGCCTCCTCGGTGCCGGCCAGCAGGCCACCGACCATGATGCAGCTGGCACCGGCGGCCACCGCCTTGGCGATGTCACCGGAGAAGCGCACGCCACCGTCGGCGATCAGCGGGATGTCGAACTCCTTGAGCGCCTCGGCCACGTTGGACACCGCGGTGATCTGCGGCACGCCGACACCGGCGACGATGCGGGTGGTGCAGATGGAGCCGGGACCGATGCCCACCTTGACCGCGTCGGCACCGGCCTCGGCCAGCGCCCGGGCGGCGTCGGCGGTGGCGATGTTGCCGCCGATGACCTGGATCTGCGGGAAGTGCTCCTTGACCCAGCGCACCCGCTCGATCACGCCACGGGAATGACCGTGGGCGGTATCGACGACGAGGGCGTCGACACCGGCTTCGGCCAACGCCTTGACCCGGTCAGGGGTTTCCGGACCGGTGCCCACGGCGGCGCCGACCAGCAGGCGGCCGTCGGCGTCCTTGGCGGCGCTGGGGAAGGTGCGCGCCTTCTCGATGTCCTGGAAGGTCACCAGGCCACGCAGGCGGAAGTCGCCGTCCACCACCAGCATCTTCTCGACCCGGTGCTCCTGCATCTTGCCCTTGATGACGTCCAGCGGGGTGCCTTCCAGCACGGTCACCAGGCGATCGCTCGGGGTCATGATGTCGGCGACGCTGTCGCCATGGTTGGGCTGGAAGCGCATGTCACGCTCGGTCACTAGGCCGACCAGGGTCTCGCCCTCGACCACCGGAAAGCCGGAGAAGCCGTGTTCCTTGGCCATCGCCAGCAGGTCCTGCAGCTTGGCCTTGGGTCCGACGGTGACGGGATCCTTGACGATGACGCTCTCGTGCTTCTTGACCTTGCGCACTTCCAGCGCCTGCTGAGCGATGCCCATGCTCTTGTGGATGATGCCGATGCCACCTTCCTGGGCCATGGCGATGGCCAGGCGGGCTTCGGTGACGGTATCCATGGCGGCGGAGGCGAGGGGAATATTGAGGAAGAGGTCGCGAGTCAGGCGGGTCCGGAGACTGACGTCCTTGGGGAGAACGTCGGAATAGCCGGGAACGAGCAATACGTCGTCAAACGTAAGTGCTTCTTGGGCCATACGTAGCATAATCGGCAACACCCACTGAGGCTTTAGAGGGAGGGAAGAAGTTAATCGCCCATTATAACGTTCCGCCCCGGCCTCCGGCAATGTGCCAGCTTGACACATCGATGCGCCTCGGTTGCCATCCGCCGTCTACTCCGGCGCCAGCGCCCCGCTACCCCGTTCGACCGCTTCATCCAACGCCTGCTCGCCCTGAAAACGCGCTCGCCAGTGGTCGGCGAAGGCCTCCCGGCGGGCAGGATCGACGAAGGCCAGCAAGGTGGCGTTGGGTAGTATCGGGTAGAGCCGCTCCCCCACCTGGGTGCGCAGCCTGGCGGCGGTGTAGGGGCCGGTCACCCCCGGCAGCACGCTGAACAGTGGCGTCTGTCCCGCCAGTACCCGCTGGCCACGCTGACTCAGCAAAAACTTGACGAAGGTCTCGGCGGCCTCGACGTGGGGGGCATCGCGATGCACGAAGGCCATGCGCATCAGCACCAGCGAATAGTCCCGGGGCACCTGCACGATCACCTCGGGATGTTCCTGGGCGTAGACCATGGCGTAGGAACCCAGCAGGTTGTAGCCGAGCCAGTAGCGTCCCTGGCTGAGCCCTTCGAGCATGGCCCGGGTGGTCGTCTCCAGGCGGGTATCGACACGCCCCATGGCGCCGACCAGCTCCCAGAAGCTCGAGGAGTAGCGTGCATCCTGCTGGGCCAGGGTGTAGCCCACCCCGCTGGAAAGCGGCGAGTAGGTGGTCACCTTGCCCGTCAGCCAGCGGGCCTGGGTCGCCAGCAGTGCGTGCAGGTCGCCATGGGTCTGGGGCGGCAGCATATGCCGCGACAGATCCAGCCGATAGGCCATCACCACCGGCTCGAAGGTGAAGGCGAAGACCTCGTCGCGCCAGCGCGCCCACTCGGGCCAGCGCTCGATCTCCGGCCCGTTCAGGCGCCGCGCCAGTCCTTCATTGACCCTGGCCATCTGCCACGGCATCGCCGAGCTGATCACCACGTCCGGCGCTCTGCTCGCCCCTTCGCCCGTCGCCTGGCCTCCCTGAAGATGTCCCACCACGCTGTCGTCCACCTCCCGGGTGGTGCGATCCTCAAAGCGCAGGGGAATCTGGGGATAGGCCTGGCGAAAGGCGTCCAGCAGCGGCGCCACCACGTCAAGATCCAGCGCCGCCGAGATCACCAGCGGATCATCGTCCGAGGGGGCTCGGCTGTCGCCGCTGTGACAGCCGCCCAGCAGCAGGAGCATGAGCAGTAAAAGCGGCAGGCACGGCGACACCACCAGGGGCTGCCGCCGTGTGACCTGCGTCGCACAGCGGGCCGGGAGACGTCCACAGGATCGAAGGCGTTGTCCGGGCTGCAGGGGCATCAAGTACTCTCTCCTGGATTCACGTCGGCCGCAAAGGCACCGGTGACATCCTGTTCGTCCTTCGCCAGCGGCAGCCACAGCACCACCTCGAGTCCCTGCGGCGAGCGGTTGGCGAATTGCACACGGGCGCCCATGCGCCGGGCGGTGGTATCGACGATGGCAAGACCCAGTCCAGAGCCCTCGGTGTCCTGGCGCCCACCCCGCTGAAACGGCTGCCCCAGCGTCGCCAGCGCCGCGTCGTCGACACCGGGGCCATCATCGACGATCGACAACCGCGCCCAGTCGCCCTCGCGCGACAGATGCAGGGTGATCTCGCATCCTGTCGGCGTGTAGCGCAGGGCGTTGTCGATCAGGTTACCCAGGGCTTCGCGCAGTGCCCAGTCCTCGACACAGACCTTCAGCGGCTCCGCTGGCAGGCTGCCAAGCCCGAGGTCATGCTCCGCCGCCCGCTCCCGCGCCGCCCAGTCCAGGGCGACGTCGCGTACCAGCTCACCCAGGTCGAGCGCAGGCAGCGCCGTCTCCCGGTCGAGGTGGCGCAGTCGCGCCAGCGACAGCAATTGGCCGGCCAGTCGGCTGGTGTCCTCGGCCCGGGCGTGAACGCGCGTGAGCGCCTGGCGCCATTCATCCGGATCACTGCTGCGAAGGCCCAGCTCGCTGACGGTCTTGAGTCCCGCCAGCGGCGTCTTGAGCTGGTGGCTGGCGTCGGCGGTGAAGCGCAGAAGATCCTCGCGGCCCTGGCGCTGACGGGCGAACAGGTGGTTCAAGGCCTGGGCGAGCTCATGAAGCTCCCTGGGCACCCTGGCCGCCAGCGGACTGAAGTCATCGGCGCCGCGTCCACGAATCTGGCGGCGCAGGCGGCGCAGGGGAGACAGCGCCGCGCGCATGGTCAACCCCATCAGCACCCCGGTCAGCAGCACCATGGCAATAAAGCGCGACAGCGAACGCTCGAACAGTGAGCGGGCCAGGGCTCGGCGCCCCTCGAGGGTATGCCCGACCCACACCTGCACCGGCAGCTGGGTGACCCAACCCGCCGAGGCCACCCGCTGGGCATGCAGACGCAGCTCTCCCAGCGTCGTGGTCAAGTCCCGCGACATACCGCCTTCATCCAGCGCCTGCTGCCAGGCGACGGGGATGTCCACCGGCCAGTTACGCGACAGCGTCCTGCCTTCATCGTCCAGCACCGCGTAGAACACCCGCGCCTGGCTGTCGGTGGCGAGGATCTGCAGCGCCGCCGCCGGCACCACCACCTGGGGGATGCCGTCCTGCCAGCGCACCGCCTCGGCGATGGTCAGCGCCGCCGCCTGCAGCTGGGCGTCGAAGGCCCGCGCCGCCGCCCGCTGACTGCTGACCCAGGCCTCCACCATCAGCGCCAGCCCCAGCACTCCGACGGTGACCACCAGCCAGCCACCGAGCCGACGCTTGAGTGATCCATCGACCTCGATCACCCGTCGTCCTCTTCCAGACGGTAGCCAAGTCCGCGAAAGGTGCGGATACGCAGACCTGCGCCCTTGAGCCGCTTGCGCAGCCGGCTGACGTAGACCTCCAGGGCGTTGGAGCCCACCTCGCCGAAGCCGAAAAGTCGCCCTTCCAGGGTCTCGCGAGGCGCGATGGCTCCAGCGTGCAGCAACAGGCTTTCGACCAGCAGCAATTCGCGATGGGGCAGCGCCATGGGCTCGCCGAACAGACTGGCGGCGCCGCTGGCCGGATCGAAGGACAAGGGACCCAGGCCAAGACGGTTGTCGGCACGCTGCTGGCTGCGCCTGAGCAGCGCGCGTACCCGCGCCTCAAGTTCGGCCAGCTCAAAGGGCTTGGCCAGGTAGTCATCGGCGCCCAGGTCGAGTCCCCTGACTCGGTCATCCAGGGCGCCCCGGGCGGTCAGGATGATCACCGGGGTGCGATCGCCCGCGTCACGCAACTCGGCCAGCAGTGACAGGCCGTCACCGTCGGGCAGCCCGATGTCCAGAAGCATCAGGTCGACCCCACCCTGGCGCAGCGCCGCCCTGGCATCACTGCAGCAGGCAAACACCTCCACGGTATTGCCAAGGGGGGTCAGGGCCTCGACCAGCGAGCGGCTGATGAGGGCATCATCTTCGACGACGAGAAGGCGCATGCGACTAATGTCTTATCCAGGCAGGGAGGGCATGACAGGTTGATGAAAGCTAGTCGGCCTAGCATCTCTCACGTTAAAGCACCCCGGTTTCATCAATCCATAATAATAGTTGTCAGGAGTCCGCATGAAGAATATCACAGCTCTACCCGCCGCCCTGCTGCTCGGCGCCAGCCTCAGCGTCGGCACCGCCCAGGCCGCCGACGAGGCCGAATGCATCGCCCCGGCCAAGCCCGGCGGTGGCTACGACCTGACCTGCCGGCTGGCCGCCAATGGTCTGCTCGAGACCGGACTGATCGAGGACCCGATGCTGGTCACCTACATGCCCGGCGGCATCGGTGCGGTGGCCTACAACCACGTCAATGGCGTGCGCACCGACGACCCCAACCTGATCGTCGCCGCCAGCACCGGCGCCGCGGTCAACCTGGCGCTGGGCAAGTTCGGCCAGTACGACGCCAGCGAAGTGCGCTGGGTCGGCGCCCTGGGAGTCGACTACGGCGCCATCGTGGTCAAGGCCGACGCGCCCTGGCAGACCCTGGATGAGCTGATGACGGCGCTGCAGGAAGACCCCACCCAGGTCGCCTTCGGCGCCGGTGGAAGCGTGGGCAGCCAGGACTGGATGAAGGCCGCGCTGACCGCCAAGGCCGCCGACGTCGATCCGCGCAGCCTGCGCTACGTGGCCTTCGAGGGTGGCGGTGAAGCCCTGGCCGCACTGCTCGGCAACCATATCCAGGTGTTCTCCGGTGACCTCTCGGAGCTCAAGTCCCAGCTCGAGAGCGGCGACATCCGCGTGCTGGCGGCGCTGTCCGAGGAGCGCATGGGCGGCCCCTACGCCGAGATTCCCACCGCCGCCGAACAGGGTTACGACGTCCAGTGGCCGATCTGGCGCGGCTACTACATGGGCCCCGAGGTCAGCGACGAGGCCTACCAGGCCTGGGTCGAGCGCCTCGAGAACCTGGCCGACAACGAGACCTTCGCCGAGCTGCGCGAAGCTCGCGGCCTGTTCCCCATGGCCCGCTTCGGTGACGACTTCGACGGCTACGTCAAGGATCAGGTCGCCGGCTTCAAGGAGCTGGCCGCAGAAGTAGGTCTGACCCAATGAGTATCGCCGCCGACCGCTGTCTAGGTATCGCCCTGATGGGGTTGGCGGCGTTTACCGCCGTCAACGCCCTGTCCCTCGAGGTGCCTTTCAGCTACGACCCCGTCGGCCCCAAGGCCTTTCCGCTGGGGCTCTCCATCCTGCTGGGGCTGCTGTCGCTGGTTCTGGTGATACGTCCGGGTGAAAACGGCCACTGGCCCGACAAGCGCCTGGGATTGCGCCTGGTCGGCGTGCTGGTGCTGCTGCTGGTCTACGCCGTGCTGTTCCCGCGCCTGGGCTTTTTGTTGAGCTCGATGCTGGTGATCGCCGCCCTGGCCTGGCTGTTCGAGGCCAGTCCGCTCAAGGCCGTGGCCACCGGTGTGCTGATGGCGCTGGGCGGCCAGTGGCTGTTTACCCATGGCCTTGGCATCGGCCTGCCCGGCTTGCCGTGGTAGCGCGAACCGCCGTCCTGAAGCCAGCTCCTGTAACAGCTTAGCTGCCAGCGCGGCCCCAGCCCTGACCGCCACCGATCCCTGATCAAGGTGTTCCCATGTTCGACTTTCTTATTGAAGGCTTCGGCGTCGCCCTGACGCCGCTCAATCTTGGCCTGGCCTTCCTCGGCGCGCTGCTGGGCACCCTGTTCGGCGCCCTGCCGGGCATCGGGCCAATCAACGGCATCGCCATCCTGATGCCGCTGGCCTACACCCTGGGCCTGCCCGTCGAATCCGCGCTGATCCTGCTGGCCGGCATCTACACCGGTGCCGAGTACGGCGGGCGCATGTCCAGCATCCTGCTCAATGTGCCCGGCGACGCCGGCGCGGTGATGACCACCCTCGACGGCCATCCGCTGGCCAAGCGTGGCCTGGCCGGTCCGGCGCTGGGCCTGTCGGCGGTGGCGTCCTTTGTCGGCGCCACCATCGCCATCATCGGCCTGACCCTGTTCGCCCCGCTGCTGGCCCGGGTGGCGGTGATGTTCGGTCCCGCCGAATTCTTCGCGCTGATGGTGTTCGCCTTCTCGTCGATGTCGGTAATGATGGGCAAGGACCCGATCAAGACTGCCATCGGCGCCGTGCTCGGCGTGCTGATCGGCACCGTCGGCGTCGACTCCGGCACCGGCGTGATGCGCTACACCTTCGGCATGCCGGAGCTCTATGACGGTATCGACTTCGTGGTGATGATCATCGGCCTGTTCGCCATCAGCGAGATCCTGCTGATGCTCGAGCACGCCCATCGCGACGACGTCGATGACACCCTGCCTCCGCTGGGCCGGGTATTCGTCAGCCTCAAGGAAGTGATGGCCTGCAAGGGCACCATGCTGCGCTCCGGTGTGCTCGGCTTCATCATCGGCGTACTGCCGGGAACTGGCGCCTCGGTGGCCGGGGCGGTGTCCTACACCACCGAAAAGCGGCTGGTGGACAAGGACAACACCTTCGGCACCGGCGACATGCGTGGCCTGGCGGCGCCCGAAGCGGCCAACAACGCTTCCGCCGCAGGCTCCTTCGTACCGATGCTGACCCTGGGCATCCCCGGCTCCGGCACCACCGCGGTGCTGCTCGGCGCGCTGATGCTCTACAACATCACCCCGGGTCCGATGATGTTCACCGACAACCCGGAGGTCGCCGGTGGCCTGATCGCCTCGCTGTACATCGGCAACCTGGTGTTGCTGGCGCTCAACCTGCCGCTGGCCGGGGTCTTCGCCAAGGTGCTGACCATCCCGCGCTGGGTGCTGGTGCCGGCCATCGCCGTGCTATCCTTCGTCGGGGTCTATCAGCTGCATTCCGACCTGACCGCCATCTATCTGATGCTCGTCATCGGTGTCTTCGGCTACCTGCTGCGCAAGCTCGGCTTCTCGCTGGCGCCGGTCATCCTCGGCTACGTGCTGGGCGGCCTGATGGAAGAGAACCTGCGTCGGGCTTTGGCGATCAGCGGTGGTGACACCGCCATCCTGTGGCAGTCCGGCATCTCGCTGTCGCTGTGGATCGCCGCCTCGGCACTGCTTGTACTGCCCTGGCTGGTACCCAAGCTGCTCAAGCAACGGCCCTCGAGCCAGGCTTGATGCAACGGGCTTCAGGGCCATGCTCGAGTCGCCCCGGCAAAGGCCCTGGCATCGCTCTTATATGGCCCGCACGAAGCCCCTGCGTAGCCTTTGTGTAGCCCTTAATGTAGCCCTCGTGTAGTCCCTGCGCGGCGCCATCTGGCGCCGCGCGCCGTCGTCAGGCTCGATCACCACCACCTGTGCACAGAGTACAGGCAACGCACACAGGAGACGCCATGCCCGCCGCCCCCTCACTCCTTCCCCCCGGCGCCTGGCGCTTCCTGCCCACACTGGCCCTGGGCAGCCTGGGCGGGGTCATCGCCTACCTGATTGACCTGCCGCTTCCGTGGCTGCTCGGCGCCCTGATCACCACCACCCTGGCGAGCCTCGCCGGGGTGCGCCTGGGCTCGCCGGGACGGTTGCGCAAGGGGGTTCTGGTGGTCATCGGGGTGATGCTGGGCTCGGCCTTCACCCCGGAGCTGTCCGGCGATATCACCGCCTGGGCCGCCAGCGCCGCAATCATGCTCGCCGCCACCGCGGTAATGATGGTGGTGGCGGTGGCCTTCAGCTACCGCGTGGCCGGTCACTCGCTGGACACCGCGCTCTACGCCGGCGCCCCGGGCGGACTGTCGGCGCTGTTGATGATGGCCCACGAGTCTGGCGCTGACCTGCGCGCCGTCGGTATCACCCACGCGGTGCGTATCCTGGTGCTGCTGCTGGCGATTCCACCGATCCTCGGCCTGTTCGGCCACGTGGATCTGGCCGGCGCCAGCAACGGGCCGGCCCAGTGGAGCCAGCTACCCTCGCTCGCCGGCACCGCCTGGCTGGTGGTAGCGGCGGTGCTCGGCGCCGTGGTCGGCCGGGTGCTGCGCCTGCCCAACGCCCTGCTGTTCGGCCCGGCGCTGGTGTCGTCGCTGCTGCACTTTTCCGGGCTGACCCACGCGGTGCTGCCACCGGCGCTGATCGCCCTGGCTCAGGTAGTCATCGGCACCTCGGTGGGCGTGCGCTTCGTCGGCGTGGCGCTGTCCGACATGGCGCGACAGCTGGGACTGGCGGTGGTCCAGGCGCTGATCCTGGTGGTGCTGGCGGTGGCGGCAGCCTGGGTCGGCCAGGCGCTGACCGGCATCTCGGTGGCCGCGGCACTGCTGGCCTACATGCCGGGTGGGGCGCCGGAGCTGAGCCTGGTGGCGCTGTCACTGAACATCGAACCGGCCTTCGTCACCTCCCACCATCTGCTGCGCATCACCGTTCTGCTGGTGGCGTTGCCGCCGCTGGTGGGCTGGGCCCATCGCCGCCTCAGGGCCTGACGGCATCTGGATTCTGGCGTGGCGCCTGGGCTCAGGCGTGGGCGTTCAGGAACGTCATCAACCGGGGAAAGACCTCACGGTCGACCCGGGCGCCCATGAACACGTCCTGATGACCGTAGCCGTCGATGATCGCGAGCTCATGGCGGCCCGGGGCGGCCTCCTCCAGGGCCCGGTGGCAGTGCACGTTGCTGTCGGTGAAGACGCGATTGTCGCGTCCCGTCAGCAACAGGCAGGGGGTATCGACGCGGCGCGCCTCGAGCAGGTAGTCGTCGGGTAGCGCGGCGTATTCGGGTGCCTCGCGCATCTTCACCGTGCGATGGCCCCGGCCCAGCATCTTCAAGACATGACGGTGATAGTTGAGCCCTACCGGGCCGTAGAGGTCACCACCCCGTCGGTGGGTGCGCTCGTCCAGGTTCTCGTGGTTGTACAGTGCCGGCCAGCCGGTGCCCCACATCAGTGACAGCATATGGCAGGCCGGCACGTCGCATTCGCGGTGGAACAGCGATACGCCTTTCGACAACAGCTTGCCCAGCGTGAATCTTGGATCCTCGCTCCAGCGCGGGCTGACGTAGGGCTGCTGGAAGATGCGCTCGATCACGAAGGGAAAGATGTGGCCCTTGATCCTCGACCAGCGCGGTACATGGGGCGTCAGCGCAACGCTGTTGAGGATGCAGGAGCGAATGCCGCTGACGGTGCCGCCGAACAGTGCCATGGCAAAGCCCATCGAGCCGAGACAATGAGCGATCACGTGCAGCTCGACGTCGTCACCGGCGACCTGACGGATCTTTGCCACCGCCGCGGGAAAGTCAAACAGCGCACAGTCATCCATGGAGTAGCGGTTGGGCTGCAGGTTGTAGGGGTGGCGGTTGCTCATGCGGAAGTCCAGCGTCCACACCTCGTCGACCCCTTCGTCCAAAAGGAAGCTGACCAGATTGCGATGCTCGGGCTGGATGAACATGTCGCTGGAGGTGGTCAGGCCATGAACGATCATCACCGCCATGCGCCCCTGGCCACGCCGAAAGCGCAGCAGCGACAGCCCCAGGCCATCCTCGGTACAGAAGCCGTGTTGGGTGACCTCGGCGTCGACAACGCCGTCGAGGGTGTAGAGGGGGATCTCGCGGGCCATGATGTTACCTCCCGGTGGGTCGCCGCTTCCGTCTGCTAGGCCAGCATCCGCGCCATGGCGCGCTCGGCCAGGGCGGCGATGGTGCGCGAGGGATTGAGCCCCAGCGCGCGCGGCACGATGGCACCGTCGAGCACGTACAGTCGCGGATAGCCGAACACCTCCCCGGCATGGTCGACCACCCCGTCCCAGCGATTCTCTCCCATGGGACAACCGCCCAGTGGGTGCGGGGTGATCAAATAGTCCAGCAGGCGCCAGCTCGGTGGCTCGATGGCGACGCCTCCGGTGGCCGCGCTCAGGCGCTTGTGGCGTTCGCACAGCGCCTGCACCGTGGCTCGCGACGCGGCCACCCGATAGTCCAGGCTCAACGACGGCTCTCGCTCCAGCCAACGCCGCGTCAGCCTCAGCACCCCGTCGGCGGTGTCCATGCCCTGGCCGAACCAGGGCATCAGGCAGCGATCGGGGTCATTCTCCTTGAGCGCCTCGGCCAGCACCGCGCGCCAGCCACCCCGCAACATGCTCGCGGTGGCGGAGCGCGACAGCAATTGCGTCAAGGCGTGGGCGATCAAGTCAGGGTAGCCGCCGTCCTCGACGAAGTAGCGCTCACCGCCGTCGCTGCCGTCGAGATAGTCGATGGCGGCGCTGATGGTCGGCCCGCGACAGGCATCGATGCGTCTGTTCGGGTAGATCGCGGGGGTCAGGAAATCGCCATTGGCGCACCAGTGATGGCCGAGCAGCGGCGACAGTTCCGGCAGAGTGCGGTACTGGTCCCTGGCCCGCAGCAACAGCTCGGTGGACCCCAGCGAGCCGGCGGCAAGGATCACTCGCTCGGCGCGCTCGTGACGGATCGTCGGCGCGCCTTCCAGATGCTGAAAGGTCACCCGGTAGCCCCCGGATTCCGGCACCAGCGATCGCACCATGCTCAATGGACGTATCTGCGCCCCCAGCTGCTCCGCCCGGGCCAGGTAATTCAGGTCAAGGGTATTGCGGGCCCCCACCGGGCAGCCGATATCGCAATAGCCGCAGTGGATGCAGGTCCCCTGTTCCTTGCCGTGGACATTGAGGGTCTGCCGACTGTGTCGACGGTGGTGAGGCTCACTGAGCCGATAGTTCCAGTCGGGGTCGAAGCGCACCGCCAGCGGCAAGGGGCGAAAGCGATCGCCGTCACCGCTGCGCACGGCGGCCTCCTGGACCAGTCGATAGCGCTCGCTGACCTGGCCCGCGGGGACCTCGGCCACCTCCAGCATCTGGCCTACCCGGTCCTGGTAGGGGACGAGTTCATCGAAGTCGATCGCCTCCGGCCAGCCACTGTCGAAGGCGAAGCGCTCAGCCGGCACCGAGACATTGGCGTAGACCAGCGAACCACCACCCACGCCAGCGCCCTGTGCCACCGCCATGCGCGAAAAGAAGCGCAGGTCGAGCCAGCCATGACGCTCCCGAGGGGCGTCCACATCGAAGCACCAGTCATCATCCGGCCCCCGGGGGAAGTCCTCGCGCTCCCAGCGTCTTCCGCGCTCAAGCACCAGCACCTTGAGCCCGGCCTCGGCGAGCCGGCAGGCCGCCACGGCCCCACCAAACCCTGACCCCACCACGATGGCGTCGTAGTTCATGCCTCGGGCTCCCGGCGAATGACCCAGGGCGCATAGAGGTGCCACAGTTCACCAAAGAAGAAGCGACCGAAATCCGCCACCGTGCGCAGGTCCCCTTGGCCCGTCGGCGTCATGGTCTTGAGCATGGCCATCAACTCGGCCACGCCCAGGTGCAGGATGCCCGCCCCGAGAATGTCGGCCGTGGCGCTCTCGCCCTCATGCAGAGTGGTATAGAGGGTGGTGGTATCGCGCCAGAGATCAGGCCCCGGATCGTCGTTGACCCGCTTCACCCCGTGCAGGAACAATCGCCGCTCATCCAGTTCCAGAACCGCGTCGTAGACCATCTGACGCCCCGCCCCGGGGCCCTGGGAAAACAACTGAAAGTCGCCCTCGAGAATCACCAACCCAAGGCCCAGCGGGGCAAAATCGACGACACCACCCAGCCTGCCGTGGTGGCGGTCGTCGGCCAGGAAGGCGCCCATGTCGTCGATCTGGACCTTGGCGTGGAGGGCCAGCTCGGTGCCTTCTGTATGCCCCAGCCGTTCACCACGCTCGGGCGCCTGGCTTCCGAGCGAAAAATGGCCTCGCATGGTTTCCTCGAACAGCAATCCCGCCAGCATGGGGTTAGTCGTATTCACCGCCATTTCTCCAGGAAAGGACCTGCTCTTGCGCCTGTCGTCCGGGCCGCCCGCCCTTTGGCGACCGGCACGTCAGCACTCTTCCAACGAGCACTCTTCCAACGAGCGCTCTCCAGCCCAGCGCCCTTCAGCCTCGCTTTCGACATTGCCGCTACCGGCCATATCGCTCGCTACCAGGGCACCAGCGCCAGATCGTTATAGGGCACCACGGAACCATCGGGGTCCGTCACCCTGACTTCATCGCCGTAGCGATCGATCACCTTGACCCGCAGACGGTGGTGAGCGCGGTCCAGCTCCAGGCGACAGAAGTTTTCCTGCTGATAGAAGCCAAAGGCCCGGTAGTGCAGCGTCACGTCACCATCAAACAGCGGAAAGCCATCCACCTGACCGGGCAGACGGGAGTCGTGAACAAAGCCGTTGGGGTCCCCGTCGGCCCAGAAGAACGGCCAGTACAGCGCCGAGGAGGTGACGTCATACAGCCGTCGCGGCTCGCCACCGCCCCCTTCCACCACCATCTCGGCGATATTGGCGCAGTGCACGTCGCCGCTGAGGAAGATCACGTTGTCGATGCCGGCCTCGACGATATGTTCGACCAGCGCCTTGCGGGTGGCCGGAAACCCCGACCAGCTATCGCTCTCGGCACGCCGGGAGAGGTTGGTCCGCACCAGATCCGTCGGCGCCTGGGCGTCATGGCCATCCAGGGCCGGATCGAGCCTTTCATCCAGCGGACTGGGCGCGAACACCGTCGAGGTAACGACAAACTTGGGCATCGCGCCGCAGCGGGCCTGCTGGTCGCTCAGCCACGTGAGCAGCACGTCCAGCTGGGAAGGATGCTGGGGGTCGATGCTGGGCCGTCCCAGCAGATGGTTGTCCATCACCCGGTTCTCGCGACCGTAGGTACGATGGGTACGGGTGTCACAGACGAAGAAGGGATAGCCGCCGCAGTCGAAGTGATAGTGCAGATGACGCCCGAAGCTGCGCGGGCAGTGTGACCACTGGTAGCTCATGTAGGCGCCAATGGCGACATTGAACAGCTCGCGCTTGGCGGCGAGCCGGTCACGATGCCAGTTGTCCTCGATCTCGTGGTCATCGAGGATCATGTACACCGGTGCCTGGCGCAGGAAGTGGCGCATCTGCGGGGAACCAAAGGCCTGGCGATAGCGGTCCTGAAACTCGGCGAAGGTCTCGGCGCGACCGATCGGCACGAAGCGACTGTACTGATCGGCGTAGATCTGATCGCCCACCAGCAGGCTGAAGCGCGCCGCCGGCCGCCTGCCTCGATGCCGGAGGTGGCTGGCCATGGGGCCGAAGATGCGATCGGCTTCCTTGGTCTTCCACAGGGTACCGGGATAGCGACAGGACCCCAGCAGAAAGGCCAGTCGTGGCTCCACTGCGGCGGCGAAGGTGGTGAATTCGGCCTCGCAGTGCTCGCCATCGAGGTCGGCGAGCAACGACGCCATGCCGTTGACGTCGGGCAGCCTGGCGGCGATCTGGGCATCACTCAGGCTTTCCACGTCGGGCGTCGTGTCATCCAGGGTGAGGGTCGCGACACGCACCTTGTAGCGGGTATCGGGCGTCAACGGAACCACCCCATCGGGCTGGCCCAGCGGTGCCACGCCATCGATCGCTCCCAGGCCTTCCTCGGCCCCCAGCTCGAAGGTCCCGGTACGATCAAACTCCCGGTGCAGACGAAAATAGAAGGCGTGGGGACGTGACGGATCACCGTCGATTAGGCGGGGCGAGCCATTGTCCTCGACCAGCGCCAGCAGGCCCACGGTACGCAAGGACGCGGTCAGGTCGACGCCATCATCATTGGGAGCGATACCGCGAACCCACAACCGACAGCTGTGAGCCGTGGTGTGCCCCACGATAGGCCCGATATCGGGCGCCCGAAGTCCCGACATGTGCCCTCCTCCGTCGCAGCGGCGCGTGCGAGGCAGACCGGTTGCCCGCCTGTCCCGTTAAGCGTAGTTCGACTTTGCTGAAGCGGCGACCTGGGCTCTGGTAACCTGTCACTTGCCAGCGCGGTCCTGCCAGTCGCTGATGCTCGCCGATTCTCTTCAATGCCAGCCCAGGAAGCCTCCATGACAGCGACGTCGGACAGCGCCCAGGACGTACTCTCGGTCAGCGACCTCAATCGACGCGCGCGCTCCGCGCTGGAGGCCGACCTGGGCGAACAGTGGATCGAAGGCGAGCTGTCGGGGGTCTCGCGCCCGGCCTCGGGGCACGTCTACTTCACCCTCAAGGATGAACGCGCCCAGGTGAAGGCGGTGCTGTTTCGCACGCGTGGCCGCTTTGTGTCGACGCCCATGCGTGACGGCGATCTGGTGCGGGTGCGCGCCCGAGTCTCGCTGTTCGAGCCCAGGGGCGACTACCAGTTGATCGTCGAGGCGGTGCAGGCCGCCGGAGCCGGCGCCCTGCTCGCCGCCCTGGCGGCGCTCAAGCAACGCCTGGGCGACCAGGGGGTCTTCACCAACGCTCGCTCGCTGGCCTTTCCCCCGCGACATCTGCTGGTGCTGACCTCCGCCAGCGGCGCCGCCCTGCGCGACGTGCTGGCGGTACTCCGGGCACGCTGGCCGCTGGTCACGGTGACCCTGATACCGGTCCCGGTCCAGGGGGCCGAGACGGCGCCCGCGATCATCGCCGCCCTGGGCCTGCTTAATCGTCAGGCGACGCTGGACCCGGCCCGGGACGTGGTGCTGATCACCCGTGGCGGCGGCAGTCTCGAGGATCTGTGGGCCTTCAACGATGAACACCTGGCCCGAGCGATCCACCACTCGCGCCTGCCGGTGATGTCTGCGGTGGGCCACGAGACCGACCAGAGCCTGTCGGATCTGGCCGCCGACGCCAGCGCACCGACGCCCTCCGCCGCCGCCGAACGTCTGGTGCCCTCGCGCCAGGAGCTGACGGCCCGGCTAACCCAGGCAGACAATCGTCTGAAGGGTGCACAAGCACGCCTGTTGCAGCGGGAAGGCCAGCGGCTGGATCACCTGCGCTCGCGCCTGCGTCACCCCGGCGAGGCGATCGCACGTCAGCGCGATAGTCTTGGCCAGCTGAAGGAACGCCTCGGACGCGCCATCAGCGGTCGAGTGGTTGCCGAGCGGCGCCGCCATACAGACCTGGTTCACCGTCTATCGCTGCGCTCGCCCGGACTCACCCTGGACGAGAATCGGCGCCAACTGAGCCGCTTGAGACGCCGTCTCGACGGCGCCCAGCGGCTATCGCTGGTCCATCGGCGCGAGCGCCTGGCGGCCGCCGCCCGGGAGTTGCAGGCGGTCAGTCCGCTGGCCGTATTGGGTCGTGGCTACACCATCCTCACCGCCAGCGACGGCCAGGCGGTGCGCCGTGCCGATCAGACCGCGCCCGGCCAGCGACTGCACGCTCGTCTCGCCGATGGCGAGCTGGACGTCGAGGTGATCGAGACATGGCCGGCAGCCGAGCAGGCCACCGGCGACCGGTCGGACGACGACGGGGCCTAGGTTGTCGGTATCTTGCCGGCGGCACCTTGCCGGCGGCACCTTGCCGGCGAACCGCCGCCGGCTGAAGCAGCCGGACGGGGCCGGAGCGGGAATCTTCGGGGGCTCGGCCCATCGGACCAAGCCTGCCCATCGGGCTAGCGAGAAGGGCTTGCCACCCCCGGCTTGAACGAGGCGGGTTCCAGCTCGTGGCGGGACAATAACTTGTAGAAGTCGGTGCGGTTACGTCCGGCGATGCGCGCCGCCTGGGTCACGTTGCCCTCGGTGATCTTCAGCACCTTGACCAGGTAGCTACGCTCGAATCCTGCGCGAGCGTCGTTGAAGGTCGGCATGGCGTTGTCTTCCGCCGCCAGCGCCTGGGCCACCAGGGCTTCCGGGATCATCGGCGCACTGGACAGTGCCACGCACTGCTCGACCACGTTGACCAGTTGACGCACATTGCCGGGCCAGGCACAGGTTGCCAGCAGATTGAGCGCCTCCGGCGAGAACCCCTTGACGAAGGGCTTGTGGCGCGACGCCGCCTGGGCCACCAGATGCTTGACCAGAAGCGGCACATCCTCGGCGCGATCCTTGAGCGCCGGCAGCTTCAGGTTGACCACGTTGAGGCGATAGTAGAGATCCTCACGGAACTCGCCTTCATGCATGGCCTGATCCAGATCGCGATGGGTCGCCGACAGCACCCGCACGTCCACCGGCACCGACGTGGTGGAGCCCACCGGGCGCACCTGTCGCTCCTGCAACACCCGCAGCAGCTTGACCTGGATCGCCAGTGGCATGTCGCCGATCTCGTCCAGGAACAGGGTGCCACCGTCGGCCGCCTGGAACAGCCCGCCGTGTTCGCTGATGGCCCCGGTGAAAGCGCCCTTGGCGTGGCCAAACAGCTCGCTTTCCAGCAACTGCTCCGGCAGCGCGCCGCAGTTGATCGCGATAAAGGGCTTGTCGGCGCGGGCGCTGGCCTTGTGGATGGCATTGGCCAGCAGCTCCTTGCCGGAGCCCGATGGTCCAGTGACCAGCACGCTGACATCGGACCCCGCCACCATCCGCGCCTGCTCGAGAATACGCTCCATTTCAGGGCTGCGGGTGATGATCTCGTCGCGCCAGCTGTCGTCACCTTCGCCGCTGCTGGCGGTATTGGACAGAGCATCGTCGATGGCCCCGAACAGCTCTTCGCGGTCCACCGGTTTTGTCAGAAAGCTGAACACGCCCTGGCGGGTAGCGCTGACCGCATCCGGAATCGAGCCATGGGCAGTCAGGATGATCACCGGCAGGCCGGGCATGCGCCGCTGGATATCCTGGAACAGCGCCATGCCGTCCATTTCATCCATGCGCAGGTCAGACAGCACCAGATCCGGCCGCCCTTCTTCCAGCCGTTTGAGCGCCTCGCGACCGCTCTCGGCGGTGGTCACCCGGTAGCCGCGGCTTTCCAGGCGCATGCCCAGAAGCTTCAGCAGGCTGACATCATCGTCTACCAGCAGTACATGGGCCGATGTCCTGGCGTTCGCGGTCGCTGCGACTTGCTTCATATCACCGTCTCCACAATTTCACTCCATCCGCTGTCGCTGGTTGGTGCTCTGCTCTCATTCCGCCTGCTGTCGCAGATTGATGTTCTGCTCGATGGCAGGCATGGCATTCTCTGCTTCAGCCTGCCAGCGTCCTGACAGCGCTTACTCCGCCTGCTGTCGCAGATAGATGTTCTGTTCGATGGCGGGCATGGCATTCTCTGCTTCAGCCTGCCAGCGTCCTGACAGCGCTTACTCCGCCTGCTGTCGCAGATTGATGTTCTGCTCGATGGCGGTCATTGCATCGAGCTTGTCTGCCAGTTCCTTGTTTTCCTGGCGTAGCCGAGCCACCTCGCCATGATGGCGACCGGCGCGGTCATCCAGGGCGCGCCGCCCTTCGAGTTCGTTGAGCCAGTAGCGCAGCAAGGGCTGCAGCTCAGCGGGGGCCAGGCTCAGGTCCGCCTTGTAAAGCTCCGACGCCTGGTCCCACTGGGCTTCGCTGCCCCAGCTCAAGGCCACGGCGCGCCCCAGGCGTTGCTCGGGCGCATGACCTTCCAGCCGCGCCAGCATGGCGTCACGCCACTGGCGATCGCCACGCTGGGAGGCCAGACCGAAGGCGATCCAGTCGGTCAACATGCAAGAGGACTCGGCAAAGGTCGGCACCTCTGCATGGCAGGTGGTCAGATCGAGCGCTTCGACCGCCGGTGTTTCGTCACCGACTGACTCGATAGGCAGCATTTCACAACCGCTGATCACCAGCATCAGACTGACAACAGCGGCAGGGCCGACGACTCGGGTAAGCGAGCGTCGAGGTGTCAGGGTCACACCCCTTGAGTTCATAGCGTCAGATTCCTTGCGTCCTGACCCGTCAATGCGGGCCTTGTATCGTTATGTAGGCCGTAATGTCGGCCATCTTCCGGTGGTGCTGCCGGCAGCGTCAGTCGAAAGCACACCGGCCACTCGGGATCATCGATCAGCTCGAGCCGGCCGTGCTGCAGACGAGCGCAGTCGGCCGCCACGGAGAGTCCGATGCCGGAGCCCTTGAGCGCACCCTTGCGTCGTGCTCGTCCCTGGTAGAAGGCCTCGAAAAGGTGGTCGCGATCCTGCTCGGCGATCGGCTCGCCGGTGTTGGCTACCTCGAGCTCGAGCCTGTCGTGGCGTGCACGGGCGCGAATCAGCAGCTTGCCACCATCCTCACCGTAGGCCACGGCGTTGGACACCAGATTATCGAGCAATCGGGCTGTGGCCTGATGATCGGCACGCCACTGCAGCGGGCCCGAGAACACTTCGACCGACATCTCCTTGGACTGCAGGCTCAATCGATGCTTGGCCAGCACCTCGCGTGCGACCGTGGCCATGTCGAGGCGCTCGATGGCCGCACTGCGGTGGTGCTGCAACAGATTATAGTCGAGCAGTTGCTCGATCAGGCGCTGCAGTTCGGCGCCGCTGGCGTCGATCAGGTCCAGTACTTCACGCTGACGCGGGCTCAACTCACCGGCCACGCCATCGGACAAAAGCGCCGATCCCTCACGAACGCTGGCCAGCGGTGTCTTCAGTTCATGGGACATATGGCGCAGGAACTGCTGTTTCTGGGCTTCGAGCTCTTCCAGGCGATGGGTCAACCAGTCGAGCCTCTCGCCCAGCGCTACCAGCTCCGCAGGGCCCTGAACGTGGCGCTGCTGGCTGTCCTGATAGCCACTGCCGATGCCGAGGATGCGCCGCTCGAGCTGACGCACCGGGCGTATGATCAAGCGGGTGAACAACAGCATCAGCATCAGACTCGCCGAGACCAGCGCCCCGGTCTGCCACCACAGGCGTTGCTGAACTTGTCGAGCCCGTTCACGGATGGCGTCCAGGCGCAGATCGATGCGCCTGTTGGTGGCCTGGCGCATACCCTCGACGTGTCGGGAAAAGGCTACAAAGTCGTCGAGCGAAGCCGCGTAGGCCTCCGGCGGCTGTTGCGGCAGGGTCGCGAGTTCGTCGAGCAGGCGTTCCAGCGCCTGGATGTCGGGGTCATCGGGCAGCAGCAGGCGCTGGCGCGCCAGCAACTCGCGGAACTCGGCCAGACGATCGGCATAGATGTCGAGCAGGCTTTCTTCCTGGATCACCGCGTACTGGCGCGCACCACGCTCCATTTCCACCGCCAGCGACCCCAGCGTGCGTGCCCGACGCGTCTCGGACACCGCCTGACGAGCGCTGACCTCGGCCAGCCGCGACAGCTCCGACAGCGCCTGACCAGCCTGGTACATCAGCACACCAAGCGGCAGCATGACCACCACGAAGGCCAGCAGCACCAGTTGCAACAACGAGCGGGGGCGCCAACGGCGCGTGGCAGCAGAGGTCATGACCAGAGTTCTGTGAAGGAAGGTGAATGAAGCGTCCATCAATCCATCCAGAAGAATACCAGAATTGGCCCATTACCCCCGCGTCAAACGCTCAGCCGACTTCGCAAAAAACCGTATGAAAAAAAAGGGGCCGGCTAGGCCGGCCCGAATACGCAGGGAACTGAAGGGTCGAAAACAGATCAATCGATGGCCTGGTCCGCCCATTGAACGGTTTTCGGGTGGCCCGAAGGGCCCGAAGCCAAGGTGCGATCGTCGTTACCAGGAACCTGATCTCACCTCTCGGATGGTCTCCCATCCTGCCTCGTTCTGGCTCCGTCGCCTGGGCGGCGGAGCGAAAGACTCCCCCGAAGGGGTCGGCTTCCTTGCCAGAGCATCCTTGCTCTTCACGACACCTCTCCATGCCTGATCGGCCGGTGCCGTCTCATCGCAACCTTGTGTCGCACATCACGCGGAGCAGGCGCTGGGTTCGTCGGAGTCGCACAGGGCAGTGATTTCTCCGCCGATCCCGGAAGGACAACGACACTTGATCGCCACCTTCCCTGCTCGCCAAGACTATTGCGATCACCGTGCCAAAAACAAAGCAACTTATTTATTATCAATAACTTAAAATTATCAAAAATCGTCAACCACAGACATCTTGAGCGTCATGGCCGACTTTCGAGGCCTGACCCCTGAACAAACGTCGCCAAATCCAGACGCAAAACGAGTAAAAATCAAAATATCCTTACTTAACAAACAATTACGGCGTCTCCATTTGGAGACGCCGTAATTGTTGGCCGAAACGTCGACGAGCACCTTCCCTGGTACGCCCTACAAGGCCTTGCTCATTACCTTCGACTTCCGCGCATGATTGTAGGCGTCGCGTCGCAGCGGTGGCAGTTCATCGAGCGCCGAGGGGACAAAGCCGTGCTCAAGAAACCAGTGGGCGGTGTGGGTGGTCAGGGCAAACAGACGATCGATGCCCTGGCGCCGGGCCTGACGCTCGATCTCTGCCAGCAGGCGTTCACCACGGGCCCCGCTACGATAGTCCGGGTGCACCGCCACGCAGGCCAGCTCACCGACGTTGGCGTCGTCGAAACGGTGCAGGGCGGCGCAACCGATGACCATGCCATCACGCTCGATCACCAGGTAGTCGTCGATCTCGTGCTCGAGCCGTTCGCGGGATCTCGGGACCAGCATGCCGCGCTTCTCCAGCGGATCCAGCAGTTCCAGCAGCCCGCCGATATCCTCCACGCCCGCCGCTCGAAGCTGTTCGTAGCGATGCTGGGTGATCATGGTGCCGACGCCGTCACGGGTGAAGAGTTCGCCCAGCAGAGCGTCGGCGTCTCGCCAGGACAACAGGTGGGTGCGTGCGACGCCATGGGACGCCGCCTCGCAGGCGGCTCCCAGGTGGCGTGCGCGCTCCTCACCGATAGAGGCGTCGTCCAGCAGCGGCCGCGCCTCCGCCGGAGACAGCTGTCGCAACAACCGCCCGCTGTCATCGCGCAGACCGTCGGATTCCCCCAGCAGGATCAACTTGTCGGCCTTCAGCGCCACTGCCACTTGCTGGGCGACCTCTGCGGCGTCCAGATCGAAGACCTCGCCAGTGCTGGAGAACCCGAGCGGCGGCAGCAGCACCAGCGAGTGCTGCTCGAGCAGGGCTCTGACCGCCCCCGAGCGGACCCGGCGTACCTCGCCGGAACGCTGGAAGTCGACGCCGTCACGCACCCCGAGGGGCTTGGCCATGACCAGATTGCCGGACACCGTGGTCAACTCGATACCGTGCAGCGGCGTGTTGGGCAGCCCCAGAGACAGCCGCGCCTCGAGCCACAGGCGTTGCTCGGCGGCGACCCGCTCGACCCTGGCCATGATGGTTTCGTCGGCGACCCAGCGCCCCTGATGGCGCACCGGCGAGATACCCTCGGCCTCGAGCACGCTGTGTACCTGATGGCGAATGCCGAAGGCCACCACCAGCTTGACCCCCAGAGTGTGCAAGAGCGCCAGGTCCTGGATCAGCGACTCCCCTCGACCCGCCGCCATCGCCTCCCCTTCGACCAGCACGACGAAGGTGCGGCCACGGTGGGCATTGATATAGGGCGAGGAATGGCGAAACCAGTCGACGAAGGAAAAGGACGTGTTCAAGGACCGGACCTGCTGCGGCGGACAAGGAGAAAGGAGTTCTCACTATATCAGAGCCTGCTATCGACCCACACCCGCCCCGCCCGTTACGCCCTGTTGCCACCTGCGCACCTGTGAACGCCAGACACGACAACGGCGCCCGAAGGCGCCGTCGTGGGGGGGAGGAGGAGTGAGCGACATGATCGCCCTATAGCCCCTTTCCAACCCGTTAGTTGAAGATCCCTTGCCTAGTTGAAGATCCCCTTGAACATAAAGAAGAACATGATCGCAAGGCCCGCGCCCGCCGGCAGGGTGATCAGCCAGGACATCACGATGGTACCGATGACCCTCAGGTTGAGGGCGGCAAGACCACGGGCCAGACCCACGCCCAGCACCGCACCCACCAGGGTGTGGGTGGTCGAGATCGGCAGGCCGGTTCCCGAGGCCAGCACCACGGTGGTGGCGGCGGCCAGGGTGGCGGCGAAGCCACGGCTCGGGGTCAGCTCGGTGATGCCGGTGCCGACGGTGGCGATGACCTTGTGACCATAGGTCACCAGGCCGACCACGATGCCACCACCGCCCAGCACCAGCACCCACCAGGGCACCGCCGAGGCGCCTTCGATGCTGCCATGCTCATGCACCACGCTGATGACCGCGGCCAGAGGGCCGACGGCATTGGCCACGTCGTTGGAACCGTGGGCGAAGGCCATGGCACAGGCGGTGAAGATCATCAGCACGCCGAACACCCGCTCGACACCCTCGAAACCGAAGGAGTCGGTCTTGCGCTGGCTACGGCCGATGCTGCGCTCGCGCCAGATACCCAGGCCCATCAGCGCCAGGCCAAAGAGCACCGCGATCAGCAGACTCTCGAAGGGAGCGAGGTGCAGGCCCACGTGCTTGAGGCCCTTGGTCAGGGTCACCATGGCGACGATGAAACCCACCAGGAACACGTACATCGGCACATAGCGCTTGGCAGCGGCGAACGGGTCGTCGGCTTCGAACACCAGACGCTGCACCGACTTGAACAGCATGAAACCGATGGAGCCCGCGAGCAGCGGCGAGACGATCCAGCTGGCGGCGATCTGGCCCACCTTGCCCCAGCCCACCGCCTCGATGCCGAGCCCGGCCAGGGCAAAACCGACGATGGCACCGACGATGGAATGGGTGGTGGACACCGGCCAGCCCTTCATCGAAGCGATCAGCAGCCAGGTGCCGGCGGCCAGCAGCGAGGCCAGCATGCCGTAGACCAGGAACTGGGGGTCGTTTTCCAGAAGGGCCGGATTGATGATGCCCTTGCGGATGGTTTCGGTGACCTGGCCACCGGCCAGCCAGGCACCGAGAAATTCAAAGATGACGGCGATGATGATCGCCTGCTTGATGGTGACCGCCCGTGAACCTACGGAGGTACCCATGGCGTTGGCCACGTCATTGGCACCGACGCCCCAGGCCATGAAGAAACCGAACGCGCAGGCCAGTAGGATGAAGATGTCACCGTGCTGGGCAATGATCGACATGGGAGAAGATCCCTTGATTGCTGACTGAGGAAAGTCTGAATGACGTCAGACCGCCCGCGGGCGGTCGGATGGAAAGACGGTCTTCAGTTCGCCGTCATGATCTGGAGTCGGCTGCCGACCCGCTCGGCGCGGTCCGACACTTCTCCGATCCATTCGATGATCTGATAGAGGAACATCACGTCTACCGGCGGCAGGTCCTTCTCGAGGGCGAACAGCTGGCGACGAATGGCGATCTGCTGCTCGTCGGCACGCTGCTCCAGATCATGCAGCCCACGGATCAATTTCTGCATCAGCTCGGTGACATTGCGTCCGAAGCCGGATTCGAGCAGGTCCTTGAGTTCCTCGAGGGCCTGACGCGCCTGGGCGACACAGTCGACGGCGGTGGCGATGTACTCGCGCATCGGGGTCGCCAGGGCGTCGGGTACCTGCATCTGGCGGCCGAGCATGATGCCGGTGATGTCGCGGGTCTTGTTGGCGATCTTGTCCTGAACGCTGACCAGGTCCAGCAGGTCCGAACGGGAAACCGGCAGGAACAGGGTGTTGGGCAGGTTCAGCCTCAGCTCGGTCTTCAGCGAGTCCGCCTCGTGTTCGAGCCGGGTAATCACTTCACGATGCGAGGCCGCCGCATCCCAGTCGCCCCTAAGGGTCGCCTCGAAGAAGGGCAGCAGCTCGGCAGAGCAGTCGTGCGCCTTTTCGATATGGGCCAGCAGCGGTTGAAAGGGGGAGCGGCCAAACATCGCCGAAAACGGATTTGATGTCACCATAGGGAGTCACGGACACTGGAGAAATGGCGGCGACAGTATAGTGACCCCAAACTGTCACGTCATGGAAAAAATACCGCCACACTAACGTCACATTGATGTGATTCACCCTCCATTATCCCTGTCAGGACGCTCCGCATGAGCCATGAAGTCGAACTCAAACTCGCCCTGGGGCCGGACGGCCCGGATGCGCTACGACGCCACCCCCGCCTCGCCGGAGAGGCTTCCCGCCGTGAGACGCTGGTCAATACCTACTACGACACCCCAGAGGGAGATCTCAAAGAGGCCCGCGTCGCCCTGCGTCTGCGGCGTATCGGCGACGAGTGGCGCCAGACCCTGAAGACCAGCGGCCAGGGCGGTGGCGGCCTGTCCACCCGGGGAGAATGGGAATGGAAGGTGGCCGGCGACACCCTCGACCTGGAAGGTCTCAAGGGGCTCGAGCCGATCCAGGCATTGGACGAGCCCCTGCTGACCCGCCTGGTTCCCTGCTTTACCACCGACTTTCAGCGGGAGGTGTGGCTTTTGCAAAGCGATGGTGGCGAGGTCGAAATCGCCCTCGACGAGGGCGAGATTCGCGTGGGGGAGCTAAGCGTTACCATTCGCGAGGTCGAGCTCGAGCTCAAGCGGGGAGACGCCAGACAGCTACTGGAGCTGGCCGACGGCTTCGCCGAGAGCGTCCCGCTGCGCCCATCGGACACCAGCAAGGCGGCTCGCGGAACGGCACTGGCGGAGGGCTGGCGGCTGCCGTCCGGCGACAGCCCCTCGGCCCTGCTGCATCGCCTGGTGGTCGCCCTCGACGCCTACGCCGACACCCAGGACAGCGGCTGGATGGTCACCGCCCGGGAGACGCTAAAGCGGCTTGCACAGTGCTCGTCGGCGCCCGGTGTCGGTGAGGAAGTGAAGCACCTGCAAGGCTCCCTCGAGGACGCCGAGCACCGTCCCGACTGGCTCAGTGCCGAGGTCGGCGCCGGCCTGTTGAGACTCGGTCGCCGGCTACCCGACAACGTCGAGATGGAGTAACGTCAATAGCGAGCAACGCCGACGATGGCCCCATTTCCTGTAGGCGATAGCCCGATCCCTGCAGGAGAATGCCCCGAGACCACAAGGACACGCCCGTGATCAACGGCTACAAGCCGGCCGCCGAAGGCCTCAAGACGCGCATCTTTCAGATCATCTTCGAGTCGGATACCCGGCTGGCCAAGGGCTTCGACATCGCCTTGATCACCGCCATCCTGGCCAGCGTGCTGGTGGTGGTGCTGGAGAGCGTCGATAGCCTGCGCATGCAGTATGGCGAGCTGTTCCGGGCCATCGAGTGGACCTTCACCATCCTCTTTACCATCGAGCTAGTCCTCAGGCTCTACTGCCTCGAGCGGCCACTCAATTATCTGAAGAGCTTCTACGGCACCGTCGACCTGATCGCCATCCTGCCGAGCTGGCTGGCGCTGCTGATCCCCGGGGCCCAGTCGCTGATCGTCATCCGCCTGCTGCGCAGCCTGCGCATCTTCCGGATACTGAGACTGATGGAATTCGTCGGCGAGGGACGCCTGTTGATCGACGCGCTGAAGCGCAGCGGCCACCAAATCTTCCTGTTCCTGTTCACGGTGTTCATGCTGGTGACCATCTTCGCCTCGATGATGTATCTGATCGAGCCGAGGGAGGCCGGTTTCACCAGCATTCCGGTAGCCATCTACTGGGCGGTGGTGACCCTGACCACGGTGGGCTACGGCGATATCTCGCCGGTGACGCCGCTTGGCCAGGCCATCAGCGTGGTGGTCATGTTGATCGGCTACTCGATCATCGCGGTCCCCACCGGGGTCTTCTCCGCCGAGGTAATCCGCTCGATTCGTGCCGATCGCTACTCCGACGAAGCCTGCCCAGGCTGCGGCCACGACCGCCACGAGCAGCGTGCCAAGTACTGCCTGATCTGTGGCACCTGGCTCGACGAGGACACCCCCGACCCCAACGCACCGAAGGAAGAACCAGAAGAGGAACCGGAGGACGACGGCGGTGAGGAAAAAAAGGCCAAGCGCGAAGATGACGACGATGATGGCGACGATGGCGTCAGCAATCCCGACCGCAGCGGCCCCTCTGTCTAAGGCCCTGGCCGCAACGGGCCCTCTGTCCAAGGCCCTGGCCGCAGCGGGCCCCTGTCCAGGGCGGGGGTTCAGGAGAGCGAGCCAGGGACGGGACCAGTCGAAACATCGTGGCTGCATGCGCCTGTCGCCTTTCTGACAATGCGCCGCATGCTTTCGCTGGTTTGCGTCGAGCGCTACTCCTGGAAGGGTGAGATATCGCCGCGCCCTTCGCGCACGATGACCGGCGGCATGTCGCGCAGATCGATCACGCTGGTCGGCTCCAGCTGACAGGCGCCACCGTCGATCACCAGGTCCAGGTGCGCACCGAAGCGATCGCGAATCTCTTCGGGGTCGGTCATCGGCAACGCCTCCCCTACCGGAATCAGGGTCACGCTCATCAGCGGCTCGCCCAGGCGTTCAAGCAGGGCACGCGAGATCTCGTGGTCCGGCACCCGAACGCCGATGGAGCGGCGCTTGGGATGCAGCAGCAGCCGGGGCACCTCGGTGGTGGCGTGCAGGATAAAGGTGTAGGCGCCCGGGGTGTGGGCCTTGAGCAGGCGGAAGACGGCGTTGTCCACCTTGGCGTAGGTGCCGATCTCCGACAGGTCCGAGCACACCAGGGTGAAGTTGTGCTTGTCGTCCAGCGACCTGAGCCACTTGATCTTCTCGATGGCCTTCTTGTCCCCCAGGTGGCAGCCAAGGGCGTAGCCCGAGTCGGTCGGATAGGCCACCACTCCGCCCTTGTGGATGATCTCGACCGCGCGGTCGATCAGGCGCTTCTGGGGGTTGTCGGGGTGAATCTGAAAGTACTGGGTCATGTTGCCTCCCTGGCGAACAAACGGGCAAAAGAAGTTGGCGAAGAAAGCACGAGGCGCAGCGCGGGCCTTCCCTCTGAGACTAGACCGAATGGGCGGCGTTCTTGTCTTCCGGGCTCTGGTCTTCCGGGCTCTGGTATTCCGGGCTCTCGCCTTCCGGGCCGGCGCGCGGGGTGTCATCGTCCACGCTCCCATTTGTCGCGCCAGGGCCCGCCACGTCCGTACTCGCCGCGCTGGCGAACCAGGCGGCAAGGCGCGGATGGGCCCACACCGGCGCCACCGCGGTGCGCGGAATCGGACTCATGCTGCCCGGTGCCAGGTGTCCTCCCGGAAAGTGAAAGTCGCTGCCCAGCGATCCGTACAGGTCGCGCTCCATCAACTGTCGCGCCAGGTCCCGGGTGACATCCGGGTTCTGGAAGCCGCTGACCAGCTCCGCCGCCTGGCCCCCCGCCCGACAGAACTCATCGAGCAGCAGGCCGCGCTTGCGCCGGGTCAGCTTGTAGCGAAGGGGATGAGCCAGCACCGCCACGCCGCCGCTGTCGAGGATCCACTCCACCACCTCGGACAGGTAGGGCCAATGCGACTTCACGTCGCCGATCTTGCCGTTGCCAAGATACTTGCTAAAGGCCCCGGACAGATCCGCCACCAGCCCTTCTGCCACCATCACGTGGGCGAAGTCGGGGCGATTGAGCGGCCGGTCGCTGCCGGCCCAGGCACGCGCCTTGGCCAGCCCGTCGCTCAGGCCGATGCGCTCGAGTCGCCGGGCAATGGTCTCGGCACGCTTCTCGCGGGCGATGGCCTGCTCGGCAAGGCCGGCTTCCAGCATGTCCCCCGGCCCCGACGGCAACAGCCCGACCACATGGATATTGAGTCCCCGCCACTGACAGGACAGTTCGCTGGCGGGCAGCACCGACAGCCCAAGCTCGCGGGCGCGACGGTCGGCCTCGGCGACCCCCTCGAGGCTGTCATGGTCGGTCAGGGCGATATGCGAAAGCCCCTTGGCGTGGCACAGCGTCACCAGTTCCGACGGCGCAAGAGCGCCGTCGGAAGCGGTCGAGTGCATATGCAAATCGATGGCGAGGGCCGTGCCCTCGAAGGACTCAGGAAGGGCTGGCATGGGACAGGAAACTGGCTCCTCGACATGACGCCGGGCGGCGACTTTGACAGAATATGGCCTCCATGGTGCGCGTGGCGCCTGCCGCGGTCAATGCTGGTCGCGTCGCGCATGCGCCTCCCCGAGCCGGGTGATCGTCATCCAGGATGCCGTAGAGCGGCATCCGACCGCCCGGCGAGTCTGCCCGGGCCAACGTCAACCGGGCCCTATCGAGGAACTATCGATGCTCTACGCGATCATCAGCGAAGATGTGGACAACAGCCTGGAACGTCGACTGGCCGCCCGGCCCGACCACCTGGCTCGACTCGAGGCCCTGCGCGATGAGGGACGCCTGGTGCTGGCCGGACCGCACCCGGCGGTGGACAGCGAAAATCCCGGAGACGCCGGCTTCAGCGGAAGCCTGGTGGTCGCCGAGTTCGACGACCTGGCCAGCGCCCAGGCCTGGGCCGATGCCGACCCCTACATGATCGCCGGCGTCTACGCGTCGGTCACCGTCAAGCCGTTCAAGAAGGTCCTGCCCTGAGGCGAGCCGAGTGCCTGCCCCGCGCACCTGGCGGGATCGCGGGCACCCAGCTTCTGGCACCTGTTCGTGGACAAGCGATGTCCTGGCTGCCGTTCACGAACAGCCTGTTTGCACAGGTCTTGTTCACAGCCTGCTTGTTCACAGAGTCTGTGGAAAAGTCTGTTGAAACGCCGCGGACGCATTGCTGTAACCCTGTTGCCACGCCCTCGACAACAGAGTGATCAATTCTTGACCAGCCCCGCCAGCCGGAAATCTTCGACGTGACATCATCTCCAGATGGCCTCCCCGCCCTGACCGCCGCCACTACCGCCGAACTGGACTGGCGCGAGGACGACAGCGGAATCAGCCCTCACTCCCGTGCCTTCGACGATGTGTACTTCTCGCGCCACGACGGTCGCGCCGAGACCGAGCACGTGTTTATCGCCGCCAACCGGCTGCCCCAGCGCTTTGCCGCCTGGCACGAGCAGCGCCCCTTCGTGATCGGTGAAACGGGCTTCGGCACCGGGCTCAACGTGCTGTGCGCCTGGCACAGCTTCGAGGCGCTGGCGCCCCCCGGGGCGCGGCTGCACATCGTCTCCACCGAGCGCTATCCCATGAGCGCCGAGGATCTGATTCGGGCCCTGGCAGGCCAGCCGGATCTGGCCGACAAGGCGGCGGCGTTGATTCGTCAATGGCCGGTGGCGGTCACCGGGGTGCATCGACTGGTGCTGTCGCCCCGGGTCATTCTCGATCTGCACCTGGGTGACAGCAGCGAACGCCTTGCGCTGCTCGACGGCCTGGTGGACGCCTGGTTCCTCGACGGCTTCGCCCCCTCGAAGAATCCCGAAATGTGGCAGCCTGCACTGTTCGCCGCGATGGCGGCGCACTCCCGTCCTGGCGCCACCTTCGCCACCTTCACCTGCGCAGGCATCGTCAAGCGCGGGCTCAAGGCCGCCGGCTTCACCTGGCGCAAGGTACCGGGCCATGGACGCAAGCGCGAGATGCTCGCCGGCGAGATCGACTCGCCTCCCGACGATACCGGCAGACGTCACACCCCCTGGTTTCGTCCCCCTGAGGCGCGGCCCTGTCGGCGCGTGGCCATTGTCGGCGCGGGCATCGCCGGCTGCAGCGCCGCCGAGGCGCTGGCCCGACGTGGTGTCGAGGTCACCCTGATCGACGCTTCGCGACCCGGCAGCGGGGGCTCCGGCAATGTCCAGGGCGCGCTATACGTGAAGCTCGCCGCCGACACCAACCACCAGAGCCGGGTCTATCTGGGCGGGCTGCTCTACAGCCAGCGCTGGCTCGCCCGGCTCGACCCCGAGCAGCGCCTGTGGTCGCCCTGTGGCGTGCTGCAACTCGGTGCCAACGAGCGCGAGGCCCGTCGTCAGCGACGCTTTCTCGATCACCACGGCCTTCCCCACACTGTGGTGCGTGGCATCGACGCCGACGAGGCCTCCAGCCTCGCCGGGCTCTCGCTGCCCCACGGCGGCCTTTACTATCCGCTGGCAGGCTGGGCCAGGCCGCGCGAGCTGTGCGAGCAGCTTGCCCGCACGCCAGGGGTGAGCTTCGTCCAGGCCAGCATCGACAGCATCGAGCCTCTGGAGGACGGCGGCTGGCGTCTTGTCGGCAGCCACGCCCTGAAGGGCGATCACTCCAGCGTCGCCATCGAGGTGGATCAGGTCATCGTCGCCGCCGCCTATCGCTCGGCTGACTTCAGCCAGGTCACTGGCCTGCCGCTGCAGGCGGTACGCGGCCAGGTCAGCCGCGCGCCCCTGGCGCTCGAGGCCCCGGCGCCGAAGCGAGTGGTCTGCGCCGGTGGCTACGTGGCACCGCCGCTGGATGGCGTGCTGACCTTCGGCGCGACCTTTGCCCCGGGGCGTAGCGACAACGACACCCTCGACGAAGACCACCAGGCCAACCTGGAGGAACTCGACAGGACCCTGCCGGGCTACCTCGACCAGCTGCGCCAGGCCGGCCATCCTCTGGCGATAGAGAACCTCGATGGCCGTGGCGGTGTGCGCTGCGCAAGCCCCGACAAGACGCCCTACGCTGGCCCGCTGCCCGATCAGCCGGCATGGCTTCGCGACTACGCGGTGCTGGCCAAGGACGCCACCCGGGTGCCGGACATCGCGGGCAGCCACCATCCCGGCCTGTGGATCAGCGCCGCCCACGGCTCACGGGGGCTGGCCAGCGCGCCGCTGTGCGCCGAACTGCTGGCCTCGCGGATCTGCGATGAACCGCTGCCGCTGGAAGCCCCCCTGGCCGACCACCTGCACCCGGGGCGGCGGCTGATCCGCGATATCGTCCAGGGCAAGCGCCAGGGCTGACTCCAGGATGAGCGCCAGGGCTTGCTCCAGGGCTTGCTCCAGGGCTGGACGCAAGCAGCAACGCCCAGACGCCGACGGCCCGCCTTGAAGGCGGGCCGTCGTCTTTTACACCCGCCGCAGCAAGCGTCTGGTGGCCGGGGGCATCGGCAGATCAGATGTCTCCTTCTTCCTCGTCATCTGCGATGTCTCTGCCAAAGGATCGCCACTGGGCCAGGGTCAGCACCTCGGTGCTCTCGGTCTCCAGATCGTGGGCGATGATCAGCTCCGAGCGCTCGAGCTGGCCCTTGAGCTCCTTGACCCAGCCATTCATGCCCTCTCCGGTGTCGGTGGTGTCGTAGCCCTGACGGGTGACGAAGCTTTCCAGCAGGGCGTCCAGCGTCTCCCCGGGCAACATGCGATAGGGTACTTCGACGAAACGGCTCATGCTTGCTCCTCCGAACTCTCGGATTCCCACTCGTTAAGGCGCGCGAGGAAGGTCGCCTCGTCGATCACCTCGACCCCCGCCTGCTCGGCCTTGGCCAGTTTGCTACCGGCACCGGGGCCGGCCACCAGGCAATGGGTCTTCTTCGACACGCTGCCGGCCACCTTGGCGCCCAGCGCCTGCAGGCGCGCCTTGCCCTCGTCCCTTGTCATGGTCTCCAGAGTACCGGTGAGCACCCAGGTCTGGCCTTCCAATGGCGTGGGGCGCTCGCCGACGTCGACCTCGTCCCAGTGCACCCCGGCGGCGATCAACGCCTCCAGCGTTTCGAGGTTGTGCGCCTGGTGGAAGAAGGTGGCGATATGGGCGGCCACCACCGGACCCACGTCGTCCACCGCCTCCAGCGTCTCACGGTCGGCCTGCTTGAGGGCATCGAGGTTGCCGAAGTGGCTCGCCAGGTTGGCCGCGGTGGCCTCGCCGACCTCGCGGATACCCAGGGCGTAGATAAAGCGTGCCAGGGTGGTGGCCTTGGCCCTTTCCAGCGCCTCGACCAGATTGCTGGCCGACTTCTCGGCCATGCGCGGCAATTCTGCCAGCCGCTCGGCGGACAGGCTGAACAGGTCCGCCGGGGTCTTGACCCAGTCACGCTCGACCAGGGCATCGATCAGCTTGACGCCGAGGCCGTCGATGTCCATCGCCCGGCGCGAGGCGAAGTGCTTGAGCGCCTCCTTGCGCTGGGCGGCGCATACCAGCCCGCCGGAGCAGCGTGCCACCACCTCGCCCTCGATCCGCTCTATCTCGGACTCGCACACCGGGCAGCGCTCGGGGAAGACGATATCCTGACCTTCGCCTGCCGCCTCGACCACCCTGACCACCTGGGGGATCACGTCGCCGGCGCGGCGAATGGCGACCCGGTCGCCGATGCGCACGCCAAGCCTCGCGATCTCGTCGGCGTTGTGCAGGGTGGCGTTGGACACCGTCACCCCGGCCACGCTGACCGGGTCGAGCCGTGCCACCGGGGTGATCGCCCCGGTGCGCCCCACCTGAAATTCCACGTCGGTGAGGGTCGTGGTCTGCTCCTGAGCCGGGAACTTGAAGGCGATGGCCCAGCGCGGCGCCCGCGAAACGAAGCCCAGCTCGCGCTGCAGGCGTAGCTCGTCGACCTTGATCACCACCCCGTCGATATCGACGTCCAGGCGCTCACGACGCTCCCCCAGGCGGCGGCAGTAGTCGATCACGCCGTCCGCCCCCTTGACCACTTCGAGCTCGCGACTGACCGGCAGGCCGACCTCGGCCACCCGCTGCATCAGTTCGCTATGGGTGCTCGCGCCTCCATCGGGCTCAAGGCGCGCTACCTGGTAGCCACGGAATTCGAGTGGCCGCGTGGCGGTCACCCTGGGGTCGAGCTGGCGCAGGCTGCCGGCGGCGGCATTACGAGGATTGGCGAAGACCTTGCTACCCTGCTCACGGGCACGCTCGTTCATCGCCTCGAACTCCTGGTGACGCATGATGACCTCGCCGCGCACCTCCATCAGCGTCGGCGGCGTCTCGCCCCGAAGGCGCAGCGGAATGGACTTCAGCGTCTTCAGGTTGGACAGGATGCCCTCGCCGGTACGGCCGTCGCCACGTGTGGCACCGCTGACCAGCACACCGTCTTGGTAGACCAGCGAGACCGCGGCGCCGTCGAACTTGGGCTCACAACTGAACGACAGCGCCTCGGCGTCCAGTTCCATACGCTCGGCCACCCGCTTGACGAAGGCTCGTATCTCATCGTCATCGAAGGCGTTGTCCAGCGACAGCATGGGCAGCGCGTGGGTCACCTCGGGGAAGCCGTCGGCGGGCTTGGCACCGACCCGCTGGGTCGGCGAGTCGGGGCTCGCAAGCTCGGGATGGGCCTGTTCGAGCTCCGTCAGCCGACGCAGCAGCCGGTCGTACTCGGCGTCGGGCAGGCGTGGGTCGTCGAGCACGTGATAGCGGTAGTTGGCGTCATCGAGTTCGGTGCGAAGCCGCGCGACCTCGTCACGGGTCGAAGCATCGGTGGTCATGTAAACCCTTGTCCTGGCGAAGTGCGAAGTGCTGATGATCGGCCATTCTACCCCATGCCCGCCGGGAGAAAACCGCCAGACATCACCGCCTCCGACAGGCAAGCCCGGTCCGCCCCATCAAGACACAGAAGGAAAACGCAGACGGCCCCGTGTCTCCACGGGGCCGTCGCGTACCAGGCAGCGCCTGCGCGGTCAGTTCACCTGATAACGATGCAGGCGGTGGCGGCGCTCGAACTCCTGCACCCGCTGGCGGGCAAACTCCACGGTCTGGGCGGTCATCACGCTGTGATTCTCGTCCTTCAGCTCACCCCCCATATGGCGCACGATCACCATCGCGGTCTCGACCATGGCCTCGAAGGCCGCCGAGCTGTCCTTGGCGCTGGGCAGCGGCATCAGCAGGGTGATGCCAGGTGTGGTGAAGTCGTCCATGGCTTCGATCGGGAAGGTCCCGGGCTTGAGCACGTTGACCATGGAGAACTGCAGGGCGCTGCCCTCATCCTCGGTCTCGAAGCGATGGAAGATGCCCATGTCTCGGCTGTAGCGCAAACCGCAGGCCATCATCAGCTCCAGCAGGGTCGTGCCAGGGAAGCCGTCCTCGTCACGGGACATCACGCTGATGACGATGATTTCCTCGGCATTGCTCAGGCTGTCACGGGCATGCTCGGCGTTGACGTCGTGGCGCAGGGCCTTCTCGAGCACCGGATGGGTGCGCACCCTGGAGTCTTCGACATTGGCGTCCGCTGCTTCGTTAAATGCGGCTTCGTCATACGCGGCTTCGTCGTACGTGGCATCGTCGAACGAGGCTTCGTCTTCCATCGACGAGGCGCCACGCTGATCGGCAGCGGCCTGCCTGGCAAGCAAGGCTTCCTGACGGCGGCGCTCGGCCTCCTGAGCGGCCTGCTCCTGACGCAGCCCTTCTTCCTGCTGCCGCTGACGCTGCTGTTCGGCCTGATGCTGTGCCTGTTCGGCCTGCCGGCGAGCTTCTTCCTCGGCCTTGAGCTTGGCTTGTTCGGCCTTCTGCTCGGCCTTGAGCCGTGCCTTCTCGGCTCTTTCCTTCTCACGCTTCTCGCGTTCGATACGCTTCTGTTCCCGGCGTTCTCCCAGCGACTTCTGCAGCGAAGCGCCAAAACGATGCACGGAGGACCCCATGCGACGAGAGCGATCCTTCAACGAATCTCCCATCCCCTCGAAGTCCACCAGACGATACTGATCTTCGTCGAATTCTTCGTGGTCCTGTGGGTCCGCCGCCAGAGACGGCATGGCAGCGTCGCCGGGCTCGCTGGCGACGTCATCGTCACGACGCGCGCTCAAGCTGGGCTCGCGGCGCCCATCACCCGCGTCGGCGACATCGTCACGCACCGCGTGTTCGTCCTGGGCAGTCTTGCCGGTGGAGGCGTCAGCGTCCACCGGAGCGTCCATCGTCGTCTCGCTGGTGGCCCTTGGCTCCTCGCGGCTGTCGGCCGCCATGGGCTCGTCGGTCAGGGAGGACTGCTCGGCCACTTCTTCAGCGTTTTCAGCGTTCGGGGCCTGCGCGGGCGCTTGATCGACCCGCACCGACGGCTCTGCCTGTGCTGGAGTCGGTTCTGCCTGTGCTGGAGTCGGTTCTGCCTGTGCTGGAGTCGGTTCTGCCTCGGCGGGCGCTTGTTCTGCACCCTCTTCTACACCCTCTGCCTGGGTGGGCTGCTCGGCCCGGGCTTCAGGTGCCGGCTGACTGGCTCGCGGGGCAACGGTGTCCGCCGGCCGGTCATTGGTCGACGATCCATCGGCGCGCTGGCTGTCCCCAGCCTCCTGAGCGCGACTGGCCTGACTGGAGCGGAATTCGGACAACACCCGGGATGGCCCGGGGTGCTCCTGGCGCTGCAGCTTGGGCTTGGGCTGAACATTGGAGAAGTCCGCAGGCCTGACGACCCTGGCCCCTCCATTGGGCAGCTCCCAGTTGATTTCTTCCTGGCGCGCACGCTCCTCGGGGTCGTCCTCTACCGAGGCCACCTCCCGACGCTCTGGCGCGCTGGGTCCGGGGCTCGCCGCCATGGCGGGTTCCTGATCATGGCGACTGCCATGACCACTGCCATAGCCGCTTTCGTAGCTACCGTAGCCACTATCGAGGACGTCTCCCTGCACCTCATCAAGGCGGGGAGTGCGACGTTGGCGCTGGAGGCGACGCGCCCCATCGATAACGATGAGGGTCACCAGTGCCAGCCCCAGAATGATCAGCCACTCTCTTAGTTCCATGGGTCGTCATGCCTTTGCTAAGGCGCCATGCCTGATGGTTGTCCGTCAACAGCATAGCGTGATTGCGAAAAAAAGGGCCACTTTTTTTATTTGTCAAGCGCCGGATTTTCTCCGGTCTTCTCGACAGTGCCCTTCGCATTCGCCCTTCCAACTCCCTTTGCTTACCTTGCCATGCAGTATCATGGTCTTACTTGGTAACCCTATTATAACCACCTTTCAAGTGCATCATGCTTCTGCCAGCGCGGCCGCCTCGTCCACGCCCACCGAGACCAGTCGCGAGACGCCAGGTTCCTGCATCGTCACACCCATCAGTCGTTCACCGGCCTCCATGGCGATCTTGTTATGGGTGATATAGATGAACTGAACGCTCTCGGACATTTCCTTCACCAGCTTGGCATAGCGCCCGACATTGGCATCGTCCAGGGGCGCATCCACCTCGTCGAGCATACAGAACGGCGCCGGGTTCAACTGAAAGATGGCGAATACCATGGACAACGCCGTCAGTGCTTTTTCTCCCCCGGACAGCAAATGAATGGTGCTGTTCTTCTTGCCCGGAGGTCGCGCCATGATGGCCACCCCGGTTTCCAGCAAATCATCGCCTGTCAGGGTCAACCATGCGGTTCCACCACCGAAGACTCGCGGGAAAAGCGACTGCAGGCCGGCGTTGACCCGCTCAAAGGTATCGCGGAATCGCATCCGCGTCTCCTGATCAATACGTCGGATCGCCTTGTCCAGGGTTTCGAGGGCCTCGTTCAGCTCGGCCTGCTGCGCTTCGAGATAGTCACGCCGCTCGGCCTGCTGCTCGTACTCCTCGATGGCGGCCAGGTTGATCGCCCCCAGCCGGCGAATCTTCTCGCCCAACTCCTCCAGCCGGGTCTGCCAGGCGGACTCGGTGGCATTGGGGTCCAGCCCTTGTGTCAGAGCCTCGGCATCGTGGCCAAGTTCCCTGAGCTGCTCATCCTGGGTCTCGGCCTTCAGCGCCAATGCCTGAACCTGCATACGCGCCTCCTGCAGACGCTCGCGCACGCCATCGAGATTTCGCTCGTGGCTCTGCCGCGCCTGCTCGTCGTCGCGTAGACGCTCGACCAGCGCCGCCGCCCGTGCCCGCGACTCATTGAGCTGGCGCTCCTCCTGCTCGCGCCGGTGCAACAGCTCATCGAGGCGCTCGCGACGTTCCTCATCCGGCTCATGCAGTCCCTCACGCGCTTCCTCGAGTTCGGCCACCCGCTCCTCCAGGCGTGAGCGGGTATCCCCCGCGCGCCCCTGCTGCTCGGCAAGGCCAGCACGCTCGGTGGTCAACCGCTGGTGCTCCAGGGTGAGCTGCTGGGAGCGCTCGCTCAGCGGACGCTGGCGGGTACGCAGCGAGGCCAGCCGCTCGCGCGCCTGGGTGCGCTCGCGCTCGAGACGCTCGCGTACCTCGGCGCCCTCTTCCAGCCGAGCCATGGCGCTCTGCCACTGCTCGCGCATTTCCTCGATGGCCAGCCGCGCTTCCTCGTCGGCTTCGGCCAGGCCCTCGAGCTCCTCGTGGATCTCCGCGCCGCGACTGGACAGATGCTCAAGCCGGCTGGCCAGACCATTGTCCTGGACCGCCAGTTGCTGACGCGCCTGATCCAGCTCACGCTCCGACAACCGCAGTTGCTCGAGCCCCTGCTCGGCCTGATCGACCAACGCCTGGGCACCTTCACGGGCCTGCTCGACGGACGCCAGCCGCTGTTCCTGCTCTGCCAGGGCGGCACTTGCCTCGTCCAGCCGGGCACGGCTCACCAGCAACGCATCCGGCCCATCTCCCTCGCCCCGCTGGCGCGCCCAACCAGGGCCTAGCCACAGGCCGTCGGCGGTCACCAGGCTGGCCCCTGCCTCGAGCCGATCCTGTGCCTGCCAGGCCTCGTCACGGGAGACCGCACAGCGAATGCAGGCGAGCCACTGCGCGGCCGCACCGGCGCCCTTGACCCTCGCCGCCAGGCTGTCGCCGGCAGCGTCGAGGCTGGCCTCTGAATCGAGCAGTGCCAGTTCGGCGGCAAGCGGCGAGGCCATCACCTCACGACAGTGACTCGACGACGCCATGCGGGCCCTGAGCCAGGGACCCAGCACCCAGGACACCGTCTCCTCCCAGCCGGGCTCGACATTCAGGCATTCGCCCAGGCGTGGCGCCTCGGCAAGGCCATGCTCGGCCAGGTGCCGGTCCAGGCTTTCGTCGTGGTCGGCCAGGGCCGCCTCGATCAGCGCCTCCAGCGAGGCGATCTCGCCACCCAGGGCGCTGTGACGGGCGAGCGCCTGCTCGCGCGCGCGGTCATGTTCGACAACCTCGCGACGGTTGGCGTCGCGCTGCTCGATCAGCCGTTCACGACGCTCCTCGAGCTCCTCGGCGCGGGCCTCGTGCTCGGCCAGCTGACTCTTCACTTCTTCGCGCTGGGCGCTGAGGCCGGCCAGGTCCGGCAATTCATCGAGCTGTTGACGGCGCTTGGCACGGTCGGCGGCGATGCGCTCGAGCCGAGCTTCCAGCTCACGCAGGCGGTCCTGGGTGCGTTCGGCCTCGTGGCTGTCGCTGCGCCAGCGTTCGTTGAAGGCTTCCCATTCGGCGTCGGCCTCCTCCACCGCGGGCTCGGCCTCCTCCAGCGCCGCTTCCAGCTCGGCCAGTTGCTCTGCCAGTTCTTCCTGCTCGGGGCCCAGGGTCTCCAGGCGATCCTCGAGGGCCAGCAGGCGCTGACTGTCGTCCTCGCCGAGACGATCGAGCTCCTCGAGCTCGCGGCGGGCACTCTCGAGATCCCGCGCCAGCTGCTGATCGCGGGAGCGGGTGTGTTCGAGCTCCTGCTCGAGGCGGGCGATGGCGGTGGTGGTCTCGTAAAAGCGTGCCTGGCGCTGGTCGAGCTCCGAGGCCAGGCCATCGTGCTCGGCGCGGGCCTCTTCCAGCCGGGTCTCGCACTGGCGCATGCCGAGCACCTCGCGCTCCACCGCGGTCTCGAGCTCGCGCACCCGGGTGTCCTGCTCGGTCTGGGCGGCACGCAAGGCGCGTCCGCGCAGCAGTGCGAGTTCGCCCTTGACCCGGTGCTCTTCTTCTTTCAACGACTGGTAGCGTCTGGCCGCCTCGGCCTGACGCTTGAGCCGCTCGAGCTGCTTGTCCAGCTCCTCACGGATATCGTCGAGCCGGTCCAGGTTCTCCTGGGTGCGACGCATGCGGTTCTCGGTCTCGCGACGGCGCTCCTTGTACTTGGAGATACCGGCGGCCTCTTCCAGGGTGGCGCGCAGCTCTTCGGGACGCGCCTCGATCAGCCGCGAGATCATGCCCTGGCCGATGATGGCGTAGGAGCGCGGCCCCAGGCCGGTGCCCAGGAACAGGTCGGCGATGTCGCGTCGGCGACACTTCTGGCCATTGAAGAAGTAGCTGGACTGGGCGTCCCGGGTGACCTGACGCTTGACCGAGATCTCGGCGTACTGGGCGTAGACCCCGCCCATGGTGCCGTCGCGGTTGTCGAAGGTCAGCTCGATGGAGGCCATGCCCACCGGCTTGCGCCCGGTGGAGCCGTTGAAGATGACGTCGGTCATCGACTCGCCACGCAGGGTCTTGGCCGAGGATTCGCCCATGACCCAGCGTACGGCGTCGATGATGTTCGACTTGCCGCAGCCGTTGGGACCGACGATGGCGGTCATGTTGCCGTCAAAGGGCACCGTGACCGGATCGACGAAGGACTTGAACCCGGCCAGCCGGATCGACGTCAGACGCATGGACTATTCAATCACTCGATCGATGATAAGCGCGACAGGATCCATGTCCGGGCCGCCTACTGCAACCCCTTGTCGTTCACCCATGAGATCGCCGGCCTGGGGCTGGGCCTGGCCGCTGGACGATACCCGCGCCAGCAGACGCACCTCATCGACCTGCGCGAGGCTTGCCATGGGCGACATGGCATCGCTGGCGTCAAGGGTCAGGCTGGCCGGCAGGTCGGCCAGGGTCAGGCGCTCGATGGCCAGCGGCGGCAGCTTGCCTTCGCTGTCCCGTGCCACCACGAACACCGTGGTCTCCGGCGCCAGACGCCCGACCAGTTCGTCGGCCAGCGACAGGCTGACCAGCACATTGCGCTCGCTCGCCGCAGGGGCCAGGCGTTGCTCGGCCTGGGCGACGCCCTGGCGCATGGCCTCGGACAACGGCGAGTCGTCTGCCGTCGACAGACCACGCCGCCAGAAGCCCAGGGCGCCCTGATAGTCCTCGTTCTGAAAGGCCTCGACCCCCAGAAACCACATGGCCGAGGGCAGATTCGGCGCCTCACGACTGGCCTCCCGGGACAGCGCCAGAATGCGATCGTCGAGCCGCCCTTCGTTGATGAAGTACTGCATCTTGGCCAACTCGCCGATCCACCAGGGTGAACGCCCCTCCAGCGCAAGCACACGCTCGATGGCATCGCTGGCCTGGGCGTAGGCGCCGCTGTCGCGGTAAAGCGGATACAGCGTCTGCCACACGCGAGGGTTGTCGGGTTGGCTCTCGGCCTGCTGCTCGAGGCGCTGGATCATCAGCGCGAGGCTGGCCTCGGGGTCGTTGCGTACCTCTTCGATGGCCTGATACAGCACCAGGTCGCCCTCGGCGCCCTCCCAGCGGTACCACAGCACGCTGACCACCACCACCGCCACCAGCACCAGCGGCACCGCCAGCTTGCCCGCAGCGGCAGACTTCAGCGGTGAGCGCTTGAGCCGCTCGGTGTCATCGAGCAGGCTGCGCTGGAGTTCACTGAGATCCTCGTCGAAGCGTGCCGCGTCGATGTCTCCCCGAGACTTGGCCGCTTCCAGCGACGCCACCCGACGACGATAGACCGCCACGTTCTGGGCGGCGGCGTCATCGCTGTCCTCCAGCGCACGTTGCAGGCGTTCCACCTTCGCCGCACGGCGCAGGGGCAGGATCAGCAGCCAGGCCGCGAGCAGCAGCAGAACGGCAAAGGCCAGCCATAACAGGGTCATGCGGATCCCTCTCTATCGATCAGGTCGTCCAGGCGCGCCTGCTCCTCGGCGGACAGCCTGCGTACCTGGGTGCGTCGCCGTGAGCGGATGATCAGCCACAGCACCAGGGCGCCGATGACGACCAGCGCGCCGGGCAGCCCCCACAGCAGCAGGGTGCGCCCCTCGAGACGCGGATTGTAGAGGACATAGTCGCCGAAGCGCTGGACCATGAAGTCGATGATCTCCTTGTCCGAGCGGCCGTCCTGAAGCTGGGCGTAGACCCGCTCGCGCATGTCGGCGGCGATCGGCGAGTTGGAGTCGCCGATCGCCTGGTTCTCGCACTTGGGGCAGCGCAGGGTGGCGGTCAGCTCCTGATAGCGCTTTTCGGTCACCGGGTTGTCGAAGCCGCGTACCTCGATGGCTTCCGCCCGAGCGTCGAGCGCAGCGACAAGCATCAACAGCGCCAGCACCATGCCCGCCAGCCAGCCAAGGCCCGAGCCAGGCAGGTTACGTGCACGGGCGCTGCGGTCGTCGCCGCTAGCGCGGGTGCGGGCGCTGGAGCTGATAGCGCGGGTGCGGGCGCTGATAGCGCTCGAGCAGCACAGATCGATCAACGCCATTTTTCCACCTCCGGCAAGATGATCTTCTCCACATCGTCGGCGGTGATATAGCCGGTGTGGTGGTAGCGAATGATCCCCTCGGCGTCTACCAGGAAGGTCTCGGGAGCGCCGTAGACGCCGAGATCGAAGCCGAGGGTACCCTCGGGATCGAAGATATTGAACTCGAAGGGATTGCCGAACTGGGTCAGGAAGGCGCGTCCCCTGGCCCTGCGCTCACCGTCGCTGGCACCTTCTTCCTTGTAGTCGACCCCGACCAGGCGTACCCCGCGCTCGGCCAGATCCAGAAGCTGCGGCATCTCCTGACGACAGGTCGGACACCAGCTGCCCCAGACATTGACCAGGGAAAGCTCGCCGGACAGCGCGTCCTGGCTCACCTTGCGCTCGGCTTCCTCGAGGGTCGACAGCTCGAAGTCGGGGAACTCCCTGGCCATCAACGCGGATTCCCGTTCAAAGGGGTTGATCGACAGCCCCTGATAGAGAAAGATCCCGAGCGCCAGAAACAGCACCAGCGGCAACAGCAATAGAAGTCGACGTTTCATGCACGGGTCTCCCTGGCCGTGACGACAATGACAGGAGCGAAGGCCAGCGGCTGACGATCTTTCATGATGCACTGGCCTCCCTGGCCGTCACGACAGGTTCGGGCTCACGTACGCTCAAGCGGCGACGGTAGCGCCTGTCGGCGACGGCGATGATGCCACCGGCGGCCATCAGCAGTGCGCCCAGCCACAGCCAGCGCACGAAGGGCTTAATCTGCACCCTGAGCGCCCAGCTGCCGTCGTCGAGCTCCTCGCCCATGGCCACGTAGAGGTCGTGGAACAGGCCAGGCCGCAGCGCCACCTGGGTCATCGGCATGCCGCGCGCGATGTACAGGCGCTTCTCCGGGTGCATCTCGAAGCTTGCGCTGGCGCCCTCTCGGGTCACCTCGATGGTGGCCGCGTCGGAGACATAGTTCGGCCCACGACGCTCGTCCAGCGCCGTCATGTGAAAGCCGATGCCGTTGACCTCGACGCGGTCACCGACATTCATGCGCACGTTGCGCTCCACCGAATAGTTGGACACCAGGGCGACCCCGATGATGGTCACGGCAAGCCCCAGATGGCCGAGCACCATGCCCCAGTAGGCAGGCGTCAGGCGCTTGAGGGCACCAAGGCGCGAGCCGGCTCGGGAGGTCTTGCCCCACAGGTCGCGCACCAGCGACAGCACCAGCCACAGCGCCGCGACCAGGCCCAGCGACGCCTTCAGGTTCCACTGCCCGGTGTAGACCAGCGGCGCCGCCACGCCGATGACCAGAGCGCCGAGACCGGCGATCCACAGGCGGGTCAGCAGCTCGCGCCCGGCCATGCGCTTCCAGCGGGCGCTGGGGCCAAGCCCCATGAACACGCAAAGCAATACGGTCAGGGGCACGAACAGGGCGTTGAAGTAGGGAGGCCCCACGCTGATCTTGCCCAGGTTCAGCGCGTCGAGCAGCAGCGGATAGACGGTCCCGAGCAGCACCGTCACCGTCATCACCACCAGCAGGATGTTGTTGACCAGCAACAGGGCATCGCGGGATACCCAGTTGAAGCCTCCGGGCTGGCTGACCCGTGGCGCGCGCAGGGCGAAGATCAACAGTGACAGGCCCACGGTAATGCCCAGCAGCACCAGAATGAACAGGCCCCGCGAAGGATCATTGGCGAAGGCGTGCACCGAGGTCAGCACCCCTGAGCGCACCAGGAAGGTGCCCATCAGCGACAGCGAGAAGGTGGTGATCGCCAGCAGCACCGTCCAGCTCTTGAAGGTGCCGCGCTTTTCGGTCACCGCCAGGGAGTGGATCAGCGCGGTGCCGGCGAGCCAGGGCAGCAGCGAGGCGTTCTCCACCGGGTCCCAGAACCACCAGCCGCCCCAGCCCAGTTCGTAGTAGGCCCACCAGCTACCGAGCGCGATGCCGACGGTGAGAAAGGCCCAGGCGATATTGGTCCAGGGGCGCACCCAACGGGTCCAGGCGCTATCCAGGCGTCCGCCCAGCAGCGCAGCGATGGCAAAGGCGAAGACCACGCTGAAGCCCACGTAACCCATGTACAGCATCGGCGGATGGATGATCAGACCGACGTCCTGCAGCAGCGGATTGAGGTCGGCGCCGTCGGCGGGGATATTCGGCAGCGAACGCTCGAAGGGGTTGGAAGTGATCAGCACAAAGGCCAGAAAGCCCACGCTGACCAGCCCCATCACGCCGAGCACGCGCGCCACCATGTCCGGTGGCAGCCCCCGGGAGAAGCAGCCCACGGCGAAGGTCCAGACTCCGAGGATCAGGCTCCACAGCAGCACCGAGCCTTCGTGGTTGCCCCACACCGCGCTGAACTTGTAGTACCAGGGCAATAGCGAGTTGGCGTTGTTGGCGACGTTGACCACGCTGAAGTCGTCGAGCATGTAGCTCGCCGTCAGACAGCCGTAGGCGATCAACAGAAAGGCCAGCTGGCCCGCCGCCATCGGCCGTGCGTAGGCCATCCACAGCGGGCGCCGAGTGGCAGCCCCGGCCAGCGGCAGCACCGCCTGCACGCAGGCCATCAGCAGCGCCACGATCAGCGCGTAGTGTCCGATTTCCGGAATCATCTTGATCAGCATGGATTCACCTTGGCCCGCCTTCCGTCCGCGTCAGTCCACTGGCGCCTGGCTCTGCGACTGAATCGCGTGGGCCCATGGGCCCGGAACGCCTGCGTTATGGTCGATTGACCCTGTCCCCTTCTGGCTCGAAGAAGCGCCTTCGGCCCTGCCCCCTCGGGCAAACAAGGCCCCGCACCACGGAGCCCTGTTGTCGGGATACCTTTTTTGTCGATGCACGCAGCCTACTGCGACGTGCCTGGGCCCGCCTGCTTGTAGTCTGCCGGCGAATAGCCGGCGTCTTCCAATGCCTCGGCGACCTCGGGCGGCATATAGTTCTCGTCGTGCTTGGCCAGCACCTTTTCGGCCGCGATATAGCCGTCGCCGGTCAGTTCGCCGACCACCACCACGCCCTGCCCCTCGCGAAACAGGTCCGGCAGGATGCCGCTGTAGCGCACCTCGACATCGTCGACGTAGTCGGTCACCACGAAGCTGACGTCCAGGCTGTCACTGTCACGATGGACGCTGCCTTCCTTGACCATCCCGCCGGCACGTAGCTGCCGGTCCACGGGGGCTTCTCCGGCGGCAATCTGCACCGGGCTGAAGAACAGGTTGATGTTGGAGCGCAGGGCGTACAGCGTCAGTCCCACCGCCACCGCACACAGCGCCACCAGTCCAAGCACCAGCAGCATCTTATTTCGGCGTTTAGCCCTCATCTTGATCCTCCGAGGGGGAACTTGCGACCGCGGCGTCACGCCTCAGCCGGCGGCGCAAGGTGCGCCGAACACCGCGGCTTTCACCGCGAACCAGAATCACGCTCAACAGCAGAAAGCCCAGGGTCGCACCCCAGGCGGTCCACACATAGGGGCCGTGGCTGCCCATGCTGACCAGCTCGGCCAGCGATTCGAAAGCCATCATGGACGCTCCTCGAACAGCTCTTTCACCCAGCGCTTGTGGCCTTCACGGCGCAGGATCTCGGTACGGGTGCGGGTCAGGGTGAAGGCCGCGAAGAAGGCGTAGAACCCCAGCACCATGATCAACAGCGGCATCCACATCTCGACCGGCATCGCCGGGCGTTCGGTGATGGTGAAGCTGGCGGGCTGGTGCAAGGTGTTCCACCACTCCACCGAGTACTTGATGATGGGTATGTTGATCACCCCCACCATGGCCAGCACCGACGCCGCCTTGGCGCCGCTCTGGGGGCGGGCGAAGGCGCGCCGGATCAGCATCACGCCAAGATACAGAAACAGCAGGATCAGCATCGAGGTAAGGCGGGCGTCCCACTGCCACCAGGTGCCCCAGGTAGGCTTGCCCCAGACCGACCCCGACAGCAAGGCGATGGCGGTCATGGCGGCGCCCAGCGGCGCCATCATCGCTGCCGCCATGTCGGCGATCTTGATCTTCCAGACCATGAACACGAAGCCGGAGGCGGCCAGCGCCATGAAGATCGACTGGGCCAGGAAGGCCGCAGGCACGTGCACGTAGATGATGCGAAAGCTGTTGCCCTGCTGGTAGTCCGCCGGAGCGAAGGCCAGCCCCCAGACGCTGCCGACCAGGATCAGCGCCAGCGCCAGCGCCCAGCACCAGGGAGAGAGACGCGCGGCTATGCCGTAGAACCAGCGCGGCGATCCCAGCTTGTGAAAGAAGGCCCACATGAGCGTTGTACCTCGATCAACCTTGAATTCGTGATGGCCACGACGGCCCGATCAACCATGGATACTGATGCGCAGCGACGCGGCAATGGCCACAGGAGCCGCCATCAGCGCTACCGACAACAGCGCGCCGATCACCGCCAGGTGCCCAAGCCATTCCCCGCCGCCCAGCGCCGCGCCCATGGCGCCGGTGCCGAAGATCAGCACCGGCATGAAAAGTGGCAACACCAGAAGCGACAGCAGCATGCCACCACGCGCCAGCCCCACCGTCAGCCCTGCGCCGATGGCACCAATCAGGCTGATGCAGCCACTTCCCAGTGCCAGGGTCGCGCTCAGCGCCAGGTAGCTGCCCTGGGGCAATGCCAGCAGCACCCCCAGCAAGGGGGCCATCAACGCCAGCGGTAGCCCGGTGGTCAACCAGTGCACGGCGACCTTGGCCAGCACCAGCAGCGACAGCGGGTGCGGTGCAAGCAACAGTTGCTCAAGGGTGCCGTCCTCGAAGTCGCCACGAAACAAGCCGTCCAGCGACAGCAGTGCCGACAGCAAGGCGGCCACCCACAACACGCCAGGGGCGATCAGCGCCAGGCGTTCGGGTTCCGGCGAGATCCCCAGTGGAAACAGGGTGATCACCATGGCGAAGAACACCAGCGGGGTCAGGGCGTCACCCGGTCGACGGGCGACCGCCGTCAAGTCACGGCGGAAGGTGGCAGCCATCGCGCGACCAAGGCCATCACCGGCCTCTCTGACCGGCTCGGCGGCTTCGATCGACCCAGACGTCGGCGTGTTCATGAAGCCACCTGTCGTTGTCCGTCCAGGGTCAGCCGGCGTACGCCAGGCACATTGGACAGCGGATGGTGGGTGGTGACCAGCACCGCGCCGCCGCTGGCGGCATGGTTGGCCAGGCGGCGCTCCAGGGCGGCCACGCCGGCCACATCGATCGCGGTAAAAGGTTCGTCCAGCACCCACAGGGCACGGCGACTCGACACCAGACGAGCCAGGGTCACCCGGCGCTTCTGGCCGGCCGATAGCTGGGCGGTGGGGACGTCCTCGAAGCCGGCCAGGCCGACTTCGGCCAGGGCCGCCTCGAGCTCGGCGTCGGGGCGCCCCTCGCCCCCCAGCGCCTGATACCAACGCAGGTTTTCCAGGGCACTCAGGTTGGCCTTGATACCCGGGGCATGGCCCAGATACAGCAGGTTGGCCAGCAGGTCGGCGCGGGCGCGGGGCAGCGCCCGCCCCTGCCAGCGCACCTCTCCATCGACGTCGGCGATCTGGCCGCACAGGATCTTCAACAGCGTGGTCTTGCCACTGCCGTTGGGTCCCTCGACTCGGAGCACTTCCCCCGCCTTGAGGACAACATCCAATCCTCGAAACAACCAGCGGCCATCGCGCTCACAGGCCAGTTGTCGGGCTTCAAGACACAGACGCAAAGGGCACTCCACAACCAGGGACGGGGCAGCAAATCACGCACAGACTTTACACCGATTGCACTACCCGAACCAGACAGCCAGCGCAGCTGACAGCCGCAATCGCACAGGCAATGCACCTTTCGTTGATCCATGGCACTTGCACGAGCGGCGAGGCCTGCTATCTTTCACATACTGTATGAATCGACAGTATCAAGATCCCTCGACGTTGACACCAATCGCCACCCGCTACTCCATCCCGTGACAGCCCGACCCTCACAACAAGGGAGACCCCGCGCCATGGATATCGCGACCTGCCAGTTCCTCGAACGCCTGCCCAACCTGCCCATCGCCGACAGCTGGGCTCCCGTCGACTCCACCTCGGATGCCCTGGTGGAGGTCCCCCTGCTGGGGCAGGTATCCGCCGGCATGCCGATCGAGGCCTGCCTGGACAACGCCACCCTGCAGGTGCCATCGCGCATGGTCAGGCGCAACACTTACGCCCTCAAGGTGTGCGGCAACTCGATGATCGATTGCAATATCTTCGACGGCGATGTGATCATCATCGAACGCCAGGAAAGCGCCGAGAACGGCGAAACGGCGGTGGTGATGATCAATGACCAGGAGGTCACCCTGAAAAAGCTCTATATCGAGAAGAATGGTGTTCGCCTGCAGCCGGCCAACGAGACCATGCCCCCGATCTACCTGAAGAACAGTGACATCCGCGTGCTGGGCCTGGTCATGGGTGTCGCCCGCCAGGAAGAAATGGCCGCCTGATGCGCTACCCGATACCCGAGCTTGCCCCCGGTGAGTGGCACGAAAGCGAGATCGAGGTGGAAAAGAGCCGCTTTATCGCCTGGGTGGCCCACGCCCCCAAGGTGGCGGACTTCGAAGCGCTGCTGGCCGAGGCTCGCAGGCAGCATCCCAATGCCAGCCATCATTGCAGCGCCTACATCGCAGGCCCGCCCGGGGAGCAGGTGCACATTGGCTTCTCCGATGACGGCGAGCCGGGCGGTACCGCCGGCCGACCGATGTTTCAGGCACTCGATGGCGATGGCATCGGCCAGGTGGGCGCGGTGGTGACCCGCTACTTCGGCGGCACCAAACTCGGTACCGGCGGACTCGCCCGCGCCTATACCCAGGCGCTGGTCACGGCGCTGGAAAGCCTGCCCAGGGGCGAATGCATCGAGCGCCGCCCACTCAAGATACGGGTCGACTTTGCCGGCGAGGCTGACGCCCGGCAGTGGTGCCAGGGGCAGGATATCCCGGTGCAGGCGGTGGACTACGGGGCCGAAGGCGTCACCTTGACCCTGGGCTGGCCCAGTGAACAGTCCACCGACCTGAGCGAGCTCAGCACTCGCCTCAAGGGCCGCATCGAGTCCCTGGACCATCAGGCAGGCTAGGCCCGCTCGATGCTAACGTCGAGGGAGCCTCCAGCCCCGTATGATCCGCCTCCGGGGCCGGTCCGACGCGGCCCCTGCTAAAGCGGCCTTTCCAGGACGGCGTGTTCGTCCTTGGTGAGAGCGGCTTCTCCAGACGAGACAGCGTCTTCACCGATATAGCGTCTGCGCTTATCGGCCTTGAGCCGTGCCACGTCGACCACCACCAGGCCATCGATGCAGTAGCCGAAGGCGGTATCCACGCCGAAGGCCTTGAAGCTGACGCCGCCGGGTTCGGCCACCTCCACGTACTGCTTGTAGAGCGCCGGCACCCCCGCCCCCATGGCCTGCAGGGCGCCTTTCAAGCGCTGAAAGTCCTCGCCGGCATCGTTGCCGGCGAACAGTCGATCCGCCTCCTCGCGCCCGGCGCGCGACATCGTGCACACCGCCTTGGCCCGGATCGGGCTGTCACCGTCCCCGTGGTAGTGCCGGTAGTAGCTGACCAGCAGGTCCTTGGCCAGGGGCGGTAGATGATTGGGAATGGTCACCGGCCCGAACAGCCAGCGCACCTCGGGATGATGGCGCAGGTAGGCGCCAAGACCATGCCAGAGATAGTCGAGACTGCGACGTCCCCAGTAGCGTGGCTGGACAAAGCTGCGGCCCAGCTCAAGCCCGTGGCGCCAGCGATCCATCGGCGCCTGTTCGAGATGAAAGATGGTGGCGCTGTAGAGCCCTTCGATGCCTTTGCTATCGAGGATGCGCCCGACCTCACCGAGACGATAGGCCCCGGCGATTTCCAGGTCACGATCGTCCCACAGCACCAGATGACGATAGTGCTCGTCGTACTCGTCCAGATCCCGCTTCTTGCCGGTGCCCTCGCCGACCCGGCGAAAGGCAATTTCACGCAGCCGCCCGATCTCACGCATCACCGCAGAGTCGGGACGATGGTCAAACAGCAGGATCTGCTTGCCGTCAGGCGTCCTGCCCAGCACCTCGGCGTCGACCAGCTCCTCTCGCAGGTGCTGGCGATTTTCCGGATGGGCGATGCCGGCCTCGGAGACGAACACGCCCTTGCGTCCCCGCCCCAGACGGTAGACGTGCTTGCGCAGCAGCTTGAGCTTGGCGACGGTGGCCAGGTCCTCGCGGTCGAAGCGTGACAGCGGGATCTCGCCCCCCACCTTGAGCGTGATGTGCCGCCCTTTCTGGCGGAACATCTCGTGGGGCAACAGCAGCGTGCCCAGCGGCGAGTACAGCGAGGCCAACGAATAGAACAGCGAGGAGTTGCGACCACCCACGTGCACCGGCAGGATCGGCGCATTGGTGCGCCGGGCCGCGTGCAGGAAACCTGACAGCCAGTTGCCGTCCTTTACCCCCTTGGGCCCCGCCCGCGACACCTCGCCGGCGGGGAAGACGATCACCGCCTGTTCATCGTCGAGGGCATCGACGATGCCCTGCAGGCTCTTGCGAAAGCCCCTGCGCGACAGGTTGTCCACCGGCAGCAGCAACGGTGCCAACGGCGAAAGCTGCATCAACAGGTCATTGGCGACGATTTTCACGTCAGGGCGTACATCCGCCACCATGCGTACCAGCGCCAGCCCATCCAGAGCACCGAGGGGATGATTGGCGACGATCACCACCCTGCCGGCGACCGGAATGTTGTCGCGATCACGCGACGACAGCGAATAGCCGAAGTTCAGCTGATCGAGCACCGCGTCGATGAACTCGAGCCCTCCGGCGCGGCGATGACGCTCGAGAAAGGCATTGATCTCGCGCTCGTGCACCAGGCCCTTGAGGCCGGCGCTCAACAGGCGGCGGCACCAGGCTGGCCAGCTCTGTGCCTGCGGCACCTTGGCCATCAAGGCCTTTTCGACATCGATCATGCCCGTCCTCCGTCGGTGGCAATAGCCGCCAGACTAGAAAGCGCGCATGACAGCACCGTGGCGATCGCGTGTAAGCGGGATGACGGGCTCGACCAGAGTCAGCTACAAAAGCAGCGTCCCCACCTGGCGGCGGGGGCGCTGCGTTCGGTCAAACCAGGGCTGCAGGCCCGGATGACCTTGATCCTGATGTTTGATCACTATCCCGGGGTGTCACCCCAAGTACTTGATCATCACCCCGGCGGCCACTGCCGAGCCGATGACACCAGCAACATTGGGCCCCATTGCGTGCATCAGCAGGAAGTTGTGGGGATTGGACTCGAGCCCCACCTTGTTGGACACCCGCGCCGCCATGGGCACCGCCGAGACACCGGCGGAGCCGATCAACGGGTTGATCGGATGCTTGCTGATGAGGTTGAGCAGCTTGGCCATCAGCACACCGCAGGCGGTGCCTATGGCAAAGGCCACCATGCCGAGCCCGAGGATGCCCAGGGTCTCCACCGCCAGGAAGCGGTCGGCCATCAGCTTGGAGCCAACCGACAGTCCGAGGAAGATGGTCACGATGTTGATCAGGGCGTTCTGCGCCGTGTCCGAGAGCCGTTCGACCACCCCGCACTCACGCATCAGGTTGCCGAAGCAGAACATCCCGAGCAGCGGCGCCGCATCCGGCAGGAACAGTACCACCAGGATCAGCAGTGCCAGCGGAAACACGATCTTCTCGAGCTTCGACACCGGACGCAGCTGGGTCATGGCGATGCTGCGCTCCTTCTGGGTGGTCAACGCCTTCATGATAGGCGGCTGGATCAACGGCACCAGCGCCATGTAGGAGTAGGACGCCACCGCGATGGCACCCAGCAGCTCGGGGGCCAGAATGCTCGAGACATAGATCGAGGTCGGACCGTCGGCTCCACCGATGATGCCGATGGCCGCAGCCTGGTTGAGGCTGAAGTCCATCCAGCCCATGGCGGTCATGCCCACCGCCCCGATCAGAGTGGCGAAGATGCCGAACTGGGCAGCGGCGCCGAGGAACAGGGTGCGCGGGTTGGCCAGCAGCGGACCGAAGTCGGTCATCGCGCCGACCCCCATGAAGATCACCAGCGGCGCGATACCGGAGGCGATGGCCACGCTGTAGAACTGATACAGCATGCCATGGGAATAGCCCCCATCCATGGCCAGGTCGTTGGCGGTACGAAGCAGCGCCGGCGAGATATCACCGTGCAGCGTCTCGCTGATGGCGTAGCGCCAGGTATCCACGTCGGCGCCCGCCGGCAGACTGGTGCCGAGCGCCTGGGCCATCTGCGCCAGCAGCTCGGGACGGCCCAGGTGGGCCGCCTGCTCTGCCGCCGACAACGCCAGCCCTGCCTCGGGAATATTGGCCAGGATGCCGCCGAAGCCGATCGGCACCAGCAACAGCGGTTCGAACTTCTTGGAGATGGCCAGCCACAAGAGCAGCAGGCCCACCACCAGCATCACCGCCTGGCCCAGGGTCAGGTTGTACAGCCCGGAGCCGTACCATAGGGTCAGAATCTTCTCCATGGGAGGTCCTTAAAGCACGATCAGGGTGTCGCCGACGGAGACGCTGTCGCCCTCGGCGACCTGGACGTCAGACACGGTGCCGGCAGCAGCAGCGCGGACCTCGGTCTCCATCTTCATCGCCTCGAGGATGACCACCACGTCACCCTCGGCCACGCTGTCGCCGGGCTTGACGTTGACCTTGAAGATGTTGCCGGCCAGCGGTGCATCGATGGTCTCGCCGGAGGAAGCTGCCGGCGCCGCCGGTGCAGCGTCAGAAGAGCCAGCGGCGGGCGCTTCCTTGACCTGGGAAATGTCGCCACCCTCGGCGACCTCGACCACGTAGGCGGTGCCGTTGACCTTGACGGTGTAGGTCTCGGGTCCGGCGGTACCAGCCTTGGCCGCCGGCGCCTTGGCGGGCGCAGCGGGCGTCGCCGCCTCGACGCTGGGCGCAGGTTCGAAGGCGTCGGGGTTGTCACGGTTCTTGAGGAACTTGAGCCCGATCTGCGGGAACAGTGCGTAGGTCAGAACGTCGTCTACCTGACGCTCGCCTTCGGCCAGGCGGATGCCGTCGTCCTTGGCCTTGGCGGCCAGCTCATCGGTCAACCGCGACATCTCGGGATCCAGTCGATCCGCGGGACGTTCGGTGATCGGCTTGGCACCGTCCAGCACCCGGCTCTGCAATTCGCTGTCGAAGTCCGCCGGCGCAGCGCCGTACTCGCCCTTGAGCAGCGCCTGCACCTCCTTGGAGATGGACTTGTAGCGCTCCCCCATCATCACGTTCATCACCGCCTGGGTGCCGACGATCTGGGAGGTGGGGGTCACCAGCGGAATATAGCCGAGGTCTTCACGGACCCGAGGAATCTCCTTGAGCACCTCATCGAGACGGTCACCGGCGCCCTGCTCCTTCAACTGGCCTTCCATGTTGGTGAGCATGCCACCGGGCACCTGGGCCACCAGAATGCGCGAGTCGATGCCCTTGAGCGAGCCCTCGAAAGCGGCGTACTTCTTGCGCACCTCACGGAAGTAGGCGGCGATATCTTCCAGGGCCTCCAGGTCCAGGCCGGTATCGCGCTCGGTGTCCTTGAGCATCGCCACCAGCGATTCGGTGGGGCTGTGGCCGTAGGTCATCGACATCGAGGAGATGGCGGTATCGACGTTGTCGACGCCTGCCTCGGCGGCCTTGAGCGCGGTCGCCGATGAAAGCCCGGTAGTGGCGTGGCAGTGCAGATGGATGCGAATATTCAGCGCCGACTTGAGTTTGGTGACAAGCTCGAAGGCGTCATAGGGAGTCAGAAGCCCCGCCATGTCCTTGATCGCCAGGGAGTCGGCGCCCATGTCGGCGATGGACTTGGCCAATTCCACCCAGCTGTCCAGGGTGTGCACCGGGCTCTTGGTGTAGGAGATGGTACCCTGAGCATGGCCATCGTTGGCCTTGACCGCCTGGATCGCACGCTCGAGGTTACGTGGGTCGTTCATCGCATCGAACACGCGGAAGACATCGACCCCGTTGGTCTTGGCGCGCTCGACGAAGCGGTCGACCACGTCATCGGCGTAGTGGCGATAGCCCAACAGGTTCTGGCCCCGCAGCAACATCTGCTGGGGCGTATTGGGCATGGCTTCCTTCAACGCCCGTATCCGCTCCCACGGATCTTCGCCGAGGTAGCGGATACAGGCGTCAAAGGTGGCGCCGCCCCAGGATTCCAGCGACCAGAAGCCGATCTTGTCGAGCTTCTCGGCGATGGGCAGCATGTCGTCGATACGCATGCGGGTGGCGAACAGAGACTGATGGGCGTCGCGTAGCACGACATCGGTGATGCCTAGCGGGCGTGCAGATTCGCTCATGGCTGGGTCCTTATCGTTATGAAGCGCTTTGTCGAAATTCACGGTCAGGGTCGTCGCCTGGTACGGACGACCTCAGCGACGCTGGCGGTAGCGGTGAACCGCGGCCGAGATCGCCGCCATCACCGCATCGTCCTGGCCCGGCGCGGCGGGTGCCGCCCCGCGCTTGGGCGCCTCGACCGGCACCGGTTCGGGAAAGTAGCGACCGATGACACGAGACATCAGCGTGGTGGTGATCACCAGCACCGTAAGAAAAACAAAAACAAAACCCATGCCGAGCGCCATCAGGCTGAGGCCCTCGTTGAGCAACTGAGTGTCTTGCATGCGGGATCCTCCGCGTTGTAGCGCCAAAGTTGCCTTGATCTTTCTGGATCATACGGCTTGCGCAAAAATTTTGATGCTATACCCTGCCACATCCCCGGCACAGCACCATGGTCTAAAGGTAGCAGTTTTGGTTGTTAAATTACTACATAAACAGGGGTTAGACGAAGGTCGCATCGGACTCGCGCCCATGGAGGGCGTGATCGACGCCCACACCCGCGACCTGCTGACCCGTGACGCCGGCTTCGACTGGACGGTCACCGAGTTCGTACGGGTGGTGGACGCGCGCCTGCCGCCTCGAGTGTTCTACAAGCACTGCCCGGAACTGGCGACCGAGGGCGTCATCACCCCCAACCACATCCCGGTGCACCTGCAACTGCTCGGCTCCGACCCCGACGCCCTGGCCGCCAATGCCCGCCAGGCGCTACGCCTCGGCGCCATCAGCCTGGATTTGAACTTCGGCTGCCCAGCCAAGCTGGTCAACCGCCATGACGGCGGCGCCTCATTGTTGCGCGATCCGCGACGCCTGGAGCGTGCCGTGGACGCCGTCCACCGTGCCGTGGGCGACAGCATCCCGGTCACCGCCAAGATACGCCTGGGTTTCTCCGACCGCCGCCGGGCGCTGGACTGCGCCCTGGCCGCCGAGGCCGCCGGCGCCACCCAACTGGTGGTGCATGCCCGCACCCGGGACGAGGGCTATCGCCCGCCGGCCCATTGGGAGTGGATCGGCCGCATCAACCAGCGCCTGCGCATCCCGGTCGTCGCCAACGGCGACATCTGGACCCTCGAGGACTACTGGAAGGCACGCACCCTGTCCGGCTGTCGCGACGTCATGCTTGGCCGCGGCGCCCTGGCCGACCCGAAACTCGCCCCGCGCATCCGCCACTGGCAGCGCACCGGAGAGCGCCTGCCGGCCACGACATGGGCCCAGCGAGCCGGCATCCTGACGTCCTATGCTGCAATGCAGCGTACCACACTCCCGGCAAAAGTGGTGGTATCGCTACTAAAGCAGTGGATGAACCACATGAAGGCGCGCGACCGCGAGGCCGCCTCCCGCTTTCAGGCCCTGCGCCGCATCACCGATCTCGATGAATTCCTTGCGGGGCTCGGCGCCCAGCGCATCGAATCAGACGCAGCGCCAGAAACCGCACCTGACGCCACACTGCGCCAGAATCTCACCTCACCCAAGCACCGAAGCGAGGCAGTCGCCGCCGCCCAATAGGGATAGGCAGGCCAACCTCCCCTCCCGGAGAGGAATCCGATCGGAGCAGCGCCTAGCTCTTGTCCTTGAGATCGGCCCAATCCACATCGGGATCACGCCGCCCATGGCCGCCTGCATAGGCCGGAGATTCGGGCGGCTGCCACTGCGCCAGCCGCTCGGACTCGACCTCGAACACTTCCACCGCCAAGGGGTGGCAGGTGGACAGCGGATCCCTGGCGTCCGGCCCCCATAGATCCACCGACAGATCGCCACCGGGACAGCAGGACAGCGCGCACAACAGATCGATCTCGGCAAACAGCTCAAGATAGTCCCCAGGCCGCGCCGGGCAGGCCTTCATGAAGTACTGGTCATCGTCGTTGAGCCCGGTGCACTGGAAGACATTGAGCACGTCATGCACGTCAAACTCGGTCAACCCCCAGGGCGCGACCGCCCTCACCAGGTTGGAATGGCAGTGAAAATCGAAGTCCTCGCCGGTCAACAGGCGATTGACGTAGGGATCACAGCGGGTTCCCAGCAGGTCATGCACGCGCCCGCCTTCGGCGTCCTCACCGTAGCCTGCCAGGGTGTCGTCGATGATGGTGGCCATGGGACGCAGAAAGGGCAGCGTCGACCACAGCCTGTCGTAGGTGCTGACATGAGCTCGCTGCAGCTGACGGGTGCGCGAGGCCCACATACGCTCGCGCGGGTCATGGCGGTGCCACATGTTGAAGTCACCGACCTGGGCACCATCGACGATGGCAATACGAAAGACCTGCCCCGCCTTGACCTCCCAGGCGAGTCCATCACGAATCGGTACCCGGTGACTGGCCACCCGCCGCCGCCTCCCCGCCCGCTCGGTCAGGCCGTCATAGAAGGCGCGATCCACGTCGAGCACTGACCCCCTGGTCGCCTGATACGCCGCCGCCACCTTGCCGCCCATGCGCCACCCTCCCGATGCGTGAATGTCAGGCTTCAGCCTAGACCAGGCCAGGGGAGACAACGACCGACGCTCGACACAGCACCGTTCATAAAGAATCGACGCCGGTCAGCCGGTCAGCCGGTCAGCCGGTCAGCCGGTCAGCCGGTCAGCCGGTCAGCCGGTCAGCACGAAACTGGACAGGAAACTTGGCAGGAAACAGCATAAAAAAAGGCGCCCATCTCGCGACAGGCGCCTAAACGATCGCAACCGGCAGTAGTAGCCAGCCGGTCAGCACGAAACTGGACAGGAAACTTGGCAGGAAACAGAAAACCCGCCCTCCGAAGAGAGCGGGTCTAAATCTGGCGCGCCCGGGAGGATTCGAACCTCCGACCACCTGATTCGTAGTCAGGTACTCTATCCAGCTGAGCTACGGGCGCGTAGGCAATGAAACTCATTGCGATGTCGTATTCCAGTAAACTATCGGAATCCAACCTGGGAGAAGATGGCGCGCCCGGGAGGATTCGAACCTCCGACCACCTGATTCGTAGTCAGGTACTCTATCCAGCTGAGCTACGGGCGCGTATCAATCTCTTGATGCACCAGGCATCCAACATGCCTGATCATCGGTACCCATGAAGCCGCTTCACGACATGCATCGTAAAATGGCGGAGAGGGAGGGATTCGAACCCTCGATGAGGCTATAAACCCCATACTCCCTTAGCAGGGGAGCGCCTTCAGCCACTCGGCCACCTCTCCCTCATCGGCACGGTGCGTATCCTACCGAGACGTAAGGCCTTTGTCCAGCCCGAGGCGAAAAAAGTTCTCCGCTCGGCCACCACCTTCACTCATCATCGGCAGCGCCATCGTCAGCCTTCTCGCGCTGGATGCGCTGGTAGATCTCTTCACGGTGGACGGCAACGTCCTTGGGCGCATTCACGCCGATACGCACTTGATTTCCCTTCACCCCCAGAACGGTGACGGTGATATCGTCCCCGATCATCAGGGTTTCGCCGACGCGGCGTGTCAGGATGAGCATGACTGATCTCCTTCTCAGACTTGTTACGTGAGTCGCTACGCCGTCACGCTTCCGGACGACGTGCCCTCTTTCTTGGTGGCGAGCACTAGCGACTCATGACACCTGATTGTGCCGTTTAAGGGAAGCCCCCGGCCGAATTGGCGAGGGGGACTCCTTAAAGCGTAGAAGGTGTGCGCCGCGCCGAGAAACTTATTCGCTCTCGATATCGGCCTTGTCGAGACCAAATGCCTTGTGCAGCGCACGTACTGCCAATTCCATCTGCTTCTCGTCGATCACCACGGAGATCTTGATCTCCGAGGTCGAGACCATGCGGATGTTGATGTTTTCCTCGGACAGCACGCGGAACATCTTCGAGGCGACCCCGGCGTGTGAGCGCATACCCACCCCTACCAGAGACACCTTGGCGATATTATCGTCGCCACGCAACTCGCCACCGCCCAGATCGGGGATGACCTGCTGCTCGAGGATGCGCATGGTCTGCTTGTAGTCACCCTTGGCTACTGTGAAGGTGAAGTCGGTGTAGTCACCGGCCGGCGCCACGTTCTGCACGATCATGTCGATCTCGATGTTGGCGTCGGCGATCGGGCCCAGGATGCGCGAGGCCACGCCCGGCACGTCCGGCGTGTTGAGCAGGGTCAGCTTGGCTTCGTTGGCGGTGAAGGCGATGCCTGAGATCAGCGGTTCTTCCATGGAATCCTCGTCTTGTTCGGAGTCTGCAACGATCAGGGTGCCGGGGCCGTCCTCGAAACTGGACAGCACGCGCAGCGGAACATTGTACTTGCCGGCAAATTCGACGGCGCGAATCTGCAACACCTTGGAGCCGAGGCTGGCAAGCTCCAGCATCTCCTCCACGGTGATCGAATCCAGGCGCTGGGCCTTGGAGCAGACCCGCGGGTCGGTGGTGTAGACGCCGTCCACATCGGTGTAGATCTGGCACTCGTCGGCCTTGAGCGCGGCCGCCAGCGCCACACCGGTGGTGTCCGAGCCTCCACGACCCAGGGTGGTGATATTGCCTTCCTCATCGACCCCCTGGAAGCCGGCGACCACCACCACCTGGCCAGCGTCCAGGTCTTCGCGCATCTCGTCGGTCTCGATGCGCTGGATACGCGCCTTGGTGTGGGCGCTGTCGGTCATGATGCCGACCTGAGAGCCGGTGTAGGACGTTGCCGGCACGTCCAGCTTGTGCAGCGCCATCGCCAGCAGCGAGATGGTCACCTGCTCGCCGGTGGACACCAGCATGTCCATCTCACGGGGGGTCGGCTCGTCGTTGATCTCGTTGGCCATCCCGATCAGGCGGTTGGTCTCGCCGCTCATGGCGGAGACCACCACCACGACCTGATGGCCCTGGTCGCGGAAGCCCTTGACCTTCTCGGCCACGGCCTTGATGCGCTCCACCGAGCCGACCGACGTCCCACCGAACTTCTGTACGTATAGTGCCATATGCCGTCTTCCTCGCTCGTTGGATTCAATGAATGAAACTGTTGTCTCTGCGAAGTTTTGTCAGGGCAGAAAAAAGGGCCGGGGACCCTCTCGAGCCCCCGACCCCAGAGGGATCACAATTTGGCGTCCACCCAGGCCGGGACGCTCTCCAGCGCCGCCGGCAGTGCATTGACGTCGCTACCGCCGGCCTGGGCCATGTCGGCACGACCGCCGCCCTTGCCGCCGACCTGTCCGGCGACGTGATTGACAAGCTCCCCGGCCTTGACCCTGGCGGTCAGATCATCGGTCACCCCGGCGATCAGGCTGACCTTGCCGGCGGCCTCGTCGGCCACCCCCAGCACGATGATGCCGGAGCCAAGCTTGTTCTTGAGCTGGTCAAGCACGCCACGCAATTCCTTGCCCGACACGCCATCCAGGTGCGTCGCCAGTACCTTGACGCCCTGAACCTCTGTGGCGCTTGCCAGCATGTCGCTGCCGGCGGCGCTGGCGAGCTTGGCCTTGAGCCGCTCGAGCTCCTTCTCCAGGCCGCGATTACGCTCGACCAGGCTGTCGACGCGCTCCTCGAGCTGCTCGGGCTTGGCCTTGAGGCGCTCGGCCACACGCGCAAGGCGCGCCTCCTGTTCGCCGAAGTAGGCCAGCGCGCCCTCACCGGTGATCGCCTCGATCCGACGCACGCCTGAGGCGATGCCGCTCTCGGCGACGATATGACAGCAGCCGATGTCGCCACTGCGGGCCACGTGGGTACCACCACACAGCTCGATGGAGAAGTCGTCGGCACCGATGGTCAGCACCCGCACGCTGTCGGCGTACTTGGCCTCGAACAAGGCAGCGGCGCCCTTCTCCTTGGCCTCATCGAGGGTCATGCTCTCGATCCGGGTCGGCGCATTGGCCAGCACCTGCTGGTTGACCAGGCGCTCCACTTCCTTGAGCTGTTCGGCGCTCATTGCCTCGAAGTGGCTGAAGTCGAAACGCAGGCGCTCAGGCGTCACCAGCGAGCCCTTCTGCTGGACATGATCGCCCAGCACCAGACGCAGGGCCTTGTGCAGCAGGTGGGTCGCCGAGTGGTTACGCACCGTCGCCGCACGCAGGCTCTCGTCCACCTGGGGCGTGACCTCGCTGCCGACCACCAGCTCACCTTCGAGCAACACCCCCTGATGCAGGTGATGCCCCGCCTGTTTCTGGGTGTCCTTGACCAGGAACCGTCCGCCCTCGACGTTCAGGTAGCCGGTATCACCGACCTGGCCACCGGACTCGCCGTAGAAGGGGGTGCGGTCCAGCACCACCACGGCGGGATGCTCAGGCGTCAGGCGCTCGAGCGCATTGCCTTCGCTGTCATAGAGCGCGACCACCCTGGCGTTGTCCTCGAGGCGGTCGTAGCCGGTGAACTCGGTCTGGCCCTCGAGCTCGATGGTGGCGCTGTACTCGGCGCCGAACTGGCTGGCCGCCCGGGCCCGCTCACGCTGCGCCTCGAGCTCCCGCTCGAAGCCTTCGGCATCCAGGGTGACGCCCCGCTCACGGCAGACATCGGCGGTAAGGTCATAGGGAAAGCCGTAGGTGTCGTAGAGCTTGAACACCGTCTCGCCCGGCAGGGTGTCACCGTCGAGCGCGGCCAGCGCCTGCTCCAGCAGGCCCATGCCATGATCCAGGGTGCGAGCGAACTGCTCTTCTTCCTTCAGCAACACGCGCTCGATCTGTGCGCGAGCCTGGCGCAGTTCCGGGTAGGCCTCGCCCATCTCGGCGTCCAACGCCGCCACCAGGCGATGGAAGAAGGCTCCCTGGGCGCCCAGCTTGTGACCATGGCGGATCGCCCGACGAATGATCCGCCTGAGCACGTAACCACGACCTTCGTTGGAAGGCAGCACGCCGTCCGCGATCAGGAAGGCACAGGAACGGATATGGTCGGCGATCACGCGCAGCGACGGCGCCTCCAGGTCGCTCGCACCGGTCGCCTCGGCGGCGGCCTTGAGCAGATTCTGGAACAGGTCGATCTCGTAGTTGGAGTGGACCCCCTGCATGACCGCGGCGATGCGCTCCAGCCCCATGCCGGTATCGATGGACGGCTTGGGCAGCGGCTTCATCTCGCCGCTGGCGTCGCGATCGAACTGCATGAACACCAGGTTCCAGATCTCGATGTAGCGATCACCGTCTTCCTCCGGACTGCCGGGAGGGCCGCCCCACACCTCGGCGCCATGATCGTAGAAGATCTCGGAGCTGGGACCGCAGGGGCCGGTGTCGCCCATCTGCCAGAAGTTGTCTTCGTCCAGCTTGGAGAAGCGCTCGGGATCGATACCGATCTCGTCTTTCCAGATGCGTTCGGCCTCATCGTCACTGACGTGGACGGTGACCCACAGCTTCTCCTTGGGCAGTCCCAGCACCTCGGTCAGGAAGGTCCAGGCAAAGCCGATGGCGTCGCGCTTGAAGTAGTCGCCGAAGCTGAAGTTGCCCAGCATCTCGAAGAAGGTGTGATGACGCGCGGTGTAACCGACGTTGTCCAGATCGTTGTGCTTGCCACCGGCGCGCACGCAGCGCTGGGAGGAGGTAGCCCGCACATAGTCCCTGGGGTCACGCCCGAGAAAGACGTCCTTGAACGGCACCATGCCGGCGTTGGTGAACAACAGCGTCGGATCGTTGCCCGGCACCAGCGAACTGGACGGCACGCGGGTATGACCCTGTTCTTCGAAGAACCTCAGAAAGGCCTGTCTGATATCTGCGCTTTTCATGAAATATCCGTGGCGATGAGCGATAGAGCGCGTCGAACCGGCCCACTGCCGTGGCACGCCGGAGCATCCGAGCATGAAACCGCGACCCGGGGCTGTCGCAAAAGGGGACATTATAGCGTAGTTGTCAAGCGACTAAAGTGGGTCGTGCAAAACCGCATCCGAGAAGGCCCGTCTGGCGGCGGTTCAATCATCGCCGAGGGCCCGTATCGCCTCGCGCACCTGGTCGAAGTCGAAACCGCGCCCGGCCAGAAAGCGTTCACGTCGAGCACGTTCCCTGGGATCCGCTGGCAGCTCTCGGCCGAAGCGCCGCTCCAGCGCTTCGCTGGCCAGTCGATACCAGTCGACGGACTCCTCGCGCTCCAGTTCCGCCAGCGCCTCCCTGGCCAGCGCTCGATCGACGCCCCTCTGGCCCAGTTCCGCCAGCATCTTCACCGGCCCCTGCCCACGCATCAACCGACCGCGCAGAAAGCTCTCGGCGAAGCGCCGGTCGCTCTGCAGGCCTTGATCGGCAAGCGCTTCCAGGGCCTGCTCAATGTCCTCGAGGGCGTGCCCCTTGGCCAGCAATCGCCCTCGCAGCTCTTCACGGCCGTATTCGCGTCGAGCGAGCAGATCGATGGCGTGCTCGCGTGGGGACATCTGGCTGGCAGCCTTGTGCATGTCATCTCCTGTTGGCACGGGACGGCGAGCACCGACGGCGCGAGCCCCCTTTCACAAACGCCTCGGGCCCCTGTCGAGGGGCCCGAGGAAAGTCGTACGTTGCGACGTCACAGGCCGGCGTGCCGGCCTGCCGCGAGTCGACCTGCTACAGCAGATCGTCGCCAAGGTCGTCGCCAGCGGGCGCCGCGGCTTCCGCTTCCTTCTCGCTCTTCTTCGGCTCCGGCTGGGTCAGCAGCTGGGCACGAATCTGGGACTCGATCTCTTCCATGATGGCCGGGTTGTCCTCGAGGAACTGGGCGGCGTTGGCCTTGCCCTGGCCGATCTTGTTGCCCTGGTAGCTGTACCAGGCGCCGGCCTTGTCCACCAGCTTGCACTGAACGCCAAGGTCCACCACCTCGCCGGCGTGGTAGATGCCCTTGCCGTAGAGGATCTGGAATTCGGCCTGACGGAAGGGCGGCGCCACCTTGTTCTTGACCACCTTGACCCGGGTCTCGTTGCCGGTGACCTCGTCGCCCTGCTTGACCGAGCCGGTACGACGGATATCCAGACGCACGCTCGAGTAGAACTTCAGGGCGTTACCGCCGGTGGTGGTCTCGGGGCTACCGAACATCACCCCGATCTTCATGCGGATCTGGTTGATGAACACCACCATGCAGTTGGCGTTCTTGATATTGCCGGTGATCTTGCGCAGCGCCTGGGACATCAGTCGGGCCTGCAGGCCGACGTGGGAGTCGCCCATCTCACCTTCGATCTCGGCTCTGGGCGTCAGCGCCGCCACCGAGTCGATGATGATCACGTCGACGCCACCGGAACGCACCAGCATGTCGCAGATTTCCAGCGCCTGCTCACCGGTATCCGGCTGCGACACCAGCAGATCATCCAGATTGACGCCAAGCTTCTCGGCGTAGCTGGGATCGAGGGCATGCTCGGCGTCGATAAAGGCGCAGGTCTTGCCGTCCTTCTGGGCCTGGGCGATCACCGACAGTGTCAGGGTGGTCTTGCCCGAGGACTCTGGACCAAAGATCTCCACCACTCGACCATAGGGCAGACCGCCGATGCCAAGTGCGATATCGAGACCCAACGAGCCGGTGGATACCGACGGCATCACCACCCTGGGAGCGTCTCCCAGACGCATCACCGTACCCTTGCCGAACTGGCGATCGATCTGGGAAAGGGCGGCGTCCAGCGCCTTGCTGCGGTTCTGATCCTGCGCCATTACGGAGCTCCTGTAGACAATGGATCGGGGTCGAGCGCCTTGCCCGAGTCCCCATCGGGCCCTGCGCCGGACCCTGGCAATTACTGTATGACTGAACAGTAGTATGACGAAATTTGCGGACGACGACCAGCCCTTCGAGGTGACGAATCGAGCGCATAGGGCAAATCAATAGTGGATGAGGGGTTGATCGCTGCACCGCCACAGCCGCGGGGCCGGAACGCTTGCGCCACACGCCCGGCGCACGGCGCTGGGCGCTACGCCCACGGGCACATCAAGGGGCACCGCCGGCTGGGCTCAGGTCAGGCTCTCGAGCCGCCTGATCAGGCCTTCGAGCGCATGGACCACGGCGGCCTGGCGAACCTCATCGCGACCGCCGGCAAAGCGCTGGCGATCGGCCTCGAGCCGCCCGTCGACGGCGAAGGCAAACCACACCGTACCGACAGGCTTTTCAGCGCTGCCGCCATCCGGACCGGCGACGCCACTGACCGAGACGCCAAGTCGGGCACCACTGTCGCGACAAGCACCCTCTACCATCGCCTCCACCACCGGCTGACTGACGGCGCCATGGGCGTCCAGGGTCTCGCCGGGCACCCCCAGCAGCCGCTGCTTGGCGGCGTTGGAGTAGGTCACGTAGCCGGTCTCGAAGTAGCGTGAACTGCCGGCGATATCGGTAATGGCAGCGGCCACGCCGCCACCGGTACAGGACTCGGCGGCGGTCACCGAGACCCCACGCTCGACACACAACTCACCCAGCCGAATCGCCAGGCGACGAACACGATCGTCTGCATTTGTCATCGCAGGCCCGTCTCTTGTGGTGAAAACAGGGTGTCACGATACGACATCACGACAACAATGACAGGCTCGTCGTCGCCTCGGAAACGTCTTGCCACGACAACCGCGACAACAAGCCGACAGGTACAGCGCCCACCAACGCATCGCGGCGACCGAGGTCGCCGCGACAGTGATACCCGTCATCCAGGCAGGTTCAGCGCTTGGCAATGATCCAGATGGCGTGAACGATACCGGGAATATAGCCCAGCAGGGTCAGCAGGATATTGAGCCAGAAGTGCAGACCAAAGCCCACCTGCAGGAAGACGCCCAGCGGGGGCAGCAGGATCGCGAGAATAATGCGTACAACGTCCATATGACAGCTCCTTTGAATAGTCCGTAAAGACAGTTCCTTGTAGGCGACTCCTTGAGAGAGTCCCGCAAGGGAAGAGAGTTCCTTGAAAATCGCTCCGCACTCACCAGAAAAGGCGTCGACCGATCACCCACAAGGGTAGACGGACACCCTCTGGCCCCACAAATGCTGCATCGTGGATACATCATGCTGACACGCCTGGCCCCCGGGAAGAAAGCCCGAGACGGATCTCGGCACAGCGGTACAGGCGCGCCCTGCGCCCATGCTATCCTTGACGCCTTTCGCCAGCGTCCCTCGCGATGCCGGCCCGCCGCCGACGACTCATCAACATCGCTTCGAGATCCCATGAACGACATGGCCAAGCCCAGCGCCCCCAGCCATACGCCGATGATGACCCAGTACCTGCGGATCAAGCGCGAGCACCCCGAGGTGCTGCTGTTCTACCGCATGGGGGACTTCTACGAGCTGTTCTACGAGGACGCCAAGCGCGCCGCCGCGGCCCTCGACATTACCCTGACCCAGCGCGGGCAGTCCGCCGGCAAGCCGATTCCCATGGCCGGCATTCCCTATCACAGCGCCGAGGGCTACCTGGCACGCCTGGTCAGCGCCGGCGAGTCGGTGGCGATCTGTGAACAGATCGGCGACCCGGCCACCTCCAAGGGACCGGTGGAGCGCAAGGTGGTGCGTATCGTCACCCCCGGCACCCTCCATGACGAAGCCCTGCTCGACGCCCGCCGCGATAACCTACTGGTGGCGATCGCGCCCCAGGGCGAGCGCATCGGCCTGGCCTGGCTCGAGGTCTCCAGCGGCCGCTTCAGCGTGCTCGAGGTGGAAAGCGAGGCAGAGATGCTGTCGGAGCTGACCCGCCTGGACCCGGCGGAGCTGCTGGTACCGGAAAGTACCGAGCTGCCGCCGGCGCTTGGCGAACGCCGGGGCCTGCGGCGTCAGAGCGACTGGCTGTTCGACCACGAGAGCGCCCATCGGGTGCTGTGTGACCAGTTCGGCGTGCAGGACCTCAAGGGGTTCGGCTGCGCCCACCTGCACGCGGCGATCATCGCCGCCGGGGTACTGGTGGACTACGCCAGAGACACCCAGCGCAGCGCCCTGCCCCATGTCACCGCCATCGGCGTCGAGAGTCGCAACGACACCGTGGTCATCGACGCTGCCAGCCGGCGCAACCTGGAGATCGACACCAACCTTGGCGGGGGCGGCGACAACACCCTGGCCAGCGTGCTCGACACCACCACCACCGCCATGGGCTCACGCCTGCTCAAGCGCTGGCTCAATCGACCGCTGCGTGATCGCGAGCAGGTCATGGGGCGCCAGGCGGCCATCAGCCTGCTGCTCGACCATGACGGCCATGAGCCGCTGCGCGACGACCTCAAGGCGATCGGTGACGTCGAACGCATTCTGGCCCGGGTGGCCCTCAACAGTGCCCGCCCGCGGGACCTGGCACGGCTGCGCGACGCCCTCAACGCCCTGCCGGCACTCGAGGCGAGCCTTGCCGGCTACGCCGACGGCACCACGCTCGACGGCCTGCGCCAGCACATTCGCCCCTTCCCGGAGCTGGCCGAACTGCTGACCCGAGCCCTGGTCGACAATCCTCCCGTGGTGATCCGCGACGGCGGCGTCATCGCCGAAGGCTTCGACGACGAGCTCGACGAGCACCGGGGCCTGGCCGAACACGCCGGCGACTACCTGGTGAAGCTCGAGACCCGCGAACGCTCGCGCACCGGGCTTGCCGGGCTCAAGGTCGGCTACAACAGGGTTCACGGCTACTACATCGAGATCCCCCGTGCCCAGGCCAAGGAGGCCCCGGCCGACTATATTCGCCGCCAGACGCTGAAGAACGCCGAACGCTTCATCATCCCGGAGCTCAAGGAGTTCGAGGACAAGGCGCTGTCGGCCAAGTCCCGCGCCCTGGCCAGGGAAAAACTGCTGTACGACAGCCTGCTCGACAGCCTCAACGCCGAACTTGCCAGGCTCCAGGCGACGGCCAGGGCGCTGGCCGCACTCGACGTACTGTGCACCCTGGCGGAGCGTGCCCGGGCGCTGGACTTTGTCCGCCCGACGCTGTCAGAGACCCCAGGCTTCGATATCCGCGGTGGTCGCCATCCGGTGGTCGAACAGGTCAGCGACGGCCCCTTCGTGCCCAACGACCTGCGCATGGATGACGATCGCCGCATGCTGGTGATCACCGGCCCCAACATGGGCGGCAAGTCGACCTACATGCGCCAGGCGGCCCTGATCACCCTGCTCGCCCACAGCGGCAGCTTTGTGCCCGCCGACAGCGCCACCATCGGCCCGGTGGATCGCATCTTCACTCGCATCGGCTCCAGCGATGACCTGGCCGGCGGGCGCTCCACCTTCATGGTGGAGATGACCGAAACCGCCAATATCCTGCACAACGCCACCGACCACAGCCTGGTGCTGATGGACGAGATCGGCCGGGGCACCAGCACCTTCGACGGCCTGTCACTGGCCTGGGCCAGCGCCGAACACCTGACCCGTACCCGCGCCTTTACCCTGTTCGCCACCCACTACTTCGAGATGACGGCGCTGGCCACAGAGGCGCCGGCGGTGACCAACGTCCACCTGACCGCCGCCGAACACAATGATGGCATCGTCTTCATGCACCGGGTCGAGGACGGCCCCGCGAGCCAGAGCTATGGCCTGCAGGTGGCCCAGTTGGCCGGTGTGCCCCAGACCGTCATCGCCGAGGCACGGACCAAGCTTGCCGCCCTGGAGCAGCAGGAGATCGATCATGGCCGCAGGAGCGCTGATCCGGATGGCGGAAGCCGACACCACCAGTCCGCCCCCCAGCAGGCGGACCTGTTCGCCAGCGCCCCCCACCCTCTGGTGGAAGAACTCGGCGGCCTGGCGGTCGACGACCTCAGTCCACGCCAGGCACTGGAACTGCTGTACCGCTGGAAGTCGGCACTGTGAGGCCCTTGTGAGGCATACTCTTGCCCGATAGCGGCGCGAGGACTAGAATGTGGCACCCAAGGACCGTAGATTATAAAAAGCCATTTCTATATAACATTAAGGCTTAAGACGCGCCGGCATGTTACGCCGGACGCGAAGGTTGCATGGCCTGCATGGGCGCCACGCCGCACGCACGTCACCAACGACCCGGGCGAAAGCCACCACTGTACAGAGAGGCCGGCAAGGCGCTGGCCCGAGGAAGGGAGACTGGCATGACATTCGTCGTCACCGAAAACTGCATCAAGTGCAAGTACACCGACTGTGTCGAGGTCTGCCCGGTGGACTGCTTCTACGAAGGCCCCAATTTCCTGGTGATTCACCCCGACGAATGCATCGACTGCGCCCTGTGCGAGCCGGAATGCCCGGCCGAAGCGATCTACTCGGAGGATGAACTGCCCGAGGGCCAGGAACAGTTCCTGGAGATCAATACCGAGCTGGCGGAGGTGTGGCCCAACATCACCGAGAAGAAGGATCCGCCGGAAGACGCCGAGCAGTGGGACGGCAAGCCGGGCAAGCTGGAAAAGCTCGAGCGCTGAGCTTAGCCGCCCGGCAGTACCTGAACAAACGCGACAGCCGCCTTATCCGGGCGGCTGTCGCGTTTGTGCAAAGCAAATCTTGAAGAAGGGTTTCCGGCCCACTCGCCCCCAGACAAGCACCGACCGGCCCGGATTTCTGCCCGACATCGGCGCGGAAAGGACGTGGCGCCATGGCCTTTCGAAGCAGGTGCCCGACAGGCAGGCATAAAAAAAGGCGGCCCGTAGGCCGCCCGCTCCAAGCGTTTCCTTGGGCGGCTCCCTCCGCCCTACTCCCTGAGCGCCCTCCGTGCCCAGAAGCGACTTCCTGTCGCACCAGGCGCGCTCTTGACTCCTGAACGCATCCCGAAAACACCTACCTGAACCGTAGAGTGGCAAGTCCGGCCCATCCGGGTGTCAACCACCGAGGACATCCATGCCCCTTCACTGCCGACGTCGACTCCACCTCCTTGCGGAAACGATGCCGAAACAATGAAGTTTCCGTGGGACAGACGGGCGACTCGCCGCCGCGAAGCCTGACCTCTCGATTCGTGTGGCCATTCTGTCAGTTTCTGGGGTCATCACAAGCACCCTACTTTTCTCACCCATGACGCAGACCGAGAGGACCTGTCAGAAAAAGCATCGAAAAATCAAGGCGATAAAAAAGGCCCGCAACATGGTTGCGAGCCTTTTCGGCGCTAAAATAGTCGATGTCTTACAAGAACTGTAGTCAATCTCTTACAAGACGCGTCGACACTAGCACCATCGGTGCCTTGCCAAGGGCCTACGCCTGCCCCTTGATGGCGGAGCGGCCCGGATAGCTCGCACGCTCACCCAGCTCCTGCTCGATGACCAGCAGACGGTTGTACTTGGCCACACGATCGCTGCGGCACAGAGAGCCGGTCTTGATCTGACCGGCACAGGTGCCCACGGCCAGGTCGGCGATGGTGGTGTCCTCGGTCTCACCGCTGCGGTGGGAGATGACCGCCGTGAAGCCGGCGTCCTGAGCCATGCGAATGGCATCGAGGGTCTCGGACAGGGAACCGATCTGATTGAACTTGATCAGGATGGAGTTGCCGATGGACTCGTCGATGCCGCGCTTGAGGATGCGGGTGTTGGTCACGAACAGGTCGTCACCCACCAGCTGCACGCGATCGCCGAGCTTGGCGGTCAGCGACTTCCAGCCGTCCCAGTCGGACTCGTCCAGACCATCCTCGATGGACACGATCGGGTACTCGTCGGCCAGGCCCACCAGGTAATCACCGAAACCTTCGGCGTCGAAGCTCTTGTCCTCGCCGGCCAGCAGGTACTGCCCGTCCTTGTAGAACTCGCTGGCGGCGCAGTCCAGCGCCAGGGTGACGTCCTTGCCCAGCACGTAACCGGCGTCTTCGACGGCCTGCTTGATGACCGCCAGCGCCTCGGCGTTGGAGGCCAGGTTGGGGGCGAAGCCGCCCTCGTCACCGACGGCGGTGGCCAGACCACGCGCTGACAGCACCTTCTTCAGCGCATGGAAGATCTCGGCGCCGACGCGCAGCCCTTCGCGGAAGCTCGCCGCGCCGACCGGCTGGACCATGAACTCCTGGATGTCGACGTTGTTGTCGGCGTGCTCGCCCCCGTTGAGGATGTTCATCATCGGCACCGGCATCAGGTACTTGCCCGGCTGGCCGTAGAGCTCGGCGATGTGCGCGTAGAGCGGCACGCCCTTGGCGTTGGCGGCGGCCTTGGCCGCGGCCAGGGAGACCGCCAGGATGGCATTGGCGCCCAGGTTTTCCTTGTTGTCGGTGCCGTCGAGCTCGAGCATGGCATCATCCAGCCCGCGCTGATCGCGTGCGTCCATACCCAGCAGACGCTCACGGATCTTGCCGTTGGCCGCGTCCACCGCCTTCAGCACGCCCTTGCCGAGGTAGCGGCTCTTGTCACCATCACGCAGCTCCAGCGCCTCGCGAGAGCCGGTGGAGGCGCCGCTCGGTGCGCAGGCGACACCGATCGCGCCGCTTTCCAGGCGGACTTCCGCCTGCACGGTGGGGTTGCCGCGAGAGTCCAGCACCTCGAGGGCACGAATATCGACGATCTTGGTCATCTTGAGGATCCTTGTGGGTGAAAAACTCGTGTCAGCGTTGTCGATCCGCCCGGGTGACACCATAGGCCCCAGGGCCAGAACACACGATCCAACGGAGGTAGCGTCAGCGTATCTCGATCGACGGTAGTTTTTTTACTACGTCATCCAGCGCCTTGATCTGCGACAGGAAAGGCTCGAGCTTATCAAGCGGGAGTGCACAGGGGCCGTCGCATTTTGCTGAATCGGGATCGGGGTGGGCTTCCAGGAACAACCCGGCGATGCCCACCGCCACCCCGGCCCTGGCCAGGTCCAGCACCTGGGCGCGGCGGCCATCGGCACTGTCACTGCGCCCGCCCGGGCGCTGCAGCGAGTGGGTCACATCGAACAGCAGCGGGAAGCCGGTGTCCTTCATCTCGCCGAAGCCGAGCATATCCACCACCAGGTTGTTGTAGCCGAAGCTCGAGCCACGCTCGCACAGCAGCAGCCGCTCGTTGCCGGCTTCCTGGAACTTGGTGATGATGTGGCGCATCTCGTGGGGGGCCAGAAACTGCGGTTTCTTGATGTTGACCACCGCACCGGTCTCGGCCATCGCCACCACCAGGTCGGTCTGGCGAGCCAGAAACGCCGGCAGCTGGATGACATCGGCCACCTCGGCCGCCGGCGCCGCCTGGTGCGGTTCGTGGACATCGGTGATCACCGGCACCCCGAAGCGCGACTTGACCTCATCGAGGATCGCGAGCCCCTTGTCCAGGCCAGGGCCCCGGTAAGAATGCACCGAGCTGCGGTTGGCCTTGTCGAAGCTGGCCTTGAACACATAGGGGATGTCGAGCTTGCCGGTCACCTCGACGTAGGCCTCGGCGACCTCGAGGGCCAGCTCACGAGATTCGAGCACGTTCATCCCTGCAAACAGCACCAGAGGCAATGAATTGCCGGCCCTCAGGCCGGCAAATTCGATGGTACGCTGGGCGTCTGACATGGCGATCACTCCTGATGCGCGGACTGGGCGCGGGTGCGCTTGGCCTTGTGACCCAGGGCCGCGTTGACGAAGCCGGTGAACAGCGGGTGGCCATCACGCGGCGTCGAGGTGAACTCCGGGTGGAACTGACAGGCCACGTACCAAGGGTGGTCCGGCAGCTCGACCATTTCCACCAGGGAGTTGTCGACGCTGCGTCCGGAGACCACCAGGCCTGCCTTTTCCAGGTCCTCGATGAACTGGTTGTTGACCTCGAAGCGATGACGATGACGCTCGACGATGATGTCGTCACCGTAGGCCTCGCGGGCCTTGGACCCCTTGGCCAGACGGCACTCCTGGCCACCCAGACGCATGGTGCCGCCCAGATCGGAGGCCTCGTCACGCACTTCGATCTTGCCTTCGGGGTTGAGCCATTCGGTGATCAGGCCCACCACCGGGTGCTGGGTGTCGTGGGTGAACTCGGTGGAGTCGGCATCGTTCCAGCCGGCCACATGGCGCGCGTACTCGATCACCGCCACCTGCATGCCCAGACAGATGCCCAGGTAGGGAATGTCGTTCTCGCGGGCGAAACGCGCGGTGGCAATCTTGCCTTCCACACCGCGCTCACCGAAGCCGCCGGGCACCAGGATGGCGTCCTTGCCGGCCAGCCGGTCGGTGCCGTGACGCTCGATGTCCTCGGAGTCGATGTAGTCGACGTTGACCTTCACGCGGGTCTGGATGCCGGCGTGGATCAGCGCCTCGTTCAGCGACTTGTAGGCGTCCAGGAGCTCCATGTACTTGCCGACCATGGCGATGTTCACCGACTTGAGCGGGTTGAGCTTGGCGTCGAGCACCTTGACCCACTCGCTGAGGTCGGCCTCGTCGGCCTCGAGGCGCAGCTTGTCGCAGACGATGTCATCGAGCCCATGCTCGTGCAGCATCAGCGGAATCCGATAGATGGTATCGGCGTCCTGCAGCGGTACCACCGCGCGTTCTTCCACGTTGGTGAACAGCGCGATCTTGCGACGCTCGGTCTCTTCCAGCTCGACCTCGCTGCGGCAGATCAGGATATCCGGCTGGATACCGATGGAGCGCAGCTCCTTGACCGAGTGCTGAGTCGGCTTGGTCTTGGTCTCGCCGGCGGTCTGGATGTAGGGCACCAGCGTCAGGTGCATGAAGATGGCGTTGCTGGCGCCCTTCTCGCTGCGAATCTGACGGATGGATTCGAGGAACGGCAGCGACTCGATGTCACCCACGGTGCCACCGATCTCCACCAGTGCCACGTCGAAGCCCTCGCCACCTTCGTAGACACGACGCTTGATCTCGTCGGTGATGTGCGGGATGACCTGCACCGTGCCGCCCAGGTAGTCGCCACGACGCTCCTTGCGCAGCACGTGCTCGTAGACCCGGCCAGTGGTGAAGTTGTTGGACTGGGTCATCTTGGTGCGGATGAAACGCTCATAGTGGCCCAGGTCCAGGTCGGTCTCGGCGCCATCCTCGGTGACGAACACCTCGCCGTGCTGGAAGGGACTCATGGTGCCCGGATCCACGTTGATGTACGGGTCGAGCTTGAGCATGGTGACCTTGAGGCCGCGAGCCTCGAGAATCGCCGCCAGCGAGGCCGACGCAATGCCCTTGCCAAGAGAGGACACAACGCCGCCGGTCACGAAGATATATCGTGTCATGGAGAACCTGTCGAAACGTGATCGGTAGGCCCGGCAGGAAGCCGCGCCAGGATGGGACGACAGACTAGCAGATATCGACTAACGGCTCAATTTGCACAACAGGAAGTCATCCTGGAGAAACCGCCCCGCCCCTCCGCCATGGTTCTCACGCGGGGGACGGGGCTCGGCAGAGCCTCAGATGTCGAGGTAGTCGAGGATGCCCTCGCCGGCCTGGCGACCTTCGTAGACCGCGGTCACCACCAGATCGGAGCCGCGCACCATGTCGCCACCGGCAAAGATCTTCTCGTTGGTGGTCTGGAAGGCGAAGCTGCCATGCTCAGGCGCCTTGACCCGGCCACGCTCGTCGACCTCGATGCCCACCGACTCGAACCAGGGCGCCGGGCTCGGCTGGAAGCCGAAGGCGATGACCACGGCGTCGGCGGGGATGATCTCCTCGGAGCCCGGCACCACCTCGGGACGGCGACGGCCGTTCTCGTCGGCTTCGCCCAGGCGGGTACGCACCACCTTGACGCCTTCGACCCGCTCTTCACCGACCACCGCCACCGGCTGACGATTGAACAGGAAGTCCACGCCCTCCTCACGGGCATTGGCCACCTCACGCCGGGAGCCCGGCATGTTCTCTTCGTCACGGCGGTAGGCGCAGGTCACCTCACGGGCGCCCTGGCGAATGGCGGTACGGTTGCAGTCCATGGCGGTATCGCCACCGCCCAGCACCACCACACGCTGACCTTCCAGCGAGACGAAGTCCTCGGGGTTCTTCTCGAAGCCCAGACGGTGGTTGACGTTGGCGATCAGGTAGTCGAGCGCCTTGTGCACCCCGGGCAGGTCCTCGCCGGGGAAGCCACCTTCCATATAGGTATAGGTGCCCATGCCGAGGAACACGGCGTCGTACTTCGCCAACAGGTCCTCGAAGGCGACGTCCTTGCCCACCTCGACGTTGAGGCGGAACTCCACGCCCATCTCCTCGAACACCGCACGACGACGTTCCATTACCGTCTTCTCGAGCTTGAACTCAGGAATGCCGAAGGTCAGGAGGCCGCCGATCTCGGCGTACTTGTCGAAGACCACCGGCTTGACGCCGTTGCGCACCAGGATGTCGGCGCAGCCGAGGCCAGCGGGGCCCGCGCCGATGATCGCGACCTTCCTGTCGGTCCAGGTCACCTGGCTCATGTCCGGGCGCCAGCCCATGGCGAAGGCGGTGTCGGTGATGTACTTCTCCACCGAACCAATGGTCACCGCGCCGAAGCCGTCATTGAGGGTGCAGTCACCCTCGCACAGGCGGTCCTGGGGGCACACCCGGCCACACACTTCGGGCAGCGAGTTGGTGCGATGCGACATCTCCGCCGCCTCGAGGATGTTGCCTTCGCTGACCAGCTGCAGCCAGTTGGGAATGTAGTTGTGGACCGGACACTTCCACTCGCAGTACGGATTACCGCAGTGCAGGCAGCGATGCGCCTGGCTGGCCGCCTCCATGGGCTTGAACGGCTCGTAGATCTCGGCGAACTGGCGGGCGCGGGTGCGCGCCGCCTTCTTCTGCGGATCCTGACGACCGACGTCGATGAACTGAAAGTCGTTGTTCAAACGGTTTGCCATGATGTTCTCCTGCCTTGTTCGGGACGCCGTCGGGTTATTCGGGCTGACGCGTGGACTGGGCCAAGAGGCCATTCAGGCTCGCCGCCTTGGGCTTCACCAGCCAGAAGTGGCGGATGAAGTCGCTGAAGTCCTCGAGGATCGCCTGACCGCGCAATGACCCGGTCTCGGCCACATACTCCTCGATGGTTTCCCTGAGGTGTCTCCGATAGGCCTCCATGGCCTCGGTGTTGACCCGATGGATCTCCACCAGTTCGTGGTTGTAACGGTCGACGAAGCAGCGATCCTCGTCGAGCACGTAGGCGAAGCCGCCGGTCATGCCCGCACCGAAGTTGACGCCGGTCTCGCCGAGCACGCAGACGATGCCGCCGGTCATGTACTCGCAGCAGTGATCGCCCGAGCCTTCGATGACCGCGTGGGCGCCGGAGTTGCGCACGCCGAAGCGCTCGCCGGCGGTACCCGCGGCAAACAGCTTGCCGCCGGTGGCGCCGTACAGGCAGGTGTTGCCGATGATCGCCGTCTTGTGGCTCTCGAACTGACTGCTCTTCGGCGGGGTGATGACGATCTTGCCACCGTTCATGCCCTTGCCGACATAGTCGTTAGCGTCACCTTCCAGGTACAGATTGAGTCCGCGGGCGTTCCACACCCCGAAGCTCTGACCGGCGACACCGGTGAAGCGCGCGGTCACCGGCGCGTCGTCAAGACCCGCCTCGCCGTAACGCTTGGCGATGGCGCCGGAAGTCAGCGCACCCACCGAACGATCACAGTTGGTGATGGTGAAGGATACGTCGGCCCCGCCCTTGGACTCGATGGCGTCCTTGAGCGCCTCCAGCACCTCGAGGTTCTTGGCGCCCGGGTCATGGGGCACGTTACGGCTGACCTGGCAATACTGAGGGGCATCTGCCGGCACATGGTCGTTGGCCAGCAACGGCGTCAGGTCAAGCTTGTGCTGCGAAGGCGTCAGCCCCTCGAACACCTCGAGCAGGTCGGTGCGCCCGATCAGGTCGGTGAGCTTGCGCACACCCACCAGCGCCATCAGTTCGCGCACTTCCTCGGCGATGAAGCGGAAGTAGTGCTTGACCATGTCGACGGTGCCACGGAAGTGCTCGTCGCGCAGGTACTGCATCTGGGTGGCGACACCGGTGGCGCAGTTGTTGAGGTGGCAGATACGCAGGTACTTGCAGCCCAGCGCCACCATCGGTGCGGTACCGAAGCCGAAGCTCTCGGCGCCAAGAATCGCCGCCTTGATCACGTCCAGGCCGGTCTTCAGGCCGCCGTCGGTCTGCAGCCGGATCTTGTCGCGCAGGCCGTTTATGCGTAGCGCCTGATGCACCTCCGGCAGGCCCAGCTCCCAGGGTGAACCGGCGTGCTTGATCGAGGTCAGCGGGCTCGCCGCGGTGCCGCCGTCGTAGCCGGACACCGTGATCAGGTCAGCGTAGGCCTTGGCCACGCCGGTGGCGATGGTGCCGATGCCGGGTTCGGAGACCAGCTTGACCGACACCTGGGCGTCGGGATTGACCTGCTTGAGGTCAAAGATCAGCTGGGCCAGGTCCTCGATGGAGTAGATGTCGTGGTGCGGCGGCGGCGAGATCAGGGTCACCCCCGGCACCGAATAACGCAGCCGGGCGATCAACTCGTTGACCTTGCCACCGGGAAGCTGGCCACCCTCGCCGGGCTTGGCGCCCTGGGCCACCTTGATCTGCAGCACCTCGGCGTTGACCAGGTAGGCCGGGGTGACACCGAAGCGCCCGGAGGCGATCTGCTTGATCTTGGAGCTTCTGATGGTGCCGTAACGCGACGGATCCTCACCACCCTCACCGGAGTTGGAGCGCCCACCAGCCTCGTTCATGGCCTGGGCCAGGGCCTCGTGGGCCTCCGGCGACAGCGCACCCAGCGACATGCCGGCGCTGTCGAAGCGAGGCAGCAGGTCCTCGACCGGTTCGACTTCCTCGAGCGGCAACGCCTCGGCGGCGGGCTTCAGCTTCAGCAGGTCACGGATGGTGGCGGGGGCGCGATCATTGACCAGCTGCGCAAACTTCTTCCACTTGGCGTAGTCGCCCTCCTGCACCGCCTCCTGCAACGCCTTGACCACATCGGGGTTGTAAGCGTGGTACTCGTGGCCATGGACGTACTTCATCAGGCCGCCCTGGGAGATGCCCTTGCGCGGCTTCCAGGCGTCCTTGGCCAGCGCCACCTGAGTCAGCTGGATCTCGTTGAAGCCGGTGCCCTCGATGCGCGAGGCCATGCCGGTGAAGCAAAGATCCATCACCTCGGAGGACAGACCCACCGCCTCGAACAGCTGCGAACCACGGTAGGAGGCCAGGGTCGAGATACCCATCTTGGACAGGATCTTGAACAGCCCCTTCTGCAGGCCCTTGCGGTAGTTCTCGCGGGCGTCCGCCGGATTGCCGGACAGCTCGCCGGTGCGATGCATGTCGGCCATCACCTGATAGGCCAGCCACGGATAGACCGCGGTGGCGCCCACCCCGAACAGCACCGCCATCTGGTGGGCGTCACGGGCGTAGCCGGTCTCGACGATCAGGTTGACCCGCGGGCGCAGGGCCTTGCGACCGAGTTCGTTGTGGATCGCGCCCACCGCCAGCGCCGGATGGATCGGCACCTGCCCCTGGGGCAGGTCGGCGTCGGACAGCACCAGGATCACCTTGTTCTCGTGAACCGCCGCCTCGGCCTCGCGACACAGATCGAGCAGCGCCGCCTTGAGCCCTGTCTGCTCCGGGTCATAGCCCAGCGACAGACGCTGGCTGGCAAAGGCCGGGTCGTCCTGGCCTACCAGAGCGGTGAACTTGCGCGGCGACAGGATCGGGGTCGTCAGCACGATACGGTGGGCGTGCTCCGGGGTCGCCTTGAACACGTTGCGCTCGGCACCGATGCAGGTCTCCAGCGACATCACGATGGCTTCGCGCAGCGGATCGATGGCCGGGTTGGTGACCTGGGCGAACTTCTGACGGAAGTAGTCCGACAGCATCCGGTGCTTGCCGGAGAGCACCGCCATGGGGGTGTCGTCACCCATGGAACCCACCGCTTCCTGGCCGCTCTCGCCCAGCGGACGCAGCACCTGGTCACGCTCCTCGAAGCTGACCTGGAACATCTTCTGCTGCACCTGAAGGGTGTCAGCGTCCATGTTCTTGAAGGCGGCGAGCTCGGTCAGCGCGGACTCCAGGAACTGAGCCTCCTGCTTGAGCCAGCGCTTGTAGGGATAGGCCGACTTCAGCCGCTCGTCGATGTCGCTGGTGTGCAGCACTTCGCCGGTCTCGGTGTCCACGGCGAGGACCTGACCGGGGCCGACACGGCCCTTGGCCACCACGTCCTCGGGCTTGTAGTCGTAGGTACCGATCTCGGAAGCCAGGGTGATGAAGCCGTTGCGGGTGATCACCCAGCGCGCCGGGCGCAGGCCGTTGCGGTCGAGCATGCACAGGGCCTGACGGCCATCGGTCATGACCACACCGGCGGGGCCATCCCAGGGCTCCACGTGCATGGAGTTGTACTCATAGAAGGCACGCAGATCGCCGTCCATGATCTCCACGTTCTGCCAGGCCGGCGGCACCATCATGCGCACCGCCCGATGCAGCTCCATGCCGCCGGTCAGCAGCACCTCGAGCATGTTGTCCATGCTCGAGGAGTCGGAACCGGTGGTATTGACGATCTGGTCGAGGCTGGCGATGTCGGGCAGCCGCTCGGAGACGAAGTTCTCCTTGCGCGAGTTGGCCCAGCCACGGTTGGCCTCGATGGTGTTGATCTCGCCGTTGTGGGCCAGCAGGCGGAACGGCTGAGCCAGCGGCCAGCGCGGCGCGGTGTTGGTGGAGAAACGCTGGTGGAACACGCAGATGGCGGTTTCCAGGCGCTCGTCACCCAGATCCTGATAGAAGGCCGGCAGATCCACCGGCATCACCAGTCCCTTGTAGGAGACGACGTCGCTGGACAGCGAGCTGACGTAGAAGTCCGGCTCATCGATCAGCGCCTGCTCGGCCAGTCGGCGGGCCATGAACAGCGAGACGTCAAAGGCTTCCTCGGCGTCACCGGGCTCGACGAACAGTTGACGGATACGCGGCAGGCACTCCAGCGCCATCGGGCCGCACACGCTGGGGTCCACCGGCACCTCGCGCCAGCCGAGCACCTTGACACCGCGCTCTGTCAGGCTCGCCTCGAGCACCTGGCGGGCGCGCTCCTCACGCTGGTCGTCGTCGGGCAGGAAGATCACGCCCACGGCATAGCTGTCGCCCAGTTCGATACCCAGGCTTTCCTTGGCGGCGTGGCGCATGAAGCCGTCGGGCATCTTCAACAGCAGGCCACAGCCGTCACCGGTCTTGCCGTCGGCAGCGATACCGCCACGGTGGGTCATGCAGGTCAGGGATTCGATGGCAGTACTGAGCAGTTCATGGCTAGCCTGCCCTTCCATGTGGGCGATCAGGCCAAACCCGCAGTTGTCACGGAACTCGCCGGGCTGGTGAAGACCTCTGTTCATGGGCGCGCCTCAGGTGAAAGGGTTGTAGTCACAGCATAATCGCGATATTATTATCGGTTTTTCTTTTGATTTTAAGCCCTTAAGGGCTTTCGCTAACTGCACGAAAAATGGGTACCCAGCATAGCCAGCCCCCCGCCCTCGCGCAATCTCCCCGCCGCGCACGCCCCATAAAAAAACACCGTAAATCTGATGCTTGCACCAAGGCTTCGAAAAAAAACCTTATCAGGTCAACGACTTGGAAGCCGTTTCCAGCAAGTCTTGCTGTACGCCTTTCGCCACTAGACTTTAGTCGCAAAAACTGTCGACACCCCATGCCGATCAGGCATACGACATACAGATCCACGCATGAGCGGCGCCTCTCCCCCCATCCCGAAGCCGTCGACAGCACCTCGTACCGCACTCCGTGAAGCCCTGTTCGGCCAATACCTGTCCCGTCTCTTGCCGTTCCTTTCCACGCCAAAGCCACGCCAAAGCCACGCCAAAGCCACCCGTGCCAACCAAAGCCAACCTTGCCGCTCGGCGTGCCCCAGACACGACAACGCCCGCGCAAGGCGGGCGTCGCAGTCGATACGCTGGAGACTGGCATCATCAGGCCCGCGGGTAGGCCTCGATGCATTCGCCGAGCAGCGCCGGCGGGGTCTGGTCGTAGACGCAGGCCTCGCCAAGCGCGCGCATCAGCACCAGGCGCATGCGGTCATCGGTATTTTTCTTGTCGAGCTTCATGCGCGACACGAAATCCTCAACCGTCATTTCCCTGGGCGCCGCCACCGGCAGACCCGCCCGCTCGATCACTCGACGGGTGCGCGTCACATCGGCCTGCTCGATAAAGCCCTGGCGCATCGACAGGTCCGCCGCCATCAGCATGCCCACACCCACCGCCTCGCCGTGCAGCCAGGTGCCATAACCCATGTAGGCCTCGATGGCGTGCCCGAAGGTGTGCCCCAGATTCAAAAGCGCCCGCACGTCCTGCTCGGTCTCGTCGAGGGCGACGATCTCGGCCTTGATCGCGCAACTACGTTCGATGGCCTTGGCGAGCACAACATCGTCGAGGTCACGCAGCGCAGCCATCTCATCTTCCAGCCAGCCGAGAAAGTCACTGTCATGGATCAGTCCGTACTTGATCACCTCGGCAAGACCCGCGGACAGCTCCCGCTCGGGCAGGGTCGAGAGCGTGGCGGTATCGATCAGCACTGCGCGGGGCTGCCAGAAGGCGCCAATCATGTTCTTGCCCAGCGGATGATTGACCCCGGTCTTGCCCCCTACCGAAGAATCCACCTGGGACAGCAGAGTGGTGGGCACCTGGATAAAGGAGATGCCGCGCTGGTAGGACGCCGCGGCGAAGCCGACCATATCGCCGATCACCCCGCCGCCCAGCGCCACCAGCGTGGCCTTGCGGTTGAAGCCGGCCTCCAGCAGGGCGTCCCAGATGCGCGAGACGCCATCGACATTCTTGTGGGCTTCACCATCCGGCAGCACCAGGGTCTCTATCCTGAGGCGGTCGTCGGCCGCTGACAGCGCCGAGGTCAACCGCTCGAGATAGTGCGCGGCAACGGTGTCGTTGGTCACCACCATCACCTGGCGACCACTGAGATAGGAGGCCAGACGCTCACCGTCATCGACCAGCCCCGGTCCGATATGGATGGGGTAGCTGCGATCGCCCAGGGCGACGGTCAGGGTCAAGGGATTCACGGACGTGGGTGTGCTCATGATGAGGCCTTGCAGGTGAGAGGGTCGAGGAGGCGATGGACGCGACGAACGATATCGTTGACCACCGAGCGCGGCCCGCGGCGGTCGGTGCGGATCACCAGGTCCGCGGTGGCGCGATACAAGGGGTCACGCAGGGCGAACATGTCGCGCAGCAGTTGCTCGCGATCGCCGCGCTGCAGAAGCGGCCGGTTGCGATCCTTGGCGGTGCGCTTCAACTGCTGCTCCACGGTAGTGAACAGATAGATGACGGTACCGCCCTCGCGGATACGCTGGCGATTTTCCTCGCGCAGCACCGCGCCACCGCCAGTGGCGATCACTACCTTGTCGTAGTCCACCAGCTCGCTGATCATGGCGCTTTCCCTGTCACGAAAGCCGCTCTCGCCCTCGACATCGAATATCCAGGGGATATCCGCGCCACAGCGTGACTGAATCTCGTGGTCACTGTCGTAGAACGGACGTGACAATTCGGCCGCCAGCAGGCGGCCGATGGTGCTCTTTCCCGCCCCCATGGGGCCTATCAGAATCAGGTTGGGTACTTCCTGCATCAGTGAGTCGCCAGGCCGTCGTCGAGTATCCGGGGAGTGATGAATACCAACAACTCTACCTTATCGTTGACGTCCTCGGTATAGCGAAACAGCTTTCCCAGCCAGGGGATATCGCCAAGCCAGGGCGTCTTGTACAGCGTATGCAGCTGCTGGGTGGTGAGAATCCCCCCCAGCACCACGGTCTCGCCGTCCTCGACCAGCACCTGGGTCTGGATCTCGTTGGTATCGATGGCCGGCTCGCCGTCGAAGCTCTGCTCGGCCAGGGTGTCATTGTTGATGGTCAGATCCATGACGATGCGGTCATCGCTGGTAATCTGCGGGGTGACCTCAAGCGCCAGCACCGCCTCCTTGAACTCCACGTTGGTGGCACCGCTGGAGGTGGACTCCTGGTAGGGGATCTCCTTGCCCTGCTTGATCAGGGCGGTGTGCTGATTGGCGGTAATCACGCGCGGCTCGGAGATGGTCTGGCTCTTGCCCTCGCTCTCCAGCGCATGCAACTCCAGATCCAGCAGCACATCCCCGGCCAGATAGCCGAACTTGAAAGAGCTTCCCGGATCCAGGGCATCGCCCAGATCCACCCCCAGGCCACCGTAGGCATCCCCTCGATTGCCGAAGACCCCATCACCGATCTGTACCGATTCACCCAGCGCCCCGGACAGGGCACCGTCCCCGCCCCCCACAGGCAACTTGTCGTGGCGGCTGCGTGCCCCCCAGTTGACGCCAATCTCCTCGGCGGTGTTGTCTCGGGCCACCACGATGCGCGCCGAAATCTGCACCTGGCGTACCGGCACATCCAGGCGCGCCAGGGTCCAGCGAATCTCGTCAAGCTGACTGGCCACGTCCTGGACCAGCAGGGTATTGGTGCGCGGATCGGTGGCCACGCGCCCGCGATCGGACAACAGCCCGAAACCGTTCTCGCCACGCAGCAAGGCGGCGAGCTCAGCCGCCTTGGCATACCGCACTTCGATATGCTCGGTCACCAGGGGCTCAAGCTCGTCCAGCCGCGAGGCTGCCTCGAGCTTGAGGCGATCACGCTCGGCCAGTTCCGAGGCCGGCGCCACCAGCAGGATGTCGCCCTGCCGACGACTATCGAGCCCCTGGCTCTCCAGCACCATGTCCAGCGCCTGGTCCCAGGGCACCGCTTCCAGGTTCAGGGTCACCCGCCCAGCGACGCTATCACTGGCGACGATATTGAGGCCGGTGAAGTCACTCAACACCGACAGCACCGAGCGCACCTCGACATCCTGAAAGTTCAGAGTGATCGGCGCGCCCTGATAGCCCTCACCCTGCGCCCAGCCCGGCGACACCAGCAGCACACCGACCACCAGCCCCACCAGCCACCGCGCGATCGCCTTCCCAGGCGAAAACGCCGATTCGCCTGTCCGACATGAACCGATATCAGGTCGCCTGCTCACTCGCCTACCCTCATGACACGCTCCTTCCAGCGATAGTCCCTGCCTGCAACCGCCTCCAGCCTGACGGCCTCAGCGCTGATCGCCGCGACCCTGGCGGGCGGATTGGCCAGCATCTCCCCTTGCGCCACCCGATAGAGATGACCATCGGGCGCCTCGAACAGCGCCCAATGCCGCTGCCCTCGACCCAGCACTCCCACCAGTTCAAGTTCGTCCAGGGAAAAGGCAGCAAGACCGCTGCCTTGCCCAAACCGCAGACCGCCGAAGCCCTGGCCCTCGAAGCGAAAGGGGCTTCTCGCGTTGGCGTAGCGATACTGCAGCACCGGCAGGCTCACTACCTCGGGCAACGCTACCGGCCGCCGATCGAGCTCCGGCGCCAGCGCCTCGGCCAGACGCCGATCCAGGGCGTCGAGGTCCGCCTGCTGGCAACCCGTCAGGGCCACACCCAACAAGGCGCCCATCAGCACGCCCACCCGCCGGCGCCGCCTCATGAATCCTCCGCTACAACATCTGTCGAGCCCGACGTCGCTCCCTCGACGCGCGCTCCTTCGCCGATACTGTAGGTCTGCGCCAGCGCGTGCAGCTCAAGCCCTCCCTCGACCGGCGACAGGCTGAAATCGTGCAACGTCACCAGTCGGGGCAGGTTGGCCAGATCAGCCACGAAACCACCGATGGCGTGATAGTCGCCCCGCACCCGCAGATCAAAAGGCCGCTCGACATAAAGCTCCAGGGGGCGCGCCGGCCTCAGTTCGAGCTCCTCCAGCGATAGCCCGCGACGCTTGGCCACCTGGCCGATGCCTTCCAACAGCGATGGGATGGCGGCACCATCCGGCAACATGCGCCTCCGCTTGCTGACACGCTGATCGAGATCCACCAACAGCCGCTTGAGGCGATCAAGCTCCGCCAACTCGCGTGCGCGGCCTTCGAAGTCGGCGACCACCTCTCGCTCCTGACGCTGCAGCTCCACCAGACGCTGTGACAGGGGATGCAGATAGCCCACCACCATGGCCACCAGGGCGAGCACGAAAGCCAGGATCGCCACCAGGGTCCGCAGCGACATCGGCCAGCGCCCGGCCTCACTCAGCTCCAGCCGACGCCAGTCCAGCGCCTTGAGCCGGCGCCACTCATCGAGCCAGCGCTCACGCCAGCTGACGTCACCGCCCTGCTCTGAATTCATGGCAAGGCCTCCAGCGCCGGCAATGCCGCGAGGGTCATCTCCAGCGCAAAATGCTGATAGCCCTGCTCGGCCCCCACCCGCGACAACAGCGGTTCGGCAAAGACCTGCGCACGCTCGAGGGAGCGCAGCTGCTCGACCAGCCTGGCACTGTCGACGGCCTCGCCCTCGAGCATCAATCTGTCGCCGATGCGCTCGACACGCTGGTAGCGAACCCCCGGAGCCAGGGTGGCTGCCAGGGCGTTGACCACCGCAAGCGTCTGGCGCCGCTCGTCCTGCAGCCGCTCGAGCAACGCCTGTTCCTGATCCAGCAATGAGAGCTGGCGTTCGAGATCAACCATCTCGGCGGACTTTTCTTCCAGACGCTCGACGGCAGCGGCGACATGTCGCTGGCGGGCCTCCATCTGCCTCAACCCCCACTGCAGCCACAGCGTCGCCATCAACGCGAGCCCGACACCCGCCAACGCCGACAGCGCCACCGCCAGCCAGAAGCGTCGCGTGCGCCTGGCGCGAGCGGCCTCGCGCCAGTCAAGCAGATTGACCTGGACCTCGTTGATCGTCACATCTTTCATGGTCGTCCTCGCATGGCCAGGCCGCAGGCGGTCAGCAGGGCCGGCGCTTCGCCGCGCAGTGCCGCCGCGTCCAGCGATGGCTTGAGCGCCATCCCCTCCAGCGGGTCCACCTGGCTGACCGGCAGGCCGAGGGCCTGGCTCAGACGATCGGCAAGCCCCGCGACCAGGCTGCCACCTCCGGTCAACAGCAGTCGCTCGAGCGGACGCACATGGTCCGACACCTGATACAGCTGCAACGATCGCTGGATGTGCTCCACCAGGGTCTCGACGAAGGGCCCCAGCACCGTGTGCGAATAGTCGTCCGGCAAACCGCCCCGCTTCTTGCCAAAGCCGGCCTCATCCATGCCGATACCGTAGTGACGCTGGATCGCTTCGGTGAGCTGCATGCCGCCGAACAGGCTGTCATGGCTGTAGACGATGCGCCCGGCCACCACCACGTGCAGCGTGTTGAGGTAGGCGCCCACGTCCACCAGGGCCAGAGCGCCATCCCCCAGTCGGCGACGACGGCAAAGGCCAGCGATGGCCCGCTCGATGGCGAAGCTCTCGACATCCACCGCCGCAGGCATGAGCCCGCTGGCCTCCAGCGCCTGGGTCAACTGCTCGACGTCCTGGCGACGACAGGCCACCAGCAGCACCTCCTGCCACTGCGGATCGTCGGAGCAGCGTCCCAGGCGATAGAAGTCAAAGGCCACCTCACGGAACGGAAACGGTATGTGCTTGTCTGACTCCCATTCGATACGGGCCTCGATCTCTTCATCATCGAGCGCTGCCGGATAGCGCAGTACCCGGGTTATCGCCGCGCGGGATGGCACCGCCACGGCGGCCTCTCGACTCCCTGGAGAGGCCAGTTCGACCACCCGCGACAGCACCTCGATGACCTCGCCCATATCACGTATGCGGCGCTCCACCACGGCCCCTTGACGCAGCGGTCTGACCGCGTAGCCGGCCACGCGGTGGCCGGCGTCGTCCTCCACCAGCTCGATCAACTTGACCGAGGCAGAGGTGATATCGACACCGACCAGACCCTTGTCCTTCGAGGAAAACCACATGAGCCCATCACACTGCCACCATGGCACCGCGCCCGATGCACGACGCTGTGGCGCCAGCCTAGCCAAAACCGGGCCGGGCCTTACTGATCCATGACGGCACTTTGTGCAACAAGACGGGCAATTCGTCACAATGGTGGTGACAGGCCCTCCCAGTTCCTATAATGGCCGACGCAAAGGACTGCCTTACCCCATCTCTTCGCCCCGCCGTTTTTCGTTCTCAGCATGGACACCGCGATTTCATGAAGTATCTCAGAACGCTCATTTTCTCCGCCGTGTGGCTGGTGATATCGCTTGGCGCCGCCGCGGCCCTGGGCGTCGTCGGTGCCGCCCTCTACTTCGCTCCTGGGCTTCCCGATGTCCGTCAACTGCAGGACTTCGAGCTGCAGACACCACTGCGCATCTATACCCGCGACGGTCAGCTGATCGGCGAATTCGGCGAGGAACGCCGCATGCCGGTCGACTTCGAGGACATTCCAGAACCAATGCTCCAGGCACTGATGGCAGCAGAGGATTCGGCGTTCTTCGAACACCCCGGCGTCGACCCCAAGGGCCTGGCGCGGGCCGCAGTGGAACTGGTGTCCAGCGGTGGCGATATCCAGTCGGGCGGTTCGACCATCACCATGCAGGTGGCGCGCAACTATCTGCTGACGCTGGATCGTACCTTTACCCGCAAGCTGCGTGAGATCCTGTTGTCGCTGCAGATGGAACAGATCCTGAGCAAACAGGAAATCATGGAGCTCTATGTCAACAAGATCTTCCTGGGGCACCGTGCCTACGGCATCGCCGCCGCCGCCGAGGTCTACTATGACAAGCCGCTCGACGAGCTGACGCTGGCCCAGCACGCGATGATCGCAGGCCTGCCCAAGGCGCCTTCGGCCTTCAACCCCCTGGCCAACGCCGAGCGCGCGCTGATTCGCCGCAACTGGATCCTGTTTCGCATGCGCGAGCTGGGCTACATCGACCGGAGCGCCTATGACGAAGCGGTTCAGGCGCCGATCACCGCCAGTCGCCACGTGGCCAAGGCCGAGGTTCAGGCCGACTATGTCGCCGAGATGGCCCGTCAGTTCGCCACCGATCGCTTCGGTGACGAGGCCTATACCGGCAGCTATCGCATCACCACCACCATCGACAGCGAGCTCCAGCCCATGGCTCGCCAGGCGCTGGCCAATGGCCTGATCGCCTACGACACCCGCCATGGCTGGCGCGGGCCTGAGGACACCGAGATTCCTCAGAGTCTGGCCGAAGCCCAGGAAAAGACCGAGCGCACCGGCCTGGAGGAAGAGCTGTCCGAGTCTCCCGAGGTCATGGAAACCGCCCGTCGCGCGGCCGAGCGCAGTCAGACCAGCGTCGAGGGCGTCGATGGCGACGTCAGCAACTGGCTGCAGGTGCTGGAGCGCACCCCGACCTACGGCCCGCTGGAACCCGCCATCGTGGTGAAGAGCGAAGGCCGCGAGATGCAGGTGCTGGCCCATGAGGGCGAGCTGATCACCCTGTCCTGGGACGGGCTGGACTGGGCCGCGCCCTACAAGAGTGCCCGCTATCGTGGCGCCTCACCGTCCTCGGCCTCAGAGATCGCCAGCCGGGGTGACCTGGTGCGCATCCTCCAGCGCGAGGACGGCAGCTGGCGCCTGTCCCAGCAGCCCGGTGCCGAGGGCTCACTGGTGGTGATGGACCCGCAGACCGGCGCGATCCTCGCACTCCAGGCCGGCTTCGACTTCGACGCCAGCAAGTTCAACCGCGCGATTCAGGCCCGTCGCCAGGCCGGCTCCATCTTCAAGCCGTTCATCTACCTGGCGGGCCTGAACAGTGGCGAGGTGACCCCCGCCACCGTCATCAACGACGCCCCGGTGGTGCTCAACGACGGCAGCAACGAACTGTGGCGCCCGTCCAACTCCAGCGGTGACTTCCTCGGCCCGACCCGACTGCGGGTCGGCCTTGCCCGCTCGCGCAACCTGGTCACCATTCGCCTTCTGCAGAACATCGGGCTGAGTCGCACCATCGACTTCCTGGTGGACTTCGGCTTCTCCCGTGATCGTCTACCCAACGGCCTGTCGCTGGCACTGGGCAGCGCCAGCCTGACCCCGCTGGAGATGACCAACGCCTACGCGGTGCTGGCCAACGGCGGCTTCCGGGTATCGCCCTGGTTCATCGAGAAGATCACCCAGGGCGAGCAGCAGACCCTGGTGGAAGAGGCAAGCCCCCGCGTGGCCTGCCGCGAATGCAGCGAAGGCCAGACCACCACACAGATCGACGGCAAGACCTACGAGGTGGCGCCTAGGGTCGCCAACGAGCGTGCCGTCTACCTGCTGCGCGACATGCTGCGCGACGTGGTCGAGCGCGGCACCGCCCGCCGCGCCCTGGCACTCGAGCGCACCGACATCGTCGGCAAGACCGGCACCACCAACGACCAGCGTGATGCCTGGTTTGCCGGCTTCAACGGCGACTACGCTGCCACCGTGTGGGTGGGCAAGGACGACAACACCCCCACCGCCGAGTACGGCGCCCAGGCCGCCTTGCCGATCTGGGTCGACTTCATGGGCCAGGCGCTGGCCGGCAAGCCGGAGAACATCCCCGAACAGCCGCCCGGCATCATCACCGCCAGGGTCGACGCCAACAGCGGTCGCCTGCTGCGCGACGGCCAGGGTGGCGGCGTCGAGGAACTGTTCGACGAAGACCACATGCCCACCGTACAGCCCCGCCGTGTCGAAAGCGCCGTCGAGCGCCACAGCGGCTCCCAGGGTACCGGCGCCTACGAAGCCATCTTCTAAGGCCATTACCCCTCCTTCCCGTCGGGAAGGAGGGGTCCCTTGTCACTTCGCGCTACCCACCACGCCTTGAACCTTCCTAGAGACCACCTTATGGTGATTTCCCGTTTTTATTTGCCCGCGACGGCACTATGCATTTTCGGGCTTTTTGTGCCGATAAAAGCCGCGCTGGCGGACGCCTTCTACGCCCCGATCCCCGTCCATGACGACTCGCCGGACTTTCTCGGCCATGTCGAGTTCGGCTACACCCATCTGTCGGGCAACTCCAACAGCGAGACCTTTCTCGGCAAGGCTCAGCTCACCTGGCTGCAGGGGGCCTGGCTGTCACGCCTGCGCGGCGAGGCCCGCCACGCCAGCGAGGACAGCGAGACCAGCGCGGAGCAGTATCTGGTGTCCTTTCGCCAACGCCGGGAACTGGTCGGCCCGCACTATCTGTTCGGCTTCGGCCGCTGGGAGAAGGATCGCTTCAGCGGCTACGACCACCAGTTCACCGCCATCACCGGCTACGGCCGCCAGCTGATCGACGACGATCGCGCCCACCTGGCGCTGGAGGCAGGCCCCGGCTATCGTGCCGACATCCTGCCCGGCGAGAACGACCAGCGTCTGGCGGTGGCATACGGCGCCCTGGAGGCCGGCTATGCGCTGAGCGATAGCGCCACCCTCGAACAGGAACTGTCGCTGGAGACCACCCGCAAGAACTCGACGGTGCGCTCCTATACCGCCCTGGATACCCGCATCAACGCCCATATGTCGCTGCGCCTGTCCCACGAGATCAAGCACAATTCGGATCCCCCCGAGGACGCCGAGGCCAAGACCGACCGCATCACCTCGGCCTCGCTGCGCTACGAGTTCTAAAGCAGCGTCCATTCCCCGATGGCCTCGCTGCGATACGAGTTCTCAAGCAGCTCTCATCCCTTGGGATCCCCCCGAGGATGCCGAGGCCAAGACCGACCGCATCACCTCGGCCTCGCTACGCTACGAGTTCTAGCGACCAGGACCGATCGGATTACGGCCACCAGACGCGACAAGGCCCTCCACTGGAGGGCCTTGTCGTTACTGTCGAGACGCCTGGATCCTATCGGCATCTGGATCTAGCGGCGCCTGGCTCAGCCGCCGTAGACGTCGTCGATGGTCTTGAGCGGATAGTGCGACGGGTAGGGCTTTCTGGCCACGCCGGAGTCCACCGCCGCCTGGGCCACCGCCGAGGTCACCCGCTCCAGCAGACGCACGTCCACCGGGGTCGGAATGATGTACTCACGGCCGAAGCTCATGGCGTCCTTCTCGTAGGCTTCCAGCACCGCCTGGGGCACCGGCTCCCGCGCCAGGTCCTTGAGCGCATGGACGGCGGCGACCTTCATCTCTTCGTTGATGCGGGTGGCGCGCACGTCCAGGGCACCGCGGAAGATAAAGGGAAAACCGAGCACGTTGTTGACCTGGTTCGGATAGTCCGAACGTCCGGTGGCCATGATCACGTCCGGGCGGGTCTCCCGCGCCAGGTCGGGATGGATCTCCGGATCCGGATTGGTGCAGGCGAAGACGATCGGGTCCTTGGCCATCTTGCCAATATGATCGGCGGTCATCAGGCCAGGGCCGGACAGACCGATGAACACATCGGCACCATCGATGGCGTCATCCAGGGTGCGCTTGTCGGTGTCCACCGCAAACATCGCCTTGTACTGGTTGAGGTCCTCACGACCTGTATGGATAACGCCCTTGCGATCGAGCATCACCAGGTTCTCGGGGCGAGCACCACAGGCCACCAGCAGCTTCATGCAGGCGATCGCCGCGGCGCCGGCGCCCATGCACACGATACGCGCCTGATCGAGGGACTTGCCGGCAATTTCCAGCGCATTGAGCATACCCGCCGCCGTGACGATGGCGGTGCCATGCTGATCATCGTGAAACACCGGGATCTTGCAGCGCTCGACCAGCGCCTGCTCGATCTCGAAACACTCCGGTGCCTTGATGTCCTCGAGGTTGATGCCGCCCCAGCTGTCGGCGATCCGCGCCACGGTATCGATGAATGCCTGGGGACTCTCGGCGTCGACCTCGATATCCACAGAGTTGATGCCGGCGAAGCACTTGAACAGCACACCCTTGCCTTCCATCACCGGCTTGCTCGCCAGCGGCCCCAGGTTACCGAGGCCAAGGATGGCGGTGCCGTCGGAGATCACCGCCACGGTGTTGCCCTTGCCGGTATAGCGATAGGCGTTTTCCGGGTCCCGCGCGATCTCTCGCACCGGCTCCGCCACGCCGGGACTGTAGGCCAGCGCCAGGTCCTTGGCCGTGGCGGTCGGCTTGGTCAGTTCGACCGACAGCTTTCCGGGAATGGGGAGGGCGTGATAGTCCAGCGCAGCCTGCTTCTTTGCGTCCGTCATGCTTGGTGTCCGGATGTCCTTGTGGAACGGTGGCAACACAATATAGAAAAATATTCCATTTCTCAACATGATTGAGAAAAGCGTCAGTTATACGCCCGTTTCAGGATTTTCGCTGACAATGTCGACAACTTTTGCTGCATTGCACCAACCCTTGTCATGAAGAAAGATGCAAGGAAGGTGAGCGCAGAGATGGACCAAGGGTGACGCTGGAAGCTCACCGCTCGGGCAAGCGTGAGTTCGCCCATTGACAACGATGAGGCCCGACCATCGCCTCCCTTTGCTGCTTGAAGCCTAGTCGCCCGCCGCGCGTTGCGCATTGATGCAACGCAATAACGGGAACGCTCACGCGGTCGCGGGCCCTGCCCTTTGCCCCCTGTCCTTTCCCCACGTTCCTCTGCGCAACCCCAGACGCAACGAACCCGCCATGAAGGCGGGTTCGAAGGGGACATTGCCCGAGCATCGTCGACCAGCGTTTCTCGCTGGCGCGTTCAGCTCCGTACGATCAACGCTTGAGCGCGGCACCGAAACGCTTGTTGAAGCGCTCGACGCGACCACCGGTGGTGGCCTGCTTCTGCTTGCCGGTGTAGAACGGGTGGCACTGAGAGCAGACGTCCAGGCTCAGGTCGTGGCCAGCGGTGGAACCGACCTCGAAGGTGGCGCCGCAGGAACAGGTCGCATTGACCGTCTTGTAATCCGGGTGGATACCTTGTTTCATCGTGAACCTCACTTTTCGGTATGCCGCCACCTGATCCATTGCCAGGCACCGCATACGGGTAATGGCACGGGCACTCGTTGGTGCGTCGTCAAGCCCCTGTGCCGGCCGGTGATCCGCTCCCATCAAGGAAGCGGCGGAGTATTCTAGCAGACTTCATTGTGGAGGCCAATTGGCTGACTCTCCTGCCCCGCGCGTGCTGCGGATCGCCATTCCATCCCCCCTTCGCCGCCTGTTCGACTACCTCCCCCAGGGGGTGCCCCCGCAAGGGGGCTGGTCGCCGGGACTGCGCGTGCGCGTCGAGTTCGGCCGCCGCCAGGTGGTGGGCGTCATCGTCGACTGTCGTGACGACAGCGACCTGCCGCTGGCCAAGCTGAAGCCGCTCCAGGCCTGTCTGGACAAGGCGCCGCTGCCAGGCGATTGGCTGTGGTTATGTCGATTCACCTCGCGCTACTACCAGCACGCCCTCGGCGACACCCTGGCCCATGCCATGCCGGTGTTGCTGCGTCAGGGACGCCCGCTGGAGGCGCGGGTACGCGAACGCTGGCAGGTCGCTTTGAACGGCGATCCTGCCCGCCTGGGCCGAGCTCCGCGCCAGGCCGAACTGCTGGAGATGCTGCGCCAGCATCCCCAGGGCCTCACCACCCAGGTGATCCAGGCGCAATCCTTCACCCGCGACCAGCTCAAGGCGCTGGAAGCCAAGGGGCTGGTGAGCTGCCACGAGGAAACCCTCACCGGCCCCACCCCCGACGACAGCCAGGGCCTGCTGGCGAGCCCGGCGCTGGCCCTGAACGACGAGCAGGCCAAGGCGCTGAACCAGCTCCACCAGGGGCTCGATCGCTTTCACCCTTGCCTGCTGCACGGGGTGACCGGCAGCGGCAAGACCGAGGTCTACCTGCAGTTGATCGAGGCGGTGGTGGCCAAGAAGCGCCAGGCGCTGGTGCTGATTCCCGAAATCGGCCTGACTCCGCAGACCCTGGGGCGCTTTCGCCAGCGCTTCCGGGTCCCGGTGGTGGCACTGCACTCGGGGCTGACCGACCACGAGCGCCTGGACGCCTGGGAGGCGGCGGCCAGCGGGAGGGCGCCGATTGTCATCGGCACCCGCTCGGCCATCTTCACCCCGCTGGCTCGCCCAGGCCTGATCATCGTCGACGAAGAGCACGATGGTTCGTTCAAGCAGCAGGACGGGCTACGCTACCACGCCCGCGACCTGGCGGTGGTGCGCGCCAAGCGCCATGGCATTCCGCTGCTGCTGGGGAGCGCCACGCCGTCGCTGGAGAGCCTGCACCGCGCGCGCACCGGTGACTACGCTCACCTGCGGCTGACCCGGCGGGCCACTCGCCACGCTCCCGCTCGACTGGAGCTGGTCGACCTCAAGGGGCGCCCTCGACGCGGCGGTCTGATTCCGCCGGTCATCGACGCCATCAAGGCAACGCTGGATGCCGGCCACCAGGTGCTGGTGTTCATCAATCGCCGCGGTTTCGCCCCCACCCTGGCTTGTCACGCCTGCGGCTGGATGGCCGAGTGCGACCACTGTGACGCACGCATGACCTGGCACCGCCAGCCGCCGATGCTGGCCTGCCACCACTGCGATCGCCGCCGGGTCATTCCCGACGCCTGCCCGGACTGCGGCAGCGCCGACCTGCGTCCGCTGGGTAGCGGCACCGAGCGTACGGAGGAGAGCCTGGCCGAAACCTTTGCCGAGACCCCGGTCCACCGCATCGACCGCGACAGCACCCGGGCCAAGGACGCGCTCGAGAAGATGCTCACCGAGGTCCGGCGTGGCGAACCAGCGATCCTGGTCGGGACCCAGATGCTGGCCAAGGGCCACCATCTGCCCCACGTCACCCTGGTCGTGGTGGTCAACGCCGACGCTGGCCTCTACGCCAGCGACTTTCGCGCGCTGGAGCACTCGGCCCAGTTGCTTGAGCAGGTGGCCGGGCGCGCCGGCCGCGCCGCCCACCCTGGCCGAGTGCTGGTGCAGACCATGCACCCGGACGACCCCAGCCTTCGTCTATTGGCCGAGCGCGGCTACGACGCCCTGGCCGAGTCGCTGCTGGAAGAACGCCGCATCGCCGCCCTGCCGCCACTGCGCTTCATGGCCCTGGTCCGCCTGGAAGGCCCCCGGGAAGACGCCCTGACGGCACTCGCCCGGGAGATCGCCGGCGAATTGCGCGAGCAGGTACGTAGCCTGGCTCTGGATCTCGACTGCCTCGGCCCGGTACCTGCCCCCATGGAGCGCCGTCAGAACCGCTACCACCTGCAGATCGCGCTGATGGCGGAGCGACGCAGTCAGCTGCACCCCGCGCTCGAATGGCTAGCCCACCGTCTGGAAGCCTGGCCCGAGGCGCGGCGTATCCGCTGGTCCATTGACGTCGATCCGCAGACCCTGAGCTGAGGTCCGATACGCTGAGCTTTGCCGCCCCGGCCTTTAAAGGCCAGGCGCAATCATCGATAATACGCGGTCTGCCCGCCGACAGGTGCTCCCGCCAGGATTCGCCACGCTCGGCCACCGTGCCACAGGACATAGACGCCTCATGAAAGACACCATCGTTGCGCTGCTGGATGCCGCTCTTGCCGAGCTCAAGCAGCAGGAAGTCGTTCCCCAGGAGCTTTCCCCGGCCTACAAGGTCGACCCGACCAAGGACAAGGCCCACGGCGACTACGCCACCAACCTCGCCCTGATGCTGGCCAAGCCGGCCAAGGCCGCACCGCGCCAGGTGGCGGAAAAACTGGTAGCGGCCCTGCCCGAAAGCGCCGCCGTGTCCAAGGTCGAGATCGCCGGCCCCGGCTTTATCAACTTCTTCGCCGCCACCGACGCCGCGGCCCAGGTGGTGCGCCAGGTGCTGGACGCCGGCGACGCCTTCGGCCGCAGCCTGGCCGGCGCTGGCGAAAAGGTGCAGGTGGAGTTCGTTTCCGCCAACCCCACCGGCCCCCTTCATGTCGGCCACGGCCGAGGCGCCGCGGTGGGCGACTGCCTGTGTCGCCTGCTCGAGGCCACCGGCTACGACGTCACCCGCGAGTTCTACTACAACGACGCCGGCGCCCAGATCACCAATCTGGCGCTGTCGGTGCAGGCCCGCGCCAAGGGGCTGGGCCCGGACAGCGACGGCTGGCCGGAGGACGGCTACCGCGGCGGCTACATCGAGGACGTAGCCAAGGCCTACCTGGCCGGCGAGACCATCCACGCCGACGACCGCCACGTCACCGCCAAGGGTGACCCGGAGGATCTCGACGCCATCCGCGAGTTCGCCGTGGCCTACCTGCGTCGCGAACAGGACCTGGACCTGCGCGCCTTCGGCGTCGGCTTCGATGTCTACTTCCTCGAGTCCTCGCTGTACCAGCAGGGCAAGGTCGAGGAGACCGCCCGTCGCCTGACCGACAACGGCCACACCTACGAGCAGGACGGCGCCCTGTGGCTGCGCACCACCGACTTCGGCGACGACAAGGATCGGGTGATGCGCAAGAGCGAAGGCGGCTACACCTACTTCCTGCCCGACGTGGCCTACCACCTGGACAAGTGGCAGCGCGGCTTCACCAGCGTGATCAACGAGCAGGGTGCCGACCACCACTCCACCGTGACCCGGGTACGCGCCGGTCTCCAGGCGCTGGATGTCGGTATCCCCCAGGGCTGGCCGGACTATGTGCTGCACCAGATGGTGCTGGTCACCCGTTCCGGGGTCGAGGTCAAGCTGTCCAAGCGGGCCGGCAGCTACGTCACCCTGCGCGACCTGATCGACGAGGTCGGCCGCGACGCCACCCGTTTCTTCCTCGCCGCCCGTCGCGCCGACTCCCAGCTGACCTTCGACATCGATCTGGCGCGCTCGCAGTCCAATGACAACCCGGTGTACTACGTCCAGTACGCCCACGCCCGGGTGTGCAGCGTGCTGCGCAAGGCCGAGAGCGAAGGCCTGGCCTTCGACCACGCCACCGCCATGGCCAACCTGGGCCTGCTCGAGGCAGACCAGGAAAAGGCCCTGCTCAATCGCCTGGCGCGCTATCCCGAGGTGGTCGAGCACGCCGCCAAGGCCCGCGAGCCGCAGCAGATCGCCCAATATTTGCAGGATCTGGCAGCCGACTTCCATAGCTGCTACAACGCCTGCAAAGTCATGGTCGACGACGACGCCCTGCGCAATGCGCGCCTGGCGCTGGGCCTGGCCGCGCGTCAGGTGCTGCGTAATGGACTCGACCTGATGGGCGTCGGTGCACCGGAGGAGATGTAAGCCATGGCCACTCGCAAGGCGCCCCCGCGCAAGCGCGGAGCAACCACCAGCCAGAAGCGCAGGCAAGCACCCAAGCAGGCCCGCGGAGGTATCCCCGGCTGGCTGTGGGCCGCCGTCGGCGTGGTCGCAGGCTTCCTGCTGGCCCACCACCAGAACGGTACCGCCCCCTGGCAGGATCCCCGTTCACCGGTGGCGGCGGTACTGCCCAAGCCCTCCAGCGGCGAGCAGCAGGGCAGCAATGCGAGTGGCAGTGCACAAGGCGGACAGGCCAGCGAAAGCGAGCCGCCGATGCCGACGTTCGAGTTCTATACCCTGCTGCCGGAGTCCGAAGTCATCGCCTCCGATGAGGAGATGCCGGCGTCCACCGCCAAGCGCCCCGAGGCGGCCCAGCCGAGCGAGGACGAGATCTCCGCGGACGACCCCATCGCCGCGGTGATCGCCGCCAACTCCCGCGAAGAGGAAGCGTCGTCCACGCCATCCGAGACACCGCGCAGCGCCGAGCGTCGCTACATGCTGCAGGCGGCCTCCTTCCGCGAGGTCAACGATGCCCGACAGCTCGCCGGGCGACTCAAGGACTTCGGCCTGCTGGCCAAGATCAGCGAGGTCGAAGCCACCGGCGGCGCCACCTGGCATCGCGTGCAGGTCGGCCCCTACAGCGATCGCAATGAACTGTCGCGGGCCCAGGATCTAATGAGCACTCAAGGCATCGAGCCGCTGCTGATCCAGCTGCAGAACTGACGTCGGCACACCTCCTCCTTCTGAAGCTACGCCCACCAGGCCCAGAACGTCACGTCTGGGCCTGGTGGGTGCTGGCCACCGCTCAAGCACCCATCGTGGCGGTATCTCTCTTCCTTCTGCTGCTCAGTCTTCTCGTCGAAGCGAGCCGTATTCCCGAGTCGCCCGCGCTTGAAATCCTTGCGACCCGCCCGCACCTACCAGCCTATCGCTTATGCAGAGGGCTCTGCCCCTCGACAGTCACCGGAGGCCTCGGCTTCCCCAAGGAGAATTCTCCATGACCACGATCGTTTCCGTTCGCCGCGGCGACCAGGTGGCATTGGCCGGCGATGGCCAGGTGTCACTGGGCAACACGGTGATGAAGGGCAACGCCAGCAAGGTGCGTCGCCTCTATCACGGCCAGGTGCTGGCCGGTTTTGCCGGCGGCACCGCCGACGCCTTCACCCTGTTCGAACGCTTCGAGGCCCAGCTGGAGAAGTACCAGGGCAACCTGGTCAAGGCCGCGGTGGAGCTGGCCAAGGACTGGCGCACCGATCGCGCCCTGCGCCGCCTCGAGGCGCTGCTGGCGGTGGCCGACAAGAAGGCCTCGCTGATCATCACCGGCAACGGTGACGTGGTGGAACCCGAGCGTGGCATCATCGCCATCGGCTCCGGCGGCAACTACGCCCTGTCCGCCGCCCGCGCGCTGCTCGAGAACACGGAACTGTCGCCCCGCGAGATCACCGAGAAGTCGCTGGAGATCGCCGGTGACATCTGCGTGTTCACCAACCATCACGTGACCCTGGAAGAGCTTTGATCATGACCCAGATGACGCCCCGCGAAATCGTCCACGCGTTGGATCAGTACATCGTCGGTCAGCAGGATGCCAAGCGCTCCGTGGCCATCGCCCTGCGTAACCGCTGGCGCCGCATGCAGCTCGACGGCGAGCTGCGCCAGGAGGTCACCCCCAAGAACATTCTGATGATCGGCCCCACCGGCGTCGGCAAGACCGAAATCGCCCGGCGCCTGGCCAAGCTGGCCAAGGCTCCCTTCATCAAGGTCGAGGCGACCAAGTTCACCGAGGTGGGCTACGTCGGCCGTGACGTCGAGTCGATCATCCGTGACCTGACCGAGGCAGCGATCAAGCTGGTACGCGAGCAGGCCAAGGAAGAGGTCGGCCACCGCGCCGAGGACGCCGCCGAGGATCGCATCCTCGACGCCCTGCTGCCGCCGCCCCGTGGCCAGGAAAACGAGCCGCGCGAGGACTCCTCGACGCGCCAGATGTTCAGGAAGAAGCTGCGTGAAGGCCAGCTCGACGACAAGGAGATCGAGATCCAGGTGTCGCCCCAGGCACCCAACCTCGAGTTCCAGACACCGCCGGGCATGGAAGAGATGACCAGCCAGCTACAGAACCTGTTCTCCGGCATGGGCAAGGGCAAGACCGAGACCCGCAAGGTCACGGTCAAGGAGGCCTTCACCATCCTGCGCGACGAAGAGGCCGGCAAGCTGGTCAACGAGGACGACATCAAGTCCCGCGCGGTGGAGGCGGTGGAGCAGAACGGCATCGTCTTCCTCGACGAGATCGACAAGGTCGCCAAGGGCAGCGGTCAGTCCAGCGGCGGTGAGGTCTCCCGCGAGGGCGTCCAGCGCGACCTGCTGCCGCTGATCGAAGGCTCCACGGTGTCGACCAAGTACGGCATGGTGAAGACCGACCACATCCTGTTCATCGCCTCCGGCGCCTTCCACCTGTCGCGTCCCTCGGATCTGATCCCCGAGCTGCAGGGCCGTCTGCCGATCCGTGTCGAGCTGTCGGCGCTGACGCCGGACGACTTCAAGCGCATCCTGACCGAGCCGTCCGCCGCCCTGACCCGTCAGTACGAGGCGCTGCTGGCCACCGACGGCCTCGAAGTGCGCTTCACCGATGACGGCATCGAGCGCATCGCCGAGATCGCCTTCAACGTCAATGAAGGCACCGAGAACATCGGCGCCCGTCGCCTGCACACGGTAATGGAGCGGCTGCTCGAGGAGGCCTCGTTCAAGGGCTCGGATCTCGGCAACCCGCTGATCATCGACCGTGCCTACGTCGATTCTCAGCTCGGCGAACTGGCCATGGACGAGGATCTGAGCCGGTATATCCTGTAACCACCGGCCAAGCACCCTCGATGACCGGGCCGCCGCGCACTGCGCCGCGGCCCGGTCGTGCTTTCGATGCCGCAAATGCTGAAGTCAGGGCACGCCCACCGTGCTGAAACAGAGAGGATCGCCATGAGCGCCCCCACTCCGACCCTGGTGCACTACCACAGAAAGGCCCGCGAGCTCGAGATCGGCTACGCCGACGGCTCCCGCCACCGCCTGTCGGTGGAGTACCTGCGGGTGTTTTCTCCCTCCGCCGAGGTCCGTGGCCACGGCGGCGACACCGCCACCCTTCAGGTGGGCAAGAAGGACGTGGGCCTTGCCGACATCACCCAGGCGGGCCGCTACGCCCTCAAGCTGCACTTCGACGATGGCCACGACAGCGGCCTTTACAGCTGGGACTATCTGGACTGGCTGATCCGCGAGCGCGAGGCCAACTGGACCGACTATCTCAAGCGTCTGGACGAGGCCGGCGCCAGTCGCGAGCCGCTGGGTATCGAGATCCGTCAGCTGTAGCGATCGACACCGGTGTGGCGACAAGCCGGGTGACGGTCAAAGACAAGCCACCTCGGCAAGGCTACAATGGCCGCTGCCAAAGAGCCCCCATCGGCTCTTCTCGCAATCGCTCACGACTCGGGAGTCCCATGGATAAGCGCACCACCCACTTCGGTTTTCAGGACGTGCCGGTCGAGGAAAAGGCCTCACGTGTCGCCGATGTCTTCCACAGCGTGGCGGCTCGCTACGACGTGATGAACGACCTGATGTCCTTCGGTATCCATCGGCTGTGGAAGCGCCTGACCATCGAACGTTCCGGCGTCCGGCCTGGTCATAGCGTACTCGACATCGCCGGCGGTACCGGCGACCTGGCGCTGAAGTTCTCGCGCATGGTGGGACCGCGCGGCAAGGTGGTGCTGGCCGACATCAACGCCTCCATGCTTGGGGTGGGACGCGACAAGCTGATCGACCGTGGTGTCGGTGGCAACGTCGAGTACGTCCAGGCCAATGCCGAATGCCTGCCATTTCCCGACAATACCTTCGACTGCATCACCATCGCCTTCGGTCTGCGCAACGTCACCGACAAGGACGCCGCCCTGGCCTCCATGGCGCGCATCCTCAAGCCCGGCGGCCGCCTGCTGGTGCTGGAATTCTCCAAGCCCGACAATCCGCTGTTGACCCGCGCCTACGACGAGTACTCCTTCCGTCTGCTGCCGAAGATGGGCGAAATGGTGGCCGGCGACGCCGACAGCTATCGCTATCTGGCCGAGTCGATCCGCATGCACCCGGATCAGGAAACGCTCAAGGGCATGATGGAAACCGCCGGACTCGAGCGCGTCGAATACACCAATCTCACCGGCGGCATCGTCGCGCTGCATCGCGGCATCAAGCTTTGAGGACATGATGGCCTTGACCCCGACCCTGCTGCTGGCCGGCATCGAGAAGACCGTCAACGCCCTGCTCGCACGCGACCCTGCCTCGCCTTCTCGGCTGCGCTCGCTGGCGGGCCAGCGGGTGCTGATGTGCCTGGAGTCCCCGCGTGTCCAGCTGGCGCTGTGCTATCACCCCCAGGGGGTTGACCTGCTGCTGGTGGACGAGGTCGATGAAGGCGCCTGGGACGCCATCGTCGAGCTGGACAGCGACACCCTGGGCCGGCTGGCCGGCGGCGCCGACATGGAACGGCTGATGTTCGAGGGCCGTCTGGCGGTGCGCGGCAAGATCCACCTGCTCGAGGCGACCCGCGACCTGCTGCTGGATCTCGACCTGGACTGGGAGGCTGAGCTTGCCCGCTATCTCGGCGACCTGCCGGCTCACCAGCTCGCCGAAGGCCTGCGCGGCCTGTCCCGCTGGGGCCTGCGCACCCACCGTGAGCTGTGCGCCGACGTCTCCGAGTACGTCTTCGAGGAAGCCCGCTGGCTGCCCGGCCGCCATCAGCTCGAGGCCATGCGCGAGGCGCTGACCGAACTGGAGCTGGCCACCGACCGTACCGAGGCACGTCTCAAGCGCCTGACCCGTCGCCTGGCCCGGGAGAACGACGTCTCATGATCCTCCGCCCGCTGCGCATCATCTGGGTCGTCACCCGCTACCGTCTCGACACCCTGCTGCCGCTGGAAAAGCTGCCCTGGTGGCTGCGCCTGATATTCACCTGGTCGCCGCTCAAGCTGATTCCCGTCGGCGAGCGCTCCCGCGGCGAACGCCTGCGTCTGGCGCTGGAGTCACTGGGGCCGATCTTCGTCAAGTTCGGCCAGATGCTGTCGACCCGTCGCGACCTGTTCCCCGACGATATCGCCAATGAACTCAAGCGGCTGCAGGATCAGGTACCGCCCTTCCCCGGCGAGCAGGCCGAGGCACTGATCGAGGAGTCCTTGGGCGAGCCGCTCGAGGTACTGTTCGCCGAATTTTCCCGTGAGCCGCTGGCCTCGGCCTCGATCGCCCAGGTCCACACCGCCAGGCTGCCCGACGGCCAGGACGTGGTGGTCAAGGTGATTCGCCCAGGCATCGAGCGGGTCATGCGCCAGGACATGGCGCTGATGTACCTGGTGGCGCGAGCGCTGAACAAGGTGCCGGAAGCGCGCCGGCTGCACCCGGTGGAAGTGGTCCGCGACTACGAGACCACCCTGTTCGACGAGCTCGACCTGACCAAGGAAGCGGCCAACACCTCCCAGCTCAAGCGCAACTTCGACAAGTCGCCACTGTTGTATGTGCCGTCGATCCACTGGCCGCTGACCCGCCACAAGGTGATGGTCCAGGAACGCATCCACGGCGTGCCGGTGGCCGACATCGAGGCACTCAAGGCCCAGGGCACCGACCTGAAGCGCCTGGCCGAGCGCGGCGTGGAGATCTTCTTCACCCAGGTGTTCCGCGACAACTTCTTCCACGCCGACATGCACCCGGGCAACATCTTCGTCTCCCGCCAGGCGCCGTCCGACCCCCAGTACATCGCCATCGACTGCGGCATCGTCGGCAGCCTTACCCGGGAAGACCAGGACTACCTGGCGCGCAACCTGCTGGCCTTCTTCCACCAGGACTACTACGAGGTCGCGGCGCTGCACATCGAGTCCGGCTGGGTGGCCGAAGATACCCGCGCCAACGAGTTCGCGGCGGCGGTACGCACGGTGTGCGAGCCGATCCTCGAGAAACCGCTCAAGGACATCTCGTTCGGCCAGGTGCTGCTGGGCCTGTTCCAGACCGCGAGGCGTTTCAATATGGAGGTCCAGCCCCAGCTGGTGTTGCTGCAGAAGACCCTGCTCAATATCGAGGGGCTGGGCCGTCAGCTCTACCCGGACCTGGACCTGTGGGCCACCGCCAAGCCCTACCTGGAGCGCTGGATGAAGGAGCGCGCCGGCGCCCAGGGCCTGTGGGAGTCGTTCAAGCGGCAGGCGCCGGAGCTGACCCGACAGCTACCGGAATTGCCGGTGCTGGCCCACCAGGCGCTGTCCCAAACCGAGAAGCGATCGCGCCAGATCACCCAGCAGGGCGAGGTCATGACCCACATTCTCGGCCAGCTGACCCGCCAGGCCAGGCGCATACGCCGGACCCGACTGGGGCTCGCCCTGGCCGCGGTGGCGCTGGCCTGGCAACCGCTGTCCGGCTGGTTGACCGATCAGCCCTGGCCGGTTCTGGTCGCTGCGGGCATCGGCACACTGCTGGTGATCTGGAACTGATCTTTTAATGGAATCTTCACCGATGAGCGATATTCTGAACCAGCTCGACGCCGCCCTCAGCGAACGTCGGCACGCCGATCCTGACACTTCCTACGTTGCCTCCTTGCATCACAAGGGGCTGAACAAGATACTCGAGAAGGTGGGCGAAGAGGCGGTGGAGACCGTGCTTGCCGCCAAGGATGTTGACGCGGATCCAGCCAGTCGCGAGGCGTTGATCGCCGAAACGGCAGACCTGTGGTTTCATAGTCTGGTGATGCTCTCGCACCTGGGACTCGACCATCGGCAGGTGCTGGATGAACTCGCCCGACGCTTCGGCGTATCGGGGCACGAGGAGAAGGCCTCGCGCCGCTCCTGAGCCTCGGCGGGAACCAACGATTCACGGCGCCTGGCGCCGCATATTGAGGAAGTTCTTATGTTAGGTGGTATCAGTATCTGGCAACTGCTGATCGTACTCGGCATCATCATCCTGATCTTCGGCACCAAGAAGCTGCGCAACGTTGGCAGCGACCTGGGTGGCGCGGTCAAGGGCTTCAAGAAGGCCGTCAACGAAGATGAGGACAAGTCGGAGGAGGCCAAGCCCCAGGCCCAGGTCCGTCATGACGAGACCGATACGCCCAACAACACCTACGACGTCGAGGCGGAGCGCAAGCCCGAATCCTCCGACGAGCGCAAGTAACGCCACATGTTCGATATCGGCTTTCTGGAACTGCTGATCATCGGGGTGGTGGGACTGCTGGTGCTGGGTCCCGAGCGCCTGCCCAAGGCCGCGCGTACCGCCGGCCTGTGGATCGGACGCATCAAGCGTTCGGTGGCCGGCATGCAGCGCGAGATCAGCGCCCAGCTCGAGGCCGAGGAACTGCGCCAGAAGCTCAAGGAGCAGGAACGCAAGCTGGACGACAGCGTCAACCAGGCCAAGCGCAGCGCCGAACAAGCCAAGCGCAGCGTGGAATCCATCGCCGACACCCCGAACACGGGCAACGGCGGGCAGGCGGATTCCACCGGCGCCCAGTCTGCCTCGGCCGGCCAGCGGCTGGACGACGCCGTCGACAGTGCCGCACGCGCCTCGTCGTCCAGCGCTTCGGCTTCCACGCTCTCCCCCGCATCAGCGCCCAGCGATGACACCGCCTCTTCCGAGCACAAGGACTCCGCCACCCGATGAGCGATACCGGTGACACTCCGCCGTCAAGCCAGGGCCACGCCCCACTGATCGAACACCTGGTGGAGCTGCGCTCGCGGCTGATGCGCGCCGTGATTGCCATCCTGGTGATCTTCCTGGCGCTCTACGCCTTTTCCAACGACATCTACCAGTTTGTCGCAGACCCCCTGATGGAGCTGCTGCCGGAAGGCTCCCAGATGATCGCCACCGAGGTGGCGTCGCCCTTCCTGGCGCCGTTCAAGCTGACCCTGGTAGTGGCGGTGTTCGTGGCCATTCCCTTCGTCCTGCACCAGGCCTGGGCCTTCGTGGCACCAGGGCTGTACGACAAGGAAAAGGCCCTGGCGCTGCCGCTTCTGGCCTCGAGCGTGCTGCTGTTCTATCTCGGCGCGGCCTTCGCCTACTACGTGGTCTTTCCCCTGCTGTTCGCCTTCTTCACCCAGACCGGGCCGGAGAACGTGCAGGTGATGACCGATATCAACCAGTATCTCAACTTCGTGCTGAAGCTGTTCTTCGCCTTCGGTATCGCCTTCGAGATCCCGATTGCCACCTTCCTGCTCATCCTCACCGGCGCCGCCAGCGTCAAGAGCCTGAGCGCCAAGCGCCCCTACGTCATCCTCGGCTGTTTCGTCATCGGCATGCTGATGACCCCGCCGGACGTGGTCAGCCAGAGCCTGCTGGCGGTACCCATGTACCTGCTCTACGAGGTCGGGCTGCTGTTCGGCCGGCTGGTCAAGAGGCGGAGCAGCGATGACGAGGGAGCGCCGGACGAGGCGTGATCGCCACACCGGCAGAGCCCCCGTCAGCAGAATGCACAAAGCCCGAGGCATTGGCCTCGGGCTTTGCTTTTTTACCGCTCTCGCACCGGTGGTGTTCAAGGCGCTTGGCGACAATGATCCGCCATCGTCTGCCGTCTCAGGTGTTGACGTCCATCATCTCGTCGATACGATCCACCAGCTTGTTGATGCCCAGCGCCGCCTCGCTGATGCGGGTAGCCAGCATATAGGCGGGGGTGGTCACCAGGCGATGCTCGAAGTCCACCACGATATCGTCCACCGCACAGCTGCGATGCAGGCCGCCCATAGCGCTGATGCAGCCACACACCTCGGGGTCGGTACCGATGGTGACGGCGATGCCTGGCCCCAGCACCTTGGGCACCAGCACCGGCGCGATGCACATCAGACCGATCGGCTTGCGCGCATCGTGAAACTCGATCAACAGCTCAGCCAGGTCCTCGTGGACCTCCATCTCGGACTTGGCCGTGGCGTAGTTCGAAAGATTCTTGGCCGCCCCGAAGCCACCGGGCAGGATCAGGGCATCGAAGTCCGATGCCGACAGTTCGTCCAGCGGCGAAATCTCGCCCCGCGCCAGGCGGGCGGACTCGACCAGCACATTGCGCGACGCCTCGACGGCCTCCCCGCTGTGGTGGTCGATCACCTCCTGGTGAGCGATATCCGGGGCAAAACAGCGATAGGCGATGCCCAGCTGGTCCAGGCGCAGCAGGGTCAGGGTGGTCTCGTAGATCTCGGAACCATCCTGTACGCCGCAGCCCGACAAGACGATCGCTACCTGTTTACTCATGTCATTCTCCTTTATAGCGCGTCGCGAACGGGGCCGGACGCGGCCAAGACTGCCACTACTCTAGAGAGTCGCCACGGGTGCGACAAGACGCGACTTTCGGCGAACGGGAGAGGAGGAATATACTCAATCAATGTCATGCTTTTGTCATGAAGTGCCACCAGACTAGCGCGTGGCGCCGAATCCTTGCTTCCGTGGAGTGCCGTCTTGAGTGCCATTACCCCTCGTCTTTACCCCGCCAGCCGTCCTCGCCGCATGCGCAAGGACGACTTCTCCCGCCGCCTGATGCGCGAGAACCAGCTGAGTGCCGACGATCTGATCTGGCCAGTCTTCGTGCTCGAGGGCGAAGGCCGCCGCGAGGCTGTACCCTCCATGCCCGGGGTCGAGCGCCTGTCGCTGGACCTGTTGATCGAAGAGGCCCGCGAGGCCGTCGAGCTGGGCATTCCCGCCATTGCGCTGTTTCCGGTGGTCGACGCCGACAAGAAGAGCGAGCTGGCGGAAGAAGCCTACAGCGCCAGCGGCCTGGTCCAGCGCAGCGTGCGCGAGCTCAAGGCCGCCCTGCCCGAGCTCGGCGTGATCACCGATGTCGCCCTGGACCCCTACACCAGCCACGGTCAGGACGGCATCCTCGATGAAGACGGCTATGTGGCCAATGACCGCACCGTCGAGACCCTGATCAAGCAGGCGCTGTCCCATGCCGAGGCCGGGGCCGACGTGGTCGCCCCTTCCGACATGATGGACGGGCGTATCGGTGCCATCCGTGAACTGCTCGAGCGTGAAGGCCTGCCCAACACCCGTATCATGGCCTACAGCGCCAAGTACGCCTCGCGCTACTACGGCCCCTTCCGCGATGCGGTGGGCTCGGCGGCCAACCTGGGCAAGGCCGACAAGTCGACCTACCAGATGGACCCGGCCAACAGCGACGAGGCCCTCCACGAGGTCGCCATGGACATCACCGAAGGTGCCGACATGGTGATGGTCAAGCCCGGCATGCCGTACCTGGACGTGGTCCGCCGGGTCAAGGACGAGCTGCGGGTGCCCACCTACGCCTACCAGGTGAGCGGTGAATACGCCATGCACATGGCCGCCTTCGACAACGGCTGGCTGGACGCTGACACTGTCATCCTCGAGTCGCTGATGTGCTTCAAGCGTGCCGGCGCCGACGGCGTGCTGACCTACTTTGCCAAACGCGCGGCCAGGCTATTGGCCCGCTGATCAGGGGAGGGAGCGGCGCCCTTCCCGAGCCCCGATGAGGAACCACCATGGAAGACGCGCAGAGCGACAACGCCACGATTGAACATGCGACCCTGGGCAAGTCCGACGTCTCGATGAGCGACGCGCCCCAGGCCGATACCCCGGTGCCGCGCCTTAACCAGACGCGCACCGGCATCAAGCCCAAGGCAATGCCGGACCCGGAGGCCGACCTCACTGACCCGAGCCTCTACTTCAATCGTGAGCTGTCGCATCTGCAGTTCAACATCCGGGTGCTGGAACAGGCGCTGGACCAGGCGCACCCGCTGCTCAACCGCCTGATGTTCCTGTTGATCTTTTCCTCCAACATGGACGAGTTCTTCGAGATCCGGGTGGCCGGACTGAAGAGCCAGCTGGCCGTGGGCGACGACGCCACCGGTGCCGACGGCCGCAGCCCACGTTCGGTGCTCGACGAGATCTCGAAGATCGCCCACGAACACGTGGAGCGTCAGTACCGCATCCTCAACGAGCAGCTGATCCCTGCCATGGAAGCTCACAACATCCGCTTCCGTCGGCGTGGGGACTGGACCAAGCAGCAGCGCAAGTGGGTCCATGATTACTTCTCCACCGAGATCATCCCGGTGGTCAGTCCCATCGGGCTGGACCCCTCGCACCCCTTCCCGCGGCTGGTCAACAAGAGCCTCAACTTCATCGTCGAGCTCGAGGGCAAGGACGCCTTCGGCCGCGAGGGCGGCCTCGCCATCCTGCCGGCGCCACGTTCGCTGCCCCGGGTCATCGCGCTGCCGGAAGAGCTGTGCGAGGAAGGCTTCACCGAGTATCTGTTCCTGTCGTCGATGATCCACGCCCACGCCGACGAGGTGTTCCCGGGGATGAAGGTCAAGGGCTGCTACCAGTTCCGTCTGACCCGCAACGCCGACATGACGGTGGATCCCGAAGAAGTCTCGGACCTGGCCTCGGCCCTGCGCGGCGAGTTGCTGGCCCGGCGTTACGGCAGCGGCGTGCGCCTGGAGGTGGCCGACAACTGCCCCGAGGAGCTTTCCGACTTCCTGATCAAGCAGTTCCAGCTCGAACCCAGTGACCTCTATCGGGTCAATGGCCCGGTCAACCTGACCCGCATGATGTCGGTACTGGGTGACGCCGACCGACCCGATCTGATGTACCGCTCCTTTACCCCCGGCGTGCCCAAGCAGGTCAAGCAACCCAACTCCATCATGCAGTCGATGCAGGAAGGCGACATCCTGCTGCACCACCCCTTCCAGTCGTTCACCCCGGTGGAGGACCTGCTGCGCGAGGCCGCCCGCGACCCCGACGTGCTGGCGATCAAGCAGACGCTGTATCGCACCGGTGCCGACTCACCCATCGTCAACGCCCTGGTCGAAGCCGCCGGCCAAGGCAAGGAAGTGACCGTGGTCATCGAACTGCGCGCCCGCTTCGACGAAGCCGACAACCTGGCGCTGGCCTCGCGCCTGCAGGAGGCCGGCGCCATCGTCATCTACGGGGTGATGGCCTACAAGACCCACGCCAAGATGATGCACATCGTGCGTCGCGAGAAGGGCGCGCTGCGCCACTACGCTCATCTCGGCACCGGCAACTATCACTCCAAGACGGCCAAGCTCTACACCGACTACAGCCTGCTCACCGCGGACCCTGTGCTGTGCGCCGACGTGCACAAGGTGTTCCAGCAACTGTCCGGCATGGGCCGCACCCGCCAGATCGAGAAGCTGCTGCACGCCCCCTTCACCCTGCACGAACGGGTCGTGGAAATGATCGAGCGGGAGGCAAGCTACGCGCGCAAGGGCAAGCGCGCCCATATCATCGTCAAGTGCAACTCGCTGACCGAACCCAAGCTGATCCAGGCGCTCTACCGCGCCTCCCAGGCCGGCGTCGAGTGCGACCTGATCATCCGCGGCATGTGCTGCCTGCGCCCCGGCCTGCCCGGTATCTCCGAGAATATCCGGGTGCGCTCGGTGATCGGTCGCTTCCTCGAACACACCCGGGTGTTCCACTTCCACAACGACGGCAAGCCCGAGATATGGGGCTCCAGCGCGGACTTCATGGCGCGCAACATGTTCCATCGGGTCGAGACCTGCTTCCCGCTGCTCGACAAGAAGCTCGCCGCCCGGGTGCGCAAGGACCTCGAGACCTACCTGGTCGACAACTGCCAGAGCTGGCTGCTGCAGGCCGACGGCACCTACATCAAGCAGGATCCGGGCGAGGCCGCACCGATCTCCGCCCAGGAAACGCTGCTGTACGCCTACGCCGCTCGCGCTTGAATAACGCCCCGCATTGACGCGCCATCGGCGCGTCGATAACACCACCCAGGCCCCTCGCCAGCGACGCTGGCGAGGGGCTTTTCATGTTGTCGTCATGTGTCCTGACGGCTGCCGGACGCCGCGCGACCTGCGCCTTGGCCGCCCCAAGCGGTTCCCGGACCAACCGCCTCCCGCTTCAGGCTGCCGATCATCCAGCCCTGGACACCCAGACCCTAGAAAAAACACCCCGGCTCCCTGAAAAGGGAGCCGGGGTGCTGGGGCGGCGCAAGACGTCAGACGTAGAGAACGCCCCTGGAGGTTGCCCGAAAGGCCGACGCAAGCCGGCACCTTTCGGACACGTCCTAGACGCCGATCTGGCCGCCGTCTTCGCGCTGGATCACCACCGTGGCGGCGCGCGGTCGCACGCTGGCATCAGACGCCTGGGTCGCGTCGTCACTGGCCGGCCAGTTGCCCGGATGCTGGATATTGATAAACAGCGCGGTCTTGTCCGGCGTGGGGAAGATGCCAGTGACCTCGCAGCCGTTGGGGCCTACGCAGAAACGCTTGAGCTTGTCCTGGTTGGCCCCGGAGATCACCGCGGCGGCACCATCGGCACGCTCGAGCTCCGCCGGCACGACCGCCAGCACCTGGTCATTGGTGCTCTCGGTGACGCCCTCGTAGCCGTTGTCGGTCTGGATCCACAGGATGCCCTGGCCGTCGCCGCGCTCATCGAAGTAGAGCCCATCGGGACTGGCGAATTCGTTGTCGGCGGTCAGCCCGGACAGGTTGTTCTGGTCACTGGCCGCGGCACCGAACACGAATACCTCCCAGTCGAAGGCGGTGGCATCGCTGCCCTCGCGCCAGCGGATGATCTGACCGGCCTCGTTGTTCGCCCGCGGGTTGGCCGCATTGACCGGTGCCGTGGCGTAGCCGTTGCCCAGCGCGGTGATGTTGTCGCCGTCGCCGGTCAGGGTCGCCTCGGTGCCGTCTTCGGTACGCTTCGAGTTGTTGGTCAGGGTCATGTAGACCTCGCCGGTGGACGGGTCCACCGCGCCCCACTCAGGGCGATCCATCGGTGTGGCACCCATCAGGTCGGCGGCATCACAGGTGTGGATGATCACCCCGGCCAGGTCATCGGCGTCGAGTTCCAGCGCCTCGGCCAGGGTACGGCCATCCTGGGTGGAAGCGTCCGGCGTCAGCGGCAGCCACTCGCCGCTGCCATCGGCGTTGAAGCGAGCGACGTAAAGGGTGCCGCTGTCCATGTACTTGTCACCGATCGCCAGGCGATCGGCCTCGGCGCCGGGAGCGATGGCATCCGCCGGGTCCCAGGCCGCCTCCGAGACAAACTTGTAGATGTACTCGTTGCGCGAGTCGTGACCGGAGTAGAACACCACCGGCTCGCCTGCTACCAGCTTGCCCGGCCAGCAGCCCTCGTGGCGGAAGCGGCCCAGCGCCGTGCGCTTGATCGCCTGCCTGCCGGTATAGGGGTCGATCTCGACGATATAGCCGAACTGACGCGGCTCGTTGCGGTAGTCACCACTGGCGTCGTCGGCGACGGGGTCGCCGATCAGACGGGTAAATTCGTCGTCGCGTTCGCTGTCATCACCCGCGGCGGTCTCCCAGCCGTAGCGTCCGCGACCACTGGCGATGCCAAGACGGTCATCGTCCAGGGTACGGCCCTCGTTCTTGACGAAGTAGGCCGGCCAGTTCTCCTCGCAGGTGAGGTAAGTTCCCCAGGGCGTGTAACCGTGGGCACAGTTGTTGTTGGTGCCGCGAGCCTGGGTGCCGCCCGGGGAATACCTGGTCTTGACGTAGTCGCTGCCCGCCACCGGCCCTGACAGGTGCATCGGGGTGGCACTGGTGTAGCGACGGTTATGGGCGGAACCCTTGACGTGGCTCCAGCGACCATCGGCGTCCTTCTTCACCTCGACCACGGTCACCCCGTGGGCGTTGATCTCGGTGCGCACCTCATCCGCCGGGCGCTTGCCTTCGGTCATGTTGGTGGGGCCGCCCTGGGGCGCCCACAGCGCGTTCTCGTCGATGTATTCGTTGTTCATCACCAGCAGGAAGCGCTCGGAAGCCGTGCTCTCATCCAGCGCGAAAGGATGCATGCCGTCGTGATGCATGCCGACGCTGGCCGCCTGGGCCTGGGGCGTCATCGTCAGATCCTCGCTCCATTCGGGCGCGCTGTCGTCAAGCGGCGTACCCCAGGGCACCAGCACCTGGGCGGTATAGCCCGGCGGCACCACCACGGCGTCGCTGCGCGAACCGGCAATCGACTCGAAGGCCAGCGCCAGCGGCGTCTTGGCCATCCCTGACGACGGCTCGTTGGCGAAGGCCGAGAGACCAAAGCTTCCCAGCATGGTCATGGCCGCCATGCCCATGCCCCCCTTCATCACCGCTCGCCGGGAAAGACGACGGTCGAGCACCGAGGAGAAGGGTTCATTACGGCTGGGGTTCAACAGACGATGATCTTCAATTTCCTTGCTCATTGCGCAGTCCTCTTCTTGCAGCCCTCTGTTCGCCGTCAAGGCGTGGGCTGTCGGTGCCAGTCACTGTTGCCGGCCTCGGGTATCGGAGGGGAAAGTCGATCACAGGGGCGACGGCGGTCCGCCGACAACACTAGGTAGTCCAGATGACACTCGTATGACGATAGACGAGGTTGACGCAGAGCACAGGAAGTAGCGCTATTGTAAAAAGAGTAACAGTTGGTGAAAGAAAATGGCTTCGCTCGTCGACACAGTGCACCAACAATCGCTATCGACAGGACCAGAACCATGTGGAATCTGGGACACCGACATCAGCGCATACTTCTTATGCCCCAACGCGCCCCTTCAGCCGACGAAGATCCCGAGCCTCGTTGGTACTGGGTCCACTGTGTCGATCAACAGAGCCTCGACCGGGGCAGCGCCGCCAATGTCCAATCGCTTTCGTGCCTCGACCAGGCACTTCCCTGTTGTCTCGTCATACCGCCACAATCGGTCACCCTGGTAACGCTGGACGGCGCCCTGGCCGAGGAGGTCGACAGCAGGGAGTCACTGGATGAACTGGTTGAGCGGGAGCTTTGCGTAATACCGCACACTCTCGCGCTCCATGTGCTCTATCGTGATGACAGCGCCCTGGATGTCATGGTGGTGCAGCGTACCCTGCTGGCCCAGTGCAGCCGACGCCTGGGACGCCATCACCTCTCGCCCCGCTGGTGGGCCAGCGCCTTCCAGGGTCTGCCGCCGCCCGAACCCGACACCCTGGGCGTACTGCCCTGGGGCGACGACTGGATGCTGAAGTGGCGCCACCCCGAGACCCCTGAACGGGAGCGCTGGCTGTGCTGGCCCAAGAGTCAGGACATGGAGGACCTGAGCGACCATCTTCCGGAAGTGCTGCGCGAGTCGCCATGGAATTGTCCACTGGCCCCCCAGGCCGTCAACGGCCTCGACTGCCTGGACTTCTGTGCCCGCCACCTGCCCGAGGACCTGCCACTGGTGCCCTCGGACATCGGAGGTGAGGGTCAGCCTAGGGAGAAGAAGCCCGAGCCCGCGTAGAGGCAGCGTGATCGCTATCGCTAAACTTCGCTGCCACTGGCCCAAAAAACGTGTAGAGGCGTTTGAAGCGACGAGAGGGAATGCTGAAGTCATATCGTGAGCGATGACGAGCCGGATGCCGCCGGAGCGCAAAGGCTGGAGTTTACCTTCGACGGAATGAGAACCTTTAGCGCCGGCGGCGGAGTTGCAGTGCATCGCCATCTATCCCGTGTTTCTTCAATCTCCGAGCATGACTCCTATACTTTCCGTTTGGCTACCAACTCCGTTGACCGCCGTAATATCCTGGGGACAGCATGACATGACTACGCAACAGGTCATCATTGCCTTGAACACGATCCTGTCGTCTCTTTTGGCCACGGGTGGCACAAATGTCAGTGAGCCATCACCATCAAGTGGAACATTCATCCACACATTGAATGGTGATGGAACATGCGAAACCTCCTTGCCGATGGCAAGCAATGCCATTCGAAGATTATCAACACAGTTGTCATGGTATTCGCTTACGCCAAGCTGTCTATAGCGATTGATATCGCAGGCGGCAATCAATGTGTCATGCACCCCAGGCGAAGTATCTTCCACTAGTTCCAGCATCTCGTTTCTTCTATTGGAAACCATACTGTCACCGACAACCGGCACCAAGCGCCCAAGATGGGTTCGAGTATGTTCCATGGATAGAAATTCGTCTGGATCACTCGTATTGAAAGTCCACATATCGCAGACCTGCAATCCACATACGTTAATCAGCGTAAGCATCTGCCCTTTTTCCAGTACAACGGCAGCGCCACACCTCGCGGGAATGAAATAGACCTTTCCTGGCTGCAGAACACCATTGCGCGCAAGCGGTTGGCTCACTGACAACTGTTTTTCTTCCAGCGCACCGAAAGAAGCCGCCAGATCAGGCTCCCTATCTCTACTTATATAACCACCCATCATCCACCTCGCTCACTGATTTTTCCGACTTATCATGAAGAATACATTGTTGGAAATCAGACACTCCCTCTCACCACATCGGCCCTCTGACGGCGAGACGCGCAAATTTCTCATCCCGCGAGACTATTCTTATTTCAAGTTCTGTAATACAGACGTTTGCTGGACAGGGAATCACATCTGTTGCCGAGCATCTGGTACCCAGCAGGGGACGATCGTAGAAGCGGTCACGGAGGTGCGCTCACCCCGAGACTGGAGCGGAAACAACGCGAGGAACGTCCAGACTGGCCGCCAGCCTGTCGACCAACGCCTCAACGCGTTGCTCCGCCTGAATCAGAGACTGCTGCAGCCGCTCGTCGGCAAACTCGTCATACTCCACGGCGATGCTGTGCAACTCCTCTATGCCGAGATAGGCGAAAACGGTACGCAAGTGTGGTTCGACGTGGTTGGTGTGCTCCATTCGCTCACCAGGCTCGTAGCCATAGTCACCCCGTGCACCAAGCACCACCAAGCGCTTGCCCATGGCGCTCAGCATCGGCCAGTAGGGCAAGCCTGGGCGGGAGCGATCAAAGCCGAAAGTCCGCCCGACTCGCACGATATTGTCGATATAAGCCTTGAATCCGGCCGGAACGCCGAAGTTGTACATCGGGACGCCAGCGATGATCAGATCCGCCTCGAGCAGTTCGTCGACCAGGGAATCACTCTCCGCGAGAACCTCGTGCATCCAACTATCCCGCGCTTCCGGCTTGGTGAAGGCGGCATGAATCCAATCACCGCTGACAGGACGAGGCGGCTGCTGGCCGACATCGCGATAGACGACCCTGTCGTCAGGACGTACCCGTTGCCACTGTGTGACGAAGTGGGCGCTGAGGCGTCTCGAATGCGATCCGTGGGGTTGACTACCGGAAAGTCCGGAGCGTGCGCTGGCATCAAGGTGCAACAGTGTGGCCATGAAGATTCTCCTTTGGGATTAGTACCGATCATGCTTGGTGGAGCGCGAACGACAGAATCTTCCAATCGATTCGGGCCGACAAACGATCTATTCTTTGCAGATGCACAAAAATTTTTTATCCATAGGGATGTGATGCAACGACGCCGACTACCACTATCGCAGTTGCGTGCTTTTGAGGCGGCAGCACGTCACCGTAGTTTCAAGGGGGCGGCTGAAGAGCTGGCGGTAACGCCCGCCGCGATCAGCCACCAGGTACGTGAACTGGAAAGCTGGCTCGGCGTAGCGCTATTCGAGCGTCGCACCCGCCAGGTGATCCCGACCGACGCGGCAACGGAGCTTTCTCCCGTGCTACGCCAGGGCTTTGACGCCTTCGCCGAGGCATTGGAAAGTCTGCTCAAGCGAACGACACCCGCCAGCGTCACCCTCTCCTGCACTCCGGCCTTCGCCAGCCAGTGGCTGCTTCCTCGACTGACCGACTTTCATTCGACGAATCCCGATATCGCCTTGAATATCCATGCCAGCGAGAGCGTGCTTGATCTAACGCATGGAACCCGCCTGGCGATTCGTTACGGTATGGGCCCCTATCCGGACCATGAGGTGGTGACCCTGGCGACCGATCGCATTGCCCTGGTCGCCAGCCCGCAACTCCAGCTGGCTGGCGTCGACGACCTCAGGGGTGTTCGTCATATCGATTTCGACTGGTACTGTCCGAACCTTGGCCTGCCCGGCTGGGCTCAGTGGTGTCAGGCGTTGGGGTCTACCCCTGCCGTGCTGGGGCCTCGACTCGCCTTCTCCGAAGAAAGTCACGCGATCCAGGCCGCTATCTCCGGTCAGGGCGTGGCCCTGCTGGGCTTGACCCTGGTGCAGGATGAGATCGCTCGTGGTGTGCTGGAGGTGCCATTCGGCCCGTTTCTACCGGGACTGCACTACCACCTGATCAGGAGCCAAACAATGTCCGACAATGCCATCCTCGACAAGGTGGTGGTTTGGCTTCAACAGGCGTTTTCAGCGGCAACCGCTACCATAGGCGAACAACAGGCACCTTGATGCAACCCGTTTGCCTTCCCGCAAGAAATGACCGTCCTGGCCTTGAGCGTGGCGCTGGATGATCGAACTCAGACGTCATCGGACATCGAAGGCGTTCGCCCCATCGCCCCCTCTCCGATGACCCGAAGCAGCCGGTGGGACATGTGAGGATGACCCGACACTGCACGGGAGGGCATACTGGGGGCGATATCACTAAAACGGGAAAATGTTGTGAAACGGGCCATGCCAGGGATGCGGTCTGCTCTACTCACTACGGTGCTTGCCGCGGCGCTTGTTACTCTCAGCGGCTGCGCCGCCTTCGCCCCGGCGCCGCCGAGCCATCAGGACAATCTGTGCGAGATCTTTCGCCAGCAGCCTGACTGGTACGACGCCACCCAGGCCTCCTATGAAAAGTGGGGCACGCCCCCCTGGACCCAGATGGCCTTCATCAAGCGCGAGTCGTCGTTTCGCAGCCACGTCAGGCCGCCACGTACCAAACTACTGGGCTTCATTCCGTGGACGCGCCCGTCCTCGGCCTACGGCTATGCCCAGGCCCAGGATCCGGTATGGGGCGAATACGATGACGCCGCCGGCGGGCTGTTCGCCAGTCGCACCGACATGGACGACGCCACCGACTTCATCGGCTGGTACAACGCCCGCACGCGGCGCATGACGGGGGTGTCACTGTCCAACCCCGAGCACCTGTACCTGGCCTACCACGAAGGCCAGGGCGGCTATCAGCGCGGCAGCTATCGCGCCAAGCCGGCGGTGCAACGCGCGGCGCGGGAGGTGGCAAGCACCGCTTCCCGCTACCGCAGCCAACTGGCAGCCTGCGAGGCGGAATTCCGCTGCGACAGCTTCTATCAGGTATGGCCCTTCTGCCGCTGAGTCACGTCCCCCACCCGCGGCGCGAGCCAGTTACGCCGGACAAAAACGACCAGAGGCCCGAAAGGGCCTCTGGTCTGGTTCGTTCGCATCGTCGGGCTCAACCCTGCTGGGCAAGACGCTCGGCAGCCAGGCTCAACAGGTGTTCGGTGGTCTCCCAGCCGATGCAGGCGTCGGTGACCGAGACACCGTAGCGCAGCTTGCCGGGCTCCAGGGGTTGTTTACCCTCGTTCAGGTGGCTTTCGAGCATCACCCCGATCAGCGAGGTGTCACCGGCCAGACGCTGGGCCAGCACCTCGAGCAGGACTTCGCTCTGACGGCGATGGTCCTTGCGTGCGTTGGCGTGACTGCAGTCCACCATCAGTCGCGGCGGCAGGCCGGTGCCGATCAGCGCCTTCCTGGCGGCGGCGACCGCGTCGACCCCGTAGTTGGGCTCACCGTGGCCGCCCCGCAGCACCACATGGGTGTAGGGGTTGCCGGCGGTCTCGCGCATGACCGGCTGCCCCTGCTCGCCCACCGCGAAGTGCTGGTGGGGGTGGGCGGCCGAGCGCATGGCGTCCAGTGCCACCTGGACGTCGCCGCTGGTGGCGTTCTTGAAGCCGACCACCGCGCCGATGCCACTGGCCATCTCGCGATGCAGCTGGGATTCGGTGGTGCGTGCGCCGATCGCGACCCAGGCCAGCAGGTCCTCAAGGTAAGGAGCGATCATCGGCTGCAGGATCTCGGTGGCCACCGGCAGGCCCAGCTCGACGATCTCGCGCATCAGCTGGCGTGACAGCTCGAGCCCACGCGCCATGTCGCCCTTGCCATCCAGGTCCGGGTCATAGGCCAGGCCCTTCCAGCCCACGGTGGTGCGGGGCTTCTCGACGTACACCCGCATCACCACCAGCACTCGATCACGGATGCTGTCGGCCAGGGAGGCCAGGCGCCGGGCGTATTCAAGCGCCGACCTGGGATCATGGATCGAACAGGGCCCGACCACCGCCAGCAGGCGATCATCACGACCCTCGAGAATGTCACGGATCTGCTGACGCTGAGCGTCGACGCGATCGCTCAGGGTCGTCCCGAGTGGGCACTGGCGCTTGAGCGCCTGCGGGGTCGGCAGGGTCATCTGGGGGGCGGTCTCTTGCGTCGCGGCAGCGTTGAGGTCGGCGGTGGCAAGCGAAAGGCTGGCGGTCATGGTATCAGCTCCGTGTGGTCGTACATCGTTGGGTGCGTCGACCACCGAGGCGCTCACGGTCGGAGGTGGCCAGTTGGGCCGACCGCGCGTCGATAAATCGCCAGCTATCGCCATAGGCATAGCCATGGGAAATGGTGCTGGCGAAGAGTCGATATGCGGTCATGTCATTGCTCCGGTTGCCTGCCTTTCGCAGGTGAGTGCTACTGAGTGAAAACGTCTGGCCACACAAACAAGGAACCCCCGGACGGGCAGCCGTCCGGGGGTTCTGGGAGGCGGCCCTGGGGGGGGGAGCGCCTCGCGAGTGCCAGATACTTGGATCAGGCCTCGCGCACCAGCGCCCCGGTATCAAACCAATACCAGGAAAAGCTGGGCCAATAAAAGGACACCGCGTCCGCATGCACACAATCCGAACCCAAGACGCCACCGACGAGGGCGCTATCGCTGCCATCGGGTCGGGGTCGGGTCGGGTTTGCGTGATCGGTCATCGGTGTCTCCTCGAATCTTGTTTCATCCTGCCCCGCGCCGGAGCAAATGGCAACCCCTGTGCACGGGCAGGAAAAACGCCGAGCCGTCGACCATGGTCTGCTGACGCCCCTGGCTAGCCTGTCGCCAGCTGCACCCAGCCGATGGTCGCCGGCAGACAGGTCATGCCGACCATCACCACCAGGCCGAGAAAGATCGTCAGGAATCCGCTTTCGTCATGAAAGCCGTCGTGAGAGCTTTCGCCATGAGGGTCGTCGTCGTGATGGGCCATGGGTCGCCTCCTGTGAAGTTGTTGTCAGGGTCATCCAGAGTCTAGGGGGATTCCTCGGGTCAGGCGAGTCCGCCGGCGATTCAGCGCAGGTGGCGTCCACCGTCCACGGCCAGGGTCGTGCCGGTCACATAGCGGTTGTCGAGCAGGTAGCGCAGGCTCTGGTAGATGACCCCGGGCCCCGGCACCATGTCCATCGCCGACTTGGCCCTGGCCTTGGCGGCATAGTCCTCGTCATCGCCCTGATTGAGCATGATCAACGCGGGTGCAATGGCGTTGACCTGGATCTCTGGGGCATAACGCGCGGCGAAGGACAGCGTCAGATTGTCGAGCCCGGCCTTGGTGGCGGCGTAGGCGGCGTGCTTGCGCGAGCCCTTCTGCACCACATAGTCGGTCATGTGGACGATGTCCCGCTGGGGTTCGCTGCAGGCGTCGAGCAAGGCCTTGGCGTGGAGGTTGATCAGGTAAGGCGCCAGCATATGGATACGGAACAGCCGCTCGAAGGCGGCCCCGGCATCCGCGCCATCGCTGTCCGGCGCCCAGTCGCTGGCGTTGTGGACGATGGCGCGCAACGCGCCGGTCTCGCTCTTGAGCCGCTCGAGGAAGTCGAGGATACCGTCTTCGCTGGAGAAGTCCGCCTGGAGGGTGACGATGCCGCGCTCGCGCATGGCCTCGAGCTCCGGGCGCTCGCGGCGATAGCTGATGATCACCGGCTGGCCGTCCTGCACCAGGCGCTCGGCGCAGTGACGCCCCAGACGCTGGGCGCCACCGGTAATCAGGATCGGCGACGCGCTCATGACTGTTTTTCCCCGACCAGGCTACCGACCACCGGCACCAGAGGGTCGCGTGGCGCGTAGGCGAAGACGTCCGAGAACACCCGTGACGGGTCCAGCCCCAGCGAGGCGAGCACGTCGACACAGGCATAGACCATGCCGGGCGAGCCCGACAGATAGACGTCGTGGCCCGACACATCGCCAAGCTCGGCGGCGAGTGCGGCGTCGATACGGCCATGATGGGCGTGCACCCGCTCCTCGGCGAAGCCCTGCTCGAAGCCTTCCTCGCAGACCGCGTGGAAGCTGACCTTATCGGACTCGGCGACCCACTGCCGGGCCAGGCTCTCGGCGTACAGATCACGGCGTTCCTTGGCCGCCCACCACAGGCTGATGGGACGCTCGGGGTTGGAGTGGAGCGCCGCCTCGACGATCGCCTTCATCTGGGCGAAGCCGGTACCGGCGGCGATCAGCGTCAGCGGACGATCGCTTTCACCATCCAGCACGCAGTCGCCCCCCGGCAGGCGCACGGTCAGGTGCTGGGCCTCGACCAGCATGGCCCTGAGCTGGGCCGAGTTGGAGCGTTCGGGCCAGTGCTGGATATGCAGTTCGAGTCGCCCATCGTCACGATGGCGGCTGGCGATGGAAAAGGGCACCCAGCAGTCATCGTCCAGGCACATTTCCAGGTACTGGCCCGGGGCATGGGCCATGGCCTCGGCGCGTCCTTCCAGAATCACGCGAAACACGTCAGGGGTGAGGTCCTCGACCTCGATGACCTGGCAGGTCAGGGTCCTTGCCGTCATGTCGACCTCTTGTTGCTGTCGGGGAGAGGAATGTCGAATTCGTCCCAGCGCTCGCTGACCCGGGACTTGATGCTGTCATCCATGGCAATCGCCACGCCCCACTCCCTGTCCGTTTCACCCGGCCACTTGCTGGTGGCGTCCAGGCCCATCTTGGAGCCGAGCCCGGCCACCGGAGAGGCGAAATCGAGGTAGTCGATCGGGGTGTTCTCGACCATCACGGTGTCGCGGGCCGGGTCCATGCGGGTGGTGATGGCCCAGATCACGTCCTCCCACTGGCGAGCGTCGACGTCATCATCCAGCACCACCACAAACTTGGTGTACATGAACTGACGCAGGAAGCTCCATACCCCCATCATTACCCGCTTGGCGTGGCCCGGGTACTGCTTTTTCATGGTCACGACCGCCATGCGGTAGGAGCAGCCCTCCGGGGGCAGATAGAAGTCGACGATCTCCGGGAACTGACGGCGCAGGATCGGCACGAACACCTCGTTCAAGGCGAGCCCTAGGATCGCAGGCTCGTCCGGTGGACGTCCGGTGTAGGTGGAGTGGTAGATGGCGTCCTTGCGCATGGTCATACGCGTCACGGTGAACACCGGAAAGGTCTCCACCTCGTTGTAGTAGCCGGTATGGTCGCCGTAGGGACCTTCCGGCGCGGTATCATCGGGGTACAGGAAGCCCTCGAGGATGATCTCGGCAGACGCCGGCACCTGCAGGTCGGCGTGACCGCAGTTGACCAGTTCGGTGCGCGAGCCACGCAGCAGCCCGGCGAAGGCGTACTCGGACAGCGAGTCAGGCACCGGGGTCACCGCCCCCAGAATGGTCGCCGGGTCGGCGCCCAGCGCCACCGCCACCGGGAAAGGCTCGCCGGGGTGCGCCTGCTGGAATTCCTGGAAGTCCAGCGCACCACCACGATGGGACAGCCAGCGCATGATCAGGCGGTTCTTGCCGAGCTTCTGCTGGCGATAGATACCGAGATTCTGACGACTCTTGTGCGGGCCCTTGGTGATCACCAGCGGCCAGGTCACCAGGGGGGCGGCATCACCGGGCCAGCAGTGCTGGATCGGCAGTCGATCCAGGTCCACCTCATCGCCCTCGAAGACTCGCTGCTGGACCGGTGCCGAGCGCACGGTCTTGGGACCCATGCTCATGATCTGCTTGAAGATCGGCAGCTTTTCCCAGGCATCGCGGAAGCCCTTGGGAGGTTCCGGCTCCTTGAGAAAGGCCAGCAGTTCACCAACCTCGCGCAGCGCCTCGACAGACTCCTGGCCCATGCCCATGGCGACGCGTTTGGGGGTGCCGAACAGGTTGCCCAGCAGCGGCATTTCGCTGCCCTTGACGTTCTCGAACAACAATGCCGGGCCGCCGGCGCGCAGGGTGCGATCGCAGATCTCGGTGATCTCGAGATAGGGGTCCACCTCGGCGGTCACCCGCTTGAGTTCGCCGGCGGCCTCGAGACCCGCGATAAAGTCACGCAAGTCACCATATTTCATGCGATTGCCTCGCTCCCCTGAACACAAAAGGGGCAGCATAGCATGCTGCCCCTCGTCTTGACCTCGGTCACCTGGACCTTGCGTCTGGCGACCGCCCAGGCGCGGCGTTGGCCAACGCTAGCGGCGCTTCATCGCCTCGAAGAATTCGAGGTTGGTCTTGGTGTCCTTGAGTCGGTCGATCAGGAACTCGGTGGCCGCGGTATCGTCCATCGGGTTGAGCAGCTTGCGCAGGATCCACATGCGCTGCATCTCCTCGTCGGAGGCGATCAGGTCCTCACGACGGGTGCCGCTGCGGCGGATGTTGAGCGCGGGATAGACGCGACGCTCGGCCAGACGGCGATCCAGGTGGGCTTCCATGTTACCGGTGCCCTTGAACTCCTCGAAGATCACCTCGTCCATCTTGGAGCCAGTATCCACCAGGGCCGTGGCGATGATGGTCAGGCTGCCGCCCTCCTCGATGTTACGCGCGGCACCGAAGAAGCGCTTGGGCTTTTCCAGGGCGTGGGCGTCGACACCACCGGTCAGCACCTTGCCGGAGGACGGCACCACGGTGTTGTAGGCGCGCGCCAGACGGGTGATGGAATCGAGCAGGATGACCACGTCCTTCTTGTGCTCGACCAGACGCTTGGCCTTCTCGATCACCATCTCGGCCACCTGGACGTGACGCGCCGGCGGCTCGTCGAAGGTCGAGGCGACCACTTCGCCGCGCACGGTGCGCGACATCTCGGTGACCTCCTCGGGGCGCTCGTCGATCAGCAGCACGATCAACTGGCACTCGGGGTTGTTACGCGTGATCGAGGTGGCGATGTTCTGCAGCATCAGCGTCTTGCCCGCCTTGGGCGGCGACACGATCAGGCCACGCTGGCCCTTGCCGATGGGTGCGGTCAGGTCGATGATGCGCGCGGTCAGATCCTCGGTGGAACCATTGCCGATCTCCATGCGCAGACGGTCCTGCGGAAACAGCGGCGTGAGGTTCTCGAACAGGATCTTGTGCTTGGCGTTCTCCGGCCGGTCCAGGTTGATCTGACTGACCTTCAACAGCGCGAAGTAGCGCTCGCCTTCTTTCGGCGGGCGGATCTTGCCGGAGATGGTGTCGCCCTTGCGCAGGTTGAAGCGCCGGATCTGGGACGGCGACACATAGATATCGTCGGGGCCGGCCAGGTAGGAGCTGTCGGCGCTGCGCAGGAATCCGAAACCGTCCTGAAGGATCTCCAGCACGCCATCGCCGAAGATGTCTTCGCCGCTCTTGGCGTGCTTCTTCAGGATGGCAAAGATGATGTCCTGCTTGCGGGACCGGGCCAGGTTGTCGATACCCATCTCGCGGGCGATATCGAGAAGCTCCGGCACGGGCTTTTGCTTGAGTTCGGTCAGATTCATCAGAGTTCAGAAATTACTCGTGGAAGCCGGGCGGCAAGGCGCCGAGGGGCGAAAAGACACGCCGATTGAGTGCGTTCAGAGCCCGAGGCTGCTCGTGCGAGGCCAGGTAAAGATAATAGGGCCATTGACTGGATTCTCCGGAGGGGAGATCCACGCCAGCGTCTGGACGAGGGAGCAGGTTCATTCGCCGTTGCCAGCGTCTCGCGGGCTTGGGCCGGGGCCTTGGCCGGGAGCGGAGCTGACGTCGTGCGGGCTGTCTGACGACTTGGGATGGTCACGTCGCGGCGGCGGCGCGACCGGGAAAACACATTCGAAACAGGCGAATGACCCGATACTAGACAAGCCGGAAGGGGAACGCAAGCCCCGTGGCGGACCCGGATCATTGACATCCCCCGGGGCGAAACGCAACCTTGATCCATCTCCAGTGAAGGACCCGCCATGAATCAACCCTCGGATACGCTCAGCACCCTGCGCGAGTCGCCCCACGACGCCACCAAGGACCCCGCCCGCCTGGCCGCCATCGATCTGGGCTCCAACAGCTTTCACCTGCTGGTGGCCAACTATCAGGATGACCGGCTGCAGGTGGTGGCGCGGCTGGGCGAAAAGGTCCAGCTGGCGGCGGGCCTGGACGACGACGGCTACCTCAACGAGGACGCCATGACGCGGGCGCTGGACTGCCTGGCTCGCTTTGCGCCCTTTCTCGAGGGCATCCCCGCCTCGCGTATGCGGGTGGTGGGCACCAACGCCCTGCGCGATGCCCACAATAGCCAGGAGTTGATCGACCGCGCCGAGGCCATGCTCGGCACGCGCATCGAGATCATCGCCGGGCGCGAGGAGGCACGCCTGATCTACCTCGGCGCGGCCCACGCCCTGGCCGAGAACGGGCGCCGGCTGATCGTCGATATCGGCGGCGGTTCCACCGAGTTCATCATCGGCGAACAGTTCGAACCCAAGGCGCTGGAAAGCCTCTCCATGGGCTGCGTGACCTTTACCCGACGCTTCTTCGGCGACGGCGATATCAGCGAGAAGCGCATGCGCAACGCCGAACTCGCGGCGTTGTCGGAACTGGCTAATATCCGCAGACCCTACCAGCGTCTGGGCTGGGATGACCCGGTGGGCTCCAGCGGCACCATCAAGGCGGCGGCGGCGGTGATGCACGCGGCAGGCGACGCGCCGGAAGGAGTGATCACTCGCGACGGTCTGGCCAAGTTGAGAAAGCGCTTGATCAAGACCAAGCAGCTCGACAAGGTCTCCATGGACGGGCTCAAGGCCGATCGTGCCCGGGTCTTTCCCGCCGGTGTCGCGATTCTGTGCGCGATCTTCGAGGCCTTCGACCTCAGCGAAATGCGCTACGCCGACGGCGCCCTGCGTGAAGGGGTGCTCTACGACATGGCTGGCCGCAACAGTCCCGAGGACTCGCGTCTAAAGAGCCTGGAGACCCTGGCCCGCTACAATGCCGTCGACGTTCGCCAGGCCGACAATGTGGCCGCCTCGGCCAAGGCGCTGTTCGCCCAGGTCGCCGGCGACTGGGGGCTCGATGAGGAACGTGGCCGCTATCTGGAGTGGGCCGCCTGGGTGCACGAGATCGGCCAGTCGATCTCGCACAGTCAGTTCCATCGCCACGGCGCCTATCTGCTCGAGCACTCGGATCTGGCCGGCTTCTCGCGCCCGGAACAGCGCCTGCTGGCCTTCCTGGTCCGCGCCCACCGACGCAAGTTCCCGAGCAAGGAATGGCAGCTGTTGCCGAAGGCCGAACAGCGTGACAGCCAGCGCCTGGCACGCCTGCTGCGACTGGCGGTGATCCTCAACCATTCGCGCCCGGAGCAGCCGCCGGCGACGCCGCGGCTCGAGGTGGACGGCGAGGTCCTGCATCTGCACTACCAGGGCGGCGACGAGCCAGGCCTCTTGTGCACCGACCTGGAACGCGAGGCCGACTACCTGGCCAATACCGACTTCGCGCTCAAGCTGCACGCGAGCACGGCCCACGCCGAAGCCTGAGCCCTCTCACACGGTCCCTGGCCAGAGCCCTTGGCCAAGCCATCAGCCGGCCCCAGGCGTTGCCCGTCAGGGCGACGCCGTCCAGCCCTCGGCCAGGGCGATCCAGCACCCCCTGCCGGCGTCCAGCGCCGCCACGCAGCGCTCGCCCTGCCACACCACCAGCACCTGGGCACGCCGCCAGGGCGGCACACCAGCCTCCTGCAACAGCCGCTTCAGGTCGCGACTTCCTCGCCCGGCAAGCCTCAGCCGTTCGCCGCCCTGGCGCGGGCGAAGCCACAGCGGCAGCGAAGTCTCCTCCGCCGGCCTCGGCAGCTTTAGTGGCACCCCGGCGACCACCAGGGCGCTCCCTGGCGACCAGGGGCCTTCGGCAACCTCCAGCGGATCTCCGGCACCCTCCCCCATCAGCCACAACCCACCGCGCCAGAGCCGCGCCTCTGCCCCGGGCCAGCTCACCTTGACCTCGGCGTCACGCCGGGCATGGCATTGCTCGAGCAGATCGTCCAACCGTGGTCCCGGTGCCGGCGCAAGTCCCAGCCGACGCAGGCACAGCCCGATCAACCAGCGCTGACGGCGCCGTGACAGCGACAGCAGGCCCTCGAGCTCAAGCCTGGCGGGGTCGCCACCCAGCCGCGCCAGATCCTCAAGCGCGTATTCGTCCAGCAGTGCCGCCGCCTCGCCGGCATGCCGGGCGCTCGCCGCCAGGGCGTCCGCGGCGTCGGGCCAGCGCTGCGCCAGCGCCGGCACCACCTCATGACGCAGATAGTTGCGATCGAACTCGCGACTGGCGTTGCTGGGGTCCTCGACCCAATCGAGCCCGCGACGCCGGGCTTCGGCTTCCAGTTCGCTTCGCCGGACCTCCAGCAAGGGGCGCTCGATCGAAAGGCCACGCTCCTCACGCCGCGCCGGCATGGCGGCAAGGCCCGCAACGCCTGCGCGCCTGAGTGCGGCCAGCAGCAGCGTCTCGGCCTGGTCATCACGGTGCTGGGCCAGCCACAGCACATCACCGGCGTCCAGGCATTCGACGAAGGCGTCGTAGCGCGCCTGGCGCGCTGCCGCCTCCAGGCCCTTGCCGGAGGTACGGTCCACCCTTGCCCGGACGACCTCGAGGGTTATCCCCAGCTGCGCGCATAGCCTGCGACAGTGGCGCTCGAAGTCATCCGCCGCCGCCTGCAGGCCATGGTGCACGTGGATCGCCCGCAATCGGCGCGACCGCTGCCCGCAGGCCCTTGCCGCCAGCGCCAGCAGCACGCAGGAGTCGAGCCCACCGGACAGCGCGATCCACAACGACCGCTCCGGCGGCACCCGGTCGAGGGCCCGCTCGATTCGCGCTTCAAGGGTGGGAGACGTCGGCATGTCGGCGATTCCTGAGGGTCAGGGTGGGCGGTGGCACCTACTATGCATACGGCCCCCATCGCAGGACGATGGGGGCCGCACAATCGATGCAGAGCGCTCGAGCTCAGGCCGGGCGCCGTGGCTCATCAGACGCTCATCGATGCAGAGCGTTCGAGCTCAGGCCGGGGCGCCGTAGCTCATCAGACGCTCGTAGCGACGTTCGAGCAGTGCCGCGGTATCCATGGCGTCGAGGCGCTCGAGGCTTTCGCCGATGGCGTCGCGGACCCGGGTGGCGGTTTCATGGGGGAAGCGATGGGCGCCGCCCAGGGGTTCCTTGATCAGGGTGTCGACGAAGCCCAGCTCCTTGAGACGGCTGGCGGTGATCCCCATGGCCTGGGCGGCGTCGCTAGCCCGCTCGGCGCTCTTCCACAAGATCGAGGCACAGCCCTCCGGCGAGATCACCGAGTAGGTGGAGTATTCAAGCATCATCAGCTCGTCGCACACGCCGATGGCCAGGGCGCCGCCGGAGCCGCCTTCGCCCACCACGGTGGAAATGATCGGCGTCTCAAGCCGCGACATCACCGCCAGATTGTAGGCGATGGCCTCGCTCTGACCGCGCTCCTCGGCGTCGATGCCCGGGTAGGCACCAGGGGTGTCGATAAAGGTCAGCACCGGCATCTTGAAGCGCTCGGCCATCTCCATCAGACGGCAGGCCTTGCGATAGCCTTCCGGCCGCGGCATGCCGAAGTTGCGGCGCACCTTCTCCTTGACGTCGCGGCCCTTCTGGTGGCCGATGATCATCACCGGACGATCATTGAGTCGCGCCACACCACCGACGATGGCAGCGTCATCGGCGAACTCGCGATCACCGTGCAGTTCGTCGAAGTCAGTGAATACGTGCTCGAGGTAGTCCAGGGTGTAGGGACGCTGGGGATGGCGCGACAGCTGGGATACCTGCCACGGCGACAGGTCCTTGAAGATCGACTCGGTGAGCTTGCGGCTCTTTTCCTCGAGACGGGAGATTTCGTCCGCCAGGCTGACCTGGCTGTCGTTGCCGACCAGACGCAGTTCTTCGATCTTGGCCTGCAGTTCGGCGATGGGCTGTTCGAAATCGAGATAGTTGGGATTCATGGGCCAGCCTTGTGGTCATGGTCAGGCGGGCGCGACGCAGTCGTCGCAAGCCCACCCATGGCAAAGAAAAAGTGGTGTGCATTATCGCACCCTGACCGGGCCACGCAAGGCGCAGCGGGTCAAGATCGTCTTAGAGGCGCCCTCGCAACCCCGCGCCGCTAGCGATACTTGAGGCGGACGCCGTCCTGGCCCTCGACCTCACGCAGCGCGATCAGCAGGTCGTCGGATGGCAGCACCTTCCACTGCTCGTCGAGTTCGAGCCAGCCGGTGGCCTCCAGATTGCGGTAGCGCAGGCGCACCGGCAGGCCTTCCTGGTGACGATGCGGCTCGAGGCTCGTGCGCAGGCTGTCGATCAGTCGACCGTTGGCCTCACGACCATCCACCGACACTTCCACCGCCTGACCGAAGCGCGAGCGCGCCTGGACCATGGGGGTGACCTCCTTGCCGCGCAGGCGCAGGCCGCCGGAGTAGTCATCGCTGGACACCTCACCTTCGATGATCAGCACCTCGGCGTTGTCGAGCTGCTCGCGCACGCTGTCGTAGAGCTCACCGAACAGCGACGCCTCGATGCGTCCGGTACGGTCGTCCAGGGTCACGAACGCCATGGTGTCGCCACGCTTGGACTTCATGGTGCGCTGGGCCACCACCAGGCCGGCGACCCGCTGGGGCTCGCGGGACGGTTTCAAGTCGGCGATGCGGGTCGAGACGAAACGCGAAAGCTCTTCCTCGTATTCATCGATGGGATGGCCGGTCAGGTAGAGGCCCAGGGTGTCCTTCTCGCCGGCCAGGCGCTCGCGGTCGCTCCACTCACGCACGCGCAGATAGTCGGCGTAGGGATCGCTGGCGCTGTCGTCCTCGTCCGGGGCGAAGGCCTCGCCAAACAGATCCATCATCCCGGCGCTCTGGTTCTTGTGGCTCTGGGCCGCGGCCTTCAGGGCGTCATCCAGCGAGGCGGCCAGCACGGCGCGGTTTGGCCCCAGGTTGTCCAGCGCCCCGGAGCGGATCAAGGCCTCCAGGGTACGCTTGTTCATGCGCTTGGGGTCGATCCGCCGACAGAAGTCGAACAGGTCGCTGAAGGGGCCGTCTGCGCTGCGCGCCTCGACGATGGCGCCGATGGGACCTTCGCCCACCCCGCGGATCGCGCCCAGGCCGTAGACCACCCGCCCCTCTTCGTCGACGGTGAACTTGTAGCCACCGACATTGACGTCCGGCGGGGTCACCGTCAGCTTGAGGTGACGACACTCCTCGATCAGCGGCACAACCTTGTCGAGGTTGTCCATCTCGGTGGACATTACCGCCGCCATGAAGGGACCCGGATAGTGGGCCTTGAGCCAGGCGGTCTGGTAGGACACCAGGGCGTAGGCGGCGGAGTGCGACTTGTTGAAGCCGTAGCCGGCGAACTTCTCCACCAGGTCGAAGATGTTGCCCGCCAGGTCGGCATCGATGCCGTTGGCCGCGCAGCCCTCCATGAAGCCGGCGCGCTGCTTGGCCATCTCTTCCGGCTTCTTCTTGCCCATGGCACGACGCAACAGGTCGGCCTGGCCCAGCGAGTAGCCAGCCATCACCTGGGCGATCTGCATCACCTGCTCCTGGTACAGGATGATGCCGTAGGTGGGCTGCAGCACCGGCTTGAGCAGATCATGCTGATAGTCCGGGTGCGGATAGGAAATCTCCGCCCGACCGTGCTTGCGGTTGATGAAGTCGTCGACCATGCCGGACTGAAGCGGACCGGGACGGAACAGCGCCACCAGGGCGATCATGTCCTCCAGCGAGTCCGGCAGCAGGCGCTTGATCAGCTCCTTCATGCCGCGGGATTCGAGCTGGAACACGGCGGTGGTCTCGGCCTTCTTGAGCATCTCGAAGGTCTTGCCGTCATCCAGCGGAATGGTGTCGATATCGAGCGGTCCCTGGCCCTCCTTCGAGCGCACCTTGTCGACCATCTCCAACGCCCAGTCGATGATGGTCAGGGTGCGCAGGCCAAGAAAGTCGAACTTGACCAGGCCGGCGTCCTCGATATCGTTCTTGTCGAACTGCACCACCAGGCCGGAGCCGTCTTCATCGCACAACAGCGGAGAGAAGTCGGTCAGCTTGGTGGGGGCGATCACCACGCCACCGGCGTGCTTGCCGGTGCCTCGGGTCACGCCCTCGAGCTTGAGCGCCATGTCCCAGATTTCCTGGGCCTCCTCGTCGGCCTCGAGGAACTCCTTGAGCTGAGGCTCCTCCTCGATGGCCTTGGCCAGGGTCATGCCGACCTCGAAGGGGATCAGCTTGGACAGCTTGTCACCCAGCGAATAGGGCTTGCCCTGGGCCCGGGCCACGTCGCGAACCACCGCCTTGGCCGCCATGGTGCCGAAGGTGACGATCTGGGACACCGCGTTGCGGCCATAGCGCTCGGCCACGTAGTCGATGACCCGGTCGCGCTTCTCCATGCAGAAGTCGACGTCGAAGTCGGGCATGGAGACACGTTCCGGGTTGAGGAAGCGCTCGAACAGCAGGTCGTACTGGATCGGGTCGAGGTCGGTGATCTTCTGGGCGTAGGCCACCAGCGAGCCGGCACCGGACCCCCGCCCCGGCCCCACCGGCACGTCGTTGTCCTTGGCCCACTGGATGAAGTCCATCACGATCAGGAAGTAGCCAGGGAACCCCATCTGCAGAATGATGTTCAGCTCGAAGTCCAGGCGCTCGCGGTAGCGTTGCTCGAGGGCCGCCCATTCGTCGCTGTCGCGGGGGTGCTGGGCCACCGGATAGAGCGCATCAAGGCGCTCAGTCAGACCGTCGTGGGAGATCTTGCGGAAGAACTCGTCCTGGGTCATGCCCTCGGGGATGCCGTACTCCGGCAGGAATATCTCGCCCAGACGCACGTCGACGTTGCAGCGCGCAGCGATCATCACGCTGTTTTCCAGCGCCTCGGGGATATCGGCGAACAGCTCGGCCATCTCCTGGGGCGACTTCAGGTACTGCTCTTCGGTGTAACGGCGCTCACGTCGGGGATCGTCGAGCGCCTTGCCCTCACCGATGGAGACCCGGGTCTCGTGGGCCCAGAAGTCCTCACGCTTCAAAAAGCGCACGTCGTTGGTGGCCACCACCGGCACCCCGGTGTCCAGCGCCAACGCCACCGAGGCGTGTACACAGTCTTCTTCCAGCGGGCGGCCGGTACGGGTCAGCTCCAGATAGAAACGTCCCGGGAAGGCCTGGCACCAGTCGTCCAGCAGGCGCCTGGCATCAGCGTGAAGATCGCTGAGCAGGTGGCGACCGACATCGCCGTCGCGACCACCAGACAGCGCAATCAGCCCCTCGTTCTGCTCGAGCACCCAGGCCTTCTCCAGGTAGGCCCGCCCCTGGCGCTGGCCCTCGACCCAGCCACGCGAGATCAGCTCGGTCAGATTGCGGTAGCCGACGTCGTTCATCGCCAGCAGGGTCACCCGATAGGGGTGATCCAGGTCGTGGCCGTTGACCAGCCACAGATCTGCGCCGATGACCGGCTTCATGCCGGCGCCCTGGACACCGTTGTAGAACTTCACCAGGCCGAACAGGTTGGCCTCGTCGGTCAGCGCCAGCGCCGGCGCCCCGTGCTCGATGCCCGCCTTGACGTACGGCTTGAGGCGCACCAGGCCATCGACGAGGGAGAACTCGCTGTGGACGCGAAGATGAACGAAGGGAGCGGACATGAGAAAGCCTTACCTCGACCCGCCGTGGCGGGTGTGTGAAAACGGGTCAGAACAGCGCCAACTGACGCTTTACCGGTGCAAACGATCGGCGATGCTCGGCCAGCGGCCCGAGGCGTTCGAGCGCGGCCAGATGCTCAGGCGTCGGGTAGCCCTTGTGGCGGGCGAAGCCGTAGTCGGGATAGCGCTCGTCGAGGGCCAGCATGGCCGCGTCACGGGCCACCTTGGCCAGGATGGAGGCGGCGGCGATGGCCGGATGGCGGGCATCGCCCTTGACCACGGCCTGGCCCGGAACATGATGCCCGGGCAGCCGATTGCCGTCCACCAGCAGGTACTCAGGAGTCGGCGCCAGGCCATCGATGGCCCGGCGCATCGCCAGATGGGTGGCGTGATAGATATTGAGGCGGTCGATCTCTTCGGGGCTCGCCTCGGCCACATGGTAGGCCAGTGCATGCTCGCGTATCTGGCCGTCGAGCGCCTCGCGACGCTTGGCACTCAGTGCCTTGGAGTCATTGAGTCCGCTGATCGGCACCGAGGGATCGAGGATCACCGCCGCTGCCACCACCGAGCCCACCAGCGGCCCTCGACCAACCTCATCGACACCGGCCAGCAAGCTGCCATCATAGTTCACCACCAGCGGCGGCAAGGCAGGCTTGTTGCTGCGCCTGGACTTCGCTTCAGCGGCCACCGCTTGCCTCCTGACGGACATCATCCGTTTCATCAGCCGTGGCCTCGGCCACCTCCTCGGCCAGCCGAGGCGATACGCTGTCCGGCAACGGCTGCCCCGCTACCAGCGCTTCGATGGCCTCCGCCGCACGCCGGCTGGCGTCACGCTGCAGCCCCTCGTGCATGGCGGCAAAGCGAGCCTCGAGCGCCGTCCGCGCCGCTTCATCGTCAAGCAACTCGCCCAGGCGGGTGGCAATGGCCTCGCTGCTGGCCTCGTCCTGAATCAACTCCGGCACCAGCGATTCGCGGGCGATCAGATTGGGCAGCGAGATCCACTCGGTCTTGACCATCAGCCGAGCGATGCGATGGGTCATCGGCGCCATGCGGTAGCCCACCAGCATGGGGCGATGACACAGCATCGCCTCCAGCGCCGCGGTGCCGGAAGCCAGCAGCACCAGGTCGCTTGCCACCATGGCCTCCCGGGCCTGGCCATCGAGCAGGCTGACGCAGGCCGCAAGCGCCGGCCGCGCGGCCAGCAGCGCCTCGAGCTCCTGCCTGCGCTCGGGCGTGGCCGCCGGGATCACCACCGCAAGCCCCGGCCTTGCCTTGACCAGGCGCTCGGCAGCCTCCAGGAAGGTCTCCCCCATGAAGCGGATCTCGTTGCGCCGGGAGCCGGGCAGCAACGCCAGCACCCGGGCGTCGGCGGCAATCCCCAGCGCCTCGCGCGTGGCCCGGCGGTCGTTGACCAGCGGCAGTTCGTCGGCCAACGGATGGCCGACGAAGGCCACCGGCACCCGGTGCTTGACGTAGAAGGCCGCCTCGAACGGCAGAAAGGTCAGCATGGCGTCCACCGAGCGGGCGATGCCCTTGACCCGCCCCTGACGCCAGGCCCATACAGACGGGCTGACGTAGTGGGCGGTGGTGACACCTGATTCGCGCAGCTGGCGCTCGAGGCCAAGATTGAAGTCCGGGGCGTCGATTCCGACCATGATGTCGGGTTCCCAGTCCAGTGCATCCCGGCGCAGGGTACGGCGCACGCGGATCAGCTCTGGCAGGTGCTTGATCACCTCCACCAGCCCCATCACCGACAGGGTCTCCAGCGGATACAACGACTCGAGCCCCTCGGCGATCATGCGCGGGCCACCCAGTCCTCGGAATGCCACCTCGGGATGACGCGCCTTGAGCGCGCGCATCAGGCTTGCGCCGAGAATATCGCCGGACAGTTCACCGGCCACCAGGTAGACGCGGCGGATTGAGCCTGCCTCGCTGGCGACATCGCGTGCAGCGTGTGTCATGACGGATCCCTGACTGGCTGAACAAGTCTGACGATGGAAGGGTGCCCAAGCCGACGACGGCCATCAAGATGGCCGACGACACTGGGGCTGACGCCCGCCGCTGCGGGCGCCGACCGCCGGGCCGATGACTGCCTAGCGGATGATGCCCCGCGAGGACGCCTCGATGGAGGCCACGAAGGCTTCGGTCTCGGCCAGCGAGAAGCGCTGGCGGATCTCGCCGATGGCCTGTTCCACGGTGAGCCCCTGGCGGTACACCAGCTTGTAGGACTCGCTGAGGGCGCGGATGGCTTCCGTCGCAAAGCCGCGGCGCTTGAGCCCGACCACGTTGAGTCCGTGGGCCTGGGCCGGATTGCCGTTGATCATCACGAAGTCCGGGGTGTCCTTGGTGATGATCGAGCCACCGCCTGCCATGGCGTGGGAGCCAAAACGACAGAACTGATGGATGGCGGATAGCCCGCCAATGATCGCGAAGTCGCCCAGGTGCACGTGGCCCGCCAGGGTGACCTGATTGGCCAGGATGCAGTCGTCGCCGATCACGCAGTCATGGCCGACGTGGACGTAGGCCATGAACAGGTTGCGCGAGCCGATCGTGGTCTCGCTGCGATCCTGAACGGTGCCCCGGTGCAGGGTGACGCCCTCGCGCACGACGTTGTCGTCACCCATCACCAGGCGGGTCGGCTCGCCCTGGTACTTCTTGTCCTGGCAGGCCTCCCCCACCGAGGCAAACTGGAAGATGCGGGTACGCTCGCCCAGCACGGTGGGGCCCTGCACCACGACGTGGGGGCCGATGACCGACCCGGCGCCAATCTCGACGTCTGGGCCGATCACACTGAAGGGCCCCACCTCGACATCGTCGGCCAGGCGGGCGCCGGGGTCTACGATGGCGGTCGGATGTATCAAGCGATCTTCCTCTCGGCACAGATGATGTCGGCCTCACAGGCCAGCTCGCCTTCCACGGTGGCACGGCACTTGAACTTCCAGATACCCCGCTTGGCCCGCTCGACCTCAGCGCGCAGCTCAAGCTTGTCGCCGGGCATCACCGGGCGCTTGAAGCGCACGTTGTCACTTCCGACCAGGTAGTACACATAGCCATCGGCGGGCAGCTTGTTGACGGTCTTGAAGCCCAGGATACCGCAGGCCTGGGCCAGCGCTTCCACCACCAGCACGCCGGGCATGATCGGGTGATGGGGGAAGTGACCATTGAAGAACGGCTCGTTGATGCTGACGTTCTTGTAGGCAACGATGGTTTCGCCAAGGGTCAGTTCCGTGACCCGATCCACCAGCAGAAAAGGATAGCGGTGGGGCAGATATTCGCGAATCTCGTTGATGTCCATAACCATCGTAGCGACCTCTGAAATGACAAGAGCCCTTCTCCCTGGAAGGACATGACCGGCGGGGGCCAAGGGCACCATACCGGCAAATAGGCGGTGGATTATACCGACCTGTACCCGCCCCTCAAGCCTCGCCGGAGCCTCGCTTCTCCAGACGATTGACCCGCTTGGCGATACTGTCGAGCTGCTTGAAACGCACCGCATTGCGGCGCCACTGACTGTTTTCCATGGCCCCGGTGCCCGAGGAATAGACCCCGGGTTCGAGGATGGAGTTGGTCACCAGGCTCATGCCGGTGACCTGGACGCCGTCGCAGATGGTCAGGTGGCCGGACAGCCCCACGCCGCCACCCAGCATGCAGTGGCGGCCCACCCGGGTGGAACCGGCGATGCCGACACACCCGGCCAGGGCGCTGTGGTCACCGATGTGCACGTTGTGGGCGATCTGCACCTGGCTGTCGATCTTGACGTCATTGCCGATCACGGTGTCACCCAGCGCCCCACGGTCGATGCTCGAGCAACTGCCGACCTCGACATCATCGCCGAGCACCGCGCCACCGAGCTGGGCGATCTTGCGCCAGCCGCCACCGTCGTGGGCAAAACCGAAGCCATCGCCACCGATCACACAACCGCTGTGCAAGATGACACGCTTGCCGACGACCACGCCGTGATAGAGGGTGACGTTGGCGTGCAGGAAACCGTCCTCGCCGATCTCGCAGTCCGCCCCGACCACCGAACCGGGCCCGACCACCACACGATCCCCCAGGCGAGCACCTGACTCGATCACCGCATTGGGGCCGATCGAGACGTCGGCACCCAGACTGGCGTCCTCGGCCACCACCGCACTGGGATGGATGCCCGGCTGGTGCGCGTCGGCCTGGGGGTCAAGCATGCGCGAAAGCTCGGCGTAGCCGAGGTAGGGATTGTCCAGTACCAGCGCTGGCACCGGGCAGGCGTCGAGATGGTCGGCGTGCAGCAGTACCGCCGCCGCCCGGGTGGACGGCAGGTCCTTCAGATAGGCGCGATTGGCAAGAAAGCTCACCTGATCGGGGCCGGCGTCCTTGAGCGTCGCCAGGCCAACGATACGTTGGCTGCCGTCACCGTGCAGGCGAGCGCCCAGGCGAGAGGCGATATCGGAGAGGTTTGGCTGTGTACGTGTCGATTTCATGTATGACCGTAATGCGGTGACGACGGAATTCGGGACAGGCGCTGTCGGCGATTCCCTCAGTACGTGTTGAGCAGCCGGGTGACCTCGGCCGTCAGGTCCGGCAGATCACGACCGCTGTGCAGGACACCGTCCGGTGTCACCAGCACCTCGACCTCGTGACGCTCGATGACCTGAGCGACCGCCTGGTCGACCCTGCCTTCCAGGCGACTTATCAAACGCTGTTCGGCTTCCTGGCGAGCCTCGAGGATATCACGTCTGAGGCGATCGAAACGCTGCCCTTTTCGCTGAAATTCCTGAACCCGTGAGGGGCTCGGCTGCCCTTCGGCAGCCGCCAGGTCGTCGGCCAGGGCCTCGAGCTCAAGGCGTAGCGTCTCGGCCTCGCGCTGCCAGGGTGCGACCTGTTGCTGCAGGCTCTGCATGGCACTGCGGGCGGCCTCGGTGTCGAGCACGGCGCGACGCCAGTCGAGCACCGCCACCTGGGACGCCGATGCCGACACCGGGCTGCTCAGTGCAGCGGCCAGCGCCAACCACACCAGCCAGCGGCGACGGCCGCCTGTCCTCATCAGAAGGTCTGACCCAGCGAGAACTGGAACACCTGGGTGTCGTCCTCGTCCTCGTCATTGAGCGGCTCGGCCACGCTGAAGGTCAGGGGACCCACCGGCGTCAGCCAGGAGACGCCCACGCCCACACTGTAGCGTATATCGCTGAATTCCACCCCGGAGTTGCACTTCTTGCGATCCTCGTCCTCGGACAGCACGTCGTAGCACTCGGTGAGGAAGGTGTTACCGGCATCGACGAACAGCGACGGCTGCACCGAGCGCTTGTCCTCGACGAACGGCATCGGGAAGATCAGCTCCATGCTGCCCTCGAGCAGCACGTTACCGCCGAGGGTCTCGTCATCACCGTCCTCACGTTCGGTGGTGAGCTGGCCAAGGGTGTTGTCGGTGAAACCACGCACCGAGCCCAGGCCACCGGCGAGGAAGTTCTCGTAGAACGGATAGGGGTCGCTCGAATTGATGGCATCGGCGTAGCCCAGCTGGCCACTGAACTTCAACGACCAGGTCTGCTCTTCGTTGAACGGGAAGAAGTGCTTGGCCTGGGCCCTGGCCTTGTAGTACTCGGCGTCACTGCCGGGCACCCCGAGTTCCAGCGACAGCCGCTGGTAATTACCCGCCGTCGGCATGATGCCGCGGTTGAGGTCGTTGCGGGTCCAGCTGCCGGTGGCCGACAGGGTACTGGCGTCGTCACCCTCGTCGAGCACGTAACGCTTGATCTCCGACGGGGTGTCATCGTAGGTGTCGATCTCGAGCTTCTCGATGTTGGCGCCGAAGTTCATCCGCGTCAGCTCGTTGATCGGGTAGCCGAAGTTGATCCCGGCACCGAGGGCATCGGTGGAGTAGGTGGAGATGTCGGAATCTTCGTAGTCCGTGGCCCGGTAGTAGAAGTTGTAGCCGCGGGAGATGCCGTCCAAGGTCCAGTAGGGATCGGTGAAGCCGAAGTTGACGCTGGTGTAGGTATCACTCTTCTGGGCGCCGATATTGACCCGGTTGCCGCTACCCAGGAAGTTGTTCTGGGACAGCGAGGCACCGTAGATGACGCCGGCACTCTGGGAGAAGCCGAGACTCGCCGACAGCGAGCCTGAGGGCTGTTCCTCGACGGTGTAGGTGACGTCGAGCTGGTCGCTCTCGCCGGGGACCGGCTCGGTCTGCACCTGCACCTGCTTGAAGAAGCCAAGGCGCTCGAGGCGCTGGCGCGACTGGGAGATGGCCTCGGTGGAGGCAGGCGCGCTCTCCATCTGGATCATCTCGCGGCGCAGCACTTCATCCTTGGTGGTGGTGTTGCCGACGAACTGGATACGCCGTACGTAGGCGCGACGCCCCGGCGCCACCTGGAAGCTCAGGTCCACCGTCTCGCCGTCGCTGCGCACCTCGGGGATACCATTGACCTCGGCGAAGGCAAAGCCCTCCGCACCCAGGCGTGAGCGCATGGCCTCGGAGGACGCCACCACGTCGCTGCGCGAGAAGATATCACCGGATTCGAACTGCAGCAGCTCGCGGGCCTCGGCCTCGGCCACCTTGAGATCACCAACGAAGCTGATGTCGCCGACCCGGTAGCGATTGCCTTCATTGACGTTGATGGTGATGAAGATGCGCGACTTGTCCGGGCTGATCGATACCTGGCTCGAGGTGATCTCGAAGTTCACGTAGCCGCGGTCTAGGTAGTAGGAGCGCAGCCGCTCCAGGTCGCCAGCCAGCGCCTCGCGGGAGTACTCGTCGGCGGAGAACCAGCCGAAGAACAGACCGGGATCGTCCTCGAGCTCGAACTCGTCGAGCAGGATCTCGTCGGAATAGGCTTCATTGCCGACGATGTTGATCTGGCGGATCTTGGCGACCGCACCTTCATTGATGTTGATGTCGACCCGCACCCGGCCCTGGCCCACCGGCGTCAGCTCAGTGTCGATGCGCGCGCTGTAGCGGCCCTGGGACTGGTAGAGGCCTTCCAGCTCACGCTTCATCTCGTCGATGGTCGAGAGCTGCAGCACCTGGCCTTCGCTGATGCCGGCCTGCTTGAGGCCCGCACGCAGGTCCTCGTCGGGAATCTGGGAGTTGCCTTCGATATTCAGCGCCGAGATCGTCGGGCGCTCCTCCACCTGGATGATCAGGACGTCGCCTTCACGGGCCAGCTGGATATCTTCGAACAGTCCGGTGGCAAACAGCTGGCGAGCCGCTTCGGCCAGTTCACTGTCGTCCACTCGATCGCGAGCGTTGACGGGAAAAGCATTGAAGACGGAAGCCGCAGAGACCCGTTGAAGGCCTTCCACGCGAATGTCCGACACGGTGAAAGGGGCCGCGTGCGCCACCTGGGCACAGGCGGTCAAGAGTGTCGCCAATCCGATGGTCTTGATTTTCATGCAGTCGTTTCGCTCGCGTTGAGTCAGCGTACCTGTCCAGACAGGCACCTTATACATTTCTCCGCCTTACTGACAAGTTGGCGGCGGCGTCTCGCTTGGTGACGTCCCCGGCAAAGCGCGATTCACCTGGGCGCTCGTTGTTGCGCACGCACCACGTCGATGGCGGGGGCAACTTCTACCACAAGCGCATCACATCGAAGTACAGGGCCATGATCATCAGGGTGCCCACCAGCGCCAGCCCGACCTTGAGGCCAACGGCCTGGGTGCGCTCGGACACCGGGCGCCCACGTACCGCTTCGACCAGGTAGTACAGCAGATGGCCGCCATCGAGCACCGGAATCGGCAGCAGGTTGAGCACCCCAAGGCTGATCGACAGATAGGCCATGAAGTTGATGAAGCTCTCGAGCCCGGAACGCGCCGTGTCACCGGCGATCCGAGCGATGGTGATGGGCCCGGACAGATTGGTCGGCGAAATCAGGCCGACCAACATCTTGCGCACGGCGTCGAACGTCAGAAGCGTCATCTCGGCGGTACGTGAGGCCGCCTGCCCCACTGCGTCCAGGGGGCCGTAGCGGATTTCCCGCTGGTACTGCTGGGGCCAGTCTACCGGGGCAACGCCGGCACCGATATAGCCGATCTCGCTTCCATCATCCAGCCGGTTGATCCGCGGCGTCAGACTCAGCGCCTTCGACTCGCCGTCACGCTCGACCTCCAGCGACAGCGTCTGGCCGGGTCGCGCTCTGACCCGCTCGACCAGATCAGGCCAGTCACTCACCGCGCGATCGTCGATACTCAGCACACGATCACCGGCTTGCAACCCTGCCTCGGCCGCGGGCTCCCCTTCCATCACCTGGCCGATGACGGCAGGCATGTCGGGACGCCAGGGGGCGATACCGAGCGTTGCCAGCGGCGCGGGCGGGTCCTGCCCCACCAGCCAGTTCTCGACCGGCGCGCGATAGCTGCGGGAGGCACTCGAGCCCTCCCCGCGGGCCTCGATCTCCAGGCTGCCACTGGCGCCGATGGCCGCCACCAGCTTGAGATTGACCTCGTCCCAGGAGCGCACCGTCTCGCCACCGATGGCGGTCAGCTCCATCCCCGACTCTAGGCCAGCCTCGGCCGCTGGCGTCTGCGGGGTGACGTCACCCACCACCGGCACCACCGTAGTGGTCCCGGCGACGAACAGCGCCCAGTAAGCCACCAGTGCCAGCAGGAAGTTGGCCAGCGGACCCGCCGCAACGATGGCCATGCGGGCCCACACCGACTTGCGATTGAACGCCTGATCGAGCTGGTCCTCGGGCACCTCGCCTTCGCGCTCGTCGAGCATCTTGACGTAGCCGCCCAGCGGAATCGCGGCGATGGCGAATTCGGTGCCATGGCGATCGAAACGTGACCACAGCGGGCTACCGAAACCTACCGAGAAGCGCAGTACCTTGACCCCGCAACGCCGCGCCACCCAGAAGTGACCGAACTCATGGAAGGTGACCAGCAGGCCGAGTACGACGATCACGGCCAGAATATTTTGAATCAGGCCCACGCAAGCCTCCTTGGCTGTATCACGACGGCCGCCGTCGCCGCCGCTTCCCAGGCTCCGGCAGCGCCAAAGGCAAAAGGTTCAACCGGGTGCGCGAGCATCACAACGCCTCCAGCCAGGCACGGGCACGCGCGCGGGCGTCATGGTCGGCGGCGAGTACCGCCTCCAGATCATCGGCACCACCACCGGGGGCACCTGCGCGCACCGCCTCGACCAGCCGGGGGATCTCGGTGAACCCAAGCCGCCCGTCGAGAAAGGCCTCGACCGCCACCTCATTGGCAGCGTTGAGTACCGCCGGCTGCAGCCCACCCTCGTCCATCGCCTCACGGGCCAACCGCAGGCACGGAAAGGCAGCCTCGTCGGCAGGTTCGAAGTCGAGCCTGGCCACCTGAAACAGGTCCAGCGCCTCGACCCCTGCCTCGATCCGCTCGGGCCAGGCCAGGCCGTAGGCGATGGGGGTGCGCATATCGGGATTGCCGAGCTGCGCCAGCACCGAGCCATCGCTGTAGGCGGCCATGGAATGGATCACGCTCTGAGGGTGCACCACCACCTGGATCTGCTCGGGGCGGGCGTCGAACAGCCAGCAGGCCTCGATCAATTCCAGCCCCTTGTTCATCAGGGTGGCGCTGTCCACCGAGATCTTGCGCCCCATGGACCAGTTGGGGTGGGCGCAGGCCTCATCCGGGGTCACCCGGGCCAGACGCTCGGCATCGAATCCACGAAAGGGGCCGCCCGAGGCGGTCAGCAGCAGCTGAGTCACGCCGTGGCGCCCGAGTCCCCCACGATGCTGGCCAGGCAGACACTGGAAGATCGCATTGTGCTCGGAGTCGATGGGCAGCAGCGCCGCACCACTTTGCTCCACCGCTTTCATGAACAGGGCCCCGGACATCACCAGGGCCTCCTTGTTGGCCAGCAGCACGCGCTTGCCGGCCCGCACCGCCGCCAGCGTCGGCAACAGGCCCGCCGCGCCGACGATGGCCGCCATCACCACCTCGGCCTCAGGGGCGCTTGCCACCTCGGCCAGAGCCGCTTCGCCGTGACGCACCTCGGTGGCAAGCCCAGCCTCTTTCAGCTGCGTGGCCAGCCAGTCGGCGTCGGTCGGCGTGCCGAGCACCGCCACGTCGGGACGATGGGTCAGGCACTGACGATAGAGGGCCTCGCGGGAGCGATGGGCGGTGAGAGCGTGGACCCGATAGCGGTCGGGGTGGCGGGCGATGACGTCCAGGGTACTGGTTCCGATGGAGCCGGTAGCACCGAGCACCGAGACGCCCTTGATGGTGGTCGAGGAGGTTTGGGACGAGGCAGAAACTGCAGATGCCGTCATGCTTGCACCAGCCAGGTAAAGAACAGGGCGAACACCGGGACCGCCGCGGTAAGACTGTCGATGCGATCGAGCACCCCGCCGTGCCCCGGCAACAGCGCGCTGGAGTCCTTGAGGCCGCGATGGCGCTTGAGCATACTCTCGAGCAGATCGCCGAGCACCGACACCAGGGTCACGCCGAGGGTCAACGCCACCAGCGCCAGACCGGCCGACAGCGACAGCTGCTGCCACAGCGCGAACACCAGCGCCAGCGCAGCGGTGACCGCCATGCCCCCATAGACGCCCTCCCAGGACTTGCCGGGGCTGACGTTGGGTGCCAGCTTGCGCCGCCCCAGGGCACGCCCGACAAAGTAGGCGCCGATGTCGGCACCCCACACCAGCAGCAGCACGAACAGAAGCCAGGCGCTGCCGCTCTCGCGCAGCAGATTGAAGCCGACCCAGGTCGGCAGCAGCACCCAGGCTCCCATGGCCAGGCGCATCGCCCGCGAGGACCACTGATGGCTGCGCCCAGGATGACCGAGCACCCACCACAGATTCAGCGCCCAGCCCAGCGCGCCAATGACCAGCGGCCACAGCGCCAGGTGCTGGCCGAAATGCCACAGCAGCGCCATGCCAAGGACCAGCACCAGCGGTGGCAGCAGGCGCGAGGCCCCGCGCTCGAGCCCCGCCAGATTGGCCCACTCCCAGCCCGCCAGCACCACGATGGCGGCGGTAAACAGGGCGAAGGGGCCGCCCCCCAGACCGAACAGCCCGGCCAGCGCCAGCGGCGCCAGCCAGGCTGCGGTGATGATCCGCTGTCTAAGCACCCTGGGCCTCGAGCTGTTCGTCGGTCATGCCGAAACGGCGCTTGCGCCGGCAGAAATCCTCCAGGGCGTCATCGAAGGCCTCGCCATCGAAGTCCGGCCACAGGACGGGCGTGAAGTACAGCTCGGCGTAGGCCAGCTGCCACAACAGGAAGTTCGAGATGCGTCGCTCACCGCTGGTGCGAATGCACAGATCCACCGGCGCGGCGTCACTCAGACTGACCTGATCGGCCAGCGCCTGCTCGTCGATGGCGCCCGGGTCGAGCTCGCCGGCAGACACTCGCTCGGCCAGCCGCCGCGCAGCCCGGGCGATGTCCCACTGACCACCGTAGTTGGCGGCGATCACCAGGCGCAGCCCCTGGTTGTCGCAGGTCAGTCGCTCGGCCTCTTCGATGCGCTTCTGGATGGCCGAGGAAAACCCCGAGGTATCGCCGATCACCGACAGCCGGATGTCATGCTCATGCAGCTTCTTGACCTCACGCTTGAGTGCCATCAGGAACAGTTCCATCAAGGCGTTGACCTCGGCCGCCGGGCGCTTCCAGTTCTCGCTGGAGAAGGCGAACAGCGTCAGCGTCTCGATGCGGCGCTCCGCCGCCCGACGAATGACGGCCCTGACCGCCTCCACGCCGGCGTGGTGTCCACGCACTCCTGACAGGCCGCGCGCCTTGGCCCAGCGATTGTTGCCGTCCATGATCACCGCCACATGGCGAGGCAGGCTCGCGGTCGGCGGTAACGGGCGGAGTTCGGGAGACGGCGTTGACTTCATGGTGTCTCGCATGACGGTTGAATCAGGCCCCGAGGCATCCCTGACTCGGGGAGTCCAGACAGTATGACCGATGGCGGAGTCGCCAGGGATCGCTGAACGGCGGTAGTACCCAACGGCCGACCGGCCACGCCAGGCGTGACCGCTCGGTATCGCGCCCCCTCCCGGCCGCACAGGCAGGCCAGTACGGGTATCGCCAGGGCGCCTCAGACCTGCATCAGGTCCTCTTCCTTGGCGGTCAGGGTCTTGTCGATCTCGGCGACAAAGCGATCGGTGATCTTCTGGATCTCGTCCTCGCCCTGACGCTCCTCGTCCTCGGAGATATCCTTGTCCTTGAGCAGCGCCTTGAGGTCGTTGTTGGCGTCACGACGCACGTTGCGGATCGCCACCCGGGCGTTCTCGGCCTCCTGACGCGCCTGCTTGATGTAGCCCTTGCGGGTCTCCTCGGTCAGCATCGGCATCGGCACGCGGATCACGTTGCCGGCAGACGCCGGGTTGAGGCCCAGGTCGGAGGTCATGATGGCCTTCTCGACCTTCGGCACCATGCTCTGCTCCCAGGGCACCACGGCCAGGGTGCGGGCGTCCTCGACGTTGACCGAGGCCACCTGGTTGAGCGGCATCATGGAACCGTAGTATTCGACCTGCACCGCGTCCAGAATGCTGGGATGAGCACGACCGGTACGAATCTTGTTCAGGTTGTGATGCAGCGACTCGACGGTCTTCTGCATTCTTGCTTCTGCGTCTTTCTTGATCTCGTTGATCACGATGTCACCCTCTGTGAATCAGCGTGCCTTCCTTGCCGCCCACCACCAGGTTGAGCAGGGCGCCAGGCTTGTTCATGTTGAAGACCCGGACCGGCATGTCATGGTCCCGCACCAGGCAAATCGCGGTCAAATCCATCACCCCGAGCTTCTGATCGAGGGCGTCATCATAGGACAGTTCGTCGTACTTCACGGCATCGTCGAACTTGACCGGATCCTTGTTGTAGACGCCATCCACCTTGGTGGCCTTGACCACCACATCGGCGTCGATCTCGATACCGCGCAGACAGGCGGCGGAATCGGTGGTGAAGAAGGGATTGCCGGTACCGGCGGAGAACAGTACCACGTCACCGGAGGTCAGGTAGCGAATCGCCGTGCGCCGATCGTAGTGCTCCACCACGCCGCTCATGGGAATGGCCGACATTACCCGCGAACGGATGTTCGAGCGCTCCAGCGCATCACGCATGGCCAGGGCGTTCATCACCGTGGCCAGCATCCCCATGTGGTCACCGGTCACGCGCTCCATGCCGGCCTCGTGCAGGGCGGCACCGCGGAACAGGTTGCCGCCACCGACCACGATACCGACCTGGACACCGATACCGACCAGTTGCCCGATCTCCAGCGCCATGCGGTCCAGTACCTTGGGGTCGATGCCAAAGTCGGCATCCCCGGTCAACGCCTCACCCGAGAGCTTCAGCAGGATGCGCTTGTACTTCGACACCGCGGCACGGGGCTTCTCGGACTTGGACAGGGGGGAAGAATCGACGCTGCTCATGGCATTTCTCCGCTTTGGGCTTGACTGGGTCGGGTGGCGGTCGGTCAGGCCGCGAGACACCCACCGCTGACGCATACACGAAGGCGTGCGCTTTCGCGCACGCCATCATTACACTGTGCAGGCACAGTTTGGAACCTTGGACCTTAGCTACGCTTGGCCTGTTCCATGACTTCCTTGGCGAAGTCGACCTCTTCCTTCTCGATGCCCTCGCCCACTTCAAAGCGAGTGAAGCCGACCACTTCACCACCGGCGGCCTTGACGAACTCGGCCACGCTCTGGTTCGGGTCCTTGACGAAGGGCTGCTCGGTCAGGCTGTTCTCGGCCAGGTACTTCTTCAGACGGCCCTGGACCATCTTCTCGGCGATCTGCTCAGGCTTGCCGGCCATGTCCGGCTGAGCCAGGATGATGGCCTTTTCCTCGTCGAGGGCAGACTGGGGCATGTCCTCGGGACGGGCCACGGTCGGGTTGATCGCGGCAACGTGCATGGACACGTCCTTGGCGGCTTCCTGGGTGCCGCCCTTGAGCTCGGTCAGCACGCCGATGCGGCCACCGTGCACATAGGCACCCACCAGGTTGCCTTCAGCGGCGTCGACGACGACGGCACGGCGCACGCCGATGTTCTCGCCGATCTTCTGCACCAGCTGCTCGCGGGCGGTTTCCAGCTCGCCTTCGGTCACTGCGGCCACGTCGTCGCTCTTGGCGGCGAAGAAGGCGTCGGCGATCTTGTCGGCGAAGGCCTTGAAGTTGTCGTCACGGGCAACGAAGTCGGTCTCGGAGTTGATCTCGACCATCACACCGTAGGCACCGTCTTCGGCCACACGAGTGACGACGACACCTTCAGCGGCGGTACGACCGGCCTTCTTGGCGGCCTTGAGACCGGAGTTCTTGCGCAGATCCTCGATGGCCTGCTCGATGTCACCGCCGGCTTCGGTGAGTGCCTTCTTGCACTCCATCATGCCGAGCCCGGTACGCTCGCGCAGTTCCTTGACCTGGGAGGCGCTGATAGCTGCCATGGTATTCACCTCTAAATGGTTCGACCTGGGTGTCGGAGAGACCCTCGGTATTACCGCGGGCCTGAAGTAGAGAAAAGGGGGCCACGGCCCCCTTTGCGCCTGTCCGGCGTGGATCGCTTGCGCGATCGGCTGGCCCAGGCGGGCCGAAGCTTACTCGGCAGCGGCAGCGGCGGCGTCGCCTTCGCTGTCGGTCACTTCGACGAACTCATCGGGGCGACCTTCCTTCGCACGGCCACAGGCATCGGCGATGGCCTTGACGTAGATCTGGATGGCGCGGATGGAGTCATCGTTGCCCGGGATCACGTAGTCGACGCCGTCCGGATCGGAGTTGGTGTCGACCACACCGATGACCGGGATGCCCAGCTTGTTCGCCTCGTTGATGGCGATGCGCTCGTGGTCGACGTCGATCACGAACAGTGCGTCCGGCAGGCCGCCCATGTCCTTGATACCGCCGATGGAACGCTCGAGCTTGTCCTGCTCGCGGGTGGCCATCAGGACTTCTTTCTTGGTCAGCTTCTCGAAGGTGCCATCTTCGTGCATGGTTTCGAGTTCGCGCAGACGCTTGATGGACTGACGAATGGTCTTGTAGTTCGTCAGCATGCCGCCGAGCCAGCGGTGGTTGACGAACGGCTGACTCACACGGTTCGCTTCTTCCTTGATGATCTTGCTCGCGCTACGCTTGGTACCGACGAACAGGATCTTGTTGTTGGAAGCGGCCATCTTCTCGACCACATCGATCGCCTCGTTGAGCGCCGGAAGGGTATGCTCGAGGTTGATGATGTGAATCTTGTTACGAGCGCCGAAGATGAACTTGCCCATCTTCGGGTTCCAGTAACGGGTCTGGTGACCGAAGTGTGCGCCTGCCTTGAGCAGGTCACGCATATTGACGTGTGCCATGGATGACTCCTGAAAAATCGGGTTAGGCCTCCACGCACCCCATGGATCCGACCAGAGGTTTCCCTCAGGCACCCGGGACCATGTGTCGGTGCGTGTGTGTTTTCAAGGCGCGAGGCTCCGTCATGGAGACCTCTTCTACTGTTTGTCGCTCGCCAGCGGGCTATCCCGTTGCAGGCAATCGCAAGACCAGGGTCTCGACGAAAACACCAGCAAGGAACGGCGATTGCAGGAAAGCGCGCAGCTTTATACCATGGATGACCTTCGAATTGAAGTCGCCCAACGTCTCGCGCACCTCGACGCGTCCCTCCCCGGAGTCGCCGCGGTCATCGTCGCCGCGAGCCAGCGACTCGGCTCAGCCGCCTGCGCCGGGGCGACACCACCCAGACCGAGATTCCATGAACGTACCCATCAAGACGCCCGAAGAAATCGAGAAGATGCGCGAAGCCGGCCGCCAGGCCGCCAGTGTGCTGGAGATGATCGCCCCCCACGTGGAAGCCGGCGTCAGCACAGGCCACCTGGACAAGCTGTGCCACGACTACATCGTCAACGAGCTCGGTTCCACCCCGGCGCCGCTCAACTATCACGGCTTTCCCAAGTCGATCTGCACCTCGATCAACCACGTGGTCTGCCACGGCATCCCCGACGACAGCAAGAAGCTGAAGAAGGGTGACATCATGAACATGGACATCACCGTAAGGACCGCCGACGGCTACCACGGTGACTCCAGCGTGATGTTCATCATCGGCGAGACCATCCAGGGCGAGCGGCTGTGCCGGGTCACCCAGGAGTGCCTCTACCGCAGCATGGCGCTGGTACGCCCTGGTGCCCGCCTGTCGGAGCTGGCCCGGGCCATCGAGAGCCACGCCAAGGCCAACGGCTATTCGGTGGTGCGTGACTTCTGCGGCCACGGCATCGGCGCCGGCTTCCACGAGGACCCCCAGGTGCTGCACTATGACGGCTACGCCCCCGAGGCGGATATCGAACTGGCCGCCGGCATGTGCTTCACCATCGAACCGATGATCAACGTCGGCGACCATCGCACCAAGGTACTGCGCGATGGCTGGACCGCCGTGACCAAGGACAAGGGGCTGACCGCCCAGTGGGAGCACACCCTGCTGGTGACCGAGACGGGGGTCGAGGTGCTGACCGCCCGTTCCGACGAAGACCTGTCCTTCCTCGAGCGCTGAGAGCCCATGCTGCTGCACCACTATCGCTTCGCACCGGAATTCGAGCTGTTCGACTTCGACGACTTCGCTCGCCAGCTCGAGGGCCAGCGCTCCCCCATCGCGCCCTTCAAGGGCGCGCTCAAGGAGATCCAGTCGCGGCTGGACGAGCGCTTCCTCGGCGGCGCCGACATCCGCGACCTGGTGCGAGGACGGGCCTGGTGCCTGGACCAGCTGCTGGCGCTGGCCTGGGCGCGCCAGCCAGGCCTGGACGATGGTGTAGCGCTACTGGCGGTGGGTGGCTACGGCCGCGGTGAGCTGCACCCTCATTCGGACATCGACCTGATGTTCCTGCTCGAGGACGACGATGACACGCCCTACCGCGAGCCGCTGACCGCCTTCATCACCTTCCTGTGGGACATCGGTCTCGAGATCGGCCACAGCGTGCGCTCGCTCAACGACTGCGAGCGCGAGGCGAAGGCCGACGTCACCGTCATCACCAATCTGCTCGAGTCACGCACCCTGGCCGGCCGCGAGGCCCTGCGCCAGGCCATGCGCGAGCGCCTGTCCGGCGAGCGCATGTGGCCGGCAGACCGCTTCTTCGAGGCCAAGTGGCAGGAACAGATCACCCGCCACTACCGCTTCAACAACTCCGAGTATCACCTCGAGCCGAACATCAAGAGCTCCCCCGGGGGGCTTCGCGATATCCAGATGATCGGCTGGGTGGCCAAGCGCCACTTCGATACCGAGTCCTACGAGGACGTGGTCGCCAAGGGCTTCATGAACGATGCCGAGCACCGCATCCTGAGCCAGGGGCAGGCCTTCCTGTGGCAGGTCCGCTACGCCCTGCACATGCTCACCGGGCGCGCCGAGGATCGGCTGCTGTTCGACCACCAGAACACCATCGCCGAGCTGTTCGGCTACCGCGACAGTCCCGAGCGCCTGGCGGTGGAACAGTTCATGAAGCGCTACTACCGCCATGTCACCGCCCTGGCCGGGCTCAACGACATGCTGCTGCAGCACTTCGACGAACAGATCCTGAGGCCCGACACCCCGATCAGCGTGACCCCGCTGAACGAGCGTTTCGAGATCGCCGGCGGCTACATCCAGGTGCGCTCGCGGACCCTGTTCCGCGACCAGCCGGCGGCGCTGCTCGAGCTGTTCTACCTGATGGCCGAGCACCCCGAGATCGAAGGCGTACGCGCCGACACCATCCGCCTGATCCGCGACCATCGCCACCTGATGGACGACCGCTACCGCAACGACCCGCGTCACCAGGCGCTGTTCATGGCGCTGTTGCGCTCCGGTGGCAATGTCGCCCGCCAGCTGCGCCGGATGAATCGCTACGGGGTGCTGGGCAAGTATCTGCCGGCCTTCGGCCAGGCGGTCGGCCTGATGCAGCACGATCTGTTCCATATCTACACCGTGGACGCCCACACCCTGCGCCTGCTGAAGTGCCTGCACGGCTTCCGCAAGCCCGAGGCGAAGAAGGAGTTCCCGGTGGCGGCGACCCTGATTCACCAGGCGCCGAAGATGGAGATCCTGTGGATCGCCGGGCTGTTCCACGACATCGGCAAGGGCCGCGGCGGCGATCATTCGCTGATCGGCGCCCGCGAGGTCGAGGACTTCGCCGAACGCCACGGGCTCAGCCAGCGTGATACCCGGCTGGTCAGCTGGCTGGTGGAAAACCACCTGCTGATGTCGATGATCGCCCAGAAGCGCGACATCACCGACCCCGAGGTGATTCGCGACTTCGCCGCCAGCGTCGGCGACGAGACCCGCCTGGACTACCTGTACATCCTCACCGTGGCCGACATCACCGCGACCAATCCCACCCTGTGGAATGGCTGGCGCGCCTCGCTGATGCGCCAGCTCCACGCCGAGACCCGGCGGGCACTGCGGCGTGGCCTCGAGAACCCGCTGGAGCGCGCCGACTGGGTCCGCGAGACCCGTGAGGAGGCGCACTCGCTGCTGGCCACGATCGGCGCCGACATGGCGCGGGTCGACGCCCTGTGGGAGTCGCTCGGCGAGGACTTCTTTCTGCAGTACGCCTCCAGCGAGGTGGTGTGGCAGACCCAGGGCATGCTGGCCCACGCCGGCAGCGAGCTGCCGCTGATCCTGATCAACGCGCCCACCGACGACATGGCCGAGGGCGGGACCAAGGTATTTATCCATACCCGTTCGGTGGATGACCTGTTCGCCGCCACCGCCGCCGCCATGGAGCAGCTCGGGCTGTCGATCCACGACGCGCGCATCGCCACCTCGCTCAATGACTGGACGCTGAACACCTTTATCGTGCTCGATGACCACGACAAGCCGATCCGCGACGCCAGCCGCCTCGAGGAGATTCGCCGCCACCTGGTCGAAGAACTCGACGACCCGGACGACTACCCGACCATCGTCACCCGCCACACCCCGCGCCAGCTCAAGCACTTCAAGGTGGCCACCCAGGTGGCCATCGAACAGGACCCGGGTGGCGAGCGCACCCTGCTGGAGCTGACCGCACCGGACCGGCCCGGCCTGCTGGCTCGGGTCGGCAGTATCTTCATGGAGCAGGGCATCACCCTGTCGGCGGCGAAGATCGCGACCCTCGGCGAGCGCGTCGAGGACGTCTTCTACGTCACCGACCGCGAAGGCCGACCGATCACCGACCCCGAGCGCCAGCAGCAGTTGCGCGAACGGCTGATCGACGTCCTCAGTGTCTAGCGGCCCCGCCGAGCTGACCTGAATCACACAGCAGGCAAGGCGCGTCGATTTGAGGCTGGTACGCCCCTTCCCTATAATCGATGCCCGGTCGCGCCCCGCGCCGACGGCACCCACTCCCGTGATGACAACGACGCCCCAAGGGCGCGCCTGGACCCCATGAACCCTGATCTCGACGCCTTGCAACCCTACCCCTTCGAGCGCCTGGCGGCGCTGAAGGCGGACCTGACGCCACCAGCCGACCTCGCCCATCGTCCGCTGACCATCGGCGAGCCACAGCATGCGCCCTACCAGGCGGCACTCGACGCCCTGGTCCGACATCAGCATGACTTCGCCCGCTATCCGGCCATCGCCGGACTGCCCGAGCTGCGTCAGGCCATCGCCGACTGGGCCAGTAGCCGCTTCGGCCTGGACGGGCTCGACGCCGAGCACCAGGTGCTGCCGGTCAACGGTACCCGCGAGGCCATCTTCGCCTTCGTCCAGGCCTGTCTCGATCGCTCACGCCCGGCGCGGGTGGCGGTGCCCAACCCCTTCTACCAGATCTATGAAGGCGCCGCCCTGCTGGCCGGCGGCACCCCGCTGTACCTCGACTGCCGTGCCGACAACGACTTCCGCCCGGATTTCTCGGCCGTCGACGCCGACACCTGGCGCCAGGTGCAGCTGGTGTTCTTGTGTTCGCCGGGCAACCCCACCGGCGCGGTGACCCCGATCGAAGAGTTCCAGCAGTTGATCGCCCTGGCCGACGAGTACGACTTCATCATCGCCTCCGACGAGTGCTACTCGGAGCTGTACCTGGATGAGCAGGCGCCACCACCGGGACTGTTGCAGGCCGCCGCCGCCATGGGGCGCCACGACTATCACCGCTGCCTGGTGTTCCACTCGCTGTCCAAGCGTTCGAACCTGCCGGGGCTACGCTCGGGCTTCGTCGCAGGCGACGCCGAGCTGATCAGCCGCTTTCGTCGCTACCGCACCTACCACGGCTGCGCCATGGCGCTGCCGATCCAGCAGGCCTCGATCGCCGCCTGGTCCGACGAAGCCCACGTGCGCGACAACCGAGACGCCTACCGCGCCAAGTTCGCCGCGGTCACCGAGATCCTCGCACCGGTGATGGACTTTCCCGCCCCCGAGGCTAGCTTTTATCTGTGGCCAGCGGTCCCCGACGGTGACGACGCCGCCTTCACCAGGCGACTCTACGCCGAGGCCCACGTCAGCGTCCTGCCGGGCAGCTACATGGGCAGAACCGGCAGCGACGGCACCAACCCGGGCGCCGGTCGGCTGAGACTGGCACTGGTGGACGAACTGGCCCCCACTCGGGAAGCGGCCGAGCGCATCCGCGACCTGCTCGCACGCGGCTGATCCCGACCGACGCCACGACCAACGAACATTGAGGACGGGCCCCATGCTGACGCTCTACGTGATCAAGAACTGCGATACCTGCCGCAAGGCCCAGAAGGCGCTGGACGGCAGCGGCCACCCCTACCAGGTCCATGACCTGCGCGCCGATGGCGTATCGGCGGCCCTGCTCGAGCACTTCCTCGAGTCGGTGCCGGTGCTGACCCTGCTCAACAAGCGCAGCACCACCTGGCGCCAGCTACCTGACGACGACAAGAACGACGTCGACGCCAACAAGGCCCGCGAATTGATGCTCGCCAACCCGACCCTGATCAAGCGCCCGCTGCTCGACACCGGCGACGACATCCTGGTCGGCTATCGCGACGGCGACTACGACGACCTCTAATTTTTCGCCCCTCTTTGCGAATTCCAGTACCTACGAAAAGGACATACGGCATGCACAGCTTTGCACTCGGCATCGGCACCCAGAACACCCAGGGCGACTGGCTCGAGGTCTACTACCCGGCGCCGCTGCTCGCCCCCGACGCCAGCCTGGTAGAGGCCGCCGCCCGGGTACTCGACGCGCCCCAGGGCACCGCCGCCGTCAGCTTCCTGCCGGAACACTGCCAGGCCCTGGCCGACGCCCTGCGCGACGCCGGCCACCCGGAGCAGGCCGAACTGGCCGCCAGCCTCAGCGCCAGCCAGCGTCCGCTGGTGGCGACCTTCATCAGTGAGGACCTGCCGCCCCAGAGCGCCCCGGAGGTCTACCTCAAGCTGCACCTGCTGTCCCATCGTCTGGTCAAGCCGCACCAGCTCGACCTCACCGGCATGTTCGGTCTGCTGCGCAATATTGCCTGGAGCAGCGAAGGCGCCATCGACATCATCGAGCTGCCGGCACGCCGCCTCAAGGCCCGCCTGGAAGGTCGCACCCTGTCGGTGGACTGTGTCGACAAGTTCCCCAAGATGACCGACTACGTGGTGCCCAATGGCGTGCGCATCGCCGACACCGCACGGGTGCGTCTGGGCGCCTACCTGGGCGAGGGCACCACGGTGATGCACGAGGGCTTCGTCAACTTCAACGCCGGCACCGAAGGCCCGGGCATGATCGAGGGCCGTATCTCGGCCGGCGTGGTGGTCGGCAAGGGCTCCGACCTGGGCGGTGGCTGTTCCACCATGGGTACCCTGTCAGGTGGCGGCAACATCATCATCTCGGTGGGTGAAGGCTGCCTGATCGGCGCCAACGCCGGTATCGGTATCCCGCTGGGCGACCGCTGCACCGTCGAGGCCGGGCTCTACATCACCGCCGGCGCCAAGGTCACCCTGCTCGATGACCAGGGCCAGGAAGTACGCACCCTGGCGGCCCGCGAACTGGCCGGCCAGGACGATCTGCTGCTGCGTCGCAACTCGACCAACGGCCGTATCGAGTGCCTGACCAACAAGAGCGCCATCGCCCTCAACGAAGCGCTGCACGCCCACAATTGATCCCGAGCGCGGCGGCCCTGGCCGCCGCCTTTCTTCGAGACCGCTATGCCGACTACCGACTTGCCTGCACCGACCGACGCCCCCGCGACCACCGAGACACTCTCGCCCACCCTGGAGCTTGCCCTCGAGCTATTGCGGCGTCCTTCGGTAACCCCGGACGACATGGGCTGCCAGGCGCTGATGATCGAACGCCTCGAGCGCCTGGGCTTCAACATCGAGTCGCTGCCCTTCGGCGAAGTGGAAAACTTCTGGGCGGTGCACGGTCACCACGGCCCGGTGCTGGCCTTCGCCGGCCACACCGACGTGGTACCCACCGGACCCGAGCACCAGTGGCAGACCCCGCCCTTTGCCCCGATCATCGATGACGACGGCATGCTGCGCGGTCGCGGCGCCGCCGACATGAAAGGCAGTCTGGCCGCCATGGTCACGGCGGTGGAGCGCTTTGTCAGCGCCCACCCCGATCACCCCGGACGCATCGCCTTTCTGATCACCGCCGACGAGGAAGGCCCGGCGGTGGATGGCACTCGTGCGGTGGTCGAGCACCTGCGCGAGCGCAACGAACGCCTCGACTACTGCATCGTCGGCGAGCCCTCTTCCACCGAGCGCCTGGGCGACGTGATCAAGAACGGCCGGCGCGGCTCGCTGGGCGGCGTGCTCAAGGTCCGCGGCATCCAGGGCCACGTGGCCTATCCTCACCTGGCGCGTAACCCGATTCACCAGATCGCGCCGGCGCTGGACGCCCTCGCCAACGAACACTGGGATGCCGGCAACGACTGCTTTCCTGCCACCAGCTTCCAGATCTCGAACCTGCGCGCCGGCACCGGTGCCACCAATGTGATCCCAGGCGAGGTCGAGGCCACCTTCAACTTCCGTTTCTCCACCGAGACCACTGATGCCGAGTTGCGCGAGCGCACCGAGGCCATCCTGCGTGGCTTCGACCTGGACTTCGAGATCGACTGGACGCTCAACGGCCAGCCCTTCCTGACCCGCGAAGGGGCGCTGGTCGACGCCGCCGTGGCCGGCGTCCGCGACGTCACCGGCACCACCCCGGTGCTGTCCACCTCCGGCGGTACTTCCGACGGTCGCTTCATCGCCACGCTAGGCGCCCAGGTGGTGGAACTTGGCCCGCTCAACGCCACCATCCACAAGGTCGACGAGCGCGTGCGCGCCGTAGACCTGGATGACCTGAGCCGGGTCTACGAAGCCATCCTGACGCGGCTGTTCGCCGACGCAAGGAGCTGAAGTGATGACCGAGCGCTACCCGGATATCGAGATCTATCTTGGCGAGGCCAGCGCCGAGCGCATCGGCGAGTGGCTCGGCGCCACCCTGAATGCCCCGCCGCTGACCCCCTGCGGCAAGCTGAAGTGGCGCACCGAAGGTCACCTCGATGGTGCCGACATTCCCGTGTTGCTGGTCGGCAAGGCCGCCGATGGCTTCGCCAGCCTTTGGCTCGACAGCGGCCAGTCCCCCTGGCCCACCGACGCCGACTTCGCCAGGGCCGCCGCCCTGGCGCTGGACTGCGAGGTGCGCTGCTCGCTGGGCGGCTGGCAGCCCGGCGACGACCCCGACCGCTTCCTGCAGGTGTTACCCGACGGCAGCGAATCGGCCATCGACTGGCCCGACTCGGGACACTGACGAGGCACTCCCAGTTTGGCCCTGAGCCGGGCACTGAAACGGGCGCAGAGGCAGACCCGCGGCGCCACAAACGACAACGCCCCGCACTAGGCGGGGCGTCGTGGCAATGGCGAGAGCATCGCGCTCAGGTGATGACGGTGACGTCGTCGGCCTGCAGGCCGCGCTCGTTCTCGATCACGTAGTAGCGTACTCTCTGGCCTTCGGCCAGGGTGCGATGGCCCCGGCCGCGGATGGCACGGAAGTGAACAAAGACGTCCTCGCCCCCGTCACGGGTGATGAAGCCGTAGCCCTTGTTGACATTGAACCACTTGACCTCGCCGATCTCGCGATCGTCATCCTCGACCTCGGCCAGGTTGACCAGCCTTGGCGTCAGGGCATTGAGGGCCAGGGTGGCTACCAGCAACACGCCAAAGACCGCTCCGGCAGCGGCAAGGTAGCCATGCAGCAGTGCCTCCTCGGCGATGGCGCCGTGCAACTCCTCGACGGACAGCCCGGTCACCAGGCTGACGGCAAGAGCAATCAGCAGCGGTGCAGGCGCGGCCAACAGCAGACTGATCACACAACAACGAACGAATACCCTTTTTTTCATGGACGTGAAAAACTCTCTTCTTATGGTGAAAACAGGTGGAATGACCATGGGATCCGCGGCCATGCACGATACACAGACGAGATCCTTCCGCCACGACTTCTCGAAAAAAGCCCAAGGCAGGCAGTTGACACGATGAACAGTGACACACCGCAACATGAGTCTATCACGGGTATTGACAAGTCGTCCGCCGATCTAGCAAAGCGTGTCGAAGAACTGGAGAGCCGTCTGGCCTACCAGGAACACTGGCTGGACAGCCTGGACGCCACCATCGCCGGCCAGGAGCGCCGAATGATGGAGCTGGAACGCATCAATCGCCTGATGCAGGAAAGGCTACGCGAACTGGCGGCCAGCAACGACCGCGGACTGGGCGATGCCCCCGGCCCCGAGGACGAGTTGCCGCCACACTATTAAGAGCCATCGATAGCCATCGACAAAAAAGCACCGCCAGGCGATCGCCTGGCGGTGTTCTTGTACTTGCCCAATGATCGAGTCTAACTAGCGCCTTAGTCGAGGCTGTCCAGGTAGCGCTCCACGTCCAGCGCCGCCATGCAGCCGCTGCCGGCTGAGGTGATCGCCTGACGATAGACGTGATCCATGACGTCGCCGGCGGCGAACACACCGGGCACGCTGGTGGCGGTGGCGTTGCCCTCGAGGCCTGACTTGACCTTGATATAGCCGCCTGCCATCTCGAGCTGGCCCTCGAAGATGCCGGTGTTGGGGCTATGACCGATGGCGATGAACACGCCGGGTGCGGTGATCTCGCGGGTCGAACCGTCCTCGACCGCCTTGAGCCGCGCACCGGTGACCCCGGTGTTGTCCCCCAGCACCTCGTCCAGAGTGTGGTTCCAGATCAGTTCGACGTTGCCGTTCTCGGCCTTCTCGAACAGCTTGTCCTGCAGAATCTTCTCCGCCCTGAGGCTGTCGCGGCGGTGCACCAGGGTGACCTTGGAGGCGATATTGGACAGGTAAAGCGCCTCTTCCACGGCGGTGTTGCCGCCGCCCACCACGATCACTTCCTGGTTGCGATAGAAGAAGCCGTCGCAGGTGGCGCAGGCCGACACGCCCTGGCCCATGAACTGCTGCTCCGAGGGCAGCCCCAGGTAGCGCGCACTGGCCCCGGTAGCAATGATCAGGGCGTCGCAGGTGTAGGTGCCGTTGTCGCCCTTCAAGGTGAAGGGACGTTCGCGCAGTTCCACCTCGTGGATATGGTCGAACAGCACCTCGGTATCGAATCGCTCGGCGTGACGGCGCATGCGCTCCATCAGCTCCGGCCCCTGGACACCGGCGTCGTCGCCTGGCCAGTTGTCCACGTCGGTGGTGGTGGTCAACTGACCGCCTGTCTGCATGCCGGTGATCAACAGCGGCTTGAGATTGGCCCGCGCAGCGTAGACCGCCGCACTGTAGCCGGCAGGCCCCGAGCCCAGGATGATCAGACGTTCGTGGCGCACTTCGCTCATGGCTACCTCACAAGACTAACTTGACTAAGCCGGGGGCTCCCCTGGGGGGCCGCGACGCTAAAGGAAAATGGATTCGATGATGACGGCGACGCAGCGTCGTCATGAGCCAATCCACCCGGAACTCGGGTCGGCAGGGTGCGGTCTGCCGCGCAAGGGTCTGTCGCGACTGGCCAGCACACCAGCATACCGAGAATATACGCAACGGGGCGGCCAGGCCGCCCCGTCGTGACACTGCTCGGGCTGTCCCGAGTCGGCTCACCTGGCGGTGAGCGCTGGCAGCGTCTTACAGCTCGCTGGAGTGAGTACCCAGGTACTTGGCGACACCTTCAGCGGTATCCTTCATGCCTTCCTGGCCTTCGTCCCAGCCAGCCGGGCAGACTTCGCCGTGCTTCTGGTGGTGCTGCAGGGCCTTGACCATACGCACCATCTCATCGACGTTGCGGCCCAGCGGCAGGTTGTTGACCACCTGATGCTGCACCACGCCATCCTCGTCGATCAGGAAGGAGGCGCGCAGGGCGACACCGGCTTCCGGATGCTCGATGCCGTACGCCTGGGTAATCTCGTGCTTGACGTCGGCCACGATCGGGAAGCCGACCTCACCGATACCACCGGCGTCCGGGCTGGTCTTGCGCCAGGCGTAGTGGGTGAACTGGGAATCGATGGAGACACCGATCACCTCGACACCCAGATCCTTGAACTGCGCCAGACGGTTGTCATGGGCGATGATCTCGGACGGGCACACGAAGGTGAAGTCCAGCGGCCAGAAGAACAGCACGCGCAGCTTGCCGTTGCTGTCGGACAGCTTGAAGTTCTCGACGATTTCGCCGTTGCCGGTGACGGCGGCGGCTTCGAAATCGGGAGCTTGACGTCCTACCAGTACGCTCATGAAAGTCTCCTTGGAGTAGTGAAACGTGAGGGTTCAAGAATCAGGGGCAAATACCGGATGTCACCCTAGGCCAGCGAACCACACCGGGCCAATCGACCTGGGCCATCGACCCGATAGTCGCCGGCTATTGTCACCCGACGGCGATGACGTCGCAATGACGCCGTCATCGACATCCGCCAGGCTCGAATGAGATCGTTACGCGGCCCACAGCGGCGCATGACACTTCCATCACATGAGCCCTGTCACATGACCTCGTCATCGTCGCCGGCGACCACCGAGACGATATCCTCGGTCACCGCATCCACCTCGATACGGTAGTGGATCGGCGCACAGCACTGAGGGCAGTCTTCCCAGGTCTCGTGGCTGCCCTGGGAGGTGTCCACCACCAGCTCGATATGGGCATCGCAGTAGGGGCAATCAAGCCGCCAGCTCGGCAGCGTCTGTTCGTGCACGATGCACCTCCCCTCTGGTCGCGATCGACGTGAACCTTCACCATGGGGGTGACCCGACAGCCTTTCAAGGCGTGATCCGGCATCCGTTTACACGTCAACGGTTGAAGAACACAACTATGATGACCAAGTACCACTACTAGTACCACCAAGGGATCGATATTGGCCCCGCGCCGATCCCAGCGAACCTGGACCGTTCGATTCAATGCCTCAGGAGGACAGCATGAGTAGCGATTCCCTACCGGATACCCGTCGCACGCTAGATGTAGGCGGGACTCAGTACGACTTCTACAGCCTGGCCCAGGCTGCCGAGGACCTTGGCGATATTCAGCGTCTACCGATGACGCTCAAGGTACTGCTGGAAAACCAGCTACGCTTTGCCGACGATGAGAGCGTGTCCAGAGACGACCTTCAGGCGCTGGTGGACTGGCAGAAGGAAGGCCGCTCGGACCGCGAGATCGGCTACCGTCCCGCCCGCGTGCTGATGCAGGACTTCACCGGCGTGCCGGGGGTGGTCGACCTGGCCTCGATGCGTGCCGCGGTGGAGAAACTCGGTGAGCAACCGTCGAAGATCAACCCGCTGTCGCCGGTCGATCTGGTCATCGACCACTCGGTGATGGTCGACAAGTACGGCGACCCGTCCGCCTTCAAGGACAACGTGGCGCTGGAGATGGAGCGCAACCGCGAGCGCTACGAGTTCCTGCGCTGGGGCCAGCAGGCCTTCGACAACTTCCGCGTGGTGCCGCCGGGCACCGGCATCTGCCACCAGGTCAACCTGGAGTACCTGGGCAAGACGGTGTGGACCCGGGAAGAGGACGGCAAGACCCTGGCCTACCCGGATACCCTGGTCGGCACCGACTCCCACACCACCATGATCAACGGCCTCGGCGTACTCGGCTGGGGTGTCGGCGGCATCGAGGCCGAGGCCGCCATGCTCGGCCAGCCGGTGTCGATGCTGATCCCCGAGGTCATCGGCTTCAAGCTGACCGGCAAGCTCAGAGAAGGCATCACCGCCACCGACCTGGTACTCACCGTCACCGAGATGCTGCGCAAGAAAGGCGTGGTCGGGAAGTTCGTCGAGTTCTACGGCGACGGCCTCAAGGACCTGCCCCTGGCCGACCGCGCCACCATCGCCAACATGGCCCCGGAGTACGGCGCCACCTGCGGCTTCTTCCCGGTGGACGACGAGACCTTGAACTACATGCGGCTGTCCGGCCGCGACGACGACCAGATCGCCCTGGTCGAGGCCTACTCCAAGGAGCAGGGCCTGTGGCGCGAACCCGGCCACGAGCCGATCTTCAGCGACACCCTGGGACTCGACATGGGTGACGTCGAGGCCAGCCTCGCCGGTCCCAAGCGGCCCCAGGACCGTGTCGCCCTGAGCCAGCTCGCCACCACCTTCGAAAAACTGATGGAGGACGAGGGCAAGTCGGCCAAGGACAGCCGCGACGACAAGATGGGCTCCGAGGGCGGCCAGACCGCGGTCGGCGTCGAGCGCAGCTATCGTCACGCCGACAGCCAGGACGTCAACTACAAGGGCGAGGACTTCAGCCTGGACCCCGGCGCGGTGGTCATCGCTGCCATCACCTCGTGCACCAACACCTCGAACCCCAGCGTGATGATGGCTGCAGGCCTCTTGGCCCGCAAGGCCAAGGAGAAGGGCCTGGCGACCAAGCCCTGGGTCAAGACCTCGCTGGCTCCCGGCTCCAAGGTGGTCACCGAATACCTGGCCGCCGCCGGCCTGCAGGACGACCTCAACGCCCTGGGCTTCAATCTGGTGGGCTATGGCTGCACCACCTGCATCGGCAACTCGGGCCCGCTGCCCGAGCCGATCGAGGATGCGGTCAAGACCGGCGACCTGACGGTGGCCTCGGTACTGTCCGGCAACCGCAACTTCGAAGGCCGGGTGCACCCGCTGGTGAAGACCAACTGGTTGGCCTCACCGCCCCTGGTGGTGGCCTTCGCCCTGGCCGGCAATGTGCGCTGCGACCTGGACAATGACCCCATCGGTGAAGGTAGCGACGGCGAGCCGGTCTACCTCAAGGACATCTGGCCCACCCAGGCCGAGGTCGCCGAGGCGGTGGAGAAGGTCAACACCGAGATGTTCCGCAAAGAATACGCCGCGGTGTTCGACGGCGACGAGGTGTGGAAGGCCATCAAGGTGCCGGAAAGCGAGGTCTACGAGTGGGACGACAACTCGACCTACATCCAGCACCCGCCCTTCTTCGAGGGCATGGGCAAGGAGCCGTCCAAGGTCGAGGACGTCAAGGACGCCCATGTACTGGCCATGCTCGGCGACAGCGTGACCACCGACCACATCTCGCCGGCCGGCGCGATCAAGCCCGACAGCCCGGCGGGCCGCTACCTGCAGGAGAACGGCGTCAAGCCGGTGGACTTCAACTCCTACGGCTCGCGGCGCGGCAACCACGAGGTGATGATGCGCGGCACCTTCGCCAACGTGCGCATCCAGAACGAGATGCTCGATGGCGTGGTCGGTGGCGAGACTCGCCACGTGCCCAGCGGCGAACAGATGGCGATCTACGACGCCGCCATGAAGTACCAGGAGGAAGGCACCCCCCTGGTGGTGGTGGCCGGCAAGGAGTACGGCACCGGCTCCTCCCGCGACTGGGCAGCCAAGGGCACCCTGCTGCTCGGCGTGCGCGCCGTGCTGGCAGAGTCCTACGAGCGCATCCACCGCTCCAACCTGATCGGCATGGGCGTGGTACCGCTGCAGTTCCCCGAAGGAGAGGATCGCAAGTCACTCGGCATGACCGGCGACGAGACGGTCTCCATCGAGGGCCTCGACAGCCTCGAGCCGGGCGGCAAGGTCAAGGTGACCATCAAGGGCGACAAGGGTGAGAAGACCCTCGACGCCCTGTGTCGCATCGACACCGCCAACGAGCTCGAGTACTACCGCCACGGCGGCATCCTGCACTATGTGCTGCGCAAGATGATCGGCGCCGCCTGATCACCCGGCGGGCCCAGGCCCGCCACACAGACGGCCGGCGCATCGCACTGGCCGTCACACCGAGACCTCGCCCACCGGCGAGGTCTTTTTTTGTGCGAATCTTGTTTTCTACTCCATCTACAGACCCTTCAGCGCAGCGCTTGAGCGACCGCATCTATTGCTACCCGCCTGTGTTGCTACCCGACTGCGCCTCACGCCAGCAAATAAAAACCCCGCCTTGTGGCGGGGTTCCGTGATCGCTTGAGCGCGCAGATGCCTAGAAGGCGCGGCGACGATAGTCGCGATAGTTGGGCATCCAGCAGCTCTTTTCGATGTCGCGGCGCAGCTTGGTACCGTCGCTCTTGAGCGCCACGCCCTCGTGCTGGGCCTGGGCCGCCACGTCGAAGGCGATCGACTTGGAGATATCGCGGATGCGCGACAGCGCCGGCAGCATGGCACCCTCGCCCTCCTTGACGATCGGTGCCTCCCGGGCCAGAGCCCGTGAGGCCGCCATCAGCATCGCATCGGTGACGCGGCGTGCACCGCTTGCCACCACCCCGAGGCCGATCCCCGGGAAGATGTAGGCGTTGTTGCACTGGGCGATGGGAATGCGACGACCATTGATCTCGACCGGCGCGAAGGGACTGCCGGTGGCCACCAGGGCGTCGCCGTTGGTCCACTCGAGCACGTCGGAGGGGATCGCCTCGGCCCGCGAAGTGGGGTTGGACAGCGGCATGATCAGCGGCATCTTGCAGTTGGCGTGCATCGCCTTGACCACCGCCTCGGTGAAGATACCCTTCTGGCCACAGACGCCGAGCAGCACCGTCGGCTGAACCTGCTTGACCACTTCGAGCAGCTCCTGCCCCTCCCAGCCCTCGACCATACCGGCCGGGTGGGCAAGGCGGCGCTGGAAGTCACGCAGCCAGGTCTGGTCGTCCGTCACCAGGCCCTCGCGATCGACCATGTAGACCCGCTCGCGGGCCTGGGACTCGGTCAGGCCTTCGGCCATCATCGCCACCACCACCATCTCGGCGATGCCGCAGCCGGCGGAGCCGGCGCCCACGAACACCACCCGCTGACGGGCCATGCCCTCGCCACGTGCCTGGCAGGCCGCCATCAGGGTGCCGACGCAGACCGCAGCGGTGCCCTGAACGTCATCATTGAAGCAGCATAGCTCGTCGCGATAGCGCTCCAGCAGCGGCATGGCGTTGGCCTGGGCAAAGTCCTCGAACTGCAGCAGTACCTTGGGCCAGCGCCGCTTCACCGCCTGCATGAAGGCATCGATGAACTCGTCGTATTCTTCCTGGCTGATACGCGGGTGGCGCCAGCCCATGTAGCGCGGGTCGTCCAGCAACTGTTGGTTGTTGGTACCGACGTCGAGCATGATCGGCAGAGTATTGGCCGGGCTGATGCCGCCACAGGCGGTGTACAGCGACAGCTTGCCGATGGGGATGCCCATGCCGCCGATGCCCTGGTCACCGAGGCCGAGGATGCGCTCGCCGTCGGTGACCACGATCACCTTGACGTTGTCCTTGGTGGCGCTGCGCAGGATGTCGTCCATGTACTCGCGGTCGGGGTAGGAGATGAACAGCCCCCGGTGGTTGCGATAGATATTGGAGAACTCCTCACAGGCCTTGCCGACCGTGGGGGTGTAGATGATCGGCAGCATCTCCTCGAGATGCTCGGAGACGAGGCGGAAGAACAGCGTCTCGTTGTCGTCCTGGATCGCCCGCAGGTAGATATGGCGGTCCAGGTCATTCTGGCACTGCTGGTACTGGTGGTAGGCACGCTCGACCTGTTCGTCGATGGTCTCGACGTTCTGCGGCAAGAGGCCGATCAGGTTGAACTGCAGGCGCTCCTTCTGGGTGAAGGCGCTGCCCTTGTTGAGCAGCGGCATCTCCAGCAGAGAGGGTCCAGCGTAGGGAATATAGAGGGGACGCTTGGGTTCTGTGCTCATCTCTCGTCTCGTTTGGTGACTCGGTCAAGGGACTCTGGCGAGTCCGGGCACTCTTCTCGGTACCCTTGGGGAAACACTGACGACATCGCCCGTGCGCGATGCACCGGGCTCAGGCGGCGCCTGCCTGACAAGGCGTTATACCATTCTTCCTTTGTGCCCACTCTAGCACGCCGTCGAGAAAGCCCCGCAAAAGCGGGCCCTCAACGCAGGGCCCATGCGCACTTTAGCTCAGACAAGAGCGACTCGACGATGAGACGCGTAGGAAACGGCTCAAACGAAGCGACCAAGCCCCGCGGCGACACGCAGTCGATCCATCAGCGGAGCAGCCTCGGCACGAGCACGCTCGGCCCCTTGAAGCAGCACCGTCTCGATATGGCCCGGATCTTCCATCAGCGCCTGGTAACGCTCACGCGGGGCGCGCAGCTGTTCGTTGAGGTGTTCGAAGACCCGGTTCTTGGCGTCCCCCCAGCCGATGCCCGCGGCGTAGTCATCACGCATGGCCTGGGTTTCCTCGGCGCTGGCGAAGGCCGAATAGATCTGGAACAGGGTGCAGGTGTCGGGATCCTTGGGCTCGCCGGGCTCCAGCGAGTTGGTCTTGATCTTGCGCACCAGCTTGAGCAGCTTCTTTTCCGGCACGAACAGCGGGATGGTGTTGTTGTAGCTCTTGGACATCTTGCGACCGTCGAGGCCACCCAATACCTGGACCCGCTCGTCCACCACCGCCTCGGGCAGGGTGAAGAAGTCACCCTTGTAGAGATGATTGAAGCGCCCGGCCATGTCTCGGGCCATCTCGATATGCTGGATCTGGTCGCGTCCCACCGGCACCTTGTTGGCCTGGAACATCAGGATGTCGGCGGCCATCAGCACCGGATAGCCGAACAGACCCATGGTGACACCCTTGTCCGGATCCTGGTTGCCGGCTTCGTCGTTCTCCGCCACCGCCGCCTTGTAGGCGTGGGCGCGGTTCATCAGGCCCTTGGCACAGACGCAGGACAGCATCCAGGTCAGCTCGGGAATCTCGGGGATATCGGACTGGCGATAGAAGATGGCGTTGTCGGTGTCCAGCCCCAGCGCCATCCAGGTCGCGGCGATCTCGAGGCGCGACTGCTGGACCCGCTGCGGGTCCTGACACTTGATCAGCGCGTGCAGATCGGCGAGGAAGTAGTAGGACTGCACGTTGGGATCGAGGCTGGCCTCGATCGCCGGCTTGATGGCCCCGACGTAGTTGCCCAGATGGGGGGTACCGGTGGTGGTGATACCGGTCAGCACCCGGGTCTTGTCGGAAGCGGTGGTCGTTGCGGACATGGACGGCACTCTAGTATCGGCAAATGCCCGCTATGGTAACGCCAAGGCCTGTGGATGGCGACCGGGGCGACAGCGCCGCCCCGGCCGACCCTTGGCCAATCACATCAGCCGAGCACACTCTCCACGCTGGTCACCGGCAGCGAGAAGGCCTCCCCTACGGCTGCGTAGGTGAGCTGGCCGTCATGGACATTGAGACCGGCGGCGAAGTGACGATCCTCACCGAGCGCCCGACGCCAGCCCTTGTCGGCCAGCGCCACCACGAACGGCTGGGTGGCGTTGGTCAGGGCCTGGGTCGAGGTGCGCGCCACCGCACCCGGCATGTTGGCGACACAATAGTGCACGACGCCGTCCACCACGTAGGTCGGCTCGGCATGGGTGGTGGGCCTGGAGGTCTCGAAGCAGCCGCCCTGATCGATGGCTACGTCCACCAGCACCGCTCCCGGCTTCATTTCCGAGAGCATGGCGCGGTTGATCAGCTTGGGCGCCGCCGCCCCCGGGACCAGCACCGCCCCGATGATCAGGTCCGATTCGCGCACCGCTTCTTCCAGTGCATCGGCGCAGGAAAACACCGTCTTCATGCGCCCCTGGTAGCGATCATCCAGGGTCTCGAGGCGCGGGATCGACTTGTCCAGCACGCTGACATCGGCGCCCAGCCCCAGCGCCATGCGGGCGGCGTTCTCGCCGACCACGCCACCGCCGATCACGGTAACCTTGGCAGGCGGCACCCCAGGCACCCCGGGCAGCAATACACCCGCACCGCCCTGGGCCTTTTCGAGACTGTGGGCACCGGCCTGCACGGCCATGCGTCCGGCCACGGTGCTCATCGGCGCCAACAGGGGTAGTCCACCCTGAGGCGCGGTGATGGTCTCGTAGGCGATGCAGGTCGCGCCGCTGTCCAGAAGCCCCTTGGTCAGGGTTTCTTCGGCGGCCAGATGCAGGTAGGTGAACAGGGTGTGCTGGGGGCGCAGCCGGGCCACCTCTTCGGGCTGGGGCTCCTTGACCTTGAGGATCAACTCGGCGCCATCGAACAGCGCGTCCACGTCGGCCTCGATGGTGGCACCGGCAGCTTGATAGGCCTCGTCGGCAAAACCGGCGCCCTCACCCGCACCGGCCTGCACGACCACCGCGTGGCCACGCTCGGTCAGCTCCCGCGCACCACTAGGGGTCAGGGCGACGCGGTACTCATGGTTCTTGATTTCCTTGGGGACGGCGATCTGCATGGCGACTCTCCCATCGATTCGTACAACAGATTTTTTATCGTCACCCACAGTGAAGCACAGGAATTTTTTGCCAATAAACCCCCGACGAAAAAACGGAAAGATCAGAAAACTTCACCCTCAAAGACCTTTGAACTTTCTTCCCAGGCCCCTAAAAACAGCAAGACACACCAGGGCGTGAAGTTCTGCCCCGGAGGCACCCGATGGCAAAGAGCCTCACACGTCTTGAGCGTCGTAGCGGTATCCGGCGCCGCGGACCGTAGTGATGCGCGAGGCGTGGTCGCCGAGCTTGCGCCGAACCCGCCCCACGTAGACATCGACGGTATTGGTCATGGGGTCCTCGTTGAGCCCCCAGACCGCGTTGAGGATACGTTCACGGCTCATCACCCGCCCGGCATTGCCGAGCAATAGCGCCAGCAGATCGCGCTCCTTGGTCGATAACTCGACGACCTCACCCTCGACCTTCAGGCACAGCGCCTCGCGATCGAACTGCACCGGATCCTCCGCCTGAGCGCCCGGTGTCGCTCCTGCCCGTGCCCGGGCGCGTCGATGCAACGCCTCCATGCGCGCGATCAGCTCGTCGAAAGAAAAGGGCTTGCTCAGATAATCGTCGGCTCCCTTGCGAAGCCCCACGATCTTCTCATCGGTGGCATCCAGGGCCGTCAGCATCAGAATCGGGACCTCGTCGCCCCGTGCCCTGACTCGCGTGCACACCTCATGCCCGGACAGCCCCGGCAGCATGATGTCGAGCAGCACCACATCAAAACCGCCCTCCTTCAAAAGCGACAAGGCGGTTTCGCCATCACCGGCACGGGTGGCGGTCCACCCCTCGCCCTTGAGCCCGCGACACAGAAAGTCCGCGACCCTATCTTCGTCTTCCACTACCAGCACGTTCACGTCGTCGTGGACTCCTCGGCCATCCCTGGCACATCGATGTAGACGATCAGCCCGCCTCCCGGTCGGTCCTCCAGACCGGCATCCCCTCCGTGGGCACGGGCGATGGCACGCACAATGGGCAGTCCCAGACCACTGCCCTCAGTGTAGTTGGTGGAGGCATTGGCACCGCGATAAAAGCGTTCGAACACCACCGCCTTGTCGACCGCCGATACCCCCCTGCCATCGTCCTCCACCGCGATTCGCCAGCCACCACCATGACGCCACAGGCGCACCACCACCCGGGGGCCCCCGTGGACCCGGGCATTCTGAAGAAGCGCCAGCACCGACTGGCGCAGCCGCAGGCGATCCACCTCCACGGGGGCAACGGTCACCTCGGTCTCAAGAGACACCAGCACCGATGACAGACTGATGACATCCTTGAGAAACTCGACCAGTTCGGTGGGTTGCGGTTGCAGGCGCAATTCGCCGCTCTCCTGGCGTGCGATGGTCAGCAGGTCGTCGATCAGAGCAGCAGTATGGCCGGCCGCCTCACGGGCACGACGCAACGCCTCGCGGTAGTCGTCCTCGTCGGGTTGGCGCGCGCGCAGTACCACGTCGCATTCGCCCTGGATGATGGTCAACGGTGTGCGCAGCTCGTGGCTGACATCGGCCAGCAGTCGACGCCGATGCCGTTCGGCCCGACGCGCTTCCTCCAGCAACCTTTCGAGTTCTCCGGTGCGATCCGCCACCGCCTCCTCCAGCGCGCTGTTCTGGCGCTCGAGCGCGCGCCGCTGGGAGTGCACGTCTGCACCCATCTGATTGAGCAGACGGCTGATGCGGCCTAATTCGTCACCGCCGGAGACCTTGATGGCATGACCGAAGGCACCCCCGTGCATACGCTCGACGCCCGCCATCAGCCTCTGAAAGCGCCGCGATACCCGCCAACGGTAGAACACCATGACCGCCACCGTCAGCACCACCGCCAGCAGCGCAAAACCGAGCGCCAGCCAGCGTGTCTGGCGGGCGCCCCGGGCCAGTTCCTCACGGGCTTCGCGCACCTCCTCGATCTCGCCCTCCAGGGCCACGTCCATCAGCTTGCGGAAGCGTTCATCAATGGCTTCATCGAGCAGCGCATAGAAACTCAACCAGCGGCTGACCGGATCGAGCTCCCGCTCCGAGTCGAGCAGCTCAGCGTAGCCGCGGATCACCTCGTCCAGCTGGTCCTCGAGCCTGGCCAGCAGTTCCAGCTCCTCGACTTCCTCGTCGCCTACCAGCTCGATCTCGGCGCCGATGATATCGCGGATCTCGCTGATATCCTGGCGCACCAGCTCCTGTAACCGGCGCTCCCCCTCACCACCGTCCTGATCACCGATCAGCAAGGCATCTGCGTACTGCTTGAACAGCCGATAGCTGTGGGTCGACAGATTCAGGTGTGCTTCGTAGGAGTGATGCGCCAGGTTCATGCGATCGCTCAACCAGGTACTGCGCTCGACGCTCCAGTAGGCCAACACCGCTCCGGTGCAGGCCATCGTCAGCAAGACCAGGGTATAGGCGGTTACCACACTGATGATTTTCATGACCCCAGTTTACTGTTCCCGCAGACGGAAGGCGTTTTCGGATGATCCATGTTCTCCGACAGGCGCAACAACATGCCGGCACCGCCGGTGACCGAATCAGGTAGATTGTGCACCAGGGTCGCCGGGCAGCGTGCGTCAAGCAGCGTGAACAGCTCGACGGCGTCCTTTAGCAGCGGCCACAGGTAACTGTCGACCACCACCAGATCAGGGCGCGACAGCAGCGCCTGGACCAGGGCTAACCGCAGGGACTCACCAGGGGTCAGGTTGTGCCCTGCTTCCTCGATCCGCCCATCCAGACCTCCCAGGCGAGCGATCGCAGGGCCCAGACCACACTCTCGCGCCACCCGGCCGATGTCGTCATCGTCGGGGCGCGCGGCGGCCCCCATGGTCAGCGCGCGGCGCAGGCTGCCCCTGAGCAAGGCGGGGCGATCACCGATACAGGCGATGGCCGGCTCGGTCGGCAAGCCGTCAAACCGCAGTCGCCCCGCCTCGGGTGCACGCCGCCGTGCCAGCACCGCCAGCACCCGCGACGCCAGGTCGGGATCATCGGTGGCGAGACACACCCGCTGGCCCGCGCGAATACGCAGATGCAGGGTGCAGCCACCCACCCGCAGGTGCTCCAGATCCAGCGGCACCGGCCGTCCACGTCGACGCACTCGCGGCAAGGCCTCGGTCCGCGCGAGCAGTGCCCGACACTTGTCGCGGGCGACACACCAGGCGCTGTAGCGATCCCATACGCCGATACATTCGCGCACAGGTACCACCAGGATCGCCAGCACCGACAGTGCCGCGGCGGCGTCCGCCGCCGCCAGACCAAAGCGCGCCGTAGCCCACAGCACCGCCGCTCCACCAAGCCCCAGAGAAGCGTTGGGCAGCGCACGCAGCAGCGATACCCGACGTACGCGACGCACGGCGTCCTCGGCACTGCGACGTCCCTTGCGCTCCAGGCTGGCGATTTCACGGGGCAGGCGATTCATCAACGCCAGCTCGCGGGCGATGGGAATCCGCTCCATCGCGGCAATGGCCACCCCGGCACGCCGCCTTCGCAGATCCCGATGCAGGCGGCCCAGCGCCAGACCCAGCCCGGCGGCCAGCGCCACGGCGACGAAGATGGGTAGCATGCCGGCCAGCGCCAGGACGGGATCGATCAGCCACAGGCACAGCGCCGCCATGGGAAAGACCACCGCCGCAGACACCAGCCGAGTGATGCCCATGCCGACCCAACCCCGGGCCGCCGTCAGGTCACCGACAAAGCGCAGCGACAGCCCTCCGAGGCGACGACCGGCAGGCTCGGCACCGAGGGCAGCGATGGCGCGGAAGACGACGCTGCGAAGCTCCACCGCGTAGCTCTGGCCGATGGCCTCGCCCCGGACCCTGGCCAGTGCCTGGCAGGCAGCGATCACCAGCGCTGCCGCTGCCAGTATCAGCAGCGAGGTCAGCGGCAGCTGGGAGGAGGTCGAGCCGGACGTCGAACGCAGTGCGACGAAGACATCGCGGGTGGCGAAGGCCGTGGCCATCATCAGCCCAGCCTGGATGATCCCCAAGCCCACCACCAGCGCGATATGCCTGCCTCTGCCATGCCCCGAGAGTTCGGGAAGCTCGCTCATGCGGCGGCACCCGTGGCAAGCCGGTTATCCTCTGTCAGGTCCTTGAGCATGGTCTGACCGAGACGCCTTCTGATGATTGGCGCCACCAGCCTCGATACGGCCTCGGGGTCGCACAGCGCCTCACGCTTGACCACCGGCAGCCCGGTTTCGCCGCTGGCTTCACGGCTACCGAGCGCCGACAGACTGACCATCCCCGCCAGGGCAAAGGGCGTTTGACCATGACGTTTGAGCACCGACACACCCCCGACCGCACCCAGCGCATCCGGAGCCGCGAACAGGATACCGTCCAGGCGCTCGATGATGGTGGAATCCGCCAGGATGGCAGCGGTCTCGTCCTGGAACACCCCGTCAGCGATTTCCACCACCACCACCTCGGCACCGCGCGCCGCCGCGCCACCGACCAGCGCCTCGAAGCCACGTTCGATGCGCTCGAGCGGACAGCGGAAGGTCGACGCCATGCCGGCATCGGTAAAGTCACTGACGGCCACCGAGGCGTCGGCGAAGGCGTTGAAGTCACCAAAGGCGCCGGTGCCGGTGGCCTTGACCCCCTCCACCGCAAAGCCCGCACGTTGGAGGCCGTGGGCCAGGCTCACCGCCGCCGTAGTCTTGCCGGCATTCATCGAAGCGCCGAACACCCCAAGCACCACTATGTCATCGGGGATACGCGAATCTGCGATGGCATAGCGGTCAATATTGATCACCTCGCCATGAAGGTCGGCGAGAAAACCCAGCGGACGCAACTGAGTGGGGCGAGCCATCCTGGCATGTGCCGCCTCGACCTTGCCGGCGATGCCGCCACCGGCCAGCAGATCCATACGCACATCCACCTCAGCGCGGCCCATGAATTGATCCGGTGCGTAGCGATCGCCCACACACAGCACCAGCAGATCACCGGGATAGCTCTCGCTGGGACGGCCGCAGGCCAATTGGACCCGCTTGTGCTGCCCGACCTGGAGGACTTCACACAGGATCAGGTCACCGGCGCGCACTGGATGGTCGAGACTGACCAGGGAACGGACGTCATCGCGCCTGGCGCGGCGGGTGGTAAAGGCCCACTTGGCGGTGGCGGGGACGGCGAAGGGAGTCACGGCAGCGGCACAGGTCATGGCGGTAATCCTCTGGGATGAAGGCACATCCCGAGGCTACCGTGGGCCGCTCGTTGCATCCTGTCAGGCGAGTGAGCGCGGCATTAAGCCCACATGAACACAAGCTGACAAGGCGTGAAAAAACGCGTAGCGGATTGGCGACAGCGAACAACCGTCGCCTACAAAGGGTGATAACCCCCTCCTTCGCCTTGCATCAGGCGCACAAGCGCTTGCGGTTGCCAAACCTCCCGTCTCGCCGCCCGGAGGCCATCCGCCTATCCTCGAACCAGGGCGCCGGGCTAGAAAGAGTTCTGGATCTGCCTATACCCTTCCACCAGGCTATTGTTGGTGCGGGCCACGTCTTCGGAAAACGCTGAATCCTGGACCGTTACTCGGGACAGGGTGTCCAGATCGGTCCCGGGGCCAATGCGCTCGGTGGACGGCACATAGAAGTCGTCGGGAAGGTCGCAACCATCTACCACGGCGTTATGGCGCACCACCGCGCCCTTGCCGATAGTGCAGTTGAACAGCACGCTGTTGAAACCGATAAAGGCGCTCTCTCCGACCACGCAGGGACCGTGCACGATGGCGCGATGCGCAATCGACGTGCGTGCACCAATGATCACCGCCGCGCCGGACTTGGAGTGGATGACGACGCCGTCCTGGATATTGGAGTGGGCGCCGATGATCATCGGCTCCATCTTGCCATCGGCATCGACCTCATCGGCACGAATGACCGCGTAGGGGCCGATGAAGACGTTCTCCTCGACGATCACCCGCCCACAGAGAATGGCCGTGGGATCGACAAAGGCGCTGGGGTGGACAACCGGCAAATCACCGTAGGGATTCTTGCGAATCATTCATGCTTCCTTGGTTGTGATTCCTGCGAATCAGATAGTAATCGTCGCCCGGCGTAGTCGGCATGGGCGAATCTTGATGCGACATACGCCACCGCCTTCGCTGAGCCGGTTGGATCATCCGTGGACAAGCCCACCGAGCAGGCACTCGTCCGGACTCAGCATCGCCCTTGGGGCGGCCATCACGGTCACAAGCGGTGGATGCTTACCGGCGCCGCTACTTCCGCGTCCTGGCGAAGTGATGTTCTCTCTGTTCCTGGCGCTGCTTGGCTTCGAGGCACAAGCGCGCCGTGGGCCGGTGCAACAGCCGGGGAAGTCCGATGGGAACGCCGGTCTCCTCGCAGTAGCCGTACTCACCCGTCTCGACGCGCTTCAAGGCGCTGGCAATATTGGCCAGCAAGCGGGTTTCCCTGTCGGCCTGGCGAAGCTGCAGCTGAAGCTCTTCCTCCTGGGCTGCCTGGTCCAGATCGTCGCTCGACCTTTCTCGAGCCGACATGCGCAGGCGAACCTCCTGCAGTCGCTCCTCGACCAGCGCCCGTTCCTGCAGCAATCGGCATCGAAAGAACGCCAGTTGCTCACCGTTGATGTAGTCGTCGTCCGGCATCTCGAGAAGATGCGCTGCGTCATCCATCGTTGGCATCTCACCGCTCCTCCCGCCGCGCCGATTGCACAAGGCGTCTGAGACCATCACACTCGCACAAAATGTTATGTTATAACATATCTGTTAAGTGGCACAACACACCCGCAAATCCTGACTCCCAGGGCCACCTCGCTGAGGCGGTCGTTGACCACGTCGCCGTCCACGGCCACCAGGCTGACCCTCCCGCCTCTACCTCGTGGTCCAAAGTGCTGCAGTTCTTCCATGAACCCAGGGAGTCTTTAGACGCATTCAGGAACAAAGTGCGACCTATCACACCCAGGGTCAGGACAAAAAAGCTGCCAGTATTGAGATTCGCCAACTCGACACCCAGGGTGCCAGAAAATTGCCGGAAGGGGCGGAGGCCAGCTGTGTACGCTCAGGTCTGTGTGGTCAGGTCCCTGTCGTCAGGACGTTATCGTCAGCTTTCCGCGACCAGGGCGCCGCCGTAGGCGCTGACGAATTCGGGAGGAAGACGGCGGGGACGGCCGCTTGAGAGAGCGATGCAGGCGTAGCGGGTACGTGCACGCAGCAGGGTGACACCATCCTGCGGGCGTATCAGTTGAAAGCGGCGGGTCAGGGTCAGGCGCGAGTCGCAGGCGACGATCCAGGTGGCCATGGCCAGGCGTTCGCCCTCGAAACCCGGCGCCAGATAGTCGAGTTCGTGACGGTGCACCGCCATGGCGCGATCCAGCGCCCGGTAGTGTTCCAGGGTCAGACCCAGCTGGCCGGAGTGCTCCCAGCTGGCCTGTTCCACCCAGCGCAGGTACTGGGCGTTGTTGACGTGGCCGTAGTGGTCGATGGCCTCGGGCGCCACCAGGATGTCGATCACGAAGGGCCGGGGCAGATCCCAGTCGAAGGCACCCTGTTCAGCGGTCATGATCGTCCTCCTTGCGGCCACCGCAGTTCCAGCAGGTATCGAAGGCCCCTTCGAGCTCCTCGCCGCAGGCCCGGCAGCGCCAGGCGCTGTCCGGCGCTGGCTCCTCGAGCGCCTGTTTCACCAGCGCTTCGGCTCGCTCACGGTTGTGCTCGGCGACCCACACCTGGGGCTCGCACTCCAGCGGCGGCAGCTCCCCGGCGCCACCGCCGAGGGTCATGTTGCGCAGTTCGCAGGGGATCCCGGCGGCGTCGAGCAGGTTGCGCACGTGGCCCACCAGCAGGGCGTTGCCGTGGGCAAAGATCAGGGTCCAGGGAACCTCGGTCATGGTGTCTTCCTTGGCGCGGGCTTGCCCAGGCACGATGTGACACTTCCATCGCCCGAGGCAAGCCCCTGCGCCTTTTTCGGCCCAGCGTGTTCGGCCCAGCGTGTTCAGCCACGGCGAGTCACGTCGCGCCTATCTAGCTCATGCCTTGTTCAATCGCGCCTTGCTCAGTCGCGAAAGACGCGCACACCGAGCGCCTTGAGGTAGGCGGTTTCGGGAATCGCCGGGTGCACCGGGTGATCAGGTCCCTGGTGGCCCTGGAAAAGGATCTGTCCCTGTCGATCCTGGTGACGTACCGCACCGCGCACCACGTCGACCAGGCGATCCTGTGCCAGGTGCATGGAGCAGGAGGCGGACAGCAGCAGGCCGTCGCGGCCCAGCAGGCGCATGGCGTCGCGATTGAGTCGGGCGTAGGCACGCTCGCCGTTGGCGATATCCTTGCGCCTCTTGATGAAGGCCGGCGGATCGAGCACGATCACGTCGAACTTCTCGCCGTCGGCCTTGAGCGCCGCCAGCGCCTCGAAGGCGTCGCCGTGACCCACAGCGACCCGCTCGTGCTGGCCGTTGAGCGCGGCGTTCTCGGCGACGCGATCCAGCGCCGACTCGCTGGCATCCACGCACAGCACTTCGCTGGCGCCATGGGCCGCCGCCTGCACGCCCCAGCCACCGACGTAGCTGAACAGGTCCAGCACCCGCTTGCCGGCCACCCGCTGATTGAGCCAGGCGCGATTGATGCGGTGGTCGTAGAACCAGCCGGTCTTCTGGCCGTCGAGCACGGGGGCGGCGAACTGCACGCCGTTCTCTTCCAGCAGCACCTGCTCCGGCAGCTCGCCCTTGACCACCTCTACCACCTCGCTGAGGCCTTCCTGACGACGACCACTGGTGTCGTTGCGCAGCACCACACAGGCAGGGGACAGCACCTTGTCGAGTGCGTCGAGCAGCTCGTCCTTCACCGCTTCCATGCCGGCGGTGTTGAGCTGGACTACCAGCACCTCGGCGTAGCGGTCGATGACTAGCCCCGGCAGCAGATCGGCCTCGCCATGGACCAGGCGGTAGAAGGGCTTGTCGAACAGGCTCTGGCGCAGCGCCAGGGCCTGATTCAGGCGATGTACCAGCAGCGAGCGATCCAGCCGCATGCTCGGGTCACGCGAGACGATGCGGGCGCAGATCAGCGAGTTGGGATTGACGTAGGCCAGACCCATGGGCTTGCCATTGGCGGCCTCGACGATGACCTGCTCACCGACTTCGAGCCCCTTGAGCGGCGTCTCGGCGATGTCGATCTCGTTGGAATACAGCCACAGGTGGCCGGACTTGAGGCGACGATCGGCGTTCTTTTTCAGGCGCAGCGGACGAGTCACGGTGATCACTCTCTCTACGGAAACTACATGAATAATTGGGCGAGCCCTTCAAGCATCGACAGGACTAACGTTGGCAACGAGGGCAAAAGACACTGGCACGCTGCCCCAGGGTCACGTGCTTCAGCTCACCGCCACATCGGCGGCAGGGTGCGCCGGCACGCCCATAGACGTTGAGGCGCTGGGCGAAGTAGCCGGGTTCGCCGGTGCCGCTGACGAAGTCGCGCAGGGTGGTGCCGCCCTGGGTGATGGCCGCGGCCAGCACCTCCTTGGCGGCGGCGGCCAGGCGATCGTAGCGCTCGCGTCCGATGCGACCGGCCGCGCGGCGCGGATCGATACCGGCCAGAAACAGCGCTTCGCTGGCGTAGATATTACCCACCCCGACGACCACGGCATTGTCCATCAAGAACGGCTTCACCGCCGCCTGGCGCCCCCGCGACAGGGCGTACAGCCGGGCGCCGTCGAAGGCCTGCGACAACGGCTCGGGGCCTAGCCGCGACAAGCGGGTATCGTGGGCCTCGTCGTCCCGGAGCCAATCGACGAAGCCGAAACGACGCGGGTCGTGATAGCGCAGGATGACGCCGTCCTCGAGCACCAGGTCCACATGGTCGTGCTTCCTGGGCAGCTCACCGAGGCGGGCAATACGCAGGCTACCGGACATGCCCAGGTGCCACAGCAGGGTGCCCTTTTCGCGCACTCCGCCGCCGTCGTCCGACCGGGACGCGGCCGTACAGGTACCCTCGGTGCTGGCGACCGTCTCGCCGTTCTCGACGCTTTCACCGCCCTCGCCCGACAGCACCGGCAGCAGCAGGTACTTGGCGCGACGGCGAATCTCGCCGAGGCGGGCGCCGATCAGACGATCGGCGAGATCCTCAGGCACCGGCACCCGCAGGCGCGACTGGCGCACCAGCACCTCACGGATCTCGCGCCCTTGTACATGGGGGGCGATGCCGCGCCGGGTGGTCTCGACTTCGGGAAGCTCGGGCATGGCACACCTGGGGCCTGAGGTTAGAGCGGCGAGCAGCGAGCGACATCACGCCATCGCCCGGGGCCGCTGACAGGGACATACGCAAGAACCCGACCTCGGGGCCGGGTTCTCGGTGACAGGCGACAACTCGCCTGCGGTGGAAGCGAGATCAAGCCTTACTTGATCTTGGCTTCCTTGTACATCACGTGCTTGCGAACCACCGGATCGAACTTCTTCATTTCCATCTTGTCCGGAGTGTTACGCTTGTTCTTGTCGGTGGTGTAGAAGTGGCCGGTACCGGCGCTGGACACCAGACGAATCTTGTCACGCATGAGACTTCTCCCAGTTTGCCGCCTGGTACGCGTCGTGCACACCAGGCCAGTCATTCAAGTCGGCGGAGGCCGTTCGCTCAGGCGAACCAGTGGGCTCCCGAGGACGTCATCCTTAGATGGCGTCGCCGCGCTTACGGATATCGCTGAGCACCTCTTCGATGCCCTTCTTGTCGATGATGCGCATGCCCTTGGAGGAAACACGCAGGGTCACGAAACGCTTTTCGGACTCGACCCAGAAGCGATGGCTGTGAAGGTTCGGCAAGAAACGACGACGGGTCTTGCGCTGGGAGTGTGAAACGTTGTTACCAGTCACCGGGCGCTTGCCGGTAACCTGACATACTTTGGACATGAGAGCCTCCAACCGCGTGGCGAGTTGTTCAAAACCTGTCGGGCAAACCGGGAAGGGCGAGAACCGAAGGGATGTGTCGCAGACTGGCCGCGCGGTGCCGGCGAAAGTCCGCATTCATCATGCCCTCAGCAACCTCGAGCCCTGTCATGAGCCCCGTGCTTTTGACCCAAGGGAATTCAAAGGGTGCACTTTATACCAGACCCTGCCTCCATGGGCAAGGGATACACCAACGTTCGCCAGGTCGCTCGCTCACGGCCCGTGTCGAGGTGCTCGAAACGGCTCCGCTGCGTCGACGGCGATGACGTGACGTGTTCGGGTAGAGAGTCGCCCGGCCAGGACGCGATAGGATCGAGACGATCCTCGCCCCGCCTGGGCCAGCTCTCTTTGCGCGCGGCGCATTATACCCAACCTCGCTCGGCAAATGACACCACTTCTGCGTCTCCCACCACAAAATGATCCAGTACACGGATATCGAACAGGCCCAGCGCCTCTTTCAGGCGATCGGTGATACGCCGGTCGGCATCACTGGGCTCGGCCACCCCGGAGGGATGGTTGTGGCACAGGATCAAGGCGCCCGCCCCCAGCGCCAGGGCACGTTTGGCCACCTCACGTGGGTACACCGAGGCGCTGTCCAGGGTGCCGCGAAACAGCACCTCGAAGCGGATCACCCGATGCTGGGCGTCGAGAAACAGTGCGGCGAAGGCCTCGTGGTCCAGATGACGAAGCTGAGCGGAAAGAAAGGTCCTGACCCGCGCGGGAGAATTCAGCGCCTGACCCCGCTCCAGATAGCTCGCCAGATGACGGCGCGACATCTCCTGGGCGGCCTGCAGCTGAACGAAGGTGGCAAGCCCCAGGCCACGCTGGGCACAGACCTCCTGCTGATGCGCCTCGAGCAGGGCACGCAGTCCGCCGAAGGCACCCAGTACGTCCCGTGCCAGGTCCACCGCGGAGCGTCCTGCCACCCCGACCCGCAGCACAATCGCCAGCAGCTCGGCGTCGGATAGCGCGGTGGGCCCCAGCGTCAGCAGCTTCTCGCGAGGGCGCTCGCCCTCTGGCCAGTCTCGTATCGACATCCCTGTCTCCTGCTCCGTTGCTCTCGTCACACCCTGTCGTCACATCCTCTCGACACGCTCTGTCATCACACCCTCTTCTCACACGCAGCCGCCACATCCTGTCGTCACACCCTCTTCTCACACACTCTTGTCACATCCTCCCCTCACGCCCTGTCGGCGAGCGCCGACATACCCGTTGAGTCTAGTGCGGTCTGCCTGATCTGGAGCCAGGGTGCGCGGCTACGCATGATCCGGTACCGGTGGTAAGGTAGAGGGCTGACTCTGGCTGCGGACTTTTTTCATGTTGCACGCTCCCTCCTCTTCCGGTTGCGGCCTGACCGGCTCAGGCCCCGGCGGCCTGCGCCCCGGGCAGCGGGTTGTGCTGGGCATCAGCGCCGGTATTGCCGCCTACAAGAGCGCCTCTCTGGCCCGACTGCTGGTGCAGGCGGGCTGCGAGGTGCAGGTAGTGATGACAGAGGGAGCCCAGGCCTTCATCACGCCGCTGACGCTGCAGGCGCTGACCGGACGCGCGGTACGCACCTCGCTGCTGGACCCCGACGCCGAGCTCGGCATGGGGCATATCGAACTCGCCCGCTGGGCCGACCTTATTCTGATCGCCCCCGCCACCGCCGACCTGATGGCGCGCCTGGCCCAGGGCATGGCCGACGATCTGTTGACCACCGCTTGCCTGGCCAGCGACGCCCGGCGGATGCTGGCCCCGGCGATGAACCAGGCCATGTGGCGCCATCCGGCGACCCAGCGCAACGCCGCCCGGCTGGTCGAGGATGGCTGGGCCCTGCTGGGCCCCGACCAGGGCGACCAGGCCTGTGGCGACGTCGGCCCGGGACGCATGATGGAACCGGAGGCCATTCTCGGCGCCCTGCTGGATGCCGGCTCTCCCTCCACGCCCCGGACAGCGACAGGCGTCGTGGGAGAGAAAGGCGAAGCAGTGCCCCCGGACGCAGACCTTCATGTGGTGATCACCGCCGGCCCCACCCGGGAGCCGCTGGATCCGGTGCGCTACCTGTCCAATCACAGCTCCGGCAAGATGGGTTTCGCCCTGGCGGAAGCGGCCCGGGACAGTGGCGCCCGTGTCACCCTGATCGCCGGCCCCGTCAGTCTGCCGACGCCCCCGGGCGTTGCCCGCCACGACATAGAAACCGCGGAAGAACTGCTCGCCGCAGCCGAAGGGCTGATGGATGGCTGCGACATCTTCATCGGCTGCGCGGCGGTGGCGGACTATCGCGCCGAGGCTCCGGCCGAACACAAGATAAAGAAGCGCGATGACGACGACGGTCTTACCCTGAAGCTGGTCAAGAACCCCGACATCATCGCCACCCTGGCTGCCCGCGATCCGCGTCCGCTGATGGTCGGCTTCGCCGCCGAGACCCGCGACGTGGTGCGCTACGCCGAGGGCAAGCTCGCGCGCAAGGGGCTCGACATGATCGTCGCCAACGACGTCTCCCGGGAGGGACTCGGCTTCGGCTCGGACCGCAATGCCGCAACCCTGGTGTGGCGCGACGGCGAGTCTCTCGCCCGCCGCGAAGAGACCGACCAGGACAAGGCCAGCCTGGCCCAGGCCATCATCGCCCAGGCCCGAGCCTGCCTCGAGGCGCGACGTCAGACGGTGCGGCCGAACCCGCGCTGAGCCACGACACCACTTATTTATCAGGAAGCCTGTCTGGCTGCCCAAGACCAAGGACCTTTCATGCACGACACTGCCTCGCGCCCTCGCCTCGCCGTCAAGATCCTCGATGAACGGATCAAGGAGCGCATGCCCCGCTACGCCACCGACGGCTCGGCCGGGATGGACCTTCACGCCCTGCTCGACGCGCCGCTGACGCTGGCCCCCGGGGATTGCGAACTGGTCCGCACCGGGCTCTCGATCCATATCGCCGATCCGGGCCTGGCCGGCATGATCCTGCCCCGCTCGGGGCTTGGCCACAAACACGGCATCGTGCTCGGCAACCTGGTCGGCCTGATCGACTCCGACTACCAGGGCGAACTGATGGTGTCGGTGTGGAACCGATCGACCACCGCCTTCACCCTCGAGCCCTTCGAACGTCTGGCCCAGTACGTGCTGGTGCCGGTGGTCCAGGCCGAGCTGGAAGTGGTCGAGGACTTTTCCGAGAGCCTTCGCGGCGGCGGCGGTTTCGGCAGCTCCGGCCGCCACTGACGCCCCAGGTTCGACTACCCGTTCATTCAAGCGCCACGTCAAAAGGACAGGACCCTCACATGACTCAAGTCCCCTCCACGATCTTTCGTGCCTACGATATTCGAGGCGTCGTCGACGAGACCCTGACCGAAGCCGGGGTCGAGGCGATCGGCCAGGCCATCGGCAGCGAAGCCCAGGCCCGCGGCGAATCCCGTGTGGTGGTGGCCCGCGACGGGCGACTCTCCGGCCCGCGCCTGATCAAGGCCCTGACCCGCGGCCTCACCGCCAGCGGCTGTGACGTGGTCGACATCGGCATGGTGCCGACGCCGGTGCTGTACTTTGCCACCCACACCCTGGAAGGCACCCGCTCCGGGGTCATGCTGACCGGCAGCCACAACCCGCCGGACTACAACGGCCTGAAGATGGTGCTGGGGGGCGAGACGCTCTCTGGCGAGGCGATCACCGCGCTCTACACTCGCCTTCAGAACGGCGATCTGCGCGAAGGCCAGGGCCAGGTGTCCGAGCACGATGTGCGTGACGCCTACCTGAAGCGCATCCTCGACGACGTCTCGCTGTCGGGCTCGATCAAGGCGGTGGTGGACTGCGGCAACGGTGTGGCCGGTGAACTGGGCCCGCGCCTGGTCGAACAGCTCGGTGCCGACACCGTGCCGCTGTTCGAGGACATCGACGGCAACTTCCCCAACCACCACCCGGACCCCGGCAAGCCGGAGAACCTCAAGGACCTGATCCACGCGGTGGCCGAGCACGGCGCCGACATCGGTCTGGCCTTCGACGGTGACGGCGACCGCCTCGGCGTGATCACCCCCAAGGGGCGCCTGATCTACCCCGACCACCTGCTGATGGCGTTCGCCGAGGACATGCTCAGTCGCAATCCGGACGCCCGGGTGATCTTCGACGTCAAGTGCACCGGCAAGCTGATCGAGGTGATCGAGAAGGCCGGCGGCACGCCGGAGATGTGGCGCACCGGCCACTCCCTGATCAAGGCACGGATGAAGGAAACCGGCGCCCTGCTGGCCGGCGAGATGAGCGGCCACATCTTCTTCAAGGAACGCTGGTACGGCTTCGACGACGGCCTTTATGGTGCCGCCCGCCTGCTCGAGATCCTGTCGCGCTTCGACGGCGACGCCGACACCTTCTTCGATCGCTATCCGCAGAACCTGAGCACCCCGGAGATCAACATCGAGGTCACCGACGAGACCAAGTTCGACCTGGTCGCGCGCCTGGCCCGGGAAGGTGACTTCGGTGACGAGGGTGTCAAGACCACCCTGGACGGCATCCGCGTGGACTACCCGGATGGCTGGGGTCTGTGCCGCGCGTCCAATACCACGCCGATGCTGGTGCTGCGCTTCGAGGGTAACGACGCCGCCGCGCTGGAGCGCATTCGCACGCGCTTTGCCGAGGCGCTGGCCGACGTGGACGCCTCGCTCACCCTACCCAACTGACGTGCAGGAGACATGACGCCCATGAGCGAACAGGCACGCGATCCGCGCCTGGTGGTGGAGGTCCTCTCCGAGGCCCTCCCCTATATCCAGAAATTTTCCGGCAAGACCGTGGTGGTCAAGTATGGCGGCAACGCCATGACCGAGGACGCCCTGATCGACTCCTTCGCCCGGGACATGGTGCTGATGAAGGAAGTCGGCATCAATCCGGTGGTGGTCCACGGCGGCGGCCCGCAGATCGGTGATCTGCTGGCCAAGCTCAACATCGAGTCGCGCTTTGTCGGTGGCATGCGTGTCACCGACGCCGAGACCATGGACGTGGTCGAGATGGTGCTCGGCGGACTGGTCAACAAGGATATCGTCAACCAGATCAATCAGTGCGGCGGCAAGGCCATCGGCCTGACCGGCAAGGATGGCGCCCAGATCCGCGCGCGCCAGCTCAAGGTCGAGCACCAGAGCCCGGAAATGACGGCGCCCGAGATCATCGACATCGGCCATGTGGGCGAAGTGGAACACGTCTCCACCGACCTGATCGAGATGCTCGCCGCCCGGGATTTCATTCCCGTGATCGCCCCTATCGGGGTCGACGGCGAGGGTCGCAGCTACAATATCAATGCGGATCTGGTGGCCGGCAAGGTGGCCGAGGCACTCGGCGCCGAGAAGCTGATGCTGCTGACCAACGTGGCCGGGTTGATGAACCGCGACGGTGAGGTGATGACGGGACTTTCCACCGCTCAGGTCGACGAATTGATCGCCGACGGCACCATTCACGGTGGTATGCTGCCGAAGATCCGCTGTGCCCTCGACGCGGTCAAGGACGGGGTCGTCAGCGCCCATATCGTCGATGGCCGGGTGCCCCATGCCACCCTGCTGGAGATCTTTACCAACGCGGGTGTCGGTACCCTGATCACCAACGAATCGCCCAACTGAAGCACCCGTACCAGGGCGATACGAAAGCGACACGATAACGACACGATAGCGACGCAAGGAAGTGCGAACCGGGCACAAGCTCCGGACGCAAGGGAACTCGCCCGCCGGCGCCCCGGCGGGCCATCAACGACAAAAGAATTCGATATCATGACGCAGGAAAAGACCCCAAGTCGGCGGGACCAGATACTGCAGGCGCTGGCCATGATGCTGGAAGAAGACAGCGGCAAGCGCATCACCATCGCCGCCCTGGCGCGCCAGGTCGGCGTCTCGGAGGCAGCGCTCTACCGCCACTTCCCGAGCAAGGCCAGGATGTACGAGGGCCTGATCAGCTTTATCGAGGAGACCCTGTTCGAGCGCATCACGCGCATCCTCGACGAGCAGCAGGAGGCGCTGCCGCGCTGCCATCAGATCATGACCCTGGTGCTGGCCTTCACCGAAAAGAACCCGGGCCTGTCGCGGCTGTTGGGCGGCGACGTACTGACCGGCGAGACGGCGCGACTGAGGCAGCGTATCCACCAGTTGTTCGAGCGGCTGGATACCCAGTTCAAGCAGGTACTACGCGAGGCGGAGCTGCGCGAGGGTCGCCGGCTGGCGATGCCGGCCAGCGCCGGCGCCAACCTGCTGACCGCCCAGATCGAGGGACGCATCGCCCAGTACGTGCGCAGCGACTACCGCCACCGCCCCACCGAGCACTGGGAAGACCAGTGGCCGGCACTGTCGTCACACCTGCTGAGAGACAGCGCCATCCCCGCCTGAGCAAACGACGCCCGCGCGGCGGGTCACGTGGCAAGCTGCAAGACAAGGCGTCGATGGGGGAGTCGGCTCCCCCATCCCTTCGCGCCCCTTCGGCGCCGCTCGCTGGCACGATCGACAGCGGCCCTTCGCTCGCTACCAGCTGCCGGTGTTCTCCATCGAGGCCCAGGGCTCGGCGGGTTCCAGGGCGTCGCCCTTCTGCAGCAATTCCACTGAAATGCCGTCCGGACTCCTGACGAAGGCCATATGGCCGTCGCGGGGGGGCCGGTTGATGGTCACACCGTTGTCCATGAGCTTCTGACACAGGGCGTAGATGTCATCGACGCGATAGGCCAGGTGGCCAAAGTTGCGTCCGCCCTGGTACTCCTCCGGGTCCCAGTTCCAGGTCAGCTCGAGCTCCGGCGCGTTGAGCTGGCTTGAGCGCTCCTCGTCCTCTGGCGCCACCAGGAACACCAGGGTAAAGCGTCCCTTGTCGTTGTCCTTGCGACGCACCTCCTTGAGGCCCAGCAGGTCGCAATAGAAGTGCAGAGAGGCGTCGAGGTCGCTGACACGCACCATGGTGTGTAGAAATTGCATTCGGGTCTCCTCGGGGTTCAGGGGGCCGCGTCTGCTGCGCGGGCTCAGGGGTAACGGGCCACTACCATGGCGCGCGCATCGTCGACTGTAAAGCCAAGCACCGCGTAGTCATCGAGGCGACCGGTCTCCATCCCGGGCGAGCCATGGGGCATGCCCGGCACCGCCAGACCATCGATGTCCGGGGACGTCTCCAGCAACCAGGCCACCTGTTCGGCGGGGACATGGCCCTCGATCAGGTAGCGCCTGCCGTCTTCATTGGTCAGGGTAGCGGTATGACAGGACGCCAACGCCTGGGGAACTCCCAGGCGCTGCTTGACCGCCGCCATGTCGGGGCTATCGTGAAGACGCACCTCGAAGCCGGCCTCACGCATATGCTCGGCCCAGGCGCTGCAGCAGCCGCAGTGGGGATCCTTGTGCATGTCCAGGCCGGCGGCCAGTGCAAGCGGGCTGAAGACACCCATGAGAACGGCACCCAGGGCGCGAGAAAGACGTGTCATCGCGTATGATCTCCTGACGGGAAAAAGAGAAGGACAGGCCTCAGGATCGCAGAATCGCGCCATCAAGGGTATGCCGAGTCGGTACCCTTTTTGTCCCAGCGCAGGTCGGTCCCAGGGGAATCGAGACATCCTACCAACAAGAGCAAGCCGCATGAGCGAGTACTGCGACCTGGCCCCGGGGCATCCGCTGCACGGGCCCTACCATGACAGCGAATACGGGTTCCCGATCCGAGGCGAGTCCGACCTGTTCGAGCGCCTGGCACTCGAGATCAATCAGGCCGGTCTGTCGTGGCTTACGGTGCTGAAGAAGCGCGAGGGCTTCAAGCGCGCCTTCGACGGCTTCGACGTCGATCGGGTCGCCGCCTACGACGACGACGATCGGGCACGTCTGCTGGCCGACGCCGACATCATTCGTCACCGCCTGAAGATCGAGGCGGTGATCCACAACGCCCGGGTGATCCAGGCCATGCGGGAGTCCCACGGCGGCTTTCAGGCCTGGCTCGATGCCCACCACCCCCGTGAGCACGTTGACTGGGTGAAGCTGTTCAAGCGTCACTTTCGCTTTACCGGCCCGGAGATCGTCAAGGAGTTCCTGATGAGCGCGGGCTACCTGGCCGGCGCCCACCGCGACGACTGCCCGGTGCAGGCCCGAGTACTGGCGGCGGCGCCACCATGGACTCGCTGACCCAGGCCGCCCTCGGCGCGGCCCTGGGAGGCGCGGTACTGGGCCGTCACCTGGGCCGCAAGTCATTGCTCGCCGGCGCGGTGGTCGGCAGCCTGCCGGACCTGGACGTGCTGATCGACTACGGCGACGCCGTGGCCAACGTCACCTACCACCGTGGCTTCAGTCATTCGCTCTTCGTATTGACGGGGCTCTCGCTGGTGCTGGCCGGGCTAGCTCAGCGACTGGCCGAGCGACTGGCCGAGCGCCGGGCCAGACGCCCTGCAGAGGGACTGGGCTTGAGCTTAAGCCCGGCACAGGGCCTGGACTTGCAGCGCCTTGGCTTGTTGCGCTGGTGGCTGTTCTTCTGGCTGTGCCTGGTGACCCATCCGCTGCTGGACTCGCTGACCACCTACGGCACCCAGCTGTGGTGGCCACTCGAGGTCACCGCGCCCAGCGCTACCCCGCTGGTGTTCATCATCGACCCGGCCTACACCCTGGCCTTGCTGGTCGCGCTGGTGATCGCACTGTGGCGTGGCCATCGGCCAGCGACCTTGCAACGCGCCGCCAGCTGGGGCCTGGTGATCTCGACGCTGTACCTGCTGCTGGCGCTGGGCGCGCGCGGCTGGGTCGATGCCAGGGCCGACGAGGCGCTCGACCGAGTGGACATGGCCGAGGCACCGCGCCTGATCCAGCCGGCGCCCTTCTCGATCCTGCTGTGGCGGGTCACCGCCGTGGACGGCGATCGCCACGCCGAGACGCTGATCGGCCTGCTCGACGGAGATACCCGCCCGGTCGTCGAACTGTTTCGACGCGGTACCGAACTCGAGGCTGCCGCCCTGGAGCTCGACAGCGGTCGCCGCCTGGCCTGGTTCGCTGGCCCCTTTGTGCGCTACGAGGTGGAGCGCAAGGGAGACGCCGAACGTCTGCTGGCCACCGACCTGCGCCTGGGCTTTCCCGGCTTCCATCCGTTTCGCTTCGCCCTGGCACAGCGCCAGGATGGCAACTGGCGCGCCCTGGAACCGACCCTGCAACTACCGATGAGCGCAAGCCAGCGCCCCATGGGGCAATTGTTCGAGCGCATGCTGTCACCACAGCCCGCGCTGTGTGTCGCTGACTTCGTCGATTCCCGCTGGCAGCTGGGCGCAGGCGACGACTGCGACGCTCGCTGACACCCGGCCGGGTGTCGGCCTCTTCCCTGAGCAACGATCACCATACGCAAGCCGCCGTGGCCAGGGCCACGGCGGCTTGCGAATCAGTGTCTTCAGACGTCGGGCGCGGCTTACAGCCTGGCGATCAGCGCCTCGATCTCGGCGTGGGCAGTGGTGAGGGCCGCTTCCTTGTGCTCATCTCCCATGCTGAGCCCTTCGGCAAACACCGTCTCGACCTCATTGATGCCGATCAGGCCCAGCATATGGCGCAGGTGCGGTGTCTGGGTATCCAGAGCACTACCGGCGTACTGACCGCCGCGAGCGCCCAGCACGATGGCACGCTTGCCCTCGAGCAGCCCCACCGGGCCATTCTCGGTGTAGCGGAAGCTCTTGCCCGCGCGCAGGATACGGTCGAACCAGGCCTTGAGCTGGGAGGGAATGCCCAGGTTATAAAGCGGCACGGCGAGCACCAGCACGTCGTGGGCCTCGAGCTCGGCGAGACGCTCATCGGAGCGCGTCGCCAGCTCGCGCTGTGCCTCGCTCCGCTCTGCGTCCGCCACCTGCCAGCTGGACAGCTCGTCGAGGCCCAGGTGTGGCAGGTCGTCGGCGACCACGTCGCGATGGGTGATCTCGATATCGTCACGCTGGCGCGCCAGGCGCTCGAAGTGGCGTGCCAGCTGGGTGGACTGGCCTTGGTCGGCGAGGATGGATGAGGTGACAAGCAGTACGCGGGTCATGGCGAGCTCCTGTGGAAGATGATGTCTGCGCACAGTTTACCGCCAATAAAATTGTCGAAAAGCGAATAAATCTCGGAATATCTTTCGATAAAAACGAATAAAGCGCCGCTCGGCGCTTTATTCGCGTGTGCTGGCTACACAAGCCAAGGACGCTTTCGTCGGCTTGCCAAGCGCGTCCACGTCGCCCCCCGTCAGGGCGCGATGCCCTGCCCACACCCCTGCAGCTGACGTCCGTTGACGTTCAAGGTGACCTGGGCCGGCCAGGGCGTGCCCGCCATATCATCGAAGCAGGCACCGGCCTCGATGCGCAGCTCGAAGGGCGCATCGGCGCGGCCGCTTTCCAGGATCACTCGACCGGCACCGTTGTCCAGGGTGGTGACGCGATAGGGCAGGCTCACTTCACGCTCGCCGTAGTCCAGACTCATGTCGATGCGCGGCACGTCATTGGCCAGTTCGAGGTGCCAGCCTGGCTCGTTGCCCCGGGCCAGGAACATCACCCCGGGCTTGTCGCTGCGCCGTAGGGAGTCGCGGCGGGTACGGGCCTCGCACTCGAGCCGACCGCGGGAGCTCTTGATCACCGCCCGATCACCAATGATATGGGCGCTGAGTTCCCCTCGCTGGTAACGCTCGCCCTGGTCCACCACCGCCTGGGGCAACTGCTCGGCACCGTGGGTGGTCCACAACCTGAGCGAATCCTCCTGGGTCGCCGAGACCATGTCCTGACTCGGCGAACAGCGCCAGCCAACGAAGGTAGCGCCATCACCGACAAAGTAGGCAGAGGGCAGCAGCGGCGCCTTCTGCTCCACCGGCGCATCGGTAAAGGAACCGCGCCGCTCCGCGCGATCGGTCTGCTCGCTGGCAGGACCGGGAGCGCTGGTAGTGGCGCACCCCACCAGTCCACTCAGCATCACGACAAGGAGGGGTGAGACGACAGCGGGACGACACATGACAGGCTCCTTCGATCACGACATCAGTACGATTCCGTGGCCCCGCCAGGTGCCGTCTGGCGTGTCCCTGTCGGGGCCTACTGGCGAAGCTTACCAGCCACATCGTCAAAAGGCGCGGCTCTGCCACCATGGGATCGCCCCCTCGCACAATCGACGAACGTTCAACCGCGCTTCCCGGCGTCGTGGGCCCTCTAGTGCTGCGCGGTCGTCAGGCGTGGCGTCGACGCAGCTCCTTGGCGGCCTGGACCATATTGGCCAGCGCCGGCGTCACCTCATCCCACTGACGGGTCTTGAGGCCGCAGTCCGGGTTGACCCACAGCCGCTCCAGCGAGATGCGCTCGGCGGCCTTTTCCATCAGCGCCACCATCCAGTCCACCTCGGGCAGGTTCGGTGAATGGATGTCGTAGACCCCCGGTCCGATCTCGTTGGGATAGTCGAAGTCACGGAAGGCGTCGAGCAACTCCATGTCGGAGCGCGAGGTCTCGATGGTGATGACGTCGGCGTCCAGCTCGGCGATGGAGGCGATGATGTCGTTGAACTCGGAGTAGCACATGTGGGTGTGGATCTGGGTCGCATCCGCTACGCCGCTGGCCGACAGGCGGAACGCCTCCACCGCCCAGTCCAGATACTCCTGCCACTCGGCCTTGCGCAGCGGCAGCCCTTCCCGCAGCGCCGGCTCGTCGATCTGGATGGCGCGAATGCCTGCCGCCTCCAGGTCACACACCTCGTCACGCAGTGCCAGGGCGATCTGGCGGCAGGTGGTCGCGCGAGGCTGGTCATCGCGCACGAAGGCCCACTGCAGCATGGTCACCGGGCCGGTCAGCATGCCCTTCATCGGCGCCCCGGTCAGCGACTGGGCGTAGCGGCTCCACTCCACCGTCATCGGTGCTGGACGGCTCACGTCGCCGAACAGGATCGGTGGCTTGACGCAGCGTGACCCATAGCTCTGGACCCAGCCGAAGCGGGTGAAGGCGTAACCGTCGAGCTGCTCACCGAAGTACTCGACCATGTCGTTACGCTCGGCCTCGCCGTGGACCAGCATGTCCAGGCCCAGCTCTTCCTGCAGCCGCACCGCCTGGGCGATCTCCTCGCGCATCCTGGCGTGGTAGTCGTCAGCGGACAGGCGTCCTGCCTTGTGGTCACGACGGGCAGCGCGAATCTCGGCGGTCTGGGGGAAGGAGCCGATGGTGGTGGTCGGAAACAGCGGCAGTCCAAGGGCGCGACGCTGCTGCTCGGCACGCTGCAGATAGGGGCTCGGGCGCTGGCTGTCGGCCTCGCCAAGCGCCGCCAGGCGTGCCCCGACCTCGGGACGATGAATCCGTGGCGACTCACGCCGCGAGGCAATCGCCTGCACGCAAGCCGCCAGCAGCGCCTCGTCTTCGGGTCGCACCCGGCCAGCGAGCAGTCTTGCCAGGGTCACGGTCTCGCCGAGCTTCTGGCGAGCGAAGGCCAGCCAGCTTCTGAACTCGGCGTCGAGCTCGGTCTCGCGCTCCAGGTCCACCGGCACATGCAGCAGCGAGCAGCTGGGGGCGATCCACAGACGCTCGCCCAGACGGCTGGCGGCGTTGGTCCACTGATCGCGCAGGGCAGCCAGGTCGGCGCGCCAGATGTTGCGTCCGTCGATGACGCCCAGCGACAGCACCTTGTGAGGCAGCAGACGGTCGACCACCGTCTCGACCTCCTGTGGGGCACGCACGGCGTCCAGGTGCAGCCCCGCCACCGGCAGATTGACCGCCAGGGTCAGGTTGTCGCCGAGGCCGCCGAAGTAGTTGGCCACCAGCAGCTTGACCCCCGACCCCTGCAGATGATGGTAGGCACGTTCGAAGGCTACCTTCCAGTCGCCGGGCAGGTCCTGGGCCAGGGCCGGCTCGTCGAGCTGCACCCACTCCACACCCAGCTTGGCGAGTCTGGCGAACACCTCGGCGTAGACCGCCAGCACACCATCGAGCAGCGCCAGACGATCGAAGGACGACTCGCCCCGCTCCTTGCCGAGCCACAGCCAGGTCAGCGGCCCGACCAGCGCCACTTTGACCGCGTGCCCCTGCTGCTGCGCCTCGACGACCTCGTCGAACAGCCGCGTGCTGGCCAGGCGGAAGTCCTGCCCCTGGTGCAGTTCCGGTACCAGATAGTGATAGTTGGTATCGAAGTACTTGGTCATCTCGCAGGCGGCGGCGGGCTCGCCGCTGGGCGCGCGGCCCCGGGCCATGCGAAAGGCGGTGTCCAGATCGACTTCACCACGCTCGAGCTCGGCCTTGGCAGCAAAACGCGCCGGCACCGCACCCAGCAGCAGCGACACGTTGAGCACCTGGTCATAGAAGGCGAAGTCGCCCACCGTCACCAGGTCCAGTCCCGCCTCGCGCTGATCCTGCCAGTGACGCTTGCGCAACTCGCGACCGGTCGCCTCCAGGCTGGCCCGATCGGCGTCGCCCTTCCAGTAGGCTTCGGTGGCGCGCTTGAGCTCGCGGTCGGCACCGATGCGGGGATACCCCAGAATATGAGAAAAAGTCATGGTGATTCACCTTGATCATGAATGATACGACGAAGTGTCGCTGGCATCCGAAGGGTGAATCAAACTAAACTTCTTAATCTTTACTATGAAAGAAGCTCACGATAATGCTCGAACTCCGTCATCTGCGCACTCTGATAGCGCTGCGCGACGCCGGCTCCCTGGTGGAGGCCGCCGAACGGGTCCACCTGACCCAGTCGGCGCTGTCCCACCAGCTCAAGGATCTGGAGGAGCGTCTGGGCGGGCCACTGTTCCTGCGCAAGACCCGGCCGGTGGAGTTCACCCGAGCCGGGCTGCGCCTCTTGAACCTGGCCGAACAGATCCTGCCCCAGGTGCGCATGGCCGAGCGTGACCTGGCGCGCCTGGCCGGCAACGAGCAGGGCCGCCTGCACATGGCGATCGAGTGTCATAGCTGCTTTCAGTGGCTGATGCCCACCGTGGATCACTTCCGCGACCATTGGCCGGAGGTCGAGATCGACATCCCCGGCGGCCACCACTTCGATCCGCTGCCGGCGCTGGCCCGCGAGCAGCTCGATCTGGTGATCACCGCCGACCCCCAACCCCTGCCCGGCGTTCACTACGAGCCGCTGTTTCGCTACGAAGGCCTGCTCGCCGTGGCGCGTCAGCATGCCCTGGCCGGGCGCTCCCACGTCTCGCCGCAGGATCTGGCCGACCTGACCCTGATCACCTACCCGGTGGAACGTTCGCGTCTGGATGTGTTCACCCAGTTCCTCGACCCGGCCGGCGTCACCCCCAGGGAGGTGCGCACCGCCGAACTGACGATCATGATGATGCAACTGGTGGCCAGCGGTCGCGGAGTCTGTGCGCTGCCCAACTGGGCACTGACCGAGTACCTGGAGCGGGACTACGTCAAGGCCGTCGCGCTGGGCGAGGATGGTGTCTGGAGCACGCTCTTCGCCGCCATCCGCGAAGACACCCGGGAAGCCCCCTGGATGGTCGACTTTCTGCGCACCGCGCGGGAGACGTCCTTTGCGGTACTGGAAGGGATCAAGCCTGCCTGAAAGACGGGAGCACACTCTCTATTCCAGCAGCGATCCGCGAAGACACCCGGGAAGCCCCGTGGATGGTCGACTTTCTGCGCACCGCGCGGGAGACGTCCTTTGCGGTGCTGGAAGGGATCAAGCCGGCCTGAGGCGAGATCAGCGAGGGCGTGACGCAGTAAGTTCAGGTGGTGGTCTCAGACCCGGCGGGGGATGATCAGCGAGAATCGCGCGCCCTTCAGGCCGGGACTCTCGTCCACGCTGACGGTGCCGCCGTGCCAGGCCATCACCTTCTGCACGATGGACAGCCCCAGCCCGTAGCCGCCGGAGCGGCGGGTTCGGCTGTCGTCCAGGCGGGCGAAGGGCTTGAAGATATCCTGGCGCGCCTCCGGCGGGACCCCTTCCCCATCGTCCTCCACGTCGACCCTCACCTGGTTGGGTTCGTCGAGCAGACTGACCTTGACCCGAGTGCGGGCGTGGCGGCAGGCGTTGGCCACCAGGTTCTGGGTGGCCCGCTGCAGATAGCGGGAATCGGCGTGGACCTCGATCTCCGGCCCCGCAGACAGACGCACGTCAAGATTGCCGTGCAACGGCATCAGGGAGTCGATCACCCGCTCGCAGATGTCACGCAGCTCCACCGGTTCGGGGGAAGCTTCGACACCGTGGATTGTCTCGCTGTCGAGGCGCGCATAGGTGAGGATTTCGTCGATCAGATCGTCGAGTTCATCGATGTCGCTGTCGACCCCCTGCAACTGGCGCCTGACCAGGGCGTCCTCGGACATGTCCTCGACCATCTGCACCGCAAAGCGAATCCTCGCCACCGGCGTCCTGAGTTCGTGGGACACTGCCCGGATCATGTCCTGCTGGGCCCGCAACAGCGACTGCACCTGGGAGGCCATGCCGTTGAAGGCCATGCCGACACGCCCGAGAAAGTCGCCGCTCTCGACCTTGACCCGGGTGTCGAGGCGACCGCTGGCAAGCCGGGTGGCGGCCATCTCGAGTCGCGCCATGCGCGCCTCGATACCCCGCACAATCAGGTAGATGACGATCGCCAGTGCGCCCATCAGCAGCACCAGCATCGACGCCAACAGCGCCGGCGGAAGCGCCTCGTAGCTGGCCATCGGCCCTACCGTGAGCCAGAAGGGGGCTTCGCCAGGCGGCGTCACCTGCATGAACAGCACCACTGACCAGTGCTCGGGCAGTAGCTGCATCATCACCTCGCCACCGGCCAGGCGGTTGCGCTGACGTGGCTCGAGGATATCCGGAGGGGACTGGCTGATCGATACCGGCAGGTCGCCGCGGGTCATGCTGTCGATGCTCGCCTGGCGCGCCCCCGCCGGCAGGCTGGCGAGCCATTCCCCGCTGAGCTGGGTCAGGCCCCGCAACTGGCGCTCCGACATGCCGGACAGCGACACCTGCAGGACCGCGCCACCGGCGGGCATCAGCCGCCAGAAGCGCCACTCATGGGGACTGTCACGCCCGACCAGCACGCCGCCGCGCTGCAGTCGAAGACGGGTGAAGTAGCTCGGCGACAGCGACGACAGGGGCACGATCGACATCGACATGTCCAGCGCCTCGGACTTCTCGGCCATCCACTCACGCCGCTCGCCCCGCGGCATGCTGTCGATCATCGTCGCCAACAGGTGCATGGGCGCCTCGGCCAGCTGTTCGCGATAGTGCTCGATGCGCACCTTGTCGATCAGCGTCATGCCCACCATCGCCACGCCGAGCGCCAGCACCAGGGTCGCCGCCAGCATGACGTAGACCCGCAGGAAGGTACTGTCGGCCAGGGCGCGACGCATGGGTTCAGCTGTCCTTCACGAACAGATAGCCCTTGCTCCTGACCGTCTTGATGCGGTGCGGATGATGGGGGTCATCGCCTATCTTGGGCCGAATCCGCGACACCCGCACGTCGATGGAGCGGTCCTGGCCGTCGTAGCGGATGCCACGCAACTGGGAAAAGATTTCTTCGCGGGTCAGCACCCGACCGGCATGGCTGGCCAGCAGCCACAAAAGGTCGAACTCGGCGCTGGTCAGATCGATACGCTCGCCCTTGAGCCAGGCCTCGCGGGTGGCGTTGTCGATTTCCAGGTCCTGGAACGTCAAGCGGCTTTCGCCACTGACCTCGGCTCCGTCGAGACGACGCAGCAGGGCACGCATGCGTGCCAGCAGTACCCTCGGCTGCACCGGCTTCGGCACATAATCGTCGGCGCCCATCTCGAGCCCCAGGACCTGATCCATGTCGTCAGTCCGCGCGGTCAGCATCAGGATCGGACCACCGTAGTCGCTGCGAACACGACGACAGATCGACAGGCCATCCTCGCCCGGCAGCATCAGATCCAGAATCACCAGATCCGGCTGCAGCGACAGAATACGATCGACGCCGCGACCGCCGTCATCCTCCAGGCTCACCCGGAAGCCGTTGGCTTCGAGGTAGTCCCGCGTCAGACCAGCGAGACGCTCATCATCTTCGATGATAAGTACGTGATCCTGTTCTCGTTGCTCTGAACGTTCTTCCATAGGGGGTCTCATTCCTTTTGGCGAATGCCGGGCATTATCCAACCTGGCCGAATGACTGGTGCTGAGCAATGTCACACGCGATAACACAAGGATACCCGAATTTTGCGCTGTCGCCTGCCCTCGCCCTGATGCGCATCAAGGCCGCCACCACGGCGCCCACGCCGGTTGTGCCCAGTTGCCCCCTTGATGACCACACCTCATCCACAGACTTATCCACTTGATGACGGGCAAGAAGCACACTATCTTGTGTCCGAATATCCAGAGAGACACCACATCATGTGTCTCTAGCAATATCACAGAAGCCTGTCAACTGCCTCTTTCTCGCAGTTGGTCACGCCTGTTTTCACGACTTTTTTTACCTCATAGGGAGCCTCGGCGCCATGGATACCCTCGCTAGCCCGGACCGACCGTCCGTCTCCGTCACCGCCCCCGACACGCTGCGCGTGATCAAGCGCACCGGGGACGTGGTGCCCTTCGACGCCGGCAAGATCGCCGTGGCCATCAGCAAGGCATTCATCGCCGTCGAGGGGGACAATGCCGCCACCTCCAGCCGGGTCCGTGACTTCGTCAAGGAATCCGCCGAGGCCATCGAGCAGACCTTTGCCCGTCGCCTGGCCGACGGCGGCACCGTGCACATCGAGGATATTCAGGACCAGGTCGAGCTGGCGCTGATGCGCAGCGGCGAGCAGAAGGTCGCCCGTGCCTACGTGCTGTACCGCGAGGAACACGCCCGCGCCCGCGAGGAAAGCGGCATCGAGAAGCCGCACCCGACCCTCAACGTCACCGCCGCCGACGGCAGCCGTCGTCCGCTGGACCTGGGGCGTATCGAGACCCTGGTGTTCGACGCCTGCGAAGGCCTCGAGAACGTCGACCCCAACAAGATCGTCCAGGACTCGCTGAAGAACCTGTACGACGGCGTGACCATCGACGGCGTGTCCCAGGCGCTGATGATGACCGCCCGCACCCTGGTCGAGAAGGACCCGAACTACACCTACGTCACCGCTCGTCTGCTGCAGGACAACCTGCGCCGCGAGGCGCTGTCGTTCCTCGACGTGGCCGAGGACGCCACCTACGGCGACATGGCCGAGCTCTACAAGCCGGCCTTCGTGCGCTACGTCGAGCGCGGCATCGAGTTCGAACAGCTCGACCCCGAGCTTGCCAACTTCGACCTGGAACGTCTGGGCGAGGCGCTCGACCACAGCCGCGACAACCAGTTCACCTACCTGGGCCTGCAGACCCTGTACGACCGCTACTTCATCCACCGCGATGACGTGCGCTACGAGCTGCCCCAGGTGATGTTCATGCGCGTGGCCATGGGCCTTGCGCTGAACGAGGACGACCGCGAGACGCGGGCCATCGAGTTCTACGAGCTGCTCTCCAGCTTCGACTACATGGCCTCCACCCCGACCCTGTTCAACGCGGGCACCGTGCGCAGCCAGCTCTCCAGCTGCTACCTGACCACCGTGCCGGATGACCTCGAGAGCATCTACGGCGCGATCCGCGACAACGCCATGCTGTCCAAGTGGGCCGGCGGCCTCGGCAACGACTGGACCCCGGTGCGTGCGCTCGGCTCCTACATCAAGGGCACCAACGGCAAGTCCCAGGGTGTGGTCCCCTTCCTCAAGGTGGTCAACGACACCGCCGTCGCGGTCAACCAGGGCGGCAAGCGCAAGGGTGCCGTCTGCGCCTACCTCGAGACCTGGCACCTGGATGTCGAGGAATTCCTCGAGCTGCGCAAGAACACCGGCGATGACCGTCGTCGTACCCATGACATGAACACCGCCAACTGGGTGCCGGACCTGTTCATGAAGCGGGTGTTCAATGACGAGGAGTGGACCCTGTTCTCGCCGTCCACCTGCCCGGACCTGCATGACCTGTACGGCGTGGCCTTCGAGAAGCGCTATGCCGAGTACGAGGAGATGACCCGCAACGGTCAGCTCAAGCTGTTCAAGCGGGTCAAGGCCAAGGACCTGTGGCGCAAGATGCTGTCGATGCTGTTCGAGACCGGCCATCCCTGGATCACCTTCAAGGATGCCTGCAACATTCGCAGCCCCCAGAGCCATGCCGGCGTGGTCCACAGCTCCAACCTGTGCACCGAGATCACCCTCAACACCTCGCCCGACGAGATCGCGGTGTGCAACCTGGGCTCGATCAACCTGGCGCAGCACGTGGTCGACGGCGAGCTCGACAACGACAAGCTCAAGAAGACCGTGCGCACCGCGGTGCGGATGCTCGACAACGTCATCGACATCAACTATTACGCGGTGCCCCAGGCGCGCAACTCCAACTTCAAGCACCGCCCGGTGGGCCTTGGCCTGATGGGCTTCCAGGACGCGCTGTACGCCCAGGGCATCGCCTACGCCAGCGGCGAGGCGGTGGCCTTTGCCGACCGCTCCATGGAGCTGATCAGCTACCACGCCATCGAGGCCTCCAGCGACCTGGCCGCCGAGCGCGGACGCTACGAGAGCTTCGAGGGCTCGCTGTGGAGCCAGGGCGTGCTGCCGATCGACTCCGTCGACAAGCTCAAGGCCGAGCGTGGCGAGCAGTACATCGAGGTCGACACCAGCCAGACCCAGGACTGGGATCGCATCCGTGACAAGGTGCGCAGCCAGGGCATGCGCAACTCCAACGTGATGGCCATCGCCCCCACCGCGACCATCTCGAACATCTGCGGCGTGACCCAGTCGATCGAGCCGACCTATCAGAACCTGTTCGTGAAATCGAACCTGTCCGGCGAGTTCACCGTGGTCAACTCCTGGATGGTCAACGACCTCAAGGAACGCGGCCTGTGGGACGAGGTCATGATCAACGACCTCAAGTACTACGACGGCAGCGTCCAGCCCATCGACCGCATCCCGGACGACCTCAAGGCCAAGTACGCCACCGCCTTCGAGGTCGAGCCCAAGTGGCTGGTCGAAGCCGCCGCACGGCGCCAGAAGTGGATCGACCAGGCCCAGTCGCTGAACCTCTACATTCAGGGCGTGTCCGGCAAGAAGCTCGACGTGACCTACCGCATGGCATGGTTCCGTGGCCTCAAGACCACCTACTACCTGCGCGCCCTCGGCGCCACCTCGGTGGAGAAGTCCACGGTGGACCGCGGCAAGCTCAACGCCGTCTCCAACGGTACCGCACCCCAGGCGTCTGCACCGGCGGCGGCACCCGCAGCCGAGGAGCCCCGCGGCATCGACGACTTCCTCAAGGGCAAGGGTGGCCAGCGTCCGCCGTCCGCCGGGGAAATCGACGAGCTGGGCTGTGAGGCCTGCCAGTAACACCGGCGACAACGCCATGACGGACGTGCAGGCCAGGCCCGCACACCTCGCCCCGGCACCGCCGGGGCCACCAGACAACCCCACGCCGACGCCAGGCGCGTCGGCCGATCAGATGATCGGGAGAGCGCAACAATGCTGAACTGGGACGAGTTCCACGAGGACGACACCGCCACCGCAGAAGTACCTGAGCCGAAGAAGGCCCCCGAGCCGACCCCGGCCCCGGCTGCCGAGGCAACGGATGAGGTGCGCGAAAGCGCCGGCAACTACCAGGCTGCCGACCAGGACCGCATGGCCCGGGCACGCAAGTCGCTGGAAGAACTCGACGTGGCCGCCGGCCTCGAGGAACTCGAGATGGGCGCCGCCCGGATCGAGGTCGACGACAAGAAGATGATCAACGCCCGTGCGGACCTGAACCAGCTGGTGCCGTTCAAGTACGAGTGGGCCTGGCAGAAGTACCTGGACGGCAGTGCCAACCACTGGATGCCCCAGGAAGTGAACATGAACGCGGACATCGCGCTGTGGAAGAGCAACGACGGCCTGACCGCCGACGAGCGCCGCATCGTCGAACGTTCACTGGGCTACTTCTCCACCGCCGACTCGCTGGTCGCCAACAACCTGGTGCTGGCGCTGTATCGCCTGATCACCAACCCGGAGTGCCGCCAGTACCTGCTGCGCCAGGCCTTCGAGGAAGCGATCCACACCCACGCCTACCAGTACTGCGTGGAGTCGCTGGGCATGGATGAGGGCGAAGTCTTCAACATGTACCGCGAGGTCCCGTCGGTCGCCGCCAAGTCCGCCTGGAGCCTCAAGCACACCCAGTCGCTGGCCCGTCCTGACTTCCAGACCGGCACCGTCGAGACCGACCAGGAGCTGCTGCGTAACCTGATCGCCTTCTACTGTGTCACCGAAGGCATCTTCTTCTACTGCGGTTTCAGCCAGATCCTGTCCATGGGCCGGCGCAACAAGATGACCGGCGTGGCCGAGCAGTTCCAGTACATCCTGCGCGACGAGTCGATGCACCTGAACTTCGGTGTCGACATGATCAACCAGATCAAGATCGAGAACCCGAACCTGTGGACGCCGGAGTTCCAGGACGAGGTCACCCAGATGATCCTCGAGGGTACCGAGCTCGAGATCAGCTACGCCCGCGACACCATGCCCCGCGGCGTGCTGGGCATGAACGCGGCGATCATGGAGGAGTACCTGCACTTCATCTGCAACCGTCGCCTGGCCCAGATCGGCCTGAAGGAGCAGTTCCCGGGTGCCCAGAACCCCTTCCCGTGGATGAGTGAAATCATCGATCTGCGCAAGGAGAAGAACTTCTTCGAGACCCGCGTCACCGAGTATCAGGTCGGCGGCGCGCTGAGCTGGGATTGATCGAGACGACGCCCGGGCCTGACGGCTCGGGCGTCTTTCCTTCACTCCACCGACAACCCCACCAGGGAATGGCGACACCACCAATGTTCTGACGTGATTTCAGGAGGGCAACAGCATGGCTGTTTCCAATGGAAGACCCCAGCAGCATGACACCCGCGCCTGGCAGTCCGCCCTGGACCGGGCTCTGGCCGCCCACGGCGGCGAACGCGCCCTGGCCCGCTACGACCACCTGGCCCACGCCTTTCCTTCCCCCGAGTACGATCCCCGCGACGAGCACCACCCGCACCTCAACCTGGACGCCTTGAAGCGCTGGGCGCTCTATCGCGGCTGGCGGGCGCAGCCCGATACCGACCGCATGAGCACGGCCAGTACCCCACCGATCTGCTTTACCCGCTTGTCGCGCCATCGCGTCAGGAGTCATTGACGACGGCCTCACTGGCATAAAAATGCGCAAGGCCCGTCACCGGGCCTTGCGTGTATCGAGCGCTCTGCCGGCGTCATCGGCGTCTTCAGGCAAACCCTAGCGGCTGACCAGCAACCTCGCCTTGGGCTCCACCCTGATCACATCCTGCAGCGCACTGCGCATGGCCTCGCCGGAGCAGGCCGCCGCGCGGCAGAACTGCAGCGCGATTTCATCATCGTGGGCCCTGCCGACCAGGGCGTCGCGGCAGCCGTCGTCACACAGCCGCTCGGCGAGATCCTCGGGGTTCACCCCTCGGGGCAGTCGAAAACGTAGTTCGAAATCGTGTTCTTTCATGACTGGCGTCCTCCTTGAAGACCGACGTTATTGTCGAACGCCGAGGCCAGTTTGAAAGACGCGCCTGAGGCTCCCTATTGTCCCAAGGATACAGTCGCCCGGCTGGGTATCAGTCCGACGCCCGGGACGACCTTCTACGCCCAATCCAGCCGCTGCCGATCAGCATCCCAAGGGTGATCAGCACCGCCGCCCCGGCAAGCCACAGGGTAGGCGCGGCGAAGCCGGTCACCACCAGCACCAGGGTCGACAGCAGCGGCGTGAAGTAGGCCAGCAGACCCAGCAGCCGCAGGTCCCCCTGCTTGACCCCGATATCCCAGGTAAAGAAGGCGCTGCCCACCGGTCCCAGGCCAAGAGCGATGACACCGAACCAGTCGCTGCCCTGGGGCCAGCGACCGGGTTCGAAGGCCAGATGACACGCTGCCGCCAGTATCGCGGTGACCAGACAGAAGCCCCCTACCGCGGCGGTGGGTACCGTGCGGGTGGCCCGGGACAGCACCGAATAGCCACTCCAGACGAAGGCACAGGCGAAGGCGGCGGCGTAGCCCAGGAGGCTACCGCCGGCGTCGACGTCTCCGCCGATCAACAGCACCGCCCCGCCGAAACCGAGCAGGCTACCGACCACGTGAAACCCGCGCAGGCGCTCACCGGGTAGCAGAGCGACAAACAGCACGATCAACAGCGGCCAGAGATAGCTGATCAGGCCGGCGTTGGCCGGCGGCGCGTTCTGCTGGGCGATAAAGTAGAGGGCGTGGTAGCCGAACAGCCCGCCGACGCCCAGCGCCCAGACCAGTGGCGGCTGGCGCATCGGCGCCAGCACCGCCTCGCCGCGCAGGCACTGATAGACCACAAAGCACACAAAGGCCACGCCGAACGCCAGAGCGGTGAGCAGAAACGGTGGCACGGGCCCCGACAACTGGGTAAAGAGGGCCAGCATGGCCCAATTGAGCACCGTGGTGGCACCGATCCAGGTGGCGCGCCTACGCGAGATGTCGACCGCATCGGAGGATGCCCCCGCCTGGGCAGAGGAAGAAGATGAAGAAGAGGAAGATGAGGAAGAGCGCATAAAGACCTCCAGAGCACCGAGGTCTCGAGTGTGGGCCAGCCGCCCACACTAGGTCTTGTACGATTCTGACCTGTAGTGCGTGGCGGTTGCGGCTTGACGCCGCCAGGCGCCGGGAGAAACGTCATGGGCCTCGCGGAAGACGCGGGAAAAGTGGGCGGCGTCGTGGAACCCGCAGACCAGCGCGACCTCGCTGAGGGCCATGGCCGAGCCGGAACGAGTCCGGGCGACCAGCAACTGTCGCGCCAGGGCCAGCCGCTCACGACGCAGCCAGATCGCTGGCGGCACCCCGAGCAGCTCACGAAACTGACGGGCGAAGACCGCCTCGGACAGGTGGCACAGCGCCGCCATCTCCTTGACGCGCCAGGGGTGGGCCAGCTCGCCGCGTAGCCTTGGCAGCAGCTGGAGCAGACGCAGACGCGGCGCCGGGAGCGGCCTGCCGCGCCCTTCATCCAGCGCGTGCTGCAGGCGGGAAAGCCACCGGGCCAGCGCCTCGACGCCGGCGCCCGGGGCAGGCGCGGCCTCGACCAGGCTCGCCGGCGCGCGATAGCCCCTCGCTCGCTCGTTTTCGAAGATCCCCTCCACCCCCAGGGCCTGGCACCAGGCCACCGGCAGGTCAAGCACCAGAATGTCGTTGGCCCCCGGCGCGAGATAGTGGTGAGTCTCGCCGCTGGGGACCGGGGCCAGTACGCCCGGCCCTACGCGCAGACCACGTCCGCCAACGTCCAGTTCCACCATGCCGCCGCGGCCCAGCAACAGCTGCTGAAAGTCGTGGCGGTCACTCAACACTCGGTCTGGATAGTGTCGATGTTCGATCAGGGGGGCGTGGGTGCTCATCGGTCTAGCCCCGCACTCGCTGCGCAGGCAATGGTCGCTTCCCTTGATGCAGGTCAAATGTGATTTGATGACAAAAGATATATGCTCTCATTTACAACCTCATCAGGCTCTGGTAGTGATGAGGACTATCGGAGGTCCTCTCCATGGAACATGCAGGAGGTCCGTCATGGCGACATCCAAGAGTGTCATCAAGCGAGTCTACGTTCCCACCCACGTCAAGACGCTGCCCAATGGCGAGCGCGTCAAGATCCCCGGCCACTATAAACAAAAGGCGCCCGGCGACTGAACAGAGCGCCAGCCTCTGTCCTGCACCAGTCAGATCGAGGACGGCTCCCCGCACACCCGCCACCAGCCAAGCCCCACGGGTACCCCGTAAAGCAGCGCATGGACCAGCAACTCTTCGCCCAGGGCGTAGCCGTGCGACAGCCCGACGCTCAGGTTCCAGGCGCATATCGCCAGCCAGGCGAGGCTGAATATCCACATGGCGGTGTGCTGTCGCGGCTTGGGACAGCGCCACAGCAACACCAGGACCACGACCACCCCGACGACGACAATCAACATGGTTCTCATAGGTGCCCCCTGCGTAACCTGCAATGTTGTTTTTCAGCATAGCCATGGCCGGGCGCGGCGGGACCGACGCCCGCCCTCGCTCACTTCGCGCCAGCCCCTTGGGGCAAAGCCTCGGGCGCTGCGTACACCACCAGTTCGGCGGCATGGTCTGAAGACGCTGCATCTCGCGGCAGGACAAGCGCCACCACGTTCGCCTCGCTCCTGCCCTGGTGAGTGAGTTGGCTTGCACCCCGCGCCCCCTCGACCATTCGCTGGCGCCACAATGCCCGACCATCATCCTGAGCGAAGGCGTAGAGCGCGACTGACCTTGTCTGGGCCGCGACGACCACCGCTGCGTCGCCGGAACTACCCGCGAGCATCATCGGCGTGGACAGGTTCGCCGTTCCGACAGGCAAAGAAAGCTCGAACGGCAAGCGCAACTCCTGGGGCAGTTCGACGTCGAGGTCACCGACGGTGCGACGCCAGACGATCGCCGAGCTATCGCTACCATCACTACCATCACTGCCGTGCAGAGCGTAAAGCGTGGACAGCTCGACCTTGACCAGCTCCCCCCAGGGAGGCGTACGGCAGGATAGCCAGGGATGACGAGGGTCGGCACCACGGGAGCCGACGCTGGCGTAGAGCGCTTGCCCATCCGGGCCGAGCCTCATTGCCACACGGGGTGACGCCAAGGGTAGCGTCGGTCGGATCAGCCGCTCCAGCGACGCCGGCAAGGTGACTGGCCCAGCGCTGTCCCTGGCCCGCAGACGAATACGGCAAAGCAGTTGATCCATCGGCGAAAGTCCCCACATGTCGCGTTCGCGCAGTGCCTTCGGGTCAGAGGGCGGGGTTCGCCAGGTCTCTGCCGACAGTGGCGGTGGTGGCCTCAGGTCGAGCGACGCCAGGGTCTCCCCGCTGGGCATGTCCAGCATCAACAGCCGGCCCTCGCTCGTCGCCACCACCGCGGCCTGGGGTCTATCGTCCAGGCTGACCATGACAACGTCCTTTGCTGCCGTCGACGCTGTAATCGCCGCATCGACAGGCATCGCCCCCTCGCCGGGCGTGGGGGCAAGATCCAGCGCTCGCGTCCATAGCGGTTCGCCGGTGGTCACCTCCAGCGCCGTCACCCGGCCTCCCGGGCCCTGCTCACTCTCATCTCGGACGTTGTCCGGGCGGCGCTCGGTCCCAGAGGCAGCAGGGGCAGCCGGGGCAGCAGGGACAGCAGGGACAGCAGGGGCAGCCACCATCAGCAGGCCCTGGGTCTCATCGACGGCGACGATCCGAAGGTTGTCGGTGCCTGGCGTCTCGGGCCGCCAGCGCCAGATGCGATCGCCGGTGGCGATGTCCAGCGCCACCACCTCGGGGCCGAACCCCGTCAGCAGTACCAGTCGCGAGGTGACCTGGATGCCGGCGGCTCCCTTCAGCACCTCGGCGGATGTGTCGGCACTCATGCCAGCCACTTCGGCCACGTCAGCCACTTCAGCCAGGTCGACCTGGCCGTCGGTGCCGAAACTCTCGCAGTGTCTGCCGGTGTCGGCATCCAGCGCCAGCAAGCGCCGATCTCGGGTGACAACGAACAGCCGCTGCGGACAGACCAGATCGCTTTCCGCGACCCCCTCTTCCCCGGCACCTTCATGGGTCGTCGACATTTCCAGGGGATCCGGCTCGCCCTCCCCGGGGGTCGGCGCAAAGACGCCCTCGACCATATCCTGCGTTCGCTCAGCGGCATCGTGATAGGCAAGCGTGCGACAGGGCCCCAGCGGCTCGATATTGTCCTCGTTGCCCTTTCCATCGCTGTTCGGGTGCCCGTCGCTGTTCGAGTGCGACCAAAGACGCTCGCCGGTAGCGACCATGCGGGCTTCGATACCGCTCGAGGTGCAGACAATCAATCGGTCGTCGATGATGACCAGAGGGAAGGCGGTGGCCAAGTGGCTCTCTGTCTCTCCCTCTGCCTCTGCCTCTGCCTCTGCCTCCGCCCTATCCTGCTCCAGCTCGAGACGCCATAGCGCATCAAGGCCAGTGGCGGACTCACCCTGGGGGTTTGCCGGGGCCTTGGGCACCGAGGAGCCAGAACTCTCGGGACGCGAAGACAAGGACGGTTCGACAGCAGGGAGAAAGGCCAGTAACAGCAGCAAGGACAAGCAAGAGAGCGTCATCAATCCCAGCGCCTGCCTGCAGCAGGCGTAGGCACCGCGGGCGAACCAGGGCAACAGCAGCACCAGCCCCAGCAATGCCGGCAGGCCCAGACGCGGCAGCAGGCGCCAGGCGTCCAGCCCCACTTCCCACAGTGCCCAGCCAAGGGTTGCTCCAAGCAGTAAAGCGTATAGCCCCGGGGCGAGGCGCCATCGTGCCATCAGGCCGCATCCCGTCAGCGCCAGCCCCCCCGCTGCCAGCACGTAGTACGCCGAGCCCCCCAGCGCCAGCAGGTAGCCCCCGGCGGCCAGTGCAACCAACGCTGTCGCCAGCACCAACAGGCCAAGCAGTCGTGCTGGCCACCTTGCGGCACGCCTGTCATCCATCGCCTTACCTCCGGCATCCTTGACTTCGAGTCGGGCCAGCTCGACGCTCTTGCCCATCCTGCCGCTCTTGCCCTTTTGGCCGCTCTCGACACTATTGCCGCTCTTGCCGCGCTAGCCCTTGTCGCTACTGGGGCGCAGCTCCATGCTACAAGGGGTAGACTACCCTTCGGTACGGGTCGGCCCTGACCGCCTGGAACAGGATAGAAGCTGCCAGATGCCACTGCGACTCCCGCAGCGTCGCTCAGTGCCGAATCGCGCTGTCGACCTTCCCGCCTCCCGCAATAGTGACACCATAGACTCATCATCCATGCACCAGGGGACACCTCCATGAATCTCTACGGCGATACACGCTCGGGAAACTGCTACAAGATCAAGCTGCTGGCATCGCTGCTGGACATTCGCATGGTGTGGATAGGCATCGACATCCTGGCCGGGGACACCCGCGAAGAAGACTTCCTGGGCCGCAACCCCAACGGCAAGATCCCCCTGCTCGAGCTGGATGATGGACGCTTTCTGGCAGAATCCAACGCTATCCTCCACTACCTGGCCAGCGGCAGTGAGTGGCTGCCCGAGGATCGTTACCGCCATGCCAAGGTGCTGCAGTGGCAATACTTCGAACAGTACAGTCATGAGCCCTACATCGCAGTGGCGCGCTTCATCTCGCTTTACCTCGGATTGCCGGAGGACCGGCGGGCCGAATTCGACGCCAAGCAGCAAGGCGGCTACAAGGCGCTCGGCGTCATGGAGCGTCAGCTGGAGGCTACGCCCTTTCTGGTGGGCGAGCACCCCACCATCGCCGACATCTCGCTCTACGCCTACACCCATGTGGCCCACGAAGGCGGCTTCGATCTCGGCGCCTTTCCCGGCATTCGTGCCTGGATCCAGCGTATCCAGGCACTGCCAGGCTATGTCGCCCTCGGTGAGGACAGCCTCTCGTCCGAATGAACAAAAACCCCCGCTGCGGCCCACGGCGCTAAAGGTGCCGTGACGCCGGGGGCTGTCCAGCACCGCGAACCAGCCCCCGGCACCAGCACACCGCAGCAAAGCTCCGCCTCAGAGCCCTGCATCAGAGCCCTGTAACAGAGCCCTCCTGCAACAGAGCCCACGCTGCCATCGGCATAACATGCATGCCGGTGACATCAGGTATGCTATGGGGCCCACCCACGAGCCGCCCTGGAGACCCGACCTTGGCCACCGCGCTGCTTCTCAACGTCTTGATCTTTCTCACTGCGGCGGTGCTGGTGGTCCCGATCATCAAACGCCTTGGCCTGGGGGAAGTGCTCGGCTACCTGATCGCCGGCGTGCTGATCGGTCCCTCGGCCCTCGGCCTGGTACCGGACGCCGAAGGGGTACTGCAGTTTTCGCAGGTCGGTATCGTCTTTCTGCTGTTCGTCATCGGCCTGGAGCTGAAACCGGCGCGGCTCAAGCTGATGCGCAAGGCGGTGTTCGGCTTTGGCAGCCTGCAGGTGGCCATCACAACCCTGGTGCTGGGGCTGACCGCCCTGGCACTGGGCCTTCCGCCGGTGGCGGCGGCGGTGGTGGGCTTCAGTCTGGGGCTTTGCTCTACGCCGCTGGTACTGCACCTGCTGGGCGAGCGCCAGGAACTCAACAGCCGCCACGGACGCCATGCCTTTGCGCTGCTGCTGTTCCAGGACATGGCGGCCATTCCGGTACTGGCGGTGATTCCGATCCTTGCCGCCGACTCGCTGGTCAGCGGCGGCATGACTGCGGTGCTCAAGGAAGTCGCCATCGCCGTCGTCGCGTTCACCGGTCTGATCTTTGGCGGGCGCAAGCTGCTGCCGCCGCTGTTCCGCCTGGCCGCGGCCACCGACAGCCGCGAAGTGTTCGCCGGCATGTCGTTGCTGGTACTGATCGGTGCCGCCCTGCTGATGGAGCTTGCCGGACTGTCCATGGCACTTGGCGCCTTTATCGCCGGTATCCTGCTGGCCGATTCCGAGTATCGCCACAGCATCGAGGCCGACATCGAACCGTTTCGCGGTCTGCTGCTGGGGCTATTCTTCATGGCGGTGGGCATGACCGCCAAGGTCGGCCTGCTGGCACAGTCCCCTGGGCTGGTGCTGGGGCTGACCGCACTGCTGCTGCTGGCCAAGGGCGCCAGCCTGATGATCGCCGCTCGGGTCTACCGCTGCGGCTGGCGCGAGACCACCACCCTCGGCGTGCTGTTGTCACAGGGCGGAGAATTCGCCTTCGTGCTGTTGACCGCCGCGGGTTCAGCCGCCTTGCTGGCGCAGGACCTCGTGCACGTTCTGGTGCTGGTAGTGTCGCTGTCCATGGCCGCCACACCGATCCTGTTTCTGGGCCACGAACGACTGGTTCGGCCATTGTTCAAGAAGCCTCGGCCCAAGCGCGACTTCGATGCCATGAACGATGATTCGCCACGCATCATTCTGGTCGGCTTCGGTCGCTTCGGTCAGATCATGGGGCGTGCGCTTCAAGGGCTCGAGATCCCCTACACCGTCCTCGACATCAATGCCGACCACGTCGACTTCGTGCGTCGCTACGGCAACAAGGTGTACTACGGCGACGCTACCCGACTGGACCTGCTGGATGCCGCCGGCGCGCGTCATGCCCAGGTGCTGGTGGTCGCGGTCGGCGATCCGGATATCTCGATGCGTATCATCCATCGCGCCAGCAAGCGCTTTCCCCACCTCAAGATCTATGCACGTGCCCGAGATCGTCACCATGCCCAGTTGCTGATGCGTGCCAAGGTTGGCTTTATCCTTCGTGAGCTGCTGCCGGCGAGCCTGGAAATGACCCGTGAGGTGCTGATCGGGCTCGGTGTGCCCCGCGACCAGGCCCAGCACACCATCGACACCTTCCGCCCCCACGACGAGGAGACCCTGCGGCGTCAGCTCGAGGTCTTCGGCAACGAGAAGAAGCAGATGCAGACCGTGCGGCAGGCGGCCAAGGAGCTCGAGACCCTGTTCGAGGCCGACGAGGACATCCTGACCCGGGTCGAGGAAATCCCCCGGCGCCAAGCCTCGGATGGCGACGACACCAAGCGCTCGGCCAACGAGTCCTGACCTCCGGCGCTTGTGTCAGAACCTCCAGCCCTTGTGCCAGAAATCGCTTGCCCAGCCATTCGCCGGCCACGTCGACGGCCAGTCTGCCCTGGCAAGGACAGAGAACGGACAAGGGCAGCGACAGGTCAGACACAGGGACGACGTCAGCGCCGGGCCGTTTCCCACCAGCGGGGCAGCCTCGCCTGCACCTCAGGCCTGGCGAAGCGATCGTCCAGCAATACCAGGGTGCCGGTATCCTGGGGCCCGCGAATGACCCGCCCGGCCGCCTGGACCACCTTGATCAGCCCGGGAATACGATAGGCGTAGTCGTCACCGCGACCGAAGCGTTGCTCGAGGCGTGTCTTCAGCGCCTCCTGGCGGGCATCGCTGGGGGGTAGCCCCAGGGTGGCGACAAAGGCACCGATCAAGCGCTCGCCGGGCAGGTCGACGCCTTCGGCGAAGGCACCTCCGAGTACCGCGAAGGCGATCCCCTCGCCCCCTGGCACAAAATCCTCCAGAAAGGCCTCCCGCTCCGCCTCGCTCATGGCGCGTCGCTGGGCGCGCTGAGGAATGTCGGGATGGGCCTCGGCCAGGGCTTCTCGCACCTGCTCCAGGTAGGCGAAGCTCGAGAAGAACGCCAGATAGTGGCCGGGACGTCGACGGTACTGCGCGCTCATGACGTCGAGTATTCCCGGCAGGGATCGCTTCCGATCGCGGTAGCGGGTAGACAGCTGCGCGCACACCCGCACCTCGAGCTGCTCGGCGACAAAAGGCGACGCGACCTCGGACCATACCGTGTCCTCGGCTAGCCCCAGCAGGTCGATCTGATAGCGTGGTGGCGCCAGGGTCGCGGAAAACAGCACGCTTGCGTGAGCCGCGGCGAAACGGGGCCGCAGGAAGTCGGCGGGCACCTGGTTGACGATGGCCAGTCGTGCCCGCCCGCGCCCGTGACGGGTGAGCTCGCACAGCGAATGATCACCGAAACGCTCCGCCAGCCGAACGAAGGCCAACGCCTCGAACAGGCAGTCGGTCAGCGCCGGATGGGTGTCCTCCGGATGCTCGCCCAGGTGATCGCCGATGGCACCACAGAATCCCTGAAGGGAGCCGATCAACTCCGCCGGCAACGCGTCGAGGGCAAACCAGCGTGGCGCTTCGCGACTGCCCGGGTCCTCTCCGCCGTGCTGACGCACCAGTGCCTGCCACTGCTTGATCACCCTGGCCAGAGGCTGGCGCAGCGCCCCCGGCGCCTCCTTTTGCAAACGAGCAAGACGGCGCTGGTCGAGGCTCGCCGAGTACATGCCACGGGCACGCTCGATCAGGTTGTGGGCTTCGTCCACCAGCACACCCAGGCGCCACTGTCGCGCCTGGGCCAAGCCGTGCAACAGCGCGCTCGAGTCGAAATAGTGATTGACGTCGCCGACCACCAGATCGCACCAGCGAGCCATCTCCTGGCCCAGGTAGTAGGGGCAGACGCGATGCTCAAGCGCCACCTGCCTGAGTCCGTCACGATCTAGCCAGCCCTGCTCCACTGCCGCCTGCCTCGCCTCGGGCAGTCGGTCGTAGAAGCCCTCAGCCAGAGGACAGCTATCTCCGTGGCAGGCCAGTTGGGGATGCTCGCAGGCCTTGTCCCGAGCGATCAGCTCCAGCGTGCGCAGCTTGCGCTGTGGGCCAGGGTCGAGCTGCGCCAGTGCCGCCAGCGCCAGCTGTCGGCCGGTGGTCTTCATGGTCAGAAAGGCGGTGCGGTCCAGCGCCTGGCGGGGCATCGCCTTGAGCAGCGGGAACAGGCTCCCCAGCGTCTTGCCGATGCCAGTCGGCGCCTCTATCAGCAGATCCCGGCCAGTGGCGACGGCCTTGTAGGTGGTCTCGGCCATCTCGCGCTGCCCAGGCCTGAACGCAGGGTAGGGAAACGTCAGACGGTCCAGCGCTTCATCTCTCCGCCGGCGATGTGAGGCTTCGGCCAGCGCCCAGGCTCGATAGGCGCGACAGGCCGACTCAAGCTCCTGCCACAGCGTGGCGGCCTCGGCCTCGACGCTCAGGCAAGTCTCGCGACCGCTGACCAGATCCAGATAGACCAGCGCCAGGGTAATCCGCTCGCGCCCCTGCTGGCGGCACCAAAGTGCGCCGTAGGCCCGCACCTGGGCCCAGTGCAACGCGCGCTGATTGTCGGCCATGCGCTCCAGGCGTCCCCGGTGGGTCTTGATCTCTTCGAGTCGCCCACCGTTCTCGGCCACACCGTCGATGCGCCCCTGGACCTTGAGACCCTCGAGGGTGGCGACCACCATCACCTCACTGCGGTAGCCTTCGCCACGTCGGGCCACGACGCGGGCATGCCCCTCTATCCCTTCCCGAGAGCTGGGGGCCGGGGTGAAGCGGTGATCCAGATCACCGCGTCTACCGGTGAACTCGCACAGTTCCCGCACGCCGACGCTGAGAGAGACCGACTCGGCCGTGTCCGAGGTGGCTGTCTCGGCATCGTCAGACGATGAAGATCCCTCAGCCATCGGACCACCTCACGTGGCACACCGACACCGGAATGCCGTGGCACTGGAAGTGCTCAAGCCAACGTCGCTGGTTGTCCTGCAGCCGGTCTCCTGGCGCCTTGACCTCGATCAGACGATAGCGGGGCTGGCCCTTGCCAGCATCGGGAAAGAACTGGATCAGGTCCGGCCAGCCCGATCGGTTGGCCTTGAGATCCTCGAGAAGGCGCTCGAACAGCACCGCCAGGTGTTCAGGCGCAATACAGTGAAGCGCCAGTTCCAGCAAGGCTTCGTCGAGCACTTCCCAGTAGACGAAGGGGTTGGCCAGCCCCTGCTTGTCGCGCCAGCGGGCCCTGATACGCTCGCGGTAGTCGCCGCTCGCCAGCGCCTCCAGGCAGGCATCGAAGCGATCACGCCGCCGCGATACGAAGTCTGGCCGATACAGATCCGCCGGCCCGCGATGGAAGGGATGAAAGAAGGCTCCCGGCAAGGGGGCGAAGATGACGTCCCAGCAGAGCAGCCCGAAGAGCCCGGCGAAGAGGTGATTCTCGACGTAGAAGGCTGGGGCCTCATCCCGGGCCAGGTGATCACGCAGCGCCAGCTCCACCGAGCCACTGGCCGCCAGCGATAGTGGCGGCAAGCTCAGGCTCCAGCTCTGCGGCGGCGCCTGTGCTGCCGGCTTGAGCACCGGCAGACCCAGGCGGCGCTGCAATCGCGGCACCAGCCGGGCAAGCGCCTGGCGCTCGGCGTCGTCCAGCGGTGCCTCGAGCGCCTGGGTCGCCAGCGTCAACGCCTGGTGATGCTCTCCCTCTCGCTCCAGCAGGCGCAGTCGACGCACCCGCGCTTCGCCCGGGCCAGCAAAGGAGAAGATCTCCAGCGCCAGCGCCACCTGCCCCTCTCGCTGGGCCTGCTGGCCCAGACGCAGCAGCAGGCGAGACCGCCGTGCCGCGAGCCAGGGGTTGTCGTCGGGCAGCCTTGGTACTGCCGACCAGATATCAGCCACGGCTTCGCCGTCGTCGAATCGCTCTCGCAGCCGATGCAGGCAGAGATAGGCATCCACCTCCTGACGCTGCTGAAACCCCCGCGACGCGGGATCGAAACTCACCCGTTCATAGCGCATATGGCCAAGCTCGGCCATCACGAAATCGGACCAGCTCTGGCGCAGATTGCCGAAGAACATCAGGCGCAGTCGATCACACACCGACATTACCGAGACCCGCACCAGGGTCTCGTCGGACTCAGGCCACCAGGCGCTCCAGCGCCGCGGCGTGAACTGGCCGTCCAGCGCCTCGCACAGACGTGACTTGGAGACCGAGGTGGGCAGACCGCAAGCGGACACAGTTTCGGCGAAGACCCGTCGAGCCTCGGGCAGGCGCAACTGTGCAAGCAGGTCATCGAGACTCAGCACGGGATCAAGCTCCACCAGCTGCGCCGCCGCCAGTCGGCTCAGCGCCTGCTCGAGATCATCGACCTCGGTGTAGACCAGGCGACTTGTGCGAAACAGCTCACCCTTGCGCGAGACCATGCGGACCAGCAACGCCTGGGCTGCCTCCGGCAGCTCGCCGAAGGCCATGATAAAGCGCTGTTCTGGCTCTGCCAGCAGGTCGGCGTGGCGTGCCATCACCCAGTCGAGCACAAACTGAAAGTGACGCAGATAGTAGAGAGGATCGTCGCGCAGGTCGGCGGGTAGCGTGGGCGACTTGGGATTCATGCAGGCATTTTACCAGTGGTTCGCTGCGCTCCCAAGGAAGTTACCGACGCGCGCCCGGGTATTCGTCAGGCGGCAAACGGCTTTGCTGCTAAGCATTGATGAGCATTATGTGGATAAAGCCATTTCAGCAAAAGCCGAATCTTGCATGCCAGTCTATGCTGGTGACACTGTCGAACAAGGCCATGACCAACGAGCCTGCTGCCGGCCTGCCGCCTGATCGGACTCGGTGAAACACGTCGAGCTCTGTGGAGCTGGTCGATGTCGATGACGGCATCGACAAAGCTCGCCGATACAGCCCGACGATGAAGCGAGGCCAGTGAAGCGACCTATCGGTCAAGCCATGAACACGCTGCAAGTTCCTGCCGGCCAGCGCCGGCGATCTCGTCTCTAGAGGAAGTGATCCATGCCCCAGCAGAAGACCGCCATCATCACCGGCTCCACCAGCGGTATCGGTCTCGGTATCGCCGAAGGCTTCGCCAAGGCGGGCATCAACCTGGTCATCAACGGTATCGAGGCCGCCGCGGACGTGGAGGCCACTCGCGCCAGTCTCGAAAAGCACGGCGTCAAGGTCGTCTATGACAACGCCAACATGATGGACCCCGGCGAGATCAGCGCCATGCACAAGCGGGCCGAGGCAGAATTCGGCAGCGTGGACATCATCGTCAACAACGCCGGTATTCAGCACGTGGCACCGGTGGACGAGTTCCCCGAGGACAAGTGGAACGCGATCATCGCCATCAACATGAATTCCGCTTTTCACCTGACCAAGGCCGCCTTGCCTGGCATGAAGGCACGTGGCTGGGGGCGAGTGATCAACATCGCGTCCGCCCATGCTCTGGTGGCATCGCCTTTCAAGTCGGCCTATGTGGCCGCAAAGCACGGCGTTCTGGGACTGACCAAGACCGTGGCGCTGGAAGTCGCCGAACACGGCATCACCGTCAATGCCATCTGCCCGGGATACGTGCTGACGCCTCTGGTCGAGAAGCAGATTCCCGACACCGCCAAGGCACGCGGTATCTCCGAGGACTCGGTCATTCGCGACGTCTTGCTCGCCAACCAGCCGACCCGCCAATTTGTCACCACCGAACAACTGGCGGCCACGGCGCTGTTCCTGTGTTCGGACGGCGCCGCCTCCATGACGGGAATCGCCCTGCCGGTCGATGGCGGCTGGACAGCACACTGAAGCACCGTTCGACAGGGTAGAGCATGCGGCGAACCTGCCGCCGACGCCGCTGCTGCCGCACTTTTCCCGGCAAGGAAAGACGGCCTCACGGACGACCGCACCAAGATGACAGGAGAGCTTGATGGCCAAGCCACCCAAGAAAATAAGTCTGGCACTTCAGGGTGGAGGCGCTCACGGCGCCTTTACCTGGGGGGTCCTCGACGCCCTGCTCGACGACCCATGCATCGAGATCGAGGCCATTTCCGGCACCTCCGCTGGCGCCATGAACGCTGTCGTTCTGGCCGATGGTCTGGTCCAGGGCGGGCGAGAGGCTGGGCGCGAAAAACTGGAAACGTTCTGGCGTGCCGTGTCCCAGTCGGCGCGCTTCAGCATTCTGCAGCGCACCCCCTGGGATCGTCTTAGCGGAAACTGGAGCCTCGACTACTCGCCGGGCCACGTCTACTTCGACCTGATGACGCGATTCTTCTCGCCGAGCCAGTTCAACCCCATGAAGTACAACCCCCTGCGGGACATCATCGTCGAGCAGGTCGACTTCGACAATGTGTGTGGCTGCGACCAGATGAAGGTCTTCGTGGCCGCGACCAACGCCGAGACCGGGCGCGTCAAGATCTTCGATCGCGCCGAACTCACCCCCGACATGGTGATGGCGTCGGCCTGCCTGCCCTTCCTGTTCGAAGCGGTCGAAGTCGACGGGGTGCCCTACTGGGACGGCGGCTATTCCGGCAATCCTCCGCTGTTTCCCTTCTATCACACCACCGAGTCCCGAGACATCCTGATCGTCCAGGTCAATCCGGTGGAGCGTGAGGGGTCGCCGACCAGCGCCCAGGAGATCCTCAATCGCACCAACGAGATCACCTTCAATGCCAGTCTGCTCAAGGAGTTGAGGGCCCTCGCCTTCGTCAAGCGACTGATCCACGAAGGCCACCTCGACCCCAAGAACTATCGCGACATGCTGGTCCATATCATCGATAGCCAGGACCTGCTGAAACCCCTCGGGGCCTCATCGAAGCTCAACGCCGAGTGGGACTTCCTGTGCCATCTGCGAGATCTCGGCCGAAAACGCGCCCAGGACTGGATCGAGCAACACTACGACGACATCGGCAAGCAGGACAGTGTTGACCTGAGAGCCATGTTCGAGGGCACCCACTGATCGGCAACGGGCCCCGATAGGCGTTATGGCATAGCGGTGCCGGTAAGGTTGCAGGCCCGGCACCGACCAAGCTGAGCAAACGGATCAGTCCGACGCGAAGTGATGACTCAGCAAGATAAAACAGTCGTATGTTTCAAACGACATAGAGATTGGTAGCGGCAAAAAAATGGCTTGTCTTCCTGCTGCCGCCGATTACGGAAAGGCCGACACGGAATGCGATTACCCCGACCACTATCGTCGCCATGAGGATGCTGGAAAATGAGTTCCACCGCCGTTTCACCCAACATGGAGAAGGGACTCGCCTTCTTCCGTAAGCACAATCCCGCCGCCGCACAAGCGTTGGAGGAAAAGCTCGGTGACTTCGCCCCCGACCTGATGCGCCTGGTCGCCGAATTCCCCTTTGGCGAAATGTACGGTCGTGATGGCCTGGACCCCAAGCTACGCCAGAGCGCCACGCTCTCGGCACTGGCCTGTGGAGGCCACGAGAATCAGCTACGCATCCATATCGGCATCGCACGCTCACTGGGCTTCACCCGTGACGAGCTGGTCGAACTGTTCATGCAGCTGGCGCCCTATGCCGGCTTCCCGGTCACCATCAATGCGGTGCTGGCCGTCAAAGACATCTACCCCGATACCTGAAGATCACCACGGTGATACACGCCCCACCAAACCCAACGCTGCGCAAGAAGGAATTACGCCATGTTTGAACATCAGAAAAATCCGCCGATGGAACCCGTTGACGAGGTCGATACCACACTGGCCTACATCGACCTTGCGGACGTCAAGCTGCCGGCAGGCGCTGCACCGCTAGAGCAACGTCACCTGCGCTTCCGCCGCGTCGACGTGGCACCAGGTGGCATCGTGCCCTACCACTCCCACGAGAACCGCCCGGCTATCCTGTTCGTGTTCCAGGGCGAGATCGTCGAGTACAACTCCAAGCATGAGCAGCCGCGCGTTCACAAGGCGCCGTCGATCATCGCCGAGTTCAACGAGATCTGGCACTGGTGGAAGAATGAGACAGACGGTGACGTCATCATCTACGCCGCGGACCTGGCCGAGACCGAGAAGTGCGCCGAAGGCGAGTGCTGATCGACAGACCGAAAGCATGCTCGGCGATGTCGTTCGCCCCGCCACAAGGCGGTAATACATCGGTAAAGCAATAATCAACCGATATCAGCAGAAGCCGCGGCCACTCATCGCCGAGTGCCGCGGCTTTTTTATGCCAGAGCGAAGCTGGATGTTATGTCAGAGCGTAGCTGGATGTTATGCCAGAGCGCCGAGGCCTTGCGTGCCAGAGCGAAGCCGCAGGCTATGCAAAAGCGCCGAGGCCTTGTGTGCCAGAGCGAAGCCGCAGGTTATGCAAACGCGCCGCGTGATTTCCGAAGCGTTAGCGCTGCCTCGCGACCCTGACCTGCCCCAGGAACCGCAATCTACGCTTGTCGCCAGGTTGGCGTTGCGAGCGCACAGGAAGACGTGCTCCTCATTGCTCCTCGAGTTCTCCCGCCAGCCACTGGAGTTGCTCGGCCACCGGTACCTCACGACAGTGGCGTCGATTCTGGCCCGCCCACAGCGGAGAAAAGTCACCGCTGCAACGGGACTCGTGGGCCGCGCGCAGCTCGCACAGGGCGCTGGCAGCCAGCGGAAAGTCGGGTACCTCATCCGACAGCGGACCCAGCTCGCGCATGGCACGATTGACGATCCCGCGGGCGGGCCGACCGGAGAAGACATTGGTGATGTCGGTGGAGGCTTCATCATCCAGCAGCGCCCTGCGGTGGACGGCCCTCACCGAGGCCTCGGGGCAGCACAGCAGTGCGGTACCGATCTGGACCGCCTGGGCGCCCAGATTCAGTGCCTGCCGGACCCCCTGGGGGTCGCCGATCCCTCCGGTCGCCACCACCGGCAACGAGATAGCCTCGACCACCCGGGGCAGCAATGACGCCAGCGGCAACTGAAGACTCAGGTCGTCACTCAAGAAATGTCCCCGGTGACCGCCTGCTTCAAGACCCTGGGCGATCACCACGTCGGCGCCATGGGCTTCCAGCCACCGGGCCTCATCCACCGTGGTGGCGGTAGACAGCACCAGCGCACCGCAGGCCTTCACCCGCTCGACCAGTTGTGCCTCAGGTAGACCGAAATGAAAGCTCACCACGGCGGGACGGTGGCGCTCGACGATGGCACAGGCATCGCTGTCGAACGGCCGTCTGGTAGGCGTGTCACTTGGAGGTGGCGGCGCGATTCCCAACTCTTCATGGTAAGGGGCCAGCAACGCTCGCCACTTCTCCAGTCGACTCGGTTGAGGCTCGGGCGACACATGGCTGAAGAAGTTGACGTTGACCGGGCCTTGTCCTTCTACCGCTGCAAGGGCCTGATCCAGCGCCTCGAGGGCCAGCATGCCGGCAGGCAGGCCTCCCAGACCTCCGGCTGCGGTGACCGCAAGCGCCAGTGTCTCGTCCTGGGCGCCGGCCATGGGAGCCTGGAGGATGGGCCACTTCAGCCGCAATCGAGAGAGCGCGGTCATGGTTGAATCTCCTTGTGTGGAGCGGCGTCGGCTCTCGGTGACGAGGAGCCGCGCGCCTGCAATTCCAGGATATCGCCACGGATGGCAATGTCGAAGCGTCCGAGAAAGCTCATGCCCAGCAGCGCCGTCTCACCTTCCATGCCCGGGCTGATGGAGCCATCGACCCGAGTCGCCGACAGGCCGCCCAGGGTAACGCTGTCCAGGCGTGTCAGGGTGCCTTGTGCACGACCATTGGCGGTATGAAACCAGGCGCTGCCGAGGTCCGGCAACGACAGTCTTGCCGCCAGATCTCCCGGCAGAGCGACACGGGTAGCACCGGTGTCGACAAGGAAGGTCACCGGCGTGCCATTGATGCTGCCGGGCGCGACGAAGTGTCCGCCAGGCCCGCGCTTGAGCCTCAACGGCTCGCCCTCGGCCACCTGATTCAGGTTGGCATTGGGGTTCAGGCGCTGCTCCAGCCAGGACGTCGCCCACCAGCCACCGAGCCCCATGAACAGCACCCAGAACAACAGCATCATGGCGAGCCCGGGGCCACGTGTCCCCTGTCGCTGGGTCATCGGTTTCTCCTCACGGGCGGTTTCGTCCTCCTCGCGCCGGGACGACGAAGGCAGCATGGCGAAGGCGCCAGGTGAACGCTGTACTGGTGTCTGTACGCGGCATCGTCCGCGCCGACCACCACCAGGGAAGGTTCATGATGACAGTTTATGCCTCCGCTCTCCATGACCGGCGCCAGCCTGGCGCCGCCGTCGCCCTTGGCCTCCTCGTCGCTTCGGTCTGGCTTATCGCCTCGCCGGCACTGGCCAGCGCCGACAACGATGACGAGGCGGCCTCCACCGGCCTGGACAATGTCACCAAACAGGTCTTCGAGATGCCAAGCTACACCACCGTCGGCGGTGACACCATCGCCCCGATCAGAGTCGGCTGGTAGGCCTATGGCGAGCTCAACGAGGCAGGCGATAACGCCATCCTGATCACCCACTTCTTCTCCGGCACCAGTCACGCCGCCGGCCGCTATGACGGTGAAGAGCCCCCCGGCTACTGGGATGCCATCATCGGCCCCGGCAAGCCGCTCGACACCGACCGCCATTACGTCGTGTCGTCGGACACCCTGGTCAACCTCAACGCCGGCGACCCCAGAGTCACCACCACCGGTCCTGCCAGTCACAACCCCGACACCGGCGAGCCCTGGGGCACCGACTTCCCGTTGGTGACGATTCGCGACTTCGTCAATGTGCAGAAGGCCTTGCTGGATGATCTCGGTATCCAGCGCTTGCACGCGGTGATGGGTGCCTCCATGGGAGCGCTGCAGGCCTACGAGTGGGCCAGCGCCTATCCCGAGCGGGTCGAACGCCTGATTCCGGTGATCGGTGCCGGGGTGGCCGACCCCTGGTTGATCGCTAGCCTGGACGCCTGGGCCGCTCCCATCACGCTGGACCCCAACTGGCGCGGCGGTGACTACTACGGGCAGACGCCGCCGCTCGACGGTCTACGCGAGTCGTTGAAGCTGATCACCCTGCAGGCCAACCACTGGCGCTGGGCGGACGCCACCTTCGACCGCGACTGGGCCGACGCCGACACCTCGCCAATGAGTTCACTGGATGCTCAGTACGAGGTCGAGGCGACGCTGGACAGCGTCGCCGAACAGCGGGCTGCCACCGCCGACGCCAACCATCTGCTGTACCTGGTCAAGGCCAACCAGGCCTTCATGACCGGCCACGGCGACAGCCTGGAGGCGGGTCTTGCCGCCATCGAGGCCCCGACCCTGATGCTCTACAGCGAAGACGACCTGGTGTTCTCGCCCCAGAAGGTTCGCGAGACCGCCGCACTGATCGAGGCCGACGGCACTCCGGTGACCCTCGAGGCCCTGGAGGGTGACCGAGGCCACATCGACGGCGTGGTGAACATCCAGCAGGCCGAAAAACCGTTGCGTGACTTCCTCGAGGCACCGATTCCCTGAACGCTCGCCGTCGCCGACCAGGCACCGGGGCCTGATTGGCGGCCCCGGCGCCTTTCCAGCACCGGCGCGATGGCCTCGATCACGCATCTTCGCCAAGGCTGGACCTGTCGGGCTCGGCGTGCTGGGATAGCGCCTGGACCGCCCCACGCCAACTGGCACCATCACAACGGGTGCTGTTGCAACGACAATGAACACAAGGAGTTCGACAGTGAGCGACGACGCCACCCTCAAGGTCAGCGAGCTGGACGCCGGCCTGATCTATCGACTGTTCTCCGGAGCCATCGCTCCGCGTCCCATCGCCTGGGTGTCGACCCTGAGCGAGAGCGGTCACGCCAATCTGGCGCCCTTCTCGTTTTTCAATGTGGCCAGCGTCGATCCCCCCGTGCTGGCATTTTCTCCATTGCTCAACGGCGAAGGCGCCACCAAGGACACCATCGCCAACCTCAAGCAGGTCGGCGAGTGCATCGTGCATATCGGTGGTGAGGCGCTGGCCGAGGCGCTCAACGCCACCAGCGCAAGCCTGCCGCCCGAGGGAGACGAGTTCGACCATGCCGGGTTGACCAAGGCCAGCCTGGGAGACCTGCGGGTACCGCGTATTCAGGAGGCACCGGTTGCCTTCGGCTGTCGCCTTCACGATATCCTGCACTTCGGCGACCGTCCGCTGTCAGGCAACCTGGTACTGGCCGAGGTGACCGTCATCCACGCCGATCCCCGGGTGTGGAACGGTCGACACGTCAGCTGCGACGCCCTGGCCCCGATCGGGCGCATGGCCGGCAGCGACTACGCACGCTGCACCGACCTGTTCTCCCTGGAACGTCCGAAGTAACGAACCCTGGGGCGCCCCGGCAACCCCTGACGCCGCCTGCAACGGTCCAATGCAGCTCTCGATGAAGCTCGGGTCGCCCGGGTCGTTGCTCAAGCCGCAAGCAGCGAACGCGTCACCAGGTAGCCGCCCATGGCCAGCAGGCCAAGCAGAAACACCTGGCGAAAGCGCGCCTCGGATAGCCGGCGTCTGAGCCAGGCGCCCCACCACATGCCGAGACTCGCCGGCAGCAGCGCCAGGCTCGACGCCAGCAGCAGGTCGGTGGAGAGCAAGTCCCTCTCGCCGAGTGCCAGCGCCAGGCTCAGGGTCGACAGGCTGAACAACAGCCCCATGGCCTGAACCAGGGCATCCCGTGGCAGACCGATGGCCTGCAGAAAGGGCACCCCGGGGAAGACGCTGGAGCCCGTCAGCCCGGTCAGGACGCCATTCATCGCGCCGACGGCGCCGGCCTGGACCGGGCTTCCCGAGAAGCGCAGCCGTCGCCCGCTCAGATTCATCAGTGCGTAGAGCATCAGCAACAGCCCCAGCAGCAACGACAGCCAGTGAGCCTCGACGCTGGCCAGCACCCATACCCCCGGCCAGACCGCCAGCACCGCCGCCAACAGAAACAACCAGAGCCGACGGCATAGCGTCAGCAGATGCCCTCCCACCAGGGCCTGCCAGACGTTGGTGACCACCGTGGGCACCAGCATCAGCGCCATGGCCAGATGCAGCCCCAGGGTCGCGGTCAACAGCGCCAGCAGTACCGTGGGCATGCCCATGCCGAGCACTCCCTTGACCAGTCCTGCCAGGACGAAGATGGCCGACAGCAGAATCAGGGTATCGGGTGCGAACAGCGCGTCCGGCAGCATTCAAACGTCCTCGGTGCGGGTCTCTGGGCCAAGGTCCTCAATAGCGTTCCCTCGGCCCAGTTGGTTCAGTGCGTATCGTCCAGCCTGGCTTCCCACTCCCCAGCCACCCGCTGGCCGCGGCGCTGATTGACGCCAGCGCAGATCACGATGGCGATGATGAAGAAGGCGGCGCACAACAGGATCGAGGCCTTGAGCCCCACCGCCGCCTGCAGCAGTCCCAGGCCGACGATACCGATGACCCCCGCCAGCTTGTTGGCCAACCCCCAGAACCCGAAGAACTCGGCCGCCTTCTGGCGGGGCGAGAACAGGCCTACCAGGACCCGGCTGGCCGACTGGCTGGAGCCGAGGCTAAGGCCCGCCAGGCAGCCGACCACCAGAAACAGTTGCTCGGCCTGCCAGTCGAGTCCCCAGGTAGCGTTTAGCCAGGCGGTGACCTCGGGGGTGGCCCAGATGGCCAGGATCGCCAGCACCCACAGCACCAGAGTCATCAGATAGGTCACCAGGGTACCGATGCGGTCCTGGATAAAGCCAAATCCGAGTGCCCCTGCCGCGGCGGTGATCTGGACGATGATGAACATCAGGTTACGGGTGCTTTCCTGCCAGCCGATGACCTGGGCGCCATAGATGAAGGCGAAGGCGATGATGATGTAGACACCAGCCATGGAGAACAGCACCGAGGTCAGAAAAAGACCCAGGTCACGGAACCGACGCAGCTCGTGCAAGGTGGTCGATACCCGCTGCCAGGCGATGCGGGCGAAGGGCTGGCGATGGGGCTGTGGTTCGGCGCGCTCCTTGAGCCAGACGAAGGTTGGTATCGCCGCCAACAGGAAGAAGCCCGCGGCAAAGGGCCCGACCCAACGGATCCGCTCGAAGTTATCCGCGGTGGCCTCGCCCAGTATGGCCAGGGTGAAGCCCGCCGCCACCAGTCCGCCGACATAGCCCAGCGCCCAGCCGAAACCGGAGATGGCGCCGAGCTTCTCTGGCGGCCCAAGCCCCGGAAGAAAGGCCGCGATAAAGGACTCGCCCATGGAGTAGGCGTAGTTGGACAGGATGATCAACACAAAGCCCAGCGCCACGTAGCCCGGCTCGACAAAGTACAGCATGGCGGTGGTGGCGATGGTGGCCAGATAGCTGGCAAACAGGAAGCGCTTCTTTTCGGCGCGGTAGTCCATCACCGCACCACACAGCGGGCCGGTCACCACCACCAGCAGAAAGCTCAGCGCCAGCGCCAGGCTCCACAGCAGGTTGGCCAGGCGAAAGTCGTCGCCTCGGTCGCCGACGATCACCGTGGTGAAGAGTTCACCGAACACCACGGTGATGATCAGCAGGGTGTAGGCCTGATTGGCGAAGTCGAACATCGCCCAGCCGAAGATCTCGCGACGGCTCGCCCTGTCGCCGCCCCTTGGAGTCGTCATGCTCACGCTCATGCTGCCGTCCCGTTGGCAAAGGAGTCCAAGATAGCAGCCCGACTCGCCCCAGCGCCACGTCACGCCGAGCCCGGCAGACCCTCGGGACGACCACTGACACCAATAACGAAGTGATACAGTGTGGGCTTCAGACTTTCGACCCAGCGAGCCTCATGACTCCCATCGACTACCTGGCATCCAGCGCGGCCCAGGCCTGGCACCAACGACTGGCTGGCCTGATTCAGGGTGCCGATCGCAGCGACCTTCCGCGACAGCTGGAGCAGGCACTCGCCGAGCTGGTGCCCATGGACACCCTGATCCTGCATGCCTACCAGGGCCGAGGCCGTCCGCGAGTGGTCCATGACAACTATCCCCCCGAACGCCGCCAGCGCGACATCGACCCTTATCTGAGTCGCGTCTACCTGCTCGACCCGATGTTCCAGGCCATCGAGTCTGGTCAGGATAACGGTACCCATCGACTGCGCGATCTGGCGCCGGACCGTTTCGAGAGCAGCGAGTACTACCACCACTACTATCGCGGCCTGGGACTCAAGGATGAGATCGGACTCTTCGCACGGGTCAGCGACGACACCGTGATGGTGCTGTCTCTCGGCTTCCGTACCCAGTCGCCACCGCTGACTCGGCGCACCGTACAGGCGCTACGCCACCTGACGCCCATCGTCGAAGCCCTGCTTCAGCGGTTCTGGAGCTGGCAACGCAGTGCCTTCGAACCGCAACACCAGGAGGTCGAGCCCGTCGACGCCGCCTTCTCGAGTTTTGGCCAGGGTGTGCTCACCCGCCGCGAGCAGGATATCGTGCGCCTGCTGCTGGCGGGCCACTCGGCCAAGTCGGCGGCGCGAGAGCTCGGCATCAGCGACGGCACCGTCAAGGTCCACCGCAAGCACGTCTATCAGCGCCTGCAGGTCACGAGTCAGGCCGAGCTGTTTCGCGCCTTTCTCGATCACGTAGCGCTGATCTCCCGCCAGCAGCGTGACTGACGCACCCGCTCAGAAGCGGTAGGAGAGATACAACCGCCCCTCCCAGATATCCAGGTCATCATGGCCGATGCTGAGATAGCCGGCGCTGGCCTCGAGCAGGGTGGCCTCGCCGACAAACCAGCGGGCGCCAGTGCGCAGGGTACCCGTCAGGTCAGAAGGGTCCTCCCACTCCAGATCCTCGTTGAGGTAGCGCCCGTCGTTCGGCTGCTCGAAGGCCCAGTCCACCCCCAGTTCGGCGTAGGGCATGATCAGACCCGCGTGGTCAGTGTGGTAGATACGGCTAACCTCACCACTGACCGACGCGACGCCAATGCTGTAGGAATCGCCGGGCACTTCCACCTCCACCGGTATCCCCAGGATCTTGCCGTCCAGGTCATAGTCGTCGCTGCGCTCACGGGAGTAGAACAGCGAGACGGTGGGACGCAGCAGGGCCTCCCCCCAGCGGTACTGACCGTGGGCATTGAGCGCGCCGCCGAAGCTACGGGTGTCGAAGCTGCCATCCAGGGTCGCCAGTTCGGTGTCATTGTCACCCCAGCGCCAGATCAGCGATGCGTCCAACGCCCAGCGCTCGGACAGTCGATAGGCGACATAGGGCGAGATGCTGAAGCCATCGCTGTCGCTGTCCCAGGCGCCGCCAAAGTTGTCAGAGCGGCTCGAGTCGACGCTGAAACTGACACCCGCCACCGCCTGCTCCGACACCCAGCGGTCGACCCCCACCGCCACTACCTGGGCCTCGCCATCCAGATCCTGGCCATCACGGTCATCGGAAATATCGGTATAACGAGCATCCACCCAGGTGTTCCAGGGAGAGACCGGCTCTCCCTGACGCCCTTCGGTGATCGGCACCTGTTCCATCAAGGTGGCCTCCAGCGCGTTCCGGGTTCTTGCCTGGGCGTGCTGGCGCAGCAGGTTCTCGGGGCAGGTCACCACCGGCAGGGTGCCGTCGGCCAGCGGCGCGCCCCCGAGTCTGGGGTCGTGACGAGGGTCGATGCAGCGGTTAGCCGGCAGCGGCACCCGCCCGGCATACCACTCGGCCGCATCGACACGGCCAACGATCTGGCCCTGGGGCATCGATGGCACAGAAGGTGTCAGACCCGACGGCGGACGCTGTTCAGGCGGTACGACGCCGATGGGAGGTGTCACCCCGGAAGGTGGCCTGACATCCGGAGGCACGACACCGATGGGGGGCGCTACCTCGCCCGGCCGCGCAACGTTCGGAGGAAGGCTCCATTGCCCCAGGGTGGGCCGTCCCGGCGTCACCCCCACCGGCGGACGCTCGGGGGCGGGCACCGTACCTATCGGCGGCGTTACCCCGGTCGGCGGCCGGAAGCCCGGAGGCACCGTGCCTACCGGCGGCGTCACCCCGGTCGGCGGTCTGAAGTCCGGTGGCACCGTGCCTATCGGTGGCGTCACTCCGGTCGGTGGCCTGAAGCCCGGAGGCACCGTACCTATCGGCGGCGTTACCCCGGTCGGCGGCCGGAAGCCCGGAGGCACCGTACCTATCGGCGGCGTCACCCCGGTGGGTGGTCTGAAGTCCGGTGGCACCGTCCCTATCGGAGGCGTCACTCCGGTGGGCGGCCTGAAGTCCGGCGGCACCGTGCCTATCGGCGGCGTCACCCCGGTGGGTGGCCTGAAGTCCGGAGGCACCGTGCCTACCGGCGGCGTCACCCCGGTCGGCGGTCGGAAGCCTGGAGGCACCGTGCCTATCGGCGGCGTCACCCCGGTGGGTGGCCTGAAGTCCGGAGGCACCGTGCCTATCGGCGGCGTCACCCCGGTGGGGGGCCGGAAGCCTGGAGGCACCGTACCTACCGGCGGCGTCACCCCGGTGGGGGGCCGGAAGCCTGGAGGCACCGTACCTATCGGCGGCGTCACCCCGCCAGGGCGGGAAAAATCAGGAAAGATCTTGCCGATGGGAGGGGTAATGCCCGGACGCTCCGGCATCGGGATCTGCCCGGCCGGCGGCAATGTGAAGCCACCCTTCTGGTTCTGGGTATCCAGCAGACAATCCTTGTTGCCCCCCAGATCCAGAAGCTTGTGCACACCACCGTTGCCGTTGGATACCACTGGCGACAGGGTCAGGTGCAGGCCGCCGGCATTGCGCGTCCACTCATCGACGCTCTGCTTTCCCTGCGCCGCCTCCAACCCGAAGTCACCCGGCGAGGTCCCCGACAACCACACCGAGCGCGAACCATCGTTGGTGACACCGACAAAAGCCAGCCCTCCCGAGGCACCACAGTTGGCGGCGATAGCGGGTAACGGGGCCGACATCAGAAAGGCGACAAGGGTGCCCAGGGCACGACGAGTAAAGGGTGGTGCTGGCAACATGGCAAAGTATCCGGACTGACCATTCAGCATCCGCCGCGCCAGAATCTGGGCCACCTCTTCCGGCACCTGCGGATCATTACGGCACAGCCTACACCAACGTCGGAGGATCGCTACGTCTGCCTCAAGTCTCGGTAGTGCCGTTTCGCGCACCCCTCTCTCAATCATGAGGTAGATCAAGGTCATGGCAACCAGAGTCGATCATAGGCTACCCCATCGGTAATACCGGCACTGCCGCCGCCTGGCGGCCCGAGGAGACCTACCCTCATAAGGATATGTCATCGACAGGGGCAGTCTGGCGAGACTGGAGACCTTCCCAAGGAGGTTTCCAATGACAACACCCGACACTCGCCTCTCGTCCCGCCCCTCGACTCCCGTCGCCGACACGGCTCCGGTTCCGGCCCCAGTCCCAACAACAGTGGATGCCGAGACCCTGTGGCGCCAGGATCGGGACCACTTCGTCCATCCCTTCACCGACTTCAGCGTCTTCCACGACAAGGGCTGCGAGCTGATCACCGATGCCGAGGGCATCCACGTTCAGGACATTCACGGCAACCGCTTTATCGACGGCATCGCCGGGCTGTGGTGCGTCAACGTTGGCCACGGTCGTGCCGAGATCGGCCAGGCCATGGCCGAACAGGCCACCCGCATGGCCTACTTCTCGACCTTCAACAATCTGTCCAACGCACCGGCTACGCGGCTGGCCGCCAAGCTCGCCGAACTGGCCCCGGCCCACCTCAACCATGTCTTCTACAGCTGCGGAGGCTCCACCGCCAACGACGCCACCATCCGCCTGGTGCACTACTACTTCAACCGCCTGGGCAAGCCGAACAAGAAGCGTATCCTGTCGCGCCGCAACGCCTACCACGGCACCACCTACCTGGCCGCGAGCCTGACCGGCATCGAGAGCAACAACTGGGAATTCGACACCCTCGATGGTCTGGTCACCCATCTAAGCGAGGCCAACCTCTATCGTCGCCCCGAAGGCATGGATGAAGCACAGTACTGTGATCATCTGATCGCGGAACTCGAGACCACCATCGCCGAGATCGGCGCCGACAATATCGCCGCCTTCATCGCCGAGCCGATCATGGGAGCCGGCGGCGTACTGGTGGCCCCCCGGGGCTATCACGCCCGCATGCAGGAGGTGCTGCGCGCCCACGACATCCTGTATATCGCCGACGAGGTGGTCACCGGCTTCGGTCGCCTCGGCCACATCTTCGCCTCGGAAGCGGTATTCGACACCCAGCCCGACGTCATCAACCTGGCCAAGGGCCTGTCCTCGGGCTATGCCCCGCTCGGCGCGACCCTGATCTCCGACCGCCTCTACGAGGTGCTGGGCACGCCCCAGGGCAAGGGCGGAGTACTCAGCACCGGCTTCACCTACTCCGGACATCCGGTCAGTTGCGCCGCGGCGCTCAAGAATATCGAGATCCTCGAGCGAGAAGAGCTTTGCGCCAACGTCCGCGAGGTCGGCCCCTATCTGGAGCAGGCACTGGCGACGCTGTCACGACATCCCACCGTCGGCGACGTGCGCGGCAGCCACTTCATGATGTGCATCGAGAACGTGGCCGACAAGGACACCAAGGCCCTGTTCCCGGTGGACGCGCGTGTCGGCGATCGGGTGGCCTTCGAGGCCCAGCAGCGCGGACTGATCATTCGTCCGGTGGGGCATCTCAACGTGATCTCGCCGCCCCTGATCTGGACCCGCGACACCGTCGACGAGGCCGTCGCCATCCTCGACGAGGCGCTTGCCGCCACCGCCGAGTCCCTGCGTCGCGACGGCTATCTCTAGCCACGAATGCCCCTGCAACACGAGGCCGCGCTTTTCGCCGCGCGGCCAGCGCCGGGCTCGCCCCTGCGCGATAGCTTCCGTCCAATAACAACCGTCGCCGCAGGCGACACAAGGAGCTTGCATGGAAACCTACGGCGTCTGGAGCCTGGTTCCCACCCTGGTGGTGCTGGTCACCGCCATCATCACTCGTCGCACCATCGAATCACTGCTTGCCGGCTGCCTGGTCGGGCTCTTGATGATCGCCCCCAGCGAGGTCGTCACCCGCGGGTCGGACATCCTGCTCACGGTCCTCGGCAATGACACCGTCACCTGGATCATCCTGGTCTGCGGCCTGTTCGGCAGCCTGATCGCCCTGCTGGTCAAGACCGGCGGCGTGCTGAGCTTCGGTGACGCCATGACCAAACGACTGCACAGTCGTCGCCAGAGCCTGCTGACCACCTGGGTGCTGGGGCTGGTGATCTTCGTCGACGACTACCTCAACGCCCTGACCATCAGCGCCTCGATGAAGAAGATCACCGATCGCTTCGGCGTCTCCCGCGAAAAGCTGGCCTATCTGGTGGATTCCACCGCCGCCCCGGTGTGCATCCTGGTGCCCTTCTCGACCTGGGCGGTGTTCTTCGCCGGCCTGCTCGAGGACAACAACGTCGCCGACAACGGCATGTCGCTGTACATCTCGGCGATCCCGTACATGGCCTACGCCTGGGTGGCGGCGGCCCTGGTGCCCCTGGTCGCGCTGGGCTGGCTGCCTGACATCGGCCCGATGAAGACCGCTGAGGCCCGTGCCAAGGCCGGCCAGCCGGTGCCCGATGGCGGCGAGGAGCACGCGCTGCAGATCGACACCAACTACGATGGCCAGAGCCCGCATCTGCTCAACTTCCTGCTGCCCATCGCCAGCCTGATCGTCGCCACCTGGTACTTCGATATCGACATCCTGCGCGGGGTCATCGTAGCCCTGGCCGTCACCCTGGTGCTGATCGCCGTCCAGCGTCTGCTGAGCTTCAATGACACCTTCGATACCGCCCTGGAAGGCTTCAAGGCGATGATCATGCCGCTGGGCACCCTGGTCGCCGGCTTCTCGCTCAAGGAGGTCAACGACGTCCTGGGCCTCACCGAGGTGGTGATCCAGGCGGTACAGCCGCTGATGACCGCCGGCCTGCTGCCCGCCGTGGTATTCGTCACCATGGCCTTCCTGGCCTTTGCCACCGGCTCCTTCTGGGGGCTGTTCGCGGTGGCCATGCCTATTGTGCTGCCGTTGGCGATCAGCATGGACGCCAATATGCCGCTGGTGGTCGGCGCCTTGATCTCGGCCAGCGCCTTCGGTAGCCACGCCTGCTTCTACGGGGACTCCACGGTGCTGTCGGCCTAGGGCAGCGGTTGCAGCCCCATGGCCCACGCCCTGACCCAGATCCCCTACGTGTTGATCGCCGCGGCCCTGGCCACCGGCGTGTTCCTGCTGATCGGATTCTTGTGAGAGCCTCCATGAACCAGACACACCATTCGTCTTCACCGACCCCGGCCCCTGCCGCGTCGAGTTCCGCCGGCAGCGACGCGCACAGTCCCGCCCGACTTGGCTGGTCCATGCCGGCGGAATTCGCCCCTCACGACGCCTGCTGGATGCTGTGGCCCCAGCGCCCGGATACCTGGCGCCTGGGAGCCAAGCCCGCCCAACAGGCCTTCGTCGCGGTGGCCAGCGCCATCGCCGAGAGCGAGACCGTCTACGTGGGCGTTAACGACGATCAGTACGAAAACGCCCGTTATCAGCTTCCGGAATCGATTCGCGTGGTCGAACTATCCAGTAACGACGCCTGGATGCGTGACGTGGGCCCGACCTTTCTGACCCACCCCGAACATGGCCTGGCGGTGGTGGACTGGGAATTCAACGCCTGGGGCGGACTCAAGGGCGGGCTTTATTTTCCCTGGGACAAGGACCGCCGGATCCGCCCCAAGATCGCCGAAATGCTGGGCATCCCCCGCTTCGATGCCGGTATCGTGCTGGAAGGCGGTGCCATTCACGTCGACGGCGAGGGCACCCTGATCACCACCGAGGAGTGCCTGCTCAACCCCAACCGCAACCCGGGTCTGGATCGCGCCGCCATGGAGGCGCGCCTGGGTGAGCAGCTGGGCATCAGCAAGGTCATCTGGCTTCCCCGGGGCTGCTACCTCGATGAAACCGACGGCCACGTCGACAATCTCTGCTGCTTTGTGGGCCCCGCCGAAGTTGCCTTGACCTGGTGCGACGACGCCGCGGACCCGGAGTACCAGATCTGTCGCGACGCCCTGGCGGTGCTGGAAGCCAGTACCGATGCCTGCGGTCGACCGTTTACCGTGCACCGCCTGCCCCAGCCCGGCCCGCTGTTTATCGGCGAAGACGAGGCCAGCGGCATCGACCGGCTCTCGAGCTCGCACCCACGCCAGCCCGGGGACCGCATGGCGGCCTCCTACGTCAACTTCTACATCGGCAATCGAGTGGTGGTAATGCCCCTGCTGGATGAACGCCGCGACAATGAGGCTCGCGACATTCTGGCGAGGCTTTTTCCCGAGCGTCGGGTGATCGGCGTGCCCGCCCGAGAGATCCTGCTCGGCGGCGGCAACGTCCACTGCATTACCCAACAACAGCCGAGGGATCCAAGACGTACCTGACAGGCGGGAGTCGTCGCCGGTGACGACACGGCACCAGAAAATGTCTGCTGAAAGCGACACCACATCGGAGAATCAAGGGGTTGTGCTCGGCTCTCTTGGCCAATAGGCTCGATATGGCACATAACAGCATAGGAGAAACATCATGAGGAAGGGTTCCATCAAGACACTCTCCAGCCTGCTGCTGGCCACTTTCATGACCCTGGGCCTCGCCGCCTGCGGCACCGGCACCGGTGAACGCGCCGCCAGTGGCGCTGGCGTGGGTGCCGCCGTAGGTGCCGGCGCCGCCGCCGCCACCGGTGGTGACGTCGCCGAAGGCGCCGTGATCGGCGGTGGCGTAGGCGCGGCCACCGGCGCCGCCACCGATGAGGACGACGTCGACCTGGACAACTAAGGTCCTGGGCCTGGGGCGAGGCGAGGCTGCCTCGTTCCAAACCTGCTCGACGCACAAGAACACCGCCGGCTTGCCGGCGGTGTTCTTGTATCTGGCCGGTCGGGTATCTCGCCCGGGTCTGGCCGGCCGGGTATCTGACCTGTCGTGTGTCTGACCTGGTTCGGCCAAGCGAGCACGGCTCCCACAATTGGCGCCAATTGGCGACAATTGCTGCATATTTGCTTCACTTGCTCCTTTCTGTGCCGTTGTTACTGTTAGGGTCATCCCCCAGCATGAGGACGACGACATGAAACTTCTGAAGATGACCGGGCTGAGCGCTACTGCCCTGACCATGGCCCTGGCACTGTCGGCCTGCGGTACCGGTACCGGAGAACGGGCGCTGAGTGGCGCGGGGGTCGGTGCAGCGGTAGGTGCCGGCGCGGCGGCCATCACCGGCGGCGACGTGGGCAAGGGCGCGGTCATCGGCGGCGGCGTAGGTGCGGCGACCGGTGCTGCCACCGATTCCCGGGACATCGACCTCAGTCGCTAAGTCCAGGCCCGAGGCGTCCAGGCAGCTTTCGACCCCGCCCCGATCCGAGCCAAGATGCCGCCCTCAGCGGCAGACCCGGCCGCCCACGCCGAGATGAAAGTGATCGGCGTGGGCGGCATTGTAGTCAGGCCCCAGCACGGTGCCGAAGACCTTGCAGGCGCGCTGCCCCACTTCCTTCAGGAAACGTCCTTCGGCTCCCTTGCCCCAGTGGCCCGACAAGCTGACGCGACGACCGTCCTCGAGTTCGAAGGCGGCCACATCCAGGGCCTCGGCGCTGGCATGCTGGCTGCGACGTCCCTCGGCTCGACCATAGATGTTGCGGCAGGCGAAGCTGCCGAAGTGTTCGATCTGGGCCACGTCCACGCCAAGGTGAGCACGCGCAGCGGCGCTGAGCTCATGACGCTCGAACACCGCCCAGGCCACCGCCAGCGGGCAGCGTGTCATCACGCTCGGCTGCAAGCGCGACTGGCCTCCGGCGTAGCGCACAAGATTGGAAAGCTCGCACTGGCCCCGGGTGACGTCATCCAGTGGGGTATATCGCTGGGGCGGGTCCGCCGCCAGCACCGCACGGCAGGCCTCGGGGTCATCCGCCAGCCGCGCCAGCTTCCAGCCGAGGAAAGGACCAGGCGGCGTCTCGATCGATATCGGTGTCCAGGGCAACCAGCGATCCGGTATTGCGATCATCCCCTTGTCCAGGGCAACGCCCAACACCAGCAGCATGATCAACAGCCACTGCCCCATATAGTTCCTTCCTGTGCCCGACCCTTCCTGCGCCCGCCCCTTGGCCACGGTTCATCCCACGACCGAGGCGTCGAGTACGATCAGGGGTCCACCAACATGGATAGCGCCAGAGCGACGATACCGACCGTCACGGCGGTTACCACCGCCAGGATGACGATACGGTCCAGCCAGCGATCGAAGGTGACCCAGTTGAATGTCAGCCGCCTGCGACGAGACGGAGGCCCGCGGCGGGTCGCGCCGCGGGCAGGGGGTGAAGACATGGCCGAGATCCTTCCGACGATACCCTGAGCTTACGTCCTGGCACTCTTCCTGACTACCAATGCATCGTAGATACTGCATTTTGCGCCAAGTTTCGTTTGACGGTGCTCGCCCGGGGTCACAGATCGCCGGTGCCGGTCGACGTCACCTCAGTGGTTGATGCGCCGGTTGACCACGTTGGGGGCCCGCCGCAGACGCTCCTCCTCGGCCAGGTTGCCGGCCTCGAACGGATCCGCGCCCACCGGGGTCTCGCCATGCTGACGGTACAGCTGTGACAGCATGTTGCGGCGATCCGCCTGCAGCTCCTTGACCAGCACGAACATCATCCCGAACAGGATGAACGAGAACGGCAGGGCCGCCAGCACGGCGGCGGACTGCAGTCCCTTGAGCCCACCTGCAACGATCAGCGTCAGACAGATGGCGGCAATCAACAGCCCCCAGCAGATCCGCTTGTACAGCGGCGGAGCGATGGAGCCATGGTCGGTCATCTGGGCGACGATAAAGGAGGCGGAGTCTGCCGAGGTGACCAGAAAGATGAAGATCAGGATCATGGCGAGCACCGACAGCACCGTGGAAAACGGCATCAGGTCGAACATCTCGAACAGTGCCACGGTGATATTGTCCTGGGTGGCGGCGGCCAGGCCGGCATCACCGCCCAGCTCCATATGCAGGGCCGCCCCGCCGAACACCCCGATCCACAGACACGCCAGCAGCGGCGGCACCACCAGCACACCGAGTACGTACTCGCGAATGGTCCGTCCCCGCGAGACCCGAGCCACGAAGGTGCCGACAAAGGGCGACCAGGCGATCACCCACGCCCAGTAGAAGATGGTCCAGCTGGAAGCCCAGGGGTCATCGTTGTAGGGCGACATCTTGAGGCTCATGCCAATGAAGTTCTGCAGGTAGTCGCCGATGCCCAGGGTGATGGTCTCGAGGATCTTGACCGTGGGGCCGGTGAACAGCACGTACAGCATCATCGCGATGCACAGCGCCATATTGAGGTTGGACAATCGCTTGATGCCCTTGTCGAGCCCCGACCAGGTCGAGGCCATGTACGCCACGAACATCACCCCGAGGATACCCGCCTGCCAAAGGCCGCTTTCCGGCAGCCCGAAGACCGCATTGAGGCCACCATTGACCTGCAGTACCCCGAGTCCCAGCGAGGTCGCCACCCCCATCACCGTGGCGACCACGGCGAAGATGTCGAGCCAGTCGGTGTAGGGGCGCAGCGCCGGGCGCTTGGCGGTCATCGACGACAGCACCGAGGAGACCAGCCCGGCCTGGTCCTTGCGGAACTGGAAGTAGGCGATGATCAGCCCGACCAGCGAGAATGCCGCCCACTGGTGCACCCCCCAGTTGAAGTAGCTCATCTGGATGGCGTAGCGCGCCGCTTCCACGCTTTCGGCGGGGACCGCGCCATAGGGAGGCTCGGCGAAGTGGGTCATGGGCTCGGCCATGCCGTAGAACACCAGACCGACGCCGAAGCCGGCCGCCAGTAACATGCTGATCCAGGAAAAGGTGCCGTAGGTGGGGGTGCTATCCTGGGGCCCCAGGCGCACCTTGCCGTACTTGCTCATCGCCAGCGCCACCAGAAAGATGACGAAGGCGAACACCGCCATCAGGTAGAACCAGCCAAAGTAGTGGGTCACCTGGCTCAGCGCGGTGTTGGCGGCGTCACCGAAGGCGTCGGGGAAACTGGCGCCCACGGCGACCAGGGCGATGATGATAAGGGCAGATAGACGAAAGACGCGATCCTTGCCAGACAGCGGCAGGCGCTCCTGCAGCGCTCGACCGTTCATGGACACTCCTTGCCAGACGGCGGTCATGATGTGAGGGGCGTAGCACCCTAACAAAAGTCGGACTCTCCATCACGGTAGGCGAATATTCGATTCGGCACAAAAAATTGCCGGCACCCTGGGGTACCGGCAATAGTGCCGGAAATAGTGCCTCCAATAGCGCCGTCAGTTAACGACATAGCAGAAGGCCCGCCATGGGGCGGGCCTTCTGGTTTCCTGCGGTCAGGTCTGGCTCCGCCTGTCCCTTACCAGCCGGGGCTATCACAGACGGGTGATCGAGGCCCGGCCGCCGCCACGTGGTTACTGCGGTTTCGGTGTGGCCATCGCCTCGCTGGAGCCACCCTCCTCACTGTCATCCATTTTCAGCGCTTCCTCGGGGGGCTCCATGCCTTCGGTCTTGGCCTGGTCACGCGCCTCGAAGGCGTCTGCACCGACCGGCATCTCGCGGTAGTGCTGATAGAGACCGTCGAGCATCAGCTTGCGATCCTTGCGCAGCTCTCTCACCAGTACGATCACCATCATGTAGAGGATGAAGGTGAACGGCAGCGCCGACAGTACCGATGCCGACTGCAGTCCCTTGAGGCCGCCAGCGGCGATCAGCGTCAGGCAGATGGCGGCGATCAGCACACCCCACAGCACCCGCTTGTAGAGGGGAGGATTGATCGAGCCGTTGTCGGTCATCTGGGCAACGATATAGGACGCCGAGTCTGCCGAGGTCACCAGGAAGATGAAGATCAGCATCATCGCCATCACCGACAAGAGTCCCGAGAAGGGCATCAGATCGAACATCTCGAACAGCGCCACGGTGATGTTGTCCTGGGTCGCTTGGGCCAGGCCGAGGCCCTCGTTGGCCAGTTCCATATGGATGGCGGTGCCACCGAACACGCCCAGCCACAGGCAGGCCAGCAGTGGCGGCACGAACAGCACGCCGAACACGTACTCCTTGATGGTGCGCCCCTTGGAGATGCGCGCCACGAAGGTACCGACAAAGGGCGACCAGGCGATGACCCAGGCCCAGTAGAAGATGGTCCAGTTCTGGGCCCAGGGATTATCGTTGTAGGGCGACATGCGCAGGCTCATCACGAAGAAGTTCTGCAGGTAGTCGCCCAGTCCCAGGGTGATGGTCTCCAGCAGCTTGATGGTGGGGCCGGTCGCCAGCACGTAGACCATCATGGCGATACACATGATCATGTTGAGGTTGGACAGTCGCTTGATCCCCTTGTCCAGGCCCGACCAGGTGGATGCCATGTAGGCCAGGAACATGCAGAACAGGATGATGAACTGCCACAGGCCGTTCTCCGGGATGCCGAACACCGCGTGCAGGCCGCCGTTGGTCTGCAGCACGCCCAGCCCCAGCGAGGTCGCCACCCCCATCACCGTAGCCACCACGGCAAAGACGTCCAGGGCGCCGTTGAACTTGCGCAGCCCCGGTCGCTTGGCGGTCAGCGGACGCAGCACCACCGACACCAGGCCCGCCTGCTCCTTGCGAAACTGGTAGTAGGCGATGATCAAGCCCACCAGGGCGAAGGCCGCCCACTGATGAATCCCCCAGTTGAAGAAGCTGTACTGAATCGCGTAGCGGGCCGACTCCGCGCTTTCCGGCGTCATGTCGGCGTAGGGTGGTGCAATATAGTGGGTCATGGGCTCGGCCATGCCGTAGAACACCAGGCCAACCCCGAAGCCGGCCGCCAGCAGCATGCTGACCCAGGAAAAGAAGCCGTATTCTGGCTTGCCGTCCTGCGGCCCCAGGCGCACCTTGCCGTACTTGCTCACGGCAAGGCCGAGCAGAAATACCACGATGCCGGTGACCGACAGCAGATAGAACCAGCCAAAATAGTGGGATACGCCTCCCAGGGCGCGACTGGCGACTTCGCCGAAACCTTCAGGGAACATGGCCCCCAGGGCCACCAGGATCAGGATGATGATCGCGGAGACGTAAAAGACCCGCTGTCCTTCATTGCGTTGCATATCGCCTTCCTTTTGTTCGACTGCTTGTTGGAAGGCCTGTGCAGCGCCGCTCCGGCGAAGACCACGCTCGGACGCTCCTTATCGAACGCTTCTGCCCGGGCATTCGCCGAGCAGCCTTTGCAGACCCGTACTTTGATAACCGTTAGGTTGTTATCTATCATCCCCGGGCAGCCCACCGATCCGGCTTGGCACTAAGCTGACACTGGACTGCCACTGGAGAGTCGAAGCACCGATGAGGCACCTCGGTGACATCATAGTGAACTTCGCCACCAAGACAGCGGAATCCACCACCCGCCAGTCGGCGCAGCAAAACATCCGCCAAATTCGTCGTCTCAGGTACGAATTTTCCCGGCCAAAAGCCCGGCTACAGGCACGGCCAGAAACCCGGCCAGAAACCTGACCAAGAACCCGGCCAGAAACTCGGCCCAAGAAAAGGAGAGCCCCATGGCCCGTCTCGACACTACGCCCCTTTCGGTCCTGGACCTGGCGCCGATCCGGGATGGAGGCACCGTCGCCGACAGCTTCCACGACAGCGTTGCCCTCGCCCGCCTGAGCGAATCGCTTGGCTTCACCCGCTACTGGCTGGCCGAACATCATGGGCTGGAGGGGATCGCCAGCGCGGCGACCTCGGTACTGATCGGACACCTGGCGGAGAAGACCTCACACATCCGCGTGGGCAGCGGCGGCATCATGCTGCCGAACCATCCACCGCTGGTGATCGCCGAACAGTTCGGCACCCTGGAGACGCTCTATCCGGGCCGCATCGATCTGGGGCTGGGCCGGGCGCCGGGCTCGGACGCGGCCACCATGGCGGCGATGCGCCGCGATCCACACGCTGGCGTCGAGGACTTCCCCCAGCGTCTGGCCGAACTGGAAGGCTTTCTTGGCGATGCCCGACCGGAGCAGCGGGTCCGGGCGGTGCCCGGCCAGGGCACCCGAGTACCGATCTGGCTGTTGGGCTCGAGCCTGTACAGCGCCCAGCTGGCCGCCCACAAGGGGCTGCCCTTTGCCTTCGCCGCCCAGTTCGCCCCGGCCCAGCTCGACGAAGCGCTGGCCATCTATCGCCGCGACTTCCGCCCCTCCGAGGTGCTCGCGGCGCCCTACGCCATGGTCGGTCTGCCGGTGCTGGCCGCCGCCACGGACGAGCGCGCCGACTACCTCGCCAGCACCGCAAGGCAGAAGTTTCTGGGCCTGATTCGCGGCCAGCGCGGACGCGCCCGGCCACCGGTGGCGACGCTGGACTGGAACCCCATGGAGCGCGCCCAGGTGGAAGGGTTTCTTGGCGCCGCGGTGATCGGCAGCCCGGCGACGGTGCGCGACGGTCTGGAGCGCCTGCTAGAACGCACCCAGGCGGATGAACTGATGATCAACACCGACACCTATGCCCTGGAGGATCGCCTCGAGAGCTACCGCCTGGTCGCTGAGGTATGGCAGGGCTGAGCCCCGCCAGGCAACGTGGCGCGACGGGGACTCAACGCGGCGGGTGAGCCCCGGGCGTACGCCATTCGGGCTCGCGCTCGAGCCAGTCGGGAGCGGCCTGCTCGAAGGCATGAGCCCAGCGCAGCAGGTCGCGATCACGACGATGGGGAGCGATGAGCTGGACGCCCATGGCCTGGCCGCGCGGGTTGAAGCCTGCGGGCAGATTGATCACCGGGCACCCCGACAGGGAGCCGGCGATCACCACCTCCATCCAGCGATGGTAGCTGTCCATCGTTCGCCCGGCGATCTGCCCGGGCCAGGGTGTGTCGACGTCGAAGGCAAATACCTGGGCGCTGGGCAGGGCCAGCGCATCGAAGCGCTCGAACAGTCCGAGCAGGCAGGCGTACCAGGCACTGCGCTCGACGTTGGCACGGTGCACATCCAGCGCCGTTCGGCCCATGCCCTGCTCGACCTCCCAGCAGGCCTCGGGCTTGAGCTGGCAACGACGGCTATCGTCGGCCCAGACCTCTGACAGACTGCCCGCCACCGCCCACTGGCGCAGCACCAGCCAGCTTTGCCACAGCCGCTCGGGTGCCATCTCCGGCACCACCGGCTCGACCCGAGCACCGAGGCGCTCGAACACCGACAGCGCTCCCTGACAGACGTCCAGCACACCCTCTTCCATCGCCAGGTAGCCCTGCCAGTCGCCGAGCCAGCCGATACGCAGGCCCGACGCCGCGTCAGCGTCATCGAACGGATCGGCGAGACGCTCGGGATCATCGGCGAGTGACAGGGGAGCGCGGGGGTGGGCCCCGGCCTGGGTCGCCAGCAGCCTGGCAAGGTCGCCGACGCTGCGCGCCATGGGCCCTTCGGTGGCCAGCTGATGGCCGAAGATATCAGGGCCTGGACCATGGGGAACGCGACCGAAGGAAGGCCTCAACCCGAACAGGTTGTGGTAGGCGGCAGGGTTTCGCAAAGACCCCATCATGTCGCTGCCATCGGCCACCGGCAGCATGCGCATGGCCAGGGCGGCAGCGGCCCCGCCGCTGGAGCCACCGGCGCACAGGGCGGGATCGAAGGCGTTGCGGGTCGCGCCGAAGACGCGGTTGTAGGTCTGGGAACCGAGGCCAAACTCCGGCGTGTTGGTCTTGCCGACAAAGATGGCGCCGGCCTCGCGCATCCGCCTGACCATGATGCCGTCCTGCGGCGGCACCTGACCCTTGAACAAGGGCGAGCCCATCGAGGTCGGCAGGTCACGCGTGGCCGAAAGGTCCTTGATCGCCTGGGGAATGCCGTGGAGCCAGCCGCGAGAGCGCCCCGCCGCCAGTTCGCGGTCGCGCTCCCCGGCCTCGTCCATCAGCACCTCGTGGTCTCGGCGAGAGACGATGGCGTTGACCACCGGGTTGGCCGCGTCGATCTGTGCCAGGTAGGCGTCCATCACCTCGCGGCAACTAAGCTCTCGTGCATGGATCGCCCGGGACAAGGCGAGCGCCCCCAGGGCCAGGATCTCGCGCTGGGCAGGGCTGGTGGCGCCCTCGCCCACGGACGGAGCAGAGGATGAAGCGCCGGGCGGTGAGGTGGGCGAATCAGACGGTAAAGGTGACGATGGCGGTGGAATAGGCATGGCGTCCTCGCTGCACGGCATTGAGACGAGCGGGCTGGCCCGACTTGCTCCAACGCTAGCCGGCAGAGCCTCAGCTGTCATCTATGCAAGAGCCTCAGCGGTCATCCATGCAAGAGCCTCAGCTTTCATCCATGCAGACGATCGAGGGCGACCAGCCAGCCCAGGTAGACCTCGCCATAGCGCTTGACTCGGCCTGCGTCGGGCTCGGCCCGGGAGCCTTCATCCAGCTGGACCAGCGCCTGGCACAGCTCGTCCAGCTCGCCCTCCCTGGCACACCAGGCCGCCTGGATGGCGCCGCCAAGAGCGGCGGCGTCGGTCACCCGGGGGCACACCACCTCGGTGGCGGTGATGTCCGCCACCATCTGGCGCCAGGCGGCGCTGTGGGCGCCGCCGCCGATCAGCCGAATCTGGCGTGCCTGGTCGGCCAGCGGCCCCATCAGGTCAAGGCCGTAGCGCAGACAGAAGGTAGCGCCCTCCACCACCGCGCGACACAGATGGGCGGGGCTGGTGTTGCGGCTGGTCAGGCCGAGAAAGGAGGCGCTGGCCTCGGGCAGGCTCGGTACCCGTTCGCCGTTGAAGAACGGCAAGACCGTCACGCCATCGGCGCCCACAGGCGCCTGGGCCAGGGCCTGGTTGAACCCCGCCAGGTCGAGACCGAACAGCTCACGCACGCGATTGGTGGCCGAGGTGGTGTTCATGGTGCAGACCAGCGGCAGCCAGCCCGCGTGGCTGGCGCAGAAGTTGGCGACCATGGCCGAATCGGCCAGCACCGGGTGATCGGAGTGGGCGCAGACGGTGCCCGAGGTGCCAAGGCTCATGGTCACCTTGCCCGGCATGATGTTGCCGGTGCCGATGGCGCCGAGCATATTGTCTCCGCCGCCGCTGGCGACCGCGACGCCTGGGGAAAGCCCCAGCTCCCGGGCCAGCACCGGCCGGACCTGCCCTGCCGTGTCGCGGGAATCGATCAGTCTTGGCAGCGCCCGGGCCGGGTCTAGCTCCGGGGCGATCAGCTTCCACACCTCATCACTCCAGCACCGTGAGCGGCTATCGAAATAACCGGTACCCGAGGCGTCGCCCGCCTCGCTGACACGCTCGCCGGTCAACCACAGATTGAGGTAGTCGTGGGGCAACAGCACGCCATCCACGCGATCATAGATGTCGCGATGGTGCTCGCGAAGCCAGGCCACCTTGGAGGCGGTGTAGCCGGTCTGAGGCACCAGGCCGAGCCGCGCCAGGCAGCCCTCTTCCCCGCCCATAGCGCCGATCAGGGCCTGGTTGTGGGCATGGGTCTCGGTATCGCACCACAGCTTGGCCGGGTACAGCACCTGGTCCCTGGCATCCAGCGCCACCATGCCATGCTGCTGGCCGGAGACACCGATGCCGCGGATATCGCCGGCGCTGACACCGGCGGACTCGATCGCCGCGTGGAAGGCGCCGATAAAGGCCTCGATCCACTGTGCCGGGTCCTGCTCGCGCCGTCCTCTGGCGCCCTCGATCATGCGGTGGGGTCGACTGGCCTCGCCGATGGTGGCGCCACGCGCCAAATCCACCACCACCACCTTGGTGCTCTGGGTGCCACAATCCACACCGAGATACATGAAAAGATTCCTCGTTGGCGCATCGACACGGTGCGTCGAAGCCGACGCGCTCACCGGTGGGTCAGGACGCCAGCGCCTCCAGGGTCGCCCTGGCGCCCTTGTCCTGCAACAGCTTCAGCGCCTCGACGTAGGCCACCACGAAGCGCGGCGAGTCGGCGAGATCCCCGAACAGCTCACGATTCTCGATAAAGGCGGTGGGGTGCTCGCGCTGGGAACCGGCGAGCTCGGTCAGCCGATCCTTCCAGCGATCGACGATCGCGATGGGCTGGCCCTGCTCGTCCACGCCTTCGGCGTAGCGCGCCCAGCTTGCCACCACCGCGGCAGAACGCTTGAGTTCGCCGCCGTGTTCGAGCTGGTGACGAATGACCGGCAACAGCCACTTCGGGATTCGGTCCGAGCTTTCAGCACAAAGCCGCGATAGCGTGTCCCGCACCTCGGGATTGGCGAAGCGCTCGATCAGGGTGTGCCGGTACTGATCGAGATCGACGCCAGGGACCGGAGGCAGTGTCGGGCTGCCCTCCTCGGCCATGTAGCCAAGCAGGAAGTCGATGAACAGCGGGTCCTGACAGACCTCATGGGCGTAACGATAGCCGGCCAGATAGCCGACATAGCAAAGCGCCTGGTGGCCTGCGTTGAGCAACCTGAGCTTCATCAGCTCGTAGGGCTCGACGTCCTCGACCAGCTGCACGCCGACCTCATCAAACGCCGGTCGGTCACTGGCAAAATGATCCTCCAGCACCCATTGGGTGAAGGGTTCGCAGATCACCGGCCAGGCGTCTTCCAGTCCGAAGCGCTCGGAAAGCTCCTCGATGTCGCCCGGCGTGGTCATCGGCGTGATGCGATCGACCATTGAACTGGGGAAAGGCACTTCCGCCTCGACGTACTGCCCGAGCGCGCGATCACGAGCGTAGGCAAAGGCCGTGAACATGCGCCTCGCCACCTCGCCGTTGCCCGGGATGTTGTCGCAGGACATCACCGTGAAGGGCGGGATGCCGCGCTCGCGCCGGCGCTCGATCGCCGCCACGATCAGGCCAAAACTGGTACGCGGACGCTCGGGATTGCACAGGTCATACACCACCTCGGCGGCATCGAGATCGAACTCGCCGGTGACCGGGTGGACGTTGTAGCCGCCCTCGGTCACCGTCAACGAGACGATCCGGATGGTCGGGTCCGACAGTGTCTCTATCACCGCCTCGGGGTCGTCCGGCGCGAACCGGTAATCGATGATCGAACCGATGACGCGGGGTTCCAGCGCGCCATCGGGATGCTTGACCACCAGGGTATAGAGGTGGTCCTGGCTGGCCAGCGCCTCCTGCATGCGCTTGTCGCCTGGCATCACGCCGATGCCGACGATACCCCAGTCATGGGCCTGCCCGGCTTCCATCAGACGATCCAGGTACATGGCCTGATGGGCCCGATGAAAACCGCCGACGCCGAAATGGGCGATGCCCGGTGTCAGCGCCCGACGATCGTAGCTGGGCACCGAGATATGCGGAGCGAGGCCAGCCAGTTCCGCGTTGCAAAGTCGTGTCATGAAGGCTCTCCGCCAGATGAACAATGAGAAAGCAGAGCCGCTTTCCAAAAATGGGATTGGCTAGTGCCAGTGGAGATCGGCGGTGATCGAGCGGGTCTTGATCAGGCGCGCGTTGAGCATGTCCTTGTCCCGGGTCTTGGCGATGGCCCCGGCCTGGTCCTGGCCCATGCCGAGCCAGCGCTCGATCAATCGCTGCTCGAGCACCGTATCGGCGACCTCGAGAAACAGGCTGAAGTCGAAGTAGTCCGCCAGCGCCGGCCAGGGCCCGTGATCCAGCAGCAGGTAGTTGCCCTCGACGATCAGCACCCGATGACCGGGCGTGATCACCCGAGCACCGGCACGCGCCAGGTCCAGCGGTCGGTCGAATACCGGTACGGCCACGTCCCGGTCGGCTCGCTTCAGCCGCGCCAGGTCATGGCGCAGGCCATCCACATCGAAGGTTTCCGGCGCGCCCTTGATGGGCAGCAGCCCCTGCGATTCCAGCACGCCGTTGTCGAAGTGATAGCCATCCATGGGCACCACCTCGGCGACGCCGGGTTGCCGCTCGTTGAGCTGACGCGCCAGCCAGGCGGAGCGAAAGGACTTGCCGGCCCCCGGCGGGCCGGCCAGAGCAACGATATAGCGCGCCCTGCCCTCGCTGCGCGTCAGCAGTTCGTCAGCGATCGCTTCCATGGTGGGGGTCATCTGTCACCTCGCTCGTGCCCGTGGCTCAACTCATCCAATTGCCGCCATCGACGTTCAGGGTCTGGGCGATGACATAGTCGCTGTCGGCGCTGGCCAGAAACACCGCAGCGCCGGCGTAATCGTCCGGTCGCCCCATGCGGCCACAGGGTACCGCCTCGCCGACCAGTCGCTTCTTCTCGCCGAGGGGGCGTCCCTCGTAGCGGGCGAACAGGGCGTCGACCTCGTCCCACATGGGGGTATCGACCACCCCCGGGGCGATAGCGTTGACACGGATACCGTGGCGAATCAGGTCCAGCGCGCAGGACTGGGTCAGACTGATCACCGCTGCCTTGGTGGCGCAGTAGGTGCTGACCAGAGGCTCGCCACGCCGCCCGGCCTGGGAGGCCATATTGATGACGACACCGCCACGTTTCGCCTCGACCATGGCCCTGGCCACCGCCTGCAGGGTGAAGAACAGTCCCTTGACGTTGACCGCGAACTGGCGCTCGAAGTCGGCCTCATCCACCTCGAGCACCGGCGCCATGCCAAATACCGCCGCATTATTGACCAGCACGTCGATAGCGCCAAAACGTTTCTCTACCTTTCGAACCATAGCAGTGATGGCGGCGTTGTCGCGGACATCCAGCGCAGTACCCATCGCGCGCTCGCGGTCGAAGCCTTCCAGCGCCTCGTCGATGGCCTCGCTGTCGAGATCGGCGATCACCACGCGCGCGCCCTCCTCGGCGTAACGCCGGGCGATGGCGAGCCCGATCCCGCGTGCACCACCGGTGATCACGGCGGTCTTGTCCTGGAGCTTGCCCGCCACCGGGCCAACAGAGGCGTCTTTCATGCGCTGGCCTGCTGACGCTGCTGCCAGTTGGACACCAGGGCGGGCAGTTGCGCCATATGGGTCATCACCTGCCACACACCGAGTTGGCTCAGCCGTTCGGCGTGATCGGTTGGCAGATGGCTTGCCCCGACGAAGCCGATGACCGTCATGCCGGCGGCCAGGGCGGCGCTGGCACCGGCGATGGAGTCCTCGACCACCAGGCAGGCACCAGGGCTGACCCCCAGGGTCTCGGCGGCCAGCAGGTAGACGCCGGGATCGGGCTTGGGCTTGTCGACCTGCTCGGCACAGAAGATCGGCGCCGTGTCCAGTACCTGATCCAGACCGGTACGCGACAACGAGGCGACGACCCGCTGACGACGACTGTTGGAGACCACCGCCTTGGCACCGGGAATCGCCGACAGCGCCTGCGCCACGCCATCGATGGCGGTGAGTTCGCGAGCGAGGCGGGCTTCGATCTCGTCGTCGAGCAGGGCCAGCGCGTCCTTGGGCAGCGCGTGGGCGCTCTGGCCGTCGAGAAGTTCGAGAATCGCCGCGGTGGTGCGGCCCAGGGCTTCATTCAGGGCCGCCTCTACGTCGAGGTCGGGTAGCCACTCGGCCAGCCGCTCGGCCAGGGTCGCCTCGGCGATCACCTCACTGTCCACCAGCACGCCATCGCAGTCGAAGATCAGGGTCGTCATGGTCGCTCCTCAGGCTTCCGCGGTACTGGCGGCACGATTGTCCTGGCGGGTCAGAGATGCCAGCGGGTGACGCTCCAGACTTGCCAGCGCCAGACCCTGCTCACCGAACAGATGTGCCCGGCCCGGCTCGAAGCCGAAGCGGATCTCGTCTCCCACCCGGTGGGTCACGTCGCCATCCACCATCAGCGTCAGCAAGTCGCCGTCCATCTCCACGTACAGCGAGGTCTGTCCGCCCAGCCGCTCGATCACGCTGACGCTGGCCTTCAGCGGTCCCTGGTCGTCGAGCATCAGATGCTCGGGACGGATGCCGAGCTCCAGCGCCTGGCCCTGGGCCACCTCGTCGCCTTCCACCGGCACCTTGACGGTATCGCCGCCCGGCACACGCACCTCGACCCCCTGGGCGTCGCCGGCAACGGCCTCGACCTTCAGGAAGTTCATCTTGGGCGAGCCGATGAACCCCGCCACGAAACGATTGCGCGGATGGTGATACAGCTCCATCGGCGAGCCGACCTGTTCCACCACGCCGCCCTGGAGCACCACGATCTTGTCGGCCATGGTCATGGCCTCGATCTGATCGTGGGTCACATAGATCATGGTCGCCTTGAGCTCTTCGTGCAGACGCGCCAGTTCGATGCGCATCTGTACTCGAAGCGCCGCGTCCAGGTTGGACAATGGCTCGTCGAACAGGAAGATGCTGGGGTTGCGCACGATGGCGCGGCCGATCGCCACACGCTGGCGCTGACCGCCGGAAAGCGCCTTGGGCTTGCGCTCGAGCAGGGGCTCCAGCTGCAGGATCTTCGCCGCGTCCAGCACTTTCTGGCGGCGTTCCTGCTGGGACACCCCCGCCAGCTTGAGGCTGAAGCCCATGTTGTCCTCCACCGTCATGTGGGGGTACAGCGCATAGCTCTGGAACACCATGGCCAGCCCCCGCTCCGCCGGCCCCAGGTCGTTGACCCGCTGGCCGTCGATGACGATATCGCCGTCACTGGTGCTTTCGAGTCCCGCGATCATCCGCAAAAGGGTCGACTTGCCGCAGCCGGATGGGCCGACGAAGACCACGAATTCCTGGTCCTTGACCTCCAGATCGACGCCCTTGATGACGTGGGTGTCGCCGAAGCTCTTGACCACCTGGTTGAGTGTCAGTGTTGCCATCTTGTTGTCCTCGAAGTTCTGTCAGGGGCGCCTCGGCGCCGCCTGGAATATCTGTCTGGTGGTGCGTCGTTCACCGCGCCGAAGGTCAGACCACGGACCATTTGTTTCTGGGCTTGTGAAGAGCGCCAGCCGAAGCTTCTCGTCGATCAGTTCGCTCACTTCACCGCGCCGAAGGTCAGACCACGGACCATTTGCTTTTGCGTGAGCCATCCAAAAATCAGGATCGGCGCGATGGCCATGGTCGAGGCCGCCGACAGCTTGGCCCAGAACAGTCCCTCGGGGCTGGAGAAGGAAGCGATGTAGGCGGTCAACGGCGCCGCCTGAGAGGTGGTCAGGTTCAGGCTCCAGAAGGCCTCGTTCCAGCTCAGGATCACCGACAGCAATCCGGTGGAAGCGATCCCCGGCAGGGTCAGCGGCAGCAGCAGGTACCACACCTCCTGGAAGGTGCTGGCACCGTCCATGCGGCCCGCTTCCAGAATCTCCCTGGGCAGGTCCTTGAAGAAGGTGTAAAGCATCCACACCACGATCGGCAGGTTCATCAAGGTGTAGACGATGGTCAGGCCGATGCGGGTATCGAGCAGGCCGAAGTCGCGAAACAGCAGATAGATCGGTACCAGCACGCCCACCGAGGGCAGCATCTTGGTGGACAGCATCCACAGCAGGGTGCCCTTGGTGCGCTTGGTCGGCAAAAAGGCCATGGCATAGGCCGAGGGCACCGCGATCAACAGCGCCAGCAGGGTCGAACCAAAGGAAACGACAACACTGTTCCAGGCGAACTTGAGATAGTCGGCCCGCTCCTGTACCTCGACATAGCTTTCCAGCGTCGGGGTGAAGATCAGACTGGGATCGGCGATGGCCTCGGCTTCGGTCTTGAAGCCGGTGACGATCATCCAGAAGATCGGAAAGAATATGATCAGGGCCACGCCCCAGCCCAGCAGGGTGATGCCGAACTTGCGCCTGCGCTGGGCGCGCAGGGCCGAGGCACCTCGCCCGGCGTCGGCGACCGGCGCCTTGACGCTGTCGCCGGTGGTAGTGGTGGTGGTCATGTGGTGCACCTCGTCAGCTTGTTGTTGGTCGATGGGTCGTCAGCGGCCGCAAGGCGCTACTGCTCGAGGTTCTTGGCCACCATGCGCACCAGGAAGATGGCGACGATGTTGGCCAGGATGATGGCGATGACGCCGCCGGCGGAGGCGGTGCCCACGTCGAAGTCGAGCAGCGCGCGGATGTAGATCAGGTAGGCCAGGTTGGTGGTGGCCAGCCCCGGTCCACCCGAGGTGGTGACGAAGATTTCGGCAAAGATCGTCAGCAGGAAGATCATCTCGATCATCACCACCACGCTGATGGCACGCTTCAGGTGCGGCAGGGTGATGTAGAAGAAGATCGCCACCGGGCCCGCACCATCCATGCGTGCTGCCTCGACCTGATCGTCATCCAGCGACTGCATCGCGGTCAGCAGGATCAGCAGCGCAAAGGGCAGCCACTGCCAGGACACGATGATGATGATCGAGGTCAGCGGCAGGCTCGAGAACCAGTCCACCGCCGGCAGCCCCAGGCTCTCGGCGAGCCAGGCGAATACGCCGTTGGCCGGGTGCATCATCATGTTCTTCCACACCAGGGCGCTGACCGTGGGCATCACGAAGAACGGCGAGATCGCCAGCACTCGGGCGACGCCGCGCCCCATGAAGTCCTGCTGGAACAGCACCGCCAGCAGGGTGCCACCGACCACGGTGATGGCCAGTACCCAGCCCACCAGCAGCAGGGTGGTGCCCATCGCCGACCACAGCGCCGGGTCGGTCAGCAGGTATTCGTAGTTCTCGAAACCGGCAAAGCCGGTCATGCTCGGCATCAACAGGTTGTAGCGCTGAAACGAGAACCAGACGGTCATCGCCAGCGGCACGATCATCCACAGCAGCAGCAGAGTAACGGCCGGCGCCTGCAGCGAGAGGGTGCGAAGCCCTCCGACGGTGCGCCCGGAAGTACGGTTCTTGTTCATGGGAGATCACGCTTGGTCAGGCCTGCGGGGTAAGTCCGCAGGCGATCGGAGCCAGGGGCCGACCGTGGAGGCCGGCCCACGAACGAGCTTCAGTCGGTATAGCCGGCGCGCTTCATGGTGCGCTCGGTGGCCCGCTGGGCGGCGGACAACGCCTGCTCGACGCTGGTCTCGCCGGTCAGGGCCGAGGCCACCATCTGGCCGACCTGGGTGCCGATGGCCTGGAACTCGGGGATGCCGACGAACTGGACGCCCACGTAGGGGTTCGGCTCGAGGCTCGAGTCGAGCGGGTCGGCCTTGCTGATGGCGTCGACCACGAAGCTGGCGAAGGGCGCGGCCTCGATGTACTCGGCGTTGTCGTAGGTGGACTGGCGGGTGCCGGGGGGCACGCTGGTCCAGCCTTCACGCTCGCCGACCAAGGCCACGTACTCAGGCGAGGTGGCCCAGGTCACGAACTGACGAGCCGCATCCTTGGCATCCGAAGAAGCGGGGATGGCCAGCGCCCAGGCCCACAGCCAGTGAGAGCCCTTGGGGGTCTCGGCCACCGGCGCCGGGGCGAAGCCAAGCTGGTCGGCGACCTGGGACTCATCGGCATCGAACAGCTTGCCCGCCGCCGAGGTGGCGTCCACCCACATGGCGCAGTTGCCGCGCGAGAACAGCGCCAGGTTTTCGTTGAAGCCGTTGGAGCTGGCACCGGCCGGACCGTAGTTGTCGAGCAGGTCGACGTAGAAGGCGACCGCCTCCTGCCAGGCCGGGCTGTCGATCTGGGCGTTCCAGTCCATGTCGAACCAGCGGCCGCCGAAGGTGTTGGTCAGGGTGGAAACGAAGGCCATGTTCTCGCCCCAGCCCGGCTTGCCACGCAGACAGATGCCGGCCACTTCGCCGTCGTCGTCGTGCAGGGCTTCTGCCCAGTCACGCACCTGGCTCCAGGTGGGCTGCTCGGGCATCTCGATACCGGCCTCGGCGAACAGATCCTTGCGGTAGTAGAGCATCGAGCTTTCGGCGTAGAACGGCAGCGCGTAGAGGCTACCTTCGTGACTCAGGCCATCGCGCACGGGTCCCAGCAGGTCATCGACCTGATAGCTCTCGGGCAGATCATCCAGCGGCTCGAGCCAGCCCCGCTCGGCCCAGATCGGGGCCTCGTAACTGCCGATGGTCATGACGTCGAACTGGCCACCCTGGGTGGCGATATCCGTGGTCATGCGCTGACGCAGCACGTTCTCTTCCAGTACCACCCAGTCGAGGGTGATGTCCGGATGCGCCTTCTCGAACGCTTCGGTCAGGCTCTGCATGATCACCATGTCGTTGTTGTTGACGGTAGCCACGGTGATGGTCTCGGCCTGGGCGGCTGACGCGCCCAGCGACAGCACCAGCGCACTTGCCGGCACCAGCGGCCTGGACAGCGCCGCGCAAAGAGGACGGAGGGTGTAAGACGGCTTCATGGCGCACTCCTGATCGTTACCCGCTTGGCGGGGATATTGTTGTACCGCCGACGCGAATCCTCGGACTCGTCGTGGTGGTCGGGCATTGCGTGCATCCGAGCAAGCCAACGCTGCGGATACCTCACCCAGAAAATGATCAATCAAATCACTTGATGATCAAATGATCGAACACAGCCACACAAAACGCAAAGCCGATAGCTTTAGACTTTAGCGGTACACGGACGCCTTTCAGCCCCTGCCCCGGCAACCACTCATCGACGTAAATCAGCCAAACGTCTGGCCTTCACCGAGCTCGCACAAAACAGCAAATATTAGATATTCAGCCCCTTCATTACCTTGTTGTTTAAAGGCTTTTCATCTTCCCATGGTATTTTCCCGCCCTTGGCTTCAGCCTGGCCCCTTACCTCGAAAAGCCGTTGTAACAGTCAGCACTTTCTTTAAAATCAATCGACTAACCCAATCCTCCCCTTATTTTCCATATATAGAAATCTTATTCCCTATATGGAATAAAATTGACGCTCTCAGACCCGCCTCCTAGGCTTCGATCGATCGCTGATCCGGCAGTTCGATGCGTCCTTTGCGGCACTTCTGCAGATCCACCGCGCGACCTGTCATTTATTTCCCTGCCTTCTCGTCCGGTGCCCCGGGGCCCTTGCGTGAAGCGCCGGCCAGGGCCTCGCCGAGCATGCCTGCAGGCCCCACGCCACCACGCATGCCACGCCAATCGATCCTGGATCGAGGGAGCCACAACAATGACAGACCACGCTGCTCTGCCTCCGGCCATCGCCAACAAGTCCAATCGCAAGCGCTACTTCCAGTTCAGTCTGATGCTGCTGGCGGCAGGGTCCATCTATCCCCTGCTCTACCTGCGCCAGAATTTCGAAACACCGATCCTCGAGGTCTTCAACATCACCTCGAGTGAACTCGGTAACTTCTATTCCATGCTGGGTGTCGTATTCTTCCTGTGCTACCTGCCCAGCGGCTGGCTCGCCGACAAGTTCTCGCCCCGCCTGCTGGTGACGGTCTCCATGGCCGGCACCGGGCTGCTCGGATTACTGTTCGCGACCATCCCTTCCGGCGTCATGCTGACGATGGTCTTTCTCGGCTGGGGACTGACCTCGGGGCTGACCTTCTGGTCGGCGATGCTGAAGGGGGGAAGATGCTGGCCAAGAAAGACGAGCAGGGCCGCTTCTTCGGTATCCTCGATGGCGGGCGCGGACTGATCGAGGCGATCCTGGCAACCATTGCGATCAGCCTGTTCGCCTACTACCTCAACGACCAGCAGGACAACACCACCGAGGCGCTCAAGGTGGTGGTCTACATGTATTCGTTCACCTGTCTGGTGATCGCCGCCTTGACCTTCATCTTCTTCACTCGCCATGACGGCTCCGAGATACGCGCCAAGAAGATCAAGACCAGCGGCAATGTACTCGCCGACCTCAAGCATCTGGCGTCGATTCCGGCGCTGTGGCTGGTTGCGCTTATCATCCTGTGCGGCTACCAGCTGTTCTGGGCGACCTATTCCTTCTCGGCCTATGTCCAGGAGGGATATGGCGTCACCGCCGTCGCCGCCGGCGCCATCACCGTGGCCAAGCTGTGGATGCGCCCTATCGGCGGCATCACCGCCGGCTTTCTCGGTGACCGCTTCGGCAAGACCAATGTGCTGGCACTGCTGTTTCTAGGCGCCACCGCCTTTCTGGCCACCTTGATCCTGATGCCGACCTCGGTAGGCACGGTGGCCTTGCTGGCGGTGGTGCTGATGATCGGTGTGCTCACCTATGCGTTGCGCGGACTGTACTGGGCGATACTCGACGACTGCGATATTTCCATGGAGGTGGCGGGACTGGCCATCGGCGTAATCTCGCTGCTCGCCTACACCCCGGACATCTTCCTGCCGCAGATCTACGGCTTCCTGTCGGCACGCTTCGAGGCGGTCACCGCCTACCAGCTGTACTTCGGCTACATCGCCTGCATGGGCATCGTCGGGATGCTGGCATCGCTCAAGCTCAAGGCGATCACCGCACGCAAGGAGCAGCAGTTGCAGCACCAGCAGGCGTGAAGGCATGAAGGCCAGATCCACACGAAGTGACGAAGCAGCGCGTCAGACAACACCCTCGCGCCCCGGCAAGCCGCCGGGGCGCGAGGGTGTCAGGAAGGGGCCAGGAAGGGGGCCAGGCAAAGGCGCTCGACGATACAGCAGCCGTGCTGCCTAGATGTGCGAGGAAAGGCGCTCGACGATATAGCGCGCCGCTTGATCGTCGGTGATCAGACTGGTCAGCCAGCCGCCGCGCAGCGCGGCCAGGATGGCCGGCCCCTTGTCGCGGCCACCGGCCACCGCCACCATCGCCTGACGCTTCAGCGTGGTCAGCGGCAGGCTGGTCACTCGCTGACTGGTGGAGCAGTCGATCAACCGGCCATCGGCATCCATCGGCCAGCCCACCAGCTCTCCCACGGCGTCCAGCGCCAGCAGCTCGTCGAGTTCCGACTCGCTGATGAAATGATCCTGAAACAGCGTCGCCTGGCGATCGATCCGCCCTACCCCGACGAAGGCCGCGCTGGCCTGCTCGGCCACCTCGCCGATGGCGCGGAACAGCGGCTGTGCCGCCAGCGCCCGCTTCTCCTCGACCGAACTGGCGACCACCGGCGTCGGCAGCAGGTAGCGCTCGCCACCGGTCTTGTCCGCCGCCACCATAACCCCGTCGTAGCGGTTGGACGAGCCGTCCCTGGCCACGTTACCGACCAGCGAGACGAAGCGATGACGTGGACGGTCGATCCGGCTCAGGGCCTCCACGGTCGCACGAATCGAGCGGCCGGAGCCCAGCGACAGGGTCTGCGGCTCGCTGCGCTCGATGATGCGTGACAGACGCTCGGCGCCGGCCACCGCCAGGTAGGGGGTACTGTCCTCGGCGGTGGCGGACGCAGGCACCACGTCGCAGTAGTCCAGTTCGAAGCGTTCACGGATGGCCTGGGACAGTGCGGTGCAGTGGGCCACGGGGTGGTCGATATGGACCTTGACCAGGCCTTCCTGCCTGGCCAGCGCCAGCAGTCGCTGCACGCCCGGCCGGGAGACCCCAAGCTGTGCGGCGATCTCATCCTGCGTCTGTCCACCCACATAGGAAAGCCAGGCGGCTCGTGCGGCCTGGTCCAGCTTGACCTCGAACTTGTCCACGCATCGTCTCTCTGGCTGATCGTACAGCCTGCATCATCGCAAGCCAGGGACACCGGCACAACGCGGGCTTACTCGGCCGGCGTCTTTTCCAGCAAGCCGCCGGGCAGCGTGACGCTTACCCTCAGTCCACCGAGCGCCGCGCGATCCAGGGTCATCGTACCGCCGTACAGTGACACCAGTTCCTCGACGATGGAAAGCCCCAGCCCACTGCCGGGGCGGCGCTCATCCAGACGCACGCCGCGCTTGAGTACCGCCTCACGCTCTTGCGCGCTCATGCCCGGACCGTCATCTTCCAGACGCAGGCGCACGCTGTCCCCTTCGAGCCAGAGATCGAGCTCGACCCGGGTGCGCGCCCAGTCGATGGCGTTCTCCAGCAGGTTGCCGGTCAGCTCCTGCAGATCGTTGGGATCGATGCGCAGCGCCAGCCCATCCGCCACGCGGGTCTCGAGACGGATACCGCGACGCGTGGCCAGCCGAGACAGGCCGTCCAGCACCGGCGCCAGCACCCTGGCCAGACGTACCCTGGCGGCCAGGGCGGCGCTGCCGACGGCGCTGGCACGGGCCAGGTGGTGGCGCACGGCAGCATCGATACGTCCTAGCTCCTGGCGCATCCTGGCTCGCTCGGTCTCGGGAAGGCGTTCCGCCTGGGTCATCAATACGCTGACCGGCGTCTTGAGCGCGTGGGCCAGATTGCCGGCGGTGGCGCGACCTCGCTCGATCAGCCGCCGGTCATGGTCGAGCACCTCGTTCATGGTCACCGCCAGTTCCGCGAGTTCGGTCGGCAGCCGGGTATCGAGGCGCTCCCGCTGGCCGCCCTTGACCGCCGCCAGATCCGCGTGAAGCGACCTCAAGGGCGCCAGCCCCCAGCGGATCTGCAGCGCCAGACCGGTCAGCAACAGCACGCCGAGTCCAAGCAGCGACAGCCATAGCAGCCATTCGAAGCGTGCCACTTCAGCATCGAGCTCCTGACGGCTGACCGCCAGGCTGACGTGAACGGGGTGGGGATGCCCCGACAGCCTGAGGGAACGCTCGACCAGCCTCAGCCGCTGCCCACGAGGCCCTTCGATGGTGCGCCAGACGGTGTCTGGGGAGGCGGTGATCGGCAGGCGCTGATCCCACAGCGAACGCGAGCCCCGGGAAAGGCGCTCGCCGTCGCTGATCTGCCAGTACCAACCGGAGAACACCTGATCGAAGCGCGCATCGCCGAGACTGTCGTTGACCACCAGGGCACCGCTCTGGGGGTCTCGATCCAGGGCCGCCAGCAGCACCCGGTGCATCGACGACAGGCGTTCGTCGAACGAGGCCGAGGCGGATTCGCGAAAGCTGTAGGACAGCCCACCGCCGACCAGCGGCAGGATCACCAGCACCAGCACCAGCGACGCCAGCAGCAGCCGCCGGGTCAGCGAACCGCGCGGCGGCGTCACGGCGCATCCTCTCCCGCCGGGGTCACCAGGCGATAGCCCTCGCAGCGCCGTGTCTCGATCCGCTCGCTGCCGAGCTTGCGCCGCAGGCGACTTATCTGGACGTCGATCACGTTGGAATCGGGTTCATGGTCACGGTCGTAGACGTGCTCGGCCAGCTCGGCGCGACTGACCACCCGCTCGCGGGCATGCATCAGGTAGGACAACAACCGTGACTCCTGAGCCGTCACCGCCACCGGCCTGCCGGCCAGCGTCACGGCCCCCGTGTGGGTGTCGAAGCTGAGCGCCCCGGCGCTGAGCACCGGGTGGGCGTGGCCGTGGCTGCGGCGCACCAGGGCCCGCAGCCGAAACATGACTTCGGCGGTCTCGAAGGGTTTGGTGACGTAGTCGTCGGCCCCGGCAGAAAAGCCCGCAGCCTTGTCGGACCAGCGCTCTCGCGCGGTCAGCACCAGCACCGGCAGGTCGATGTCGTCGTCGCGCCACTGGGCCAGCCAGCGCGTGCCATCGCCATCCGGCAGTCCCAGGTCGAGCACGACTGCGTCGTAGCGCTCGGTGCGCAGCAGAAAATCCGCCTCGCCTCCGGTCGCCGCGACCTCCACCAGCAGCCCGCCTTCCTCGAGGGAGGCGGCGAGCGCTTCGCTCAGCGCCTGGTCATCCTCGACCAGCAGAATCTTCATGCCACGCCTCCTCCGGCGTCATCCCTGTATTGCGGTGATCCCCGCGGGCTAGTCGGCATCGCGCGGCGAGGGGCGCTGCATGGCATCGATGCCAACCCCTTCGATGCTCAACAGCTCACCACTGCCTGCGTCGAACTCGAACTCCACGACCTGTCCCTGGGCGCCGACCAGTTCGATCTCGTAGAGGATTCTGCCGTCGTCACGTTCGAGCTCCACTTCGAGCACCTGCCCGTCGTAGCGCTCATCGAGCCAGTCCAGCAGCGTCGGCAACGCCACCAGCCGGCCTTCACGCACCTCCTGGTGCAAGTCACGCCAGTCGTCATCCGCGCGGGCGAAACCGATTCCCAGCGACTCGCTCGCCAGCGCCGCGAGGCTGACGTCGTCGCTCGGGCGCGGGGCCTGGGCCAGGCTCGCGGCCATCACGGACGTGCATAGCAAGAAAAGTGTCTTGGAGGTCATGAGGCGAAGTCTGACCCACTGCAGATGAATGAAAGATGAACGATCCCGTCAGGCTGGCGACAGGTCCCCCCTGTCAGGATGGTCCCACTCGCCGAGATCACCAAGCACACGGTGAGCTTACCTCAACAGCGAATGGAGTCCCCAGCATGAACAAGACTGTCACCCTGAGCCTGGCCGCCCTGACCTTGAGCGGCACCCTCGCCACCACCGCCATGGCCGACGATGAAGCCGTCAACCGGGAGGAGATCGACCGCCTGCTGGCCAGCACCGGGGAGCACGGCTTTACCCACTACGATGAGCTGGGTATCGACGACGGCGATCGTTTCGAGGCGGAAGGCTGGCGCGACGACGGCTGGCGCCTGGACGTTGACATGGACCTCAGCGACGGCAGCCTGCTGGGCGAACAGCGGCGCCAGAGCGAGATCCCGACCTGGAGCCTCAGCGGCGACGATATCGGCAAGGCGCTGGACGCCGCCCAGTCGGCCGGCCTGGAACTGTTCAGCTCGCTGGATGTCGACCGTACAGGTGATATCGAGATCGAAGGCTACGACGCCCAGCACCAGGAGCTCGAGGTCCGCCTCGATCGCCATACCCTTGACGTGACCGGAGTCCAGCATGACGACTGATCATTCCTTCAGCACCGACGACTACCAGCACAACGCCGCCTGGAGGGCGGCGTCCCGTTGGCAGCAACGCGCTCGCCAGGCACGCCCCACCCGCCGGATGGGTGGCTTCAAGCTGGCTCTCGCCACCCTGGTCGGCGCCGTCACCCTGGTGCTGGCCACCATGATGGCCCTGGTGCTGAGCCTGGTGGGACTGGCGCTGATGCCGCTGGTGCGTCACCGCATGAAGAAGCGCATGAAGGCCTACCGCGCCGATCATGCCGACGACATCACGCCTGGGGCGACCACCCGAGCCCCCGGCCAGGACGATGCCCGCGTGTGGGAAGGCCAGTATGAGGTCAAGTGAAGCACCCGGCGGGCGATGCAGCGACGAGTGCGCGTCACTCGCGCGGATCGCCTCCCGGCAGCCGTTCGGGACCGGGGTCGGGCACCTGATCAGACCCGCCTGCCCGGTCTTCGCGGTCGACCTGCCCGCTTGACGGGGCGTCGCTGCTGCCATCGAGTGCCCCCCTCAGGGCCACCACCTCGGCCTTGAGTTCTCGCACCTCACGGTGCAACTCTCGCAGCATGTCTCGATTGACCCGATGCAGCCGCTCGGACTCGTCCTCCTGATCATCGATGAACAGTGAACCGACGTAGGCCGCGAAGCTACCGAACAGACCCACACCGGCCACCATCAACAGCGCCGCCACCACCCGTCCCAGCGACGTCACCGGATAGTAATCGCCGTACCCCACCGTGGTGACGGTGACGAAGGCCCACCACAAAGCCTCCTCGGCGGTATCGATGGCGCTTTCCGGGTTAGGGCCTTCCACCACCAGGATCACCACCGAGCCGAAGATCAACAGCAGTACCGTGGCCGAGGCCACCGAGGCGAAGATGCCCTTGGCCTTGTTGCGAAACAGCAGGTTCCAGATCAGGTGTACCGACTTGATCGCGCGCAGCATGCGGATGATCTGCACTACGCGCACCAGACGGCCAGCCATCAAGAAGCTCACCGGGATACTCGCCAGCAGATCGATCCAGCCCCAGCGCATAAAGCGCCACTTGCTTTCCGCACGGTGAAAACGGATGCAGAAGTCGGCAAAGAAGAAGCCGCAGACCACCAGGTCCAGCTTGAAAATCAGGTCATCGACCTCCGGCGGCAGGTCATTCAGCTCCTGCACCGCCATGGCACCAAGCACGTAAAAGGAGAGGATCAGAATCAGGATCTGAAATGGGGTCAAGCTCTCTTGTTTCATGGGGTTCGACATCGACCGGGAAGCAGAATCACGACCTTACGCGATGCACCGGAAGCTGCCTAGCGGCAGGACACGCCCCGAGCCCTCACCAGGTCAACGTCGACCCCATTGCACCTTTCCCTGTCGATGCCCCGATGTCGGTATTGCCCCTGACCGAGAGCCGCTTTTCCCTCGCAGGTCCCTCGCCGGCAGATACCTCTATGACGCTACTCCAGGGGTTCGTAGGGCAGCCCCACGTAGTTTTCGGCGATGGTGGTCAGGCCCGCTGTCGAGCCGGTCAGATAATCGAGCTCCGCCAATTGCATGCGCGCCTCGAAGTCTTCCTCGTCGCTGAAACGATGCAGCATCGACGTCATCCACCAGGAGAAGCGCTCGGCCTTCCAGATACGCTTGAGGCACACCTCGGAGTAGCGCGGGATCAGATCGCTGCGCCCTTCGTTAAACACCTTCACCAGCAGGCGATACAGGGTGTTGACGTCACTCGCCGCCAGGTTCAGCCCCTTGGCACCGGTGGGCGGCACGATATGGGCGGCGTCCCCCACCAGAAACAGGCGACCGTACTGCATCGACTCGACCACGAAGCTGCGCAGTGGTGCGATGCTCTTTTCGATCGAAGGTCCCGTCACCAGAGTCTCGGCCACGTCTTCCGGCAGGCGCCGTTTCAGTTCGTCCCAAAAACGCTCATCGGACCAGTCCTCGACCTTCTCATCGAGGCCCACCTGCACGTAGTAGCGGCTGCGATTCTCCGACCGCATGCTGCACAGGGCGAAGCCCCGCTCGTGGCGTGCGTAGATCAGCTCATCGGTCACCGGTGGCGTATCGGACAACAGCCCCAACCAGCCAAACGGATAGACCCGCTCGAAGGTCTTCAGACGCTCCTGCGGGATCGATTGGCGTGACACGCCGTGGTATCCATCGCACCCCGCCACATAGGCACAGCGCAGACGGTACCCCTTGCCTTCATGCTGAAAGGTGAGGGAGGGCGACTCGCTCTCCAGATCATGGGGGGTGACGTCGCTGGCCTCGTAGTAGCTGATACCGCCTTCTCGCTCGCGTGCTTCCATCAGGTCCCGGGTGACTTCGGTCTGGCCGTACACCATCACCTGCTTGCCATCGGTGTGCCCCGCAAGGTCGACGCGTACCCGGCGGTTGTCGAAGGCAAGCTCAAAGCCGTCGTGGGGCAGGCCCTCGGCATCCATGCGTTCGCTGACGCCGGCTTCACGCAGCAGGTCGACCATGCCCTGCTCGAGCACCCCGGCACGAATACGTCCCAGCACATAGTCGCCGCTCTTGCGTTCGACGATCACATTGTCGATCCCGGCCCGGCTGAGCAGTTGCCCCAGCAGCAGTCCGGAGGGCCCGGCCCCGATGATGGCGACCTGGGTCGTGAGTTCACTATCGATACGCTCGGGGGAAGATGTTGTCGTCATGGTGGCTACCTCGTCAGCGGAACGTTATGGTTATGCCTTGTATTTTTCGCTGAAACACCACCCCAGATAAGGCATATTCCTCGCCACAAACTGGACTTTTCGCGGAATCTACCCTGACATTTGTCGTAGTCACGCTCAATCACCTCCCCGGCAACCGCCAGGAGCGCAGACCATGAACCCCGAGACCCCGTCCACCACGATATCGTCAGCGGTTCCCACCTTTACCCTTTACGGGGAAACCGGTAGCTGGCCGACCCCCGACCTGCTGCACTGCGAGTCCATCGCCGAACGCAGTCGGCTTCACGATTGGCGCATCCATCCCCACCGCCACGTCGACCTGACTCACCTGCTGCTGCTGTACGCGGGCGAGGTCGAACTGCAACTGGAAGACAGCCGACAACGGCGGGCCGCCCCGCTGCTGATCCTGGTGCCTGCGCTCACCATTCACGGGTTTGCCTTCGCTCCGAACATCCAGGGCCACATCCTGACCCTGGCGGCACCGCTGGTCAGCCACCTCGAGCAGGTACTGCCGGACGCCAGCAGGGTCTGGCGCAGCGCGGGAGTCACTGCACTAGCCGACGCCAGACACCGACTGCAGGCATTGGTGGAACATATCGACGGGGAATACCGACGGCCGGCGCGGGACCGCGACGTGCTGCTCGACGCCTTGATCCAGGCGCTGACGGTGGAAGCGGCTCGCCTGGCGACGCATCCGGCCACCCGGGCCAGGTCTGCCGTGAGCACCGATCCCGGCCACGGCCACCTGGCCCGCTACCAGGCACTGATCGAGCGGCGCTTTCGCCAGCAGCCGAGCATCGAGGAAATGGCGCGCGAGCTGGACATCAGCGCGGCCCACCTCAACGCCCTGTGCCGGCGCCTGGCGGACCAAAGCGCCCTGTCGGTGCTGCACCAGCGTCTGCTGCTCGAAGCCAAGCGCGAGTTGACCTATACCAACCTGACCATCGCCCAGATCGCCGATGGCCTGGGCTTTTCCGAGCCCGCCTACTTCACCCGCTTCTTCAAGCGGCTCAGCGGAGTGGCTCCCCGCGACTTCCGCCGCCGCCAGTTCCATCATCAAGGCGACGGATCACCAAGCTCGCCCTAGGCGCTGTCCGAAAAGTCGACGAGCGAAGGTTAGACAAGGCAAAAATCGGTGAGAAAGCGCAGTTTATGGGGTGTAAATGAGCATTTTGACCGGGCTGGCGCACCAGCCGATTTTTAACGCCGTATTACCGAGCGCAGGCACTTTTCAGACAAGCCCTAGACCAGATCCCGGGGGAAGACCTCATCCCAGCTTCGCGAGAAGATTCGAGTATCGCCCTGCCAGGCGTCCAGGGTGGCACGCACCCGAAAGCTGTCGGCGTCGCTGGTCAGCCGAGTGCGGGTCAGGGTGTGGATCTCCCAGTCCCCCCGGCGGAAGGTACGTTGCCACTCGGTCCAGCCGGTAACACTGTCGTAGTTGCCGTAGGAGTAGCTGTAGCGCTCGGTCACCGAGCCGGAGATGTCCAGCGCGATATCGTCCAGCCGGTAGCTGCCCTCGTCGTGGAACACCTCCAGTGTGGTCTGGTCATTGGCCAGATCTCGGATCACCTTCCAGCTTTCCTGGGAAGGCTGCAGCAGCGTCTTGGCCAGCGGTGGCGCCCCTTCCGGCTCCTCGAAGGGGCGCAGAGCCGCTTCTTCCGCCGGCCTGGGGACCCTGGTCGGCAGCACCAGGCGACAGGCACCAGGCCACAGTGTCAGGCGTACCGGCCTTGGCGCAGGCCATACCAGCGGCCAGTAGCTGGTCGAGATCGCCAGCCGGATGGCGTGCCCCGCCGGAAACTGCTGGGCAATATGCTTGAGACATACCGTCACGCGGTAGCGGCGCCCCGGCACCAGAGGCTCCGGGTGTTCGTCGCTGTCACGATGGGTCAGGTTGAGCACCCCATAGGACACCCGTGTCGCCTTGTCGTCCTCGGCGATATCGACAAGACGCAGCGCCACCATCGCCACCGGCTGGTCGGCGGACAGTTCCAGCTGCACCGATGGGGCACCACAGATTTCCAGATCCTGCTCGAGCCGGGGCGTCTGGAAAATCAGGGCGCCACCGTCCTCGTCACGCTGGTCGTGAGGCAAATCCGGCGGTGCGTTGTAGGAACACCACTTGCCGGCATACAGGCCCACCGACAGCGGCGAGCGGATATCCAGGCTCTCGTCGTCATCGCCGTCCTTCGCGTCGATGCCGTCCTCGCCACGCAGGTCATGCCCGCTGGTCAGCCGCCAGCTCCGGGACATGATGTGGGGAGAGGGCCAGCTCGGCTCGGCGACCCAGCGACCGGGACGAGCGCTGTAGCGCGCCGATGGCGGCATCGATTGCTGCATCCAGACCCTCAGCATCGGCTCGTCCATGATCCCGGTATCCTGGTCCTTCAGCCATTGGTCCCACCACCGTAGTCCCTCCTGCAGGAAGCCGATGGCCGGTCCCGGCACCCCGAGGTGGGGGTACTTGTGAGCCCAGGGGCCCACCAGCCCCTTGCGTGGCGAGGTCAAACCGGCCAGCAGCCGGAAGACAGCGTTGCAGTAACCATCCGCCCAGCCGCTGATGGCGTACACCGGCACCTGGATACGGCTGTAGTCCTCGCACACCGAACCATGTTTCCAGTAGTCGTCACGTCGCTGGTGCTGAAGCCAGCGCGAAAGCCAGAGGCCGCTGCCGTCCAGGCGATCGAGCCACATCCTGAACCAGTCGCCACCCACCAGCGCCGGGTCGGGCGGGATGGCATTGCCATCGAACATGGTCGACGCCCAGGAAAGATTGTCGGCCAGCAGGCAGCCGCCCATATGGTGGATATCATCGGCGTAGCGGTCATCGGTAAAACAGATGGTGATGACCGCCTTGAGCTGCGGTGGGCGCATGGCGGCGATCTGCAGGCCGTTGAAGCCCCCCCAGGAAATACCGACCATGCCGACACTTCCCGTACACCAGGGCTGGCGTTCCAGCCACTCGAGTACCGCCACCCCATCGTCCAGTTCCTGCTGCAGGTACTCGTCGGTGAGTACGCCATCGGATTCGCCGGTGCCTCGGATATCGACGCGAACCCCGGCATAGCCGTGCCCGGCCCAGTAAGGATGCACCTGGGCGTCTCGCTCCGCGGTCAGGTCACGCTTGCGATAAGGCAGGTACTCGAGGATCGCCGGCACCGGATCATCGTCGGCATCGACCGGCCGCCAGATACGGGCAGCCAGCCGTGTGCCATCGGCCAGTGGAATCCAGGTTTCCTGCTCCATCACCTTGCGCGGAAAATCGCTGACCACCCGCATCGTCGCTCCTTGCACTGGCTTCAAGCTCACCCTGTCGAGACCGCCCTGTCCATACTGCTCTGCCGAGATCGCCCTACCCCTGCAACCTGGCCACTCCAGCGCTCTCGGTGACGCTCGGTACAGCGGCGGCGCGCCGACTCAACTATCGATATCGCCGAATGCGAAGGTCAGTCGGGCCGCCAGTTGCTGATAGCGACGAAGCAGCGTCTGATAGTCGTCGCCCCCCATCCAAATATAGGCCAATGCAAAGCTGTAGCTATCCTGTTCTGGCAGGCTCGACAGACGCTGCCCCTCCTCCACCTGCAGACTGATCACCGTGCCGGGGTAGTCCTGTTCGAGTTGTGCGAGGGTCTGCGCCGAGGGAACCCGTTCGACGGTGGCGTCATGGAAGAACACGCGGTAGAAGAACTTGGCCGCGACCGCGTAGGCGCCCTCCCGGTGGGGCAGTCTCGGACGCTGCCCCAGCGCCAGGTCCACCGTCACCTGCTGATGGCTGAGCCCGTCGACCTTCTCGAACAGGTCGCAATGTGACTGGGAAATGCGTGTGTTGATCTCGAGCAGCCAGATGCGATCCTGGAGTTCGTCCCAGAAAAACTCGACGTTGAACGCGGATTGATCGAAGCCGGTGCGGGTCATGACCAGGCGGGTGGCGTCGATCATCTGCTGCTGAACCCTTTGTGGCAGGGCCGAGGGGTACAGATAGTGGAAGAAGCTCAACACCCCTGGGTAGCGAATCGAGTCGACCACACCATAGACCACGACCTCGCCATCGTGGACGTAGCCTTCCAGCGTGCATTGCCAGCCGCCGATGATTTCCTCGGCCATGCAGTAATGGCCATCGATCGCCGCGATCTCCGGAGGCAGGTTGGCCTGATCCAGCACGCTGTTGAACGGCTCGGCGATGGAACCGATCTCCGCCTTCAGACGGTCAATGGCAAGCGCAAAGTCTTCCGGCGTCTCGATGCGAAAACCGAGCCGTGAGCCCGACGACTTGATCGGCTTGACGAAGAAGGGAAAGGACAGCCCCGCCGCACCGATCTGACCCAACGCCGCCTCGTCGAAGGGGTCGAAGGCGGTGAACCCGGGGATGTACTGCGGCACCACCTCGCGCTGAACGCAACGGCTCCAGTACTTGTGCTCACACTTCAGCAAGCTTTCCAGCGACGTCGATCGGGTACCGAATCGCTTGCACAGGATCGGCAGCATCGTGGATACCGGAAAATCCATATAGCCGATGATCGCGTCTATCGGCCTGCCGAATCGGTCCAGGGTCTGGCCGGCTTCCTCGAGCATCGCGGGAATATCGAATTCTTCGGTGTCATAGACCGCCTCCGGCGCAATAATTCGGTGAAAGCGCCATTCTTCGGCACCCTTCAAGCGCAGCAGACGCTCATGATTGTCATCGTTCAGCCCCACCACAAAAATATTGCGCGCACTCACGTCAAGCCCTCGCGTCATTACGATGGTGTCACGCTGTAAGCTTAGTGAAACGCGCCTCCCACAAAGGCTCATATTGGACTAGAGCGTCATATCAGAAACCTCATCCAACCGACATTAAATGCATCAAAAAAGCCCGCCGTATGGCGGGCTTGGGGTGAGCTGAGCGTAATACTGGCCGCCGCTTCGATGCCGACTACAGCAAAAAGAGGGTGCTCAAGGTCGGGAACAACAGCAACAGAGCCAGGCGCACAAAGTCAGACACGATAAAGGGAGAGACGCCTCGGAAGATCTCTCCCAGTCCCACATGGGGCGCCATGGCCTTGATCACGAAGACGTTCATCCCCACCGGCGGCGTGATCAGCCCCAACTCGACCGTCAGCACCGTGACGATGCCAAACCACACCGGGTCGATACCCAGGCTCTGAATGATCGGGAACACCACCGGCACCGTGATCACCAGCATGGCGATCGAGTCCATGAACATGCCGAGCAGGAAGTACATGGCCAGGATGCACAGCACGACAACGAAGGGCGTCAGCTCCATGGCAAACAGACTGTCGCTGATGGAGAACGAGATGCGTGAGAGCGAAATGAAGTAGCCCAGCGCCTCGGCACCGACCAGCATGAAGAACACCACCGCCGACAGCGCCAGGGTCTCCTGGACCGCAGACCACAGCTCCCGTGCACGCAGCCCCTTGACCAGGGCGTAGATCAGGGTGGCAAAGGCACCGACACTGGCCCCCTCGGTGGGAGTGAAGATGCCCAGGTAGATGCCCAGGATCATGACCAGGAAGACCGCGAAGAAGGGCACCAGGCCGCCGAGCGAGGCAAGCTTCTCGCCCCAGCTCGTCGCTTCCCCTGCCACCGCCAGATCCGGCTTGACCCGCATGACCACGCTGACGGTCAGGGCGTACAGCACCAGTCCCAGGAGCCCGGGCACCAGGCCCGCCATGAACATGTCACCCACCGACTGCTCGGTCAGGATGGCATAGATCAGCAGGGCGATACTGGGCGGAATCATGATGCCGAGGGTGCCGCCCGCGGCCAGCGCCCCGGTGGCCAGGCCACGATGGTAGCCGTATCGCTCCATCTCCGGCAGGGCCACCCGGGTCATGGTGCTGGCGGTGGCCAGAGAAGATCCGGAAATCGCCGAAAAGACGCCACAGGAGCCGACGGCGGCGATCGCCAGGCCGCCCTTCCAGCCACCGCAGATCACCCGAGCCGACTGGAAAAGCTTGCCGGCCATGCCAGAATGCGCCGCCAGCACGCCCATCAGGATGAACATCGGAATCGCGCTGAAGCTGTAGTTGGACAACACCTCCACCGGCACCGACTTCAACATCGATACCGCCGCGCCTAGATCGATGATCGTGGCAAAACCACCGACACCGACCAGCAGCATCGCCAGAGCTACCGGCACCCGCAGGATCATCAACACCAGCAACAGCAGCAGCCCGAACCCGCCGATCGTCTCAGTCGCCATGGGACACCTCCGCACTCTGGCCGAACAGCGCCCCCAGGAGCGCGTGCAGCAGGCTGCGCAACGCCAGCAGAGCACTGAGCACTGCAGCGACAAGATAGATCGGCCCGAGCGAGATCCTCAGGTCCTGGGTGACCTCGCCGTACTCGACAGCGGCGTGGGCCGCACCCACCAGGCCCGTCGCCAGCACCCCGCCAAGCACCGCAAAGCCCAGCAGATAGACGCCATGCAGGCGCGCTGCGATGGACGCAGGAAGACGGTGGGAAAAGGCCTCGACCACCACCTGGCTCTTCTCCACGCTGGCCGACATGGCCGCCAGCAAGGCAAACAGCATCAGGTAGCTGACCAGTTCGACGCTGCCGAAGACCTGAAAGGAGATGGCGCCATCGGTCAGACGCTGCAGGTAGCGTGTCACCACGTCGGCGATGGTCACCGCCAGCATCAGTATCAGACAGCCGCCCGCCACCCAGCGACAGACCAGGGCCAGCCAACGACTGGCCCCTTCCAGAAAGGGTTGCATGGCGTCACTCCGTCCCGGCGCAGCTTTCACGTGCCGCCAGCGCCGCCTGATAGACGTCATGCGCCTGGCTCAAGCCGCGCTCCTCGAGTCCGCTCAGGTAATCCTCGATGCCCTGCTGGAGCGGCGGCGCCCAGTCGGCGTTGTCGAGGGGCGCATCGACCACCCGAATGGTGTGGCCGGCGTCCACCGCTTCCTGCCGCCCCACCTCATCGATGGCGTGGAACACCTCCCCCGCATTGAGTGCCCACTGCATGCCGGAGTTGGCATCGATGACCGCCTGCTGCTCCGGCGTCAGCCGATCGTAGGCACGCTGGCTCATGGTCGCCACAAAGATCAGCGAATAGAACGGCACCTGGGTGTGGTATTCGACCAGCTCGTTGATACGAAACCCCTTCATGCCTTCCCAGGGAAAGCTCAAGCCATCGAGCACGCCCCGCTGCATGGAGGTATAGATATCCGGGGCAGGCATGCCTACCGGGCTTGCCCCCATGTTTTCGAGGATATCGCCTGCCACCGCGGTCGGGCGACGGATTCGCAGCCCTTCCAGATCGGCCGGTACCTGGACGTCGGTATCCACGGTATGGATGTAACCGGGACCGGTGGTAAACATGAACAACACGCGAGTATCGTCGTACTCTCCCCCCAGGCCGCCATCGTCGTGCAGGGTCTGCAGGATGCATGAACCCTGTATCGCGGAATCGGCCACCCCGGGTAGCTCGACGATCTGCGACAGCGGGAAGCGCCCGGCGGTGTAGCCCTGAGCGGTGGCGCCGATATCGGCGATGCCGTTTACGGTCGCCTCATAGATGTCGTCAGCCTTGGCCAGGGTACCGGAAGGGAAGACCTGAACACGCAGATCACCGCCGGAGTCTTCCTCCACCGCCTTGGCCCACTGCTCGAAGATCTGGGTATTGATACCAGAGGCACCAGGCCAGAAGTGGGCCATGCGCAGCGTGGTCGCCGCTTGAACCGAGGCACAGGAAAGGGCCGTCAGGGATGCGGCCATCAGGCACGCGAGGGGGGTCTTCATGGGGATCCTCCGGACTTTATCGTTATCGTCGACGCGCGCTCATTATTGGTCTCTCGCTCGACACCGTTTCCGGCAACTCGACCAGTGGCGCTCGTTCGCATAGTGAACTTCTGTTCGTTTTTTCAGTTCAAAAGATAAACTACCTGGCCACACAACGAAAAGCGACTTTGGTCTAGCGGAAGGCCAGGCACCGACGGGAACCAGGCTCTCTTCCCCAGAGTGGTGCCAAGGAGGCGACTTCTCTAGAATTGTGCTTAAACGATAAAGATGCTCTTTCGAGCCACCACTCCCTTCTCGCCTCGCCGTTCAAGGATGAACCTGATGACCTCTCGCCCGGCCGCCGCCCTGCTGCTGCTCCCGCTGACAACGCCTGTCACCGCACAGACTGCCGCAACCGACGACCGCCACGTCGAGCTGCAGCAACCCGTGTTGACGGTGTCGGCGCCGCGCCTGGAGCGCGAGCTACTCACCACCCCGATGGCTGTCTCGATGGTCGATGAAGACGACATCCATCAAGGTCAGCAGCGGGTCCGTCTCGATGAATCCCTGGTTCGAGTGCCTGGGGTGTTCATCCAGAATCGCGACAACTTCGCCCAGGGTGCTCGTGTCTCCATCAGGGGCTTTGGTGCCCGCGCTCCCTTCGGTGTGCGCGGCATCACCATATTGGTGGACGGTATTCCCTACACCCTCCCCGATGGCCAGGCCCAGCTCGATGCCATCGACCTGGACAACGCAGAACAGATCGAGGTCATCAGGGGACCGGCGGCGGTTCAGTACGGCAATGCCGCCGGTGGCGTCATTTCGGTCACGACGGCGGACGGGCGTGACGAAGGTGACGACTCGACGACGATACGTGCCGGTATCGGTAGCGACGGCTACAACAAGCAATCCCTTTCCACCGGCGGCGAGCACGACGGCTGGGCCTACCACCTGGGTGCCTCGCGACTGGAACTGGCCGGCTATCGGGATCACAGCCGCACCGAGAAGCGCTTGCTGAACGCCAGCCTGTCACGGGATATGGGCGATCAACGCCGTCTCACCGCCATCATCAACCTGCTCGACAACCCCCGTTCCGAAGATCCTGGTGGTCTGACCCAGGACCAGGTCGATGAAGATCGCCAACAGGCGGGCCGCTTCACCGAGGACTACGACACCGGCCAGGAGGTGGACCAGCAGGTCGTGGGATTGCAGTACGAGGATCTTGGCTTCGGCCCCGGGGAGCTCTACCTCAAGGGATTTACCACCTGGCGAGACTTCGAACAGCAATTGCCCTATCCGGGCGACAGCTTGATCGACTACCGACGTCACCACTTCGGTGGCAGCGCCGAATATCACCAACGCTTCAACCTCGCCGGCATGACGCTGGACAGCATGGTGGGTATCGACGGCGCTCGCCAGGAAGACGACCGCCATCGCCGCGATGTGGCGTTCGATGGCAGCGTGACGGGAGAAGTGGCCGACGAGACCCAGACGGCGACCAGCCTGGGCATCTTCGCCCAGGGCGACCTTGCCCTAAATGAGCACTGGACACTGTCGGCCGGCGGACGCTTCGATCGCATCGACATGGAAATCGACGACGACTACGACAACGATGGCGACCAGAGCGGTGAACGCACCTTCCACGAAACCAATGGAAGCCTGGGAATCAGCTACCGCTTCCATCCCTTGCACCAGGTCTACGCCAACACCTCCACCGCCTTCGAGACACCGACCTTCTCGGAGTTTGCCAATCCCGCAGGTGGTGGCTTCAACCCCGACGTCGAGCCCCAGGAGAGCTGGAGCCGTGAGCTCGGGGTGCGCGGCACCCTGCCCACCGGACTGGATTACGACGTCACCCTGTTCTCGATCGACGTCGACGATGAACTGGTCCCCTACGAGATCGATGGCAGCGATCGCACCTTCTACGAAAACCTTGGCGACACCAGCCGCGACGGGCTCGAAGTCGCGCTAGGATGGCAGCCCTCGGCGCGTCTGGAGCTCAATACAGCCCTGACCCTGGCACGCTACGAGTTCGACCAGGTTTCCGGTAGTGACCTGGACGGCAACCGTCTGCCCGGGCTTCCGGAGACAACCTGGGTCAACCAGCTCACCTGGTACGGGACAGGCAGCCAGGACACCCGTTACTTTGCCACCCTGGAAACCCAGTATGTGAGCGACATGGTCGCGGACAATGCCAACCGGGTAGACGTCGACAGCTACTGGCTGGTCAACCTTCGTGCGGGTGACGGCTGGCGACTGGGCGGCAACCAGATACTGTCGACCTACCTCGGCATCCGCAATCTGTTTGACGAAGACCACTATGCCAATATCCGCATCAATGCCAGCAACGACCGCTATTTCGAACCGGCGCCGGACCGTTCCTTCTATGCAGGCGTAGAACTATCATTTTGATGTAAGCACAACTTTTTCGCCGAACTGTTGTGATTCGGGAGTCAGCGCCGAGCGAGAGTCGCTCTACCCCAGCATCTCTTGAGCCAGATCAAGCACATCGACTTAAACCCTTGAGACGATGACACGATCCTTGGCAAAAGGAGGCGCAGCACTCGCTGGCCAACCTCCCATGATCATTCGACGCTCATCCGAGACACCCGCGCGCCTCTGGTCCGGCGGCACGACGCGGGAGCTGTTTATCGCTCCCGTTGACAGGGACTATGCCGACCGGAACTTTCAGGTCCGCCTGAGCACCGCCACGGTAGAGTCCGAAGAGTGCCTGTTCACCCCTCTGGCAGGCTACGAACGACACCTCATGGTATTGGAAGGCGAGGCCCACCTTGAGCATCAAGGGCACCGCTCCAGGGACCTCAGGCGCTTCGAAGTCGACACCTTTGACGGCGCCTGGCAAACCCTGAGCCAGGGGCTCTATCGCGACTTCAACCTGATGGTGAGATACGGCAGTCGCGGCTACCTCACACACCAGTTGCTCCGCGAACAGGAAACCCTGCACCTGTCGCCGGAACCCGCACTACTTCGAGCCTGGTACCTGATCAGTGGTCGTGTGGAACTCGTCTCCGGCGAGGTACTCGCGGCCGGTGATCTTCTGGTCATCGAACCCGGCGACCGCCTGGGCCTGCGTTCGCTGCAAGCGAGCCAACTGGTCGTCTCCACCATCGCGTTCTAGGCACAGAGCCGCGACAACCGTCTTGCTGAAACTTGCCTGAAACCAAAGAAGCCCGCCTCCTCTCGGAAGCGGGCTTCTTCGTGATACATGCCTGATCTGTTCCCGACAGGGTAGTCGCATGGGGGTGAGTCACCCCGACGCTCTTTACAAAGGCTGCAGCGAAGCTGCAAGGGGGACGAACGACGCGAGCCCGCCCTTGAGAAGAGCCAGGCCGGACCGCACCTCGGGGGCGGCGGCCGGCCCCACATATAAAGAGAGGGGCTGAACTTGTAGAGAGCCCATGCATACGCTCTTTACACAAAAGAAGCCCAACCCCTCTCGGAATTGGGCTTCTTCTGAATAAATGCCTGACGATGACGCTTAGACAGCAAGGTCGCTCGCATGGGGGTGAGTCACCCCAGCACTCTTCACAAGGGCTGCAGCGTAGCTGCAAGGGGTGACGAACGACGCGAGCCCGCCCTTTAGAAGAGCCAGGCCGGACCGCGCCGAGGGGGTTATCGGCGCGGCCCCACATATAAAGAGAGGGGCTGAATTTGTAGAGAGCCCATGCATGCGCTCTTTACAAAAAGAAGGCCCGACTATCTCTCGATAATCGGGCTTACTTCTGAATAAATGCCTGACGATGACGCTTAGACAACAAGGTCGCTCGCATGGGGGTGAGTCACCCCGAGCTTTTGCGGCAACGCCGCAAGGGGGGGACGAACGACGCGAGCCTGCGAGCGGCCGGACCGCACGCAGTGCGGCCCCACATATAAAGAGAGGGGTCTTCCCCATGCATGCGAAAAAGCCCGATTATCTCTCGATAACCGGGCTTCTTCTGAATAAATGCCTGACGATGACCTACTCTCGCATGGGGAGACCCCACACTACCATCGGCGCTGAGCGGTTTCACTTCTGAGTTCGGCAAGGGATCAGGTGGTTCCCACT